>JACRJZ010000075.1 GCA_016219875.1 Verrucomicrobiota bacterium | reverse complement strand
CTTCTTGGCCAGCACTTCCGTTCGTGTTGTTTGACTCATTGTCTGTTCCATAGCTCGGTAACACCCCTTTTGAGTCAACGTATGGTTTCCTCAAACCATTTCTCCCCGCCTTCGGTAACAATCTTTTTGAGTCAATTCGGGCCCCTCGGCTCACAAAAAAGGTCAAAATCAGCACTTGCCAACCCGGAGGACGATGAATAGGCTCGCGCCTCTTTTTTGGGAAGCGCCGTTCCACGGCCTGCGGCCGAGATGAAACGGATCGCCCCAGGAAACGAATTTTTGAATTATGCCAGTACGCATTCGCTTGAAACGCATCGGGGCCAAGAACACCCCGGCCTATCGCATTGTGGTGACGGATTCCCGCAGCCCGCGTGACGGCCGGTTTCTGGAGGAAATCGGCTCCTACATGCCCACCAAGCGCGAGAACAAGTTCACGCTCAATCTCGAACGGGCCAAGTACTGGGTGGGCGTGGGTGCCCAGCCCAGCGAAACCGTCGCCAGCATGATTAAGAAGACGGCCAAGGCGGCGGCCGCGACCGCTCCGGCCTAGCTCCCGGCCTATGCAGAGGTTCCTCGAATTCGCCGTCAAGGGTCTCGTGGCTCACCCCGAGGAAGTCACCGTCACGCCCGTGGAGCAAAGCGGCTTGACGATTTACGAATTGCGCATGAACCCCAGTGACGTGGGGAAAGTCATCGGCAAGCAGGGCAAGACCATTCATACCCTGCGCGCCCTCCTCCAGGCCGGCAGCGCCAAGAAGAGCCTGCGCTGCTCGCTGGAGATCATCGAAGACCGGCCCGCAAGCTAGGCGCGCCAGCGATTGGGCATGAGAATCGACGTGCTCACGCTGTTCCCTGAGATGTTCGCCGGGCCGCTCGACGTGAGCATGGTCCGGCGGGCGCGCGACAAGGGCTTGCTGGATCTGCGCATTCACAATTTGCGGGACTGGACCCACGACCGGCACAAGACCGTCGATGACCGGCCTTTCGGCGGCGGGCCGGGCATGGTCCTGAAACCGGAACCGATCTTTGAAGCGGTGGAAAGCCTGGCGCAGGACGCCACGCGGGTCATCCTGATGACGCCGGCGGGGCGCCGATTCGACCAGGCCGTGGCCCGTGAACTGGCGGCGCTGCCTGAACTGCTGTTCCTCTGCGCCAGCTACGAAGGCGTGGACGAACGCGTCGTGGAAACGCTGGTGGACGACGAACTCTCCATCGGCGACTACGTCCTGACCAACGGCGGCCTGCCGACCATGGTGGTGATCGACGCCGTGACGCGGCTGATTCCGGGCGTCCTGGGCGATGACGAAAGCGCGCTGGACGAGTCTTTCAGCCACGGGCTGCTGGAGTATCCGCACTACACGCGCCCCGCCGAGTTTCGCGGGATGAAAGTGCCGGACATCCTGCTGGGCGGGCATCACGCCGAGATCGACAAATGGCGGCGAGAACAGGCCCGTCAGCGGACCGCTGAGAGAAGACCGGATTTGTTGGGTGAACCGAGCAAAGCAAAACCGGAGTGACGGAGTGATGGCGTGATGGAGTGGCGGGCTTTGACCCAACACTCCATCACTCCATTACTCCCCCACTCCCCCCAGATTTATGAGCCAGGCATTGTTTGACAAAATTGAATCGGAGCAGTACCGCAAGGACGCTGCCAAGTTTAACGTGGGCGACACCGTGCGCGTCCACACCAAGGTGAAGGAAGGCGAGAAAGAGCGCATTCAGATGTTCACCGGCGTGGTCATTGGCCGCCGCGGGCACGGCCTCAACGCCACCTTCACCGTCCGCCGCATCAGCTACGGCGAGGGCGTCGAGCGGGTCTTCCCGGTGCATTCGCCGCGCGTGGAGAAGATCGAAGTCGAGCGCCAGGGCCACGTCCGCCGGGCCAAGCTCACCTACCTCCGCAAGCGTCTGGGCAAGGGCGCCACCCTGGTGAAGGAAAAGGAAACCAAGGCGGACAAGGAACTCAAGGCCGCCGCCGCCGCCGCCGGCATCAGCACGGCCGCGCCGGCCCTTGCCGCCGAGGCCGCTCCGGCGGAAGCGAAGAAGTAAGGCGAGCCGCTCTCACCACCGTCGCCGCTGACTTGAGGAGAGGACCACGGCGTAGCGGCGTCTCGGCCGAGCGCCGCCGTTTCCAGCACCCAAAGAACGGCGGTGTCAAGAGAGCCTCTTTCAGAACTGTAGCAGCCGACGTGAGGAGGCTCTGTTTCCATTGGAGTTTGAGCCTCCTCACGTCGGCTGCTACAGGTTCTGCAACTGCCTCAAAAGGCACCGAGTTCACGGACGGTACCACAGTGACTGCCAGTATCTCTGGTCCGCCTCGAAGACGTTGATGGGGTCTTTGGCCAGATCGAAGGCCGGCGGGAGGATGCCGTAGCGTTTCAGTTCGCGGACGTATTGCGCGTTGGGTTTGAACTCCGGCGTGCCATAGCGCGGCTGGGAGTCGAGCACGGACTTGCCTTCGCGGATGGCGGCGAGGAGTTGCTGGAAATCCCGGTCGGTCTGGTTGGTGAAGACAAGCCCGCAGCTTTGCCACCCGCCGGCGGACTTGGCCAGCGGGCCGAGGAGCAACGGGGAAAGTTCGGGGCGGGTGAAGTTCAGGAGGATGTTCGGGCTGAAGCGGGCGATGGGGTCATTCTCCATCACCACGCGCTCGTAGGCGCCGGTGGGCCGGCCCAGGCGCTGCGCGTTTTTCCGGTTCCATTCGGTGGTGAGCGGGAGGGGGCGGGCTTCGCCGTCGGGATCAGACTCATGGCACTGGCTGCAACGGCGCTGGAGGAGAGCGTGGTTCCGACCGAACACCGGCCCGGCCGCGCGGCCCGCGAGCGCCTGCTGGGCCTCGTTGCGCAGGCCGGCGTAGGAGCCGGCGTACGGCGCGCCGCTTTCGATCCAGAGCCAGAGGGTGCGCCATTCCTGGGCCGTGGCTTTCACGTCGTGATGAGTGCCGTCGATCTTCTTGAGCAGCTTGCTGGCGGAACTGCCGATGGTGCGGGGCGGCTGGTTGCCCAGGCCGTTGCGTCCGTCGGCCACAAGCTTGCGGGCGAACATCGTGAAGAAGCTGTGCGACCACTGCGGGCCGAGGTCGCCCGCGAGGACCGTCTGGCCTTCGTGCTTGTCGTAGCCGTGGCACTTCACGCAATGGCGATCGAGGATGGGCTGGATGTCGCGCGTGAAGTCGAGCACGTCGGGCAGGCCCTCAAACCGCTGAATCCGGCTGGGCGGGCGGGTAAGCGCGGTCAGGATGCCGGGGGCCGCATTCTCCGGCGTCTTGCCGCGATGCTCGTGGCAGCCGACGCAACTGATGACTTCTCCGGGACGCACGCTGCACCAGCTTTGCATACGCTTGACGGAAAGATCGTGCTCGTCGAGCGCGACAAAAAAGATTTGCCGGTCGGCGGGAATCTCGAAGTAAGCCGAGCCGTCCGCCTCCACCGGCACCGTGCCCAGCACGCGCTCCAGCGTGAACGTGCCGAGCCACGACACCAAGTCCGGCCCGCCGCTGAAGTTGACTTGCTTGGGCAGGGATTCGAGGACGAGCAGCTTCTTGATGTCCCCGCGTTTCACGCCGGGAAGGTTGCGACTGCTATAGACGTCCGCCAGGATCATGCGACCGGTCGGCTCGGCGGGCTTGGCGCGAGGCTGGAGGACACGCTCGCGTTCGCGGGGCATGACGGGACGAGGTTCGTGCAAGCCACCTTCACCCTGATGACGATAGATCACTTCCACCGCGCCACTGCCGTCCATGAGCACGAGTTCGTTGTCGCGCGCAGCGATGATGCAGTTCTCGGTGAAGGCCCACGGGTCCCGGACGAGTTTTCCTTTGTGCAGCGCGACGGCCAGGGACTTGTCGTCGGGGCCGGCGTCGGGCGAAACAATCGTGGCGATGCCGGCGTGCTCGTTGGCGCCGTGGCCGGGAGAGAAGGACGCGATGATCTTGCGCGTGCCGGGGATGGGCTTGGCGTCCAGCATGACGATCCACGAGTTCATGTTCCCGAAATAGACCGTGGCGCCGGTGCCATCGGGGTTCATGGTCCAGAGGCCGTGGTATTCAACTTGGCTGCGGTCCACGTATTCCCAGCGCATGTAGAGCAGGCGGCCATCGGGCAGCGGCCAGGGCGTGTTGTCGTGCTCGGTGTTGGGCGAGATCGCGCGGATGTGGCGACCGTCGGCGTCACAGCGGTGGACCACGCCGACTTGGGTCATCCAGCAATTGACCCAGCGTTTGCAGCGGGTGGAGACGAAGGCGATGTCGCGGTCGGCCAGGTAGGTCGGCTCGTAATCATCAAACTCGCCGGAAGTGAGTTGCCGGAGACCGGAGCCGTCGGTGTTGATCTCGTAAAGGTGGTAGAAGTCCGTGCCGGCCTTGCGGTAGGAGAAGAGGACCTTGGCGGCGTCGTAGTGGACTTGCGGATCGCGGATGGAGCCGCCTTGGGCGTCGAGCAGGACGGTGAGTTGGCCGGAGCGGAGGTTCCACTTGTAGAGCCGGCCTACGTCGGGCTGGCCGTTACCGGCGTAGGCCTTCTTGTGCTCGTCGTCGCAGTAATAGCCGATGTTGGCGTACCAGTGGCCGTCGTCGTAGCGCGCGCGGGTGCAGAAGACCAAGTCCTCGACCGTCTGCAGCGGGCCGGCCAGGGCTTTGTGCAGGAGGACGGGAACCGGGGCGGGCTGCTTGATCGGCGGCGGGGCCGCCGGCTTCTTGATGGGCGCCACCGCGGGAGAATTGGCCGCGAAGGCGCCGGGGCCGACGGCCCAAGCCGTAACAGCCAAGGCCACCGAGAATGGGCAACGCATTGAGTTCATATCGTGACTGATTCGCCGGTACCGCTGCGCCCGTCCGCCAGACGCCAGTTCCGCCGGCCAAAGTTGAACTATCAAGCGACGGTCGGGAGCCGCGGTTTCTTCAATGACACACGTTCATCGCAGTCCCGGCAACTGCCAGCGGGCAAAGGACGGGTCGATGCGCGACAGAATCATGCAAGCCAGATACTCCAGCAGCTTGCGGAAAACCGTGCGCGAGCGACGCCAGGTCTTCGGGTCGATGCGGCGGCAATAGCGCAAGTCGCCGGCAAAAATCTCCCGCGCCTCGGCGGCCAGCCCCGCATCGGCCACGCGCACGAGCAACTCGTAATTGATGCTCAGGCTGCGGGCGTCCAAGTTGGCCGAGCCGGCATAGATCACGTCGTCCGCCACCACGAGCTTCGTGTGCAGGACTTGCGGCAAATACTCGTAAATCTCCACACCGGCGCGGAGCAGACTCTGGTAGAGATGGCGGCTGGCCAGTTGGGAAAGCCGCACGTCGGATCGGCCGGCGAGAACGAGCTGAACGCGCCCGCCACCGCGCGCCACCCGGCGCAACTCCCGCCGAATGCGCCAAGTGGGCAGAAAATAGGCGCTGACGATGTTCACGGTCCCCGCTTGGGCAAGGTCGCCCGCCAGCCGGCGCTTGAGCAACCGGTGGCCACGGCCCGGTCCGCTCAGCAAGAGCTGCCAGTTCTGCTCGCTCGTCCAGAGATCGGTCTTGCTCCGCCGCAACCGCTGGAGGCGCTTGTGCCGGAAGTCGGCGCGGTCGAACATCGCGTCAAAGCCCTCGGCCAGTTCCGTGGCGAGCGGGCCGCGGACTTGCAGTCCCAGGTCGCGCCAGCCGCGCGTCACGCCGTCGCCGTTGTATTCCGCCGCAATGTTGCAGCCACCAACGAAGCCGACGGCGTCGTCCACCACAAGAATCTTGCGATGGTCGCGGTAGCTGATGCGTTTGAGCGTGACCGGATTGAACCAGTGAAACTCACCGCCCGCCGCGCGCAACGGCTGCCAGAAGGAATCCGAGAGCGAGAACGTCCCAACCGCGTCGGCCAGCACGCGGACCTTCACGCCGCGCGCGCCGGCCGCCACCAGCGCGTCGCGGAAGGACTGGCCCAGCTTGGTGGTGTCGAAAATGTACGTCTCCAGGCGCACCGACCGGCTGGCCCCGCGGATGGCGGACAGCATTGCGCCCAACGCCTCTTCGCCGGTGCGAAGCCACTGGAAAGAGGGCGCAGGGGAAACCGGTTTCACTGCGCGGGTCACGCGCCTCTCATAGCGAAACGCGGGCGAAACCGCCAGCCAATTCCCGCGGCGGCCCTCCCCGGCAGGGCTGCATCAAGCTCGGTTTGGGAGCACTCGTAGCGCAGATTTTCCAGTCTGCCGTAGCGCCGGTTTTCCAACCGGCGAGCGTTGGAAAAGGCCAGCCGGCTGGAAGGTTCACGGCCTGGCCGACTGCAAGTCGGCGCTACGGCAGGTTGAAAACCTGCGCTACCCGGTGTGCCAGACGGGAGCCTGATGCAGCTTTGCCTCCCCGGCGCGCGGCTGTCCCAGCCGCAGCCACGTTCGGAACCCGCCAGCTTGAGCACAGTCCCGAGGTACCCGGACATTCGAAGCTGCTGCGGCTGGGACAGCTGCGCGCCGGGGGATTGCGGAGCCAACCACGCTGCGTTGTGCCGCAGGCTGCCAGCCCTCGCCCAGCCCGCCGTCCGGTAGCAGGGTCAAGGTGCGCCTCTTCAACTCACCGCGATGAGCGAAACGCGCTCCCCTTTTTCGTTCCGCGTCACGCCTTGCGCGCGGGGATCGAGAATGTGTTTGCCGTCCACTACGAACACGTACTGGTGATGCCCGTGGTGCATGGAAACCTCCACCCGCCAGGAACCGTCCGCCAACTGCGTCATGGGGTGAGCGTGCGAATCCCAGCCGTTAAAATCGCCCATGATGGACACGTGCTTGGCCTCGGGAGCAGCGCAGTAGAAGTGGACGGGCTTGGACATCTTCTTGGCCGAGTAGCGGGCCGGGGCCGCCACGTGCGCGTGCGAGCCGTGGCCGTGGTTCCCGTGTGATCCATGTCCGTGGGCGCTGTGGCCGTGCGAGGAGTGGCCGTGCGAGCCGTGTCCGTGGGCGCCGTGCCCGTGGGCACTGCGGTGGTGCCCATCAGCGTGGCCAGCCACGTGGGAGTGCGAGTGTGATGAGTTCATCGGTCAAAATTTCTCTTCGTCGGGCGCGATGGGAATGGCCCTGGCGCCGGCGACGGGGAGAAACCAAACAGAGCAACGCGACCGGCGCAAGTGACAAAAGTCATGTCAGCTTGCGGAGCTTCGTCACCCGGCCCACTTCCACCCACTCGACCACGAAGATGTTGCCCGCGTGGTCGAAGATCGCACTGTGCGGCGCCACAAACTGGCCCGGCTTGAAGCGGTCGCGAGGCTTGTCGCGAAGGCCGCTGTAGTGCGTGCCGTCGCCGAGATGGGCCAGGAGCTCGTTGTCCCGGTCGAAAAGCGTGACGCGCGCTTCGAGGTCGGGAATCACCAGCAGCGGCCCGCGCTGGCTGAAGTGGCACGGCGCGCGAAGTTCCTCGGTCACGAAGCGCAGATGATCGCCCTTCAAATTGAAGTATTGCAGGCGGCGGTTGCTGCGGTCGGCCACGACCAGTTCCGGTTCCGCGCCGCGGGTGTCCACCATGAGGCCGTGCGGACAGGAGGTGCGGCCCGCCGTTTTGCCCGTGCCGCCAAACGTGCGGAGGTAGCGGCCCGCGGTGTCATAGACGTGGAGGTAGTTCCGCCCGTAGCCGTCAGCCACGAACACTTCGCCGCCGGGCGCGATGGCCACGTTGGTGGGCACGTATTCCTTCGGGTCCTTGTAGTGGCCGGTTTCCTCGAACGGACAGCCGCGCGTCCAGACCACTTCCCCGTCGAGCGTCGTCTTGACCAGGAGCCGACGCGCCGTGTCGCACAGGTAAAAGAATTCCTGGCCGTCCTCCCGGTGCCAATGCACGCCGTGCGCGCCGCCTTTGAACTCCCGGCCCCACGACTTGATGAACTTGCCTTCCGCATCAAACACCACCATCGAGTCGGCGCTGGGACTGCCGGAGCCAACGGTGTGGTGGACGTAGATTCGGCCCTGGGAATCCTCCGCCACCCCGTGAGTGTTGCCGTAGCGGATGTGGTCGGGAAGCTGGCCCCAATCGTGAAGGCACTCGTAGGTGTGCTCGCCCGAACCGAGCACCGGCGGCCGGCGGCCGGCCTTGTCGTCTGCGCGAAGAAACGGAGCGCTGCCCAGGGCGGCGGTGGCGATGGCGGCGTCGCGCAAGAAGCGGCGGCGGGGGAGGTAGTTCGTATTTCTCATGGTGCTGATAAATATCGCTGCGGGAACCGGTAAACCCGGAGCGGGCGGTTGTCCAGGGGCACTTGGGGCGCAACTTGGCAGTGCCACCGTAGCGCAGACATCCCTGTCTGCCGTAGCGAAGGAAAGCCTGCGGGGCGTGCGAACGATTCGGCCGTCCGCATCGTGGTGGACGGCCTGCCGACAGGAATGTCGGCGCTACAGCAGGCTGGAAAGCCTGCGCTACGGTGGCAGGGTCAAGATGCGCCCGAGTGGGAGGGATCCTGGAGCGATTGCTTGCCACACGGCTCCCGATGCCGGCACACTGGCGCGTCTTCTTATGATTTCGCGAGTCACAGGTTCGTCGGCGCTCGTCCGCGCGGTGCCGTTTGTGGTGTTCGTCGGACTGACTTTCTTTCAGGACAAGTTCGGCGACGCGGGACGGTACTGGTTCTACTTGGCGAAGACCCTCGCGGGGGCAGGCATGATCTGGGCGATGCGTCCGTTCATCGAGGAGATGCGGTGGAAGTTTTCCTGGGAAGCGGTGGCGGTGGGCGTGGGCGTGTTCGCGATGTGGGTCGGCATCGACAGTTTCTATCCCAAGCTGGACGTACTGATAACGAAGCTCGGCCTGGGTAAGGCCGCGGCGGCGCAGGCGTCTTGGAATCCGCACGAGCATTTCGGGCAAGGCGCGACGCTGGCCTGGTTCTTCATCGCGGTGCGCATCGTCGGATCATCCCTGGTGGTACCGCCACTGGAGGAAGTCTTCTTTCGCTCACTGCTCTACCGCTACATCGTCAAGCAGGACTTCATGGCGGTGCCGCTGAGCTTCTTTGCCTGGATGCCGTTCCTGGTGGCGTCGGCTTTGTTTGGCCTGGAGCATCGGGAGTGGCTGGCCGGAATCTTGTGTGGCTTCGCGTATCAAGGCTTGGTCTGCCTCAAGGGCCGGCTCGGCGATGCCATCGTGGCGCACGCGATCACCAACCTGCTGCTCGGCGTGTGGGTGGCGTGGCGTGGGGCGTGGCATTTTTGGTGAGGCGTCATCTAAGCCACATCCATGCAGTAGGACAGGCGTCGCGCCGCCTGTCCTACGTGCTCGGCGGCGTTTCCGTGAAGATTTTCGACAGCATCGTTCCGGCTCAGCCAATCAACCTCCGGAGGCGGTTGATTGGCTGAGCCGTCCGCACGGTTTCGTGGAGGCCAGGAACGAGATGAAGCTGCGTTCACCGGGTCAGGGGACCCGGCCTACAGGAAAGGCGTGCCTTGTAGGCCCGGTGCTCTCACCGGGCGGCCCAGGCGCGTTCCGCGGCTCAGGATGTCTGAGGCTTGGGGGTGCCACGGACGCAGGACTGGTTCAAGAATCACGGCTCCGGAAAAACGCCGGCCATTCACCGGAGGCGATTTCAGAACTCCGTAGCAGCCGACGTGAGGAGGCTCTGTATTGATTTCAGATTTCAGATTTGAAGAGTGAGCCTGCCAAGGAACGGAGCGCGGCTGTGTCCGCCGGACCAGCCGCAGCACCAACCCAGGCGCGGGGCGTGGGAGCCTGTCCGAGCTTCGTCCTCTGGAACGTGCTGCGGCTGGGTCTTCGACCACAGCCGCGCTCCGTT
>JACRJZ010000074.1 GCA_016219875.1 Verrucomicrobiota bacterium | reverse complement strand
TCGTGTTCATAAAACCGACCGGAGAGGAACCGACACGGCGGGCCGCAGCCACGCCCACGCGCTCAAGAAACCATCATCAGAAGACTAAAACAAGCATCGAAAAGATGTGGGTAATGACAAGGGTTGAAAACCTGCGCTACGCCGCCGCAGTCCGTCTCGCGGCATCGTCGCGGTCCACGAAGGCCCAGGCAAATGGTCGTGGCGGGTCTGCGTACTCTACGGTATTTCACTCGAGGCAAGATTCGGGCACTCTCCCGCCGAGATGTTGCTCGTGGAGCGCAATGCAAGGAAGCCCAAGGCGCGCGAGAAGCGAATCCGAATCTTGCGAAGGGTGATTCGCCGTCCGCGTGGAACGGAGAAGGAGTAGCTGCGTGAAATCGATCCCGGATATTGAAGCCAGGCTCCGTCGGTGGGGCGGATTCTTGGCCCTCGCCGCCGCCGGTCTGGCCGCTCTGGCGTTGCTGAGTTGGGGCGTGGGCCGGTGGCAGGTCGGCGCCTTCGGCGCGGATTATGTGCCGATGGCGCCCAGCACGGCGCTGGCCTTGCTGCTGGTGAACGGCGCGCTCTGGCTGCGCAGCCGCTGGCCCGGCCAACCCGCGGTCAGGCGCGGTGGGGCGCTGGTCGCGGTGGCGGTGGCCTTGTTCGCACTCCTGGTGTTGATCCAGGAGGCGGGCGATCTGCATCTGCCGGTGGAGCAGTGGCTGACGCGCACGGCCGAAACCGTCGGAGGTATTCCCGTGGGGCGGATGTCGCTGCTGACGGCGTTTACTTTCTTGCTCGCGTCCGGCGCGCTCCTGGGCGGGATGCCGCCGTTCTCGCGCTGGAGATTGTGCCACCACGCCGGCAACGCTTTCGCCCTGCTGGTGGCGTTGACGGGCTTGATCGTGGTGCTGGGCTACGTCTCCGGCACGCCGTGGTTGTACGGCGGAACGACGATCCCGATGGCCTTGGTGACGGCGGTTTCGTTTCTCCTCTGCGGCCTGGGCTTGTTGGCGGTGGGGCTGGTGCCGGCGCTGCGGCGTTGGCACGACGAAGGCGGGTTTGCGCCCACGGCCCAAGCGCCGCGCCGCTTCGAGTGGTCGCTCCTGGTGGCGTTCCTGGTCCTCGCCGTCGCGATTGCCGCAGTGGGCTTTTTCTATCTCCGTCGGCAGCAGGCCGACACCCGCCGGACGATCCAGGGCGAACTGGCTACCATTGCTGACTTGAAGGTGGGGCAGATCGCCGTCTGGCGTCGCGAGCGGCTGGCCGACGCGAACTTGGTGCTGCACACTCCGTACGTCGCCCGCCGCGCGCTCGATTCGCTGGCCGAGCCGGCCTCGCCCAACACCCGCCAGATGTTCACGGGCTGGCTGGACCCGTTTCTGGCCACCGGCCCGTACCAGCAGGCGCTCGTGCTGGATGCAGAGTTGAAGGTGCGGCTGGTTCACCCGCCGCGCGGCGAGGGCGTGCTGTGCAAAACGACCCGCCGCGCGGCGGAAGAAGCCCTCCGCACGCGGCAAGTGGTCGTCGCCGACCTGCACCGGCCAACGGAGAACGGCCCCGTGCAGATGGCTCTCGTGGTGCCGCTGGTGGTGCGCCGGGAGGGAACGCGGGACAACGTGCCGGCCGCCGGGCTGCCCCCGTCAGCGGCGGATCGGAGCGCGGGAGTGTTGGTCTTTCAAATCGACGCTCGGCAATTCCTGTTCCCACTGATTGCTTCCTGGCCGACTCACAGCCGATCCGTGGAAACCCTGCTGGTCCGGCGCGAAGGCGAGGAAGTGGTGTTTCTGAACGAACTGCGGCATCGCACCAACACGGCGCTGGACCTGCGGTTTCCCCGCGACCACCCGGACCTGCCGGCCGCTCTGGCAGTGCAAGGTCAGGTGGGCGTCGTCGAAGGTCGCGATTACCGGGCCGTGCCAGTGCTGGCGGCGCTGCGGCAGGTTCCCGACTCGCCCTGGTTCTTCGTGGCCAAGGTGGATCAAGCCGAGGTCTTCGCCCCGTTGCGCAATCAAGCCCTGGCCGTGGGCAGCGCGGTCGCCGTGCTCTTGGTTTCAGTCGCCTTGGGCCTCGGCTTGGTCTGGCGGCAGCGGGACGCGGGGTTCCTGCGACGCGAACTGGCTCTGGAACGGGACCGCCAGCACGACGCGCAGGAGATCAAGGACCGCGAGCAGGAGTTGAGCGCGATTTACCAGAACGCCCCGCTCGTGATGATGCTCGTCGATGCCGAGCGCCGGGTGCGCAAGATGAACCGGCTGGCGGAACAATTCACCGGCGCCCCCGCCGCCGAACAGTTTGGCCGGCGCGGCGGTGAAGCCTTGCATTGCCTGCACGCGCTCGAGAGTGTGATGGGCTGCGGCTTCGGGCCGCGCTGTCACGAGTGCGTCGTCCGCCGCACCGTCCTCGACACCCTGGCCACCGGCCAAAGCCATCACCAGGTGGAAGCCAGCCTGGCTTCCTTGACTCACGGCCAAGCCCGGACGCTGACGTTTCTGCTTTCGACCTGCCGCATCAACATCGGGAACCAGGACATGGCCCTGGTTACGATCCAGGACATCACCGAGCGCAAACAGGCCGAAGAAGCCCTGCGCCAAAGCGAGGAACGCTACCGGACTTTGTTCGACCGGACGCCGGATGGGGTGTACTGCAGCACGCCCGAGGGGAAGTTTCTCGATGTCAACCCGGCGATGGTTAGGATGTTCGGCTACGCCAGCAGGGACGAGATGCTGCAAGTCGATATCCAGCGGGACCTCTACTTCTCGCAGGGGGAACGCGAGCGGTTGACGCGCGTCAGCGGCATTGTGGATTACCGGCTGCGCCGGAAGGACGGCTCGGAAATCTGGGTGGAGGACCACGCCGAATACGTCCGGGACGCCCAGGGGAACGTGGTCGTCCATGAAGGCGTGCTGCGCGACATCACCGAGCGCAAGCGGGCCGAACAGGCGCTGGCCGACGAGCGCAACCTGCTCCGCACCCTCATCGACAGCACGCCGGACAAGATCTTCACGAAAGACCAACAGGGCCGGTTCAGCCTGTCCAACCGCGCCCACGCCGAATTGCTGGGCGTCGCCGGGGAAGCGGCCCTGGCCGGCAAGACGGTCTTCGATTTCTTCCCGCCCGACTTGGCCCAGGGTTATCACCAGGACGACCTGCAGGTGATGACCTCCGGCCAGCCGATCCTCAACCGCGAGGAGCCTTGTGTGGACAAGGACGGCAACGCGCGCTGGTTCCTCACGGTCAAGGTGCCGTTGCGGAACCGCCAGGGCGCTGTCACCGGCCTGCTGGGCTTGAGCCGCGACATCACGGACCGCAAGCAGGCCGAAGAGGTGTTGCGGCGGCGGGAAGCCGACCTGCAACTCGCCCTGGAGGCCGGGCGTCTGGGCGACTGGAACTGGAACGTCCTCACCGGGGAAGTCGTGTGGTCGGAACGGTGCAAGGCCCTCTACGGCTTGCCCGCTGATACCACCATGACCTACGAGCGCTTCGTGGCGTGCGTCCATCCCGAAGACCGCGACCGCGTCGCAGCCGCCCTGAGAAAGGCGGTGGAGGACCGGGCGGACTACGAAGTGGAGAAGCGCGTCGTCTGGCCGGACGGCTCGGTGCATTGGAACTCCACGCGGGGCCGGGTCTTCTGCAACGCCGCCGGCCAGCCCCTGCGGGTGGCGGGCGTGACGCTGGACATCACGGAGCGCAAGCGGGCCGAGGAGACGCTGCAATTCCATGAAGCACTCCTGCGGGAAACAGGCCGGATCGCCCAGGTTGGCGGGTGGGAGTTCGATCCGGTCACGGGCAAAGGCACTTGGACCGAGGAAGTGGCCCGGATCCATGACCTCGACCCCGGCCAGGAGACGAATGTGGCCTTGGGCCTGAGCCTTTACGTTGGGGACTCCCGTTCCTGGATCGAAACCGCGATGAAGGAGGCCATCGAACTGGGCCAGCCGTATGACTTGGAACTGGAACTGATCACGGCGAAAGGGAACCACAAATGGGTGCGAACCATCGGCCATCCCGTCAAAGAGAACGGCAAGGTGGTGAAGGTTCAGGGTTCATTCCAGGACATCACCGAGCGCAAGCGAGTGGAAAACGCCTTGCGGGAGAAGGAGCATCTGCTCTCCGAATCGCAACGCATGGCGCACATTGGCAGTTGGATTTTCTATTTCGATGGCCGGATAATCTGGTCCGAGGAAACCTATCGCCTGTATGGCGTTTCGCCGGACACGTTCACCCCGAATCCCGATTCGTTTCTCAACCTGATCCATCCGGACGACCGGCCGGCGATGCAGGCCTGGATCGTGGCCTGTCAGGCCGGAAGAAAGCCTGGCGAATTGCAGTTCCGCTGTGTCCTGCCCGACGGCACGATCCGTTTTATCAATGGCCGGGGTGAACTGGTGGTGGACGTTGCGAACCGACCCGCCTATCTGGCCGGCACGGCGCAAGACATCACCGAGCGCAAGCAGGCGGAGGAATCGCTAAGGGAAAGCCAGGAACGCTACCAGGCGCTCTTCGAACTGGCGCCCAGCGGGGCCGTCCTGATCACGCCGGAACGGGGCCAGATCGTTCAGTTCAACGCCCAAGCCGCGGCCGTGCTCGGCTACGGAGAGGAGGAGTTTGCCCGCCTTTCGATTCCCGACCTGGAGACGGTGGAACAACGGCATGAAGTGCCGGAGCACCTTCAGAAGATCCTGGAAACGGGCCGCGACCGCTTCGAAACCCGCCTCCGGGCCAAGGACGGGCACGAGGTGCCCATGATCATCACCGCCTGCCGCGTGCTGATCGGCGACCGGCCTCACATTCTCGGAGTGTGGGACGACATCACCGAGCGCAAGCGGGCGGAGGAAACCCTGGCCCGCGAGCGCAACCTCCTCCGGACCCTGATCGACAACTTGCCCGACCACGTCTTCGTCAAAGACCCGGGCGGGCGGTTCGTCGTGGGCAACCGTGCGCTGGCCCAAAGCCTGGGCCGGACCTCACCGGAGGAAATCGTGGGCCAGACCGACGGGGACCTCCAGGCTCCCGACTTGGCCGCGCGGTTCCGGGCGGACGAACAGGCCGTCATGCAGTCCGGCCGGGCGCTTATCAACCGCGAGGAATTCATTCTGGATTCCGCCGGCCACCGGCGCTGGCTGCTCACTTCCAAGGTGCCGTTGTGCGATCCGCAGGGCCAGGTCATCGGCTTGGTCGGCATCGGGCGCGACATCACCGAGCGCAAACAAGCCGGGGAGGCCTTGCGCGTCTCTGAAGAGCGGCTGCGGCTGGCGACCGAAGCGGCCCAGATGGGCACCTGGGATCGAGACCTGAAAACCGGCCACCTGTTCTGGTCCGCGGGCCAGGAACGGCTGATGGGCTGCGAGCCAGGCACCTTCTCCGGCGCGCCGGAGGCGTTTCTTGAATTGCTGCACCCCGACTCGTTCGACGTTCATGCCGCCGCGCAGCAGCGCGCCCGAACCGGAGACGGCGTCTTCCACGCGGAATTGCATTTCCGCTTGCGGGACGGCCGCGAGCGCTGGGGACTGGTGCATGGACAGACGATTTTCGACGAAGCCGGAAAACCGGTCCGCATCCTCGGCATCCAACTGGACATCACCAAACGCAAGCAGGCCGAACGGGCCTTGCAGGAATCGGAGGCGCTCTACCAGTCGCTGGTGCAACAGATGCCGGCCGGGGTGTTCCGCAAAGACGCGCAGGGGCGCTACGTGTTCGTCAATGCCTGGTTTTGCCAGATCGGCGGCTTCGAGCCGGCCCACTATCTGGGCAAGACGGCGGAGGAATTCTCGTCGGCCCTGGCGGAGCGCTCCCCCGGGAACCTCGAGGTGGCCACGGCAATAGGGTTGGCTACGGAAGGCGGCGGGCATCATGCCCAGATCATGCAGACCGGCTTGCGCCTGGAATTGGAGGAGGAGCGCCTCCTGGCGGATGGCACCCGGCAGCACTTGCACGTCGTCAAAGCGCCGGTTCTCGGGTCGGATGGCCGGATCGTCGGCACGCAGGGCATTCTCTTCGACATCACGGAGCGCAAACGGGCGGAAGAGGCGCTGCGCAAATCCGAGAACCAATTCCGCAGCTTCATGCGGCACCTGCCGGGGCTGGCTTACATCAAGAACGCCGACGGGCAGGTGTTGTTTGCCAACGATGGATTCGCCACCTACCTCGGGATGGAAGCCGCGAGCTTGCTGGGCAAGCGGAACTCCGATCTGTTTCCGCCCGACTTCGCAGAGAAGACCACCGCGGATGACCGGCGCGTCCTCGCCACGGGCCAGCCCGTGGAAATTGAAGAGACGTTTGCCGGCCGGACCTGGGTAACCCGCAAGTTCCCCATCGCCCAGGCGGGCGCGGCGCCGTGGTTGGGCGGCATCACGCTGGACATCAACGAGCGCAAACGCGCGGAAGAGGCGCTGCGCCGCAGCCAGGCGGTCCTGGCGCAAGCCGGGCAGATGGCCCACTTGGGCGCGTGGGAGATCGAAGTTCGGAACCCCGACGATCTCTCGGCCAACCCGTTGCGCTGGTCCGACGAGGTCTATCGCATTTTCGGCTACGCGCCGGGCGAGGTCGAAGCCACCAACGCGCTCTTCTTCGAGCACGTCCACCCGGACGACCGGCCGCGCGTCCAGCAAAGTCTGGCCGAGGCCATCGTCGAGAAACGGCCTTACCAGTTCGAGCACCGGATCGTACGGCCGGACGGCACGGAGCGCGTGGTCCTGGAGCGCGCCGAAATCGCGTTCGATCCGCAGGGACGGCCCAGGCAGATCGTCGGCGCGGTGCAGGACATCACCGAGCGCAAGCGGTCGGAGGCGGCTTTGCGCGAGAGCGAAGCAAAGTTTCGGGCCTTGACCGAGGAGTCGCTTGTCGGCGTTTACCTCATTCAGAATGGGCGTTTCCTATATGTGAACGACGCCGAGGCCCGCATCCTCGGTTACACGCCGGAGGAACTGCACGCGTTGCCGTCGGTGGCGGTCACGGTGGCGGAGGAAGACCGCGCCCGCGTGGCCGAGAACCTCGCTCGTCGTCAGACCGGGGAGAGCCAAGCCCTGCGCTACGAATTCACCGCCTTGCGCAAGGATGGCGAGCGGCGGGCGGTGGAGGTGCTGGGCACCGCCACCACCTTCGCCGGCCAGCCCGCCGTTTTGGGTACGGCGTTGGACATCACCGAGCGCAAACGGTCGGAGGCGGCGTTGCGCGAGAGCGAAGAATCGTTTCGGACCCTCGCCGAGGCCGTGCCGCAGATCGTCTGGGCTACCCGGCCAGACGGCTGGAATATCTATTTCAATCAGCGCTGGGTGGATTACACGGGCCTGACGCTGGAGGAAAGCTACGGCCACGGCTGGAATATTCCCTTCCACCCTGACGATAAACAGAGATCCTGGGATGCTTGGCAGCACGCGACGCAGAACCGAGGCATTTATTCGCTCGAAGTCCGCTTGCGACGGAAGGACGGCGTCTATCGGTGGTGGCTGATTCGCGGCACGCCGCTGTGCGATGCGTCCGACCACATTGTCAAATGGTTTGGCACTTGCACCGATATCGAGGAACTGAAGCAGGCCGAGGAGGAAATCCTCCGTTTGAACCAAACCCTCGAACAACGCGTCGTCGAGCGCACCGCCCAGCTCGCCGCCGCCAACAAGGAACTGGAGGCGTTCTCTTACTCGGTCTCGCACGACCTCCGCGCCCCGCTGCGGGTCATCGACGGCTTTACGGGCATCCTGGCCGAAGACTACGGATCGAAGTTCGACGCGGAAGGCCAGCGCGTGCTGGGCATCGTTTGCTCCGAAGCCAAGCGCATGGGCCAGTTGATCGACGATCTGCTCATGTTTTCCCGGATTGGCCGGCAGGCCCAGCAGCCGGTCCCGATCAACATGGAGACCCTGGCCCGGAGCGTTTATGAGGAATGCGCCGCGCTCGCCCCGGAGCGCCGCCTCCGCTTCACGCTCCAGCCGCTGCCGCCGGCGCAAGGCGACCGGGCGATGCTGCGCCAGGCGCTGGCCAACCTCCTGGCCAACGCCATCAAATACACCCGGCCCCGGGCGCTGGCGGAGATCGAGATGGGCGGCCGCGTGGAAGGCCACGAAGCCGTCTATTACGTGAAGGACAACGGCGTGGGCTTCGACATGCGGTATGCCGGGAAGCTCTTCGGCGTGTTCCAGCGGCTGCACACGGAAGACGAGTTTGAAGGCACCGGCGTCGGGCTGGCGCTGGTCCAGCGCGTGATCCACCGTCACGGCGGGCGCGTCTGGGCGGAAGGAGAGCTTGAAAAAGGCTCAGTATTTTACTTCACGCTGCCGATAACCCAAGCGTGACGACGCGATTCAGAGAACGACCTTAGCCGTAACAATTCAGTGGAACCACGAAAGACACGAAACACACGAAAGGAAGACCCAAGAAGACCGTGGTTGGCCTGGGAACGGGAAGTTCCCTCAGCGCGGTCACCTTTTGGTGACGCCGGAGCCTCCGCTCCCCACCGCGGTTCAGCCTTGTTTTCGTGTATTTCGTGTATTTCGTGGTTCCCTCGACTGCATGGATACGGCTTAGTGACCGGTCAACCCATCCAACCATGAACTCCACCTACGAAGTCGAAATCCTGCTCGTCGAAGACAATCCGCGCGATGCGGAACTGGCCATGCGCGCCTTGAAGAAACGCAACCTCACCAACAAGCTCGTCTGGGTGAAAGACGGCGCCGCCGCGCTGGAGTTCATCTTCGGCAACAACCACCGCGCCAGCGGGCACATCCTGAACCGGCCCAAAGTCATTCTGCTGGATTTGAAGCTGCCCAAGGTGGATGGCCTGGAGGTCTTGCGCCAGGTCAAGGAAGACTCCAAGGCCAAGACCATCCCAGTGATCGTGCTCACGTCCTCCAAGGAAGAGAAGGACGTCGTGCGGAGCTACGAGCTGGGCGTGAACAGCTACATCGTCAAGCCGGTGAACTTCGACAACTTCTCCGAAGCCGTGGCGCAACTGGGCATGTACTGGCTCCTCTTGAACCAGCCGCCCGAGCCGCGGGCCAAAGCCGAGGCGCACTGAACCTCACGAACCAGTTCCTCGCATGACTTCCGAACTCCACCTCCTCTTGCTCGAAGACCACGCCGCCGATGCGGAACTGGTCCAGCGCGAGTTGCGCCGGGAGGGCATCCAGTTCCGCGCCACCCGGGTCTGGACGGAGGCGGATTTCCTGGCCGGGTTGCGGGACCCCGCGCTTGACCTGATCCTGGCCGACTACTCGCTGCCCGCGTACGACGGTCTGTCCGCCCTGCAAGTGGCCCGGAAGGAGCGGCCGGAAGTGCCGTTCATCTTCGTCTCCGGCAGCCTCGGCGAAGAAAACGCCATCGACGCCCTCCATCACGGCGCCACGGATTACGTGTTGAAGCAACGCTTGCACCGGGTGGGCGTGGCGGTGCGCCGCGCCCTGCGGGACGTGGAAGCGGCCCGCGCCCAGAGGGAGACGCTGGCCGCGCTGCGCGATTCGGAGATGCGCTTCCGCGCCGTGTGGGAGCACTCGGTCGATGGCATGAGGCTGACCGACCCGGAGGGGATCCTCGTGGCCGTGAACGAGGCCTATTGTCAACTGGCCCAGATGCCGCGCGAGGAACTGGAAGGGCGGCCCTTCACCGTCCTCTACCGCACCGAGCAGCGACACGCTGATATGCTGCGCCACTACCGCGAACGCTTTGCCCGCGGCGAAATCCCGCCTCGCGAAGAACGGCGCATGACGTTCAAGTCCGGCCAGGTCCTCGACTTGGACATCTCCAATTCCTATCTCGAACTGCGCAGCGGCCAGATGCGGCTCCTGACCTTGTTCCGCAACGTCACCGAACGCAAGCAGGCGGAGCGGACGCTGGCCCACGAACGAAACCTGTTGCAGACGCTGATCGACAACGTGCCGGACTACATTTGGGTCAAGGATGCGCAGTGCCGGTTCGTCCTCAACAATCGCGCCCATCGGACCCTGCTCAAGGCGGCCACCCAAGCGGAAGTGACGGGCAAAATGGATCGGGACGTGTTCTCGGCGGAATTGGCGGCGCAGTATTACGCCGACGAGCAGGCCGTTTTCCAGTCGGGCCAGCCCTTGGTCAACCGCGAGGAAAGCACGGTGGACCCGGCGGGCCGCATTCGCTGGCTGTTGACCACCAAAGTGCCGTTGCGGGACGAGCAGGGCGGCATTACCCGGCTGGTGGGCGTGAGCCGCGACATCACCGAGCGCAAACGGGCCGAGCACCGCACCGCCGCCTTCGCGACCTTGGGCTACCGGCTCAACACCGCGACCACCCCGCGGGAGGCGGCGGACATCATTCTTCAAGCGGCAGACGAACTGTTTGGCTGGGATGCCTGCGCACTCGATGTGTATTCGGCCGAAACCGACACCGTTCATGCCGTGGTCCGCATGGACATCCTGGAGGGCCGGCGAGTCGAAGTGCCCGCCAGCTTCTCGGACTCGGCCCCTTCGCCGCGCGCCCGGCGGACCCTTCAAAGCGGCGCCCAACTCATCCTGCGCGGGCTCCAACCGGAGTTCTCCCCGGATTCTCCGCCGTTCGGCGACACCAGCCGGCCCTCGGCTTCCATCATGTTGGTGCCCGCGCGCCACGGCGACCACATCACCGGCCTCCTTTCCATCCAGAGCTACCGTCCCAACGCCTATACGGAAGAGGACTTGCAGTGCCTCCAGGCGCTGGCCGACCACTGCGGGGGCGCCCTCCAACGCCTGCGCGCGGAAGAGAAGACCCGCGCCCAAGCTCATTTGCTGGACCTGGCCCAGGATGCCATCGTGGTGCGCGACCTCGAGCACCGCGTCCTCTATTGGAACCGCGGCGCAGTGAAGCTCTACGGCTGGACGCCCGAAGAAGCGGTCGGCCGCAGCGTCGCGGAACTGATCGGGCGCGATCCCCAGTCGCTGGAATCGGACCTGCAGGAGTTGCTCCGCACCGGCCAATGGGCCGGCGAGCTGCGCCTCCACACCAAGGACCAGCGGGAGGTGTTCGTAAGCAGCCGCTGGACCTTGATGCGCGATGACCAAGGCCGTCCCAAGTCGGTCCTCGTCATCAACACTGACATCACCGAGAAGAAAAAACTCGAAACCCAGTTCCTGCGCGCCCAGCGGCTCGACAGCATCGGCCAACTGGCTGGAGGCGTGGCCCACGACTTCAACAACATTCTCGCGGCCATCATCATCCAATTGCAGCTCCTGGAGGACTCGCCGCACTTGCACCCGGAGATCGCCGCCGCCCTCAAGGAGATCGAGAAAGGGGCCAACATGGCGGCCAGTCTGACGCGCCAGTTGCTCCTCTTCAGCCGCCGCCAGACGATGCAGATCCGGAACCTGGACCTGAATGACGTGGTGGACGGCTTGTTGAAAATGCTCCGGCGCATCCTGGGCGAACACGTGGAAATGGCCTGGCACCGCGCCGGCAAACCGATGAGCGTGGAGGCCGACGCCGGCATGTTGGAGCAGGTGTTGATGAATTTGTGCGTGAACGCCCGCGATGCCATGCCCAAGGGCGGACGGCTGACGCTGCAGACGCAGCTTGCCGAAATCGCCCCGGCGGAAGCCGCGACTCAGCCCGAAGCCCGCGCTGGCTCCTTCGTCTGCCTGAGCGTGGCGGACACCGGCTGCGGGATGAATGAAGCCGTGTTGAAACAAATCTTCGAGCCGTTTTTCACCACCAAGGAGGCGGGCCAAGGCACCGGTCTCGGCCTGGCCACGGTGTACGGCATCGTGAAACAGCACCAGGGCTGGGTCAGCGTGGAAAGCGCCGTGGGCCGCGGGACGACCTTCCGGGTGTACCTGCCGTCCGCCGAGCCCGCGAACGCGGGACCCGCCCCGGCGGAGGAGCCAAGCCCTCGAGGAACGGAAACCATTTTTGTGGTGGAAGACGATGACCTGGTGCGCCGGACCGTGGCTGCCAGCCTGGGCCGTCTCGGTTACGTCGTGCTGGAAGCGCGCCACGGCCTGGAAGCTCTGCAACGGTGGGAGGAATGCGCCGGGCGGGTGGACTTGCTCCTCACGGACATGGTCATGCCCAAAGGGATGACCGGCTTGGAGTTGGCGGACCATCTGCGCGCGCAGAAGCCGGAGTTGAAAGTCATCATCTCCAGCGGCTACAGCGCGGACCTCGTGCATCTGGGTCCGGAGGCGCTGCAAAGCTTCCGCTTCCTTGCCAAGCCCTACTCGCCCAAGACGATGGCCCGCTGCGTGCGGGATTGCCTGGACGGGAAAGCCGCGCCATGAGCACTTCTTTCAACCCCGTAGCAGCCGACGTGAGGAGGCTCAAACTCCAACGGAAACAGAGCCTCCTCACGTCGGCTGCTACGGGGTTTTGAAATCGCCTCATGAGCACGCGCCTTCTCCTGGTGGACGATCACCGCCTGTTCCGCGACGGGCTGCGCCTGATGCTGAGCCAGCGCGCCGGCTTCACCGTGGTGGGCGAGGCCGCCGATGGCCAAGCCGCCCTCGAATGCGTCGAGCACGGCGCGCCCGATCTGGTGCTCATGGACCTCCACCTCCCCGACGGCAGCGGCCTGGAAGTGTCACGCCAGTTGCTGGCGCGGCATCCGGCGCTCAGGATTCTGGTGCTCTCCGCCAATCCCGATCCGGCTTTCGTCAGTGAAGCCCTGCAGTTGGGCGTGGCGGGCTACGTCCTCAAGACCAGCGCCGCGGAGGAGTTGTTCGACGCCATCGAGGCGGTCATGCGGGGCAAGACCTACCTTTGCCCCGACATCGCGACGGTGGTGGTCGGCGACTATCGGAAAATGCTGGCCGCCCGGACCGGCTCCGCCACCCCGGCCCTCTCGGCGCGGGAACGGGAGGTGTTGCGTCTGACCGCCGACGGACTGCGGACGAAAGAGATCGCCGCCCAACTGGGCGTGAGTGTGAAAACCGTCGAAACCTACCGCGCGCGCCTGATGACCAAGCTGGGCTGCGGCAGCACCGCGGAACTGACCCGCTACGCCGTCCGCGAAGGGATCGTGAAGGCGTGAGCCACGGTCAGGACCTGGATCCGGCAGTGAGGGAGCCACAGATGGCACAGATGGCACAGAAACAGAGAGGCAGGCCCAGGACTCTTGATCGCGAGGAAATGACGTGGCCCGCCCGGTGAGGGCACCGGGCCTACAGGGTCGCGCGAGAGCTGTAGGCCGGGTCCCCAGACCCGGCGGTTGGGGATCAGCGTTGTTCCACACGGCCTCAACTTCCCGGCGTGGGATCAGGAGTCCTGAGGCTTCTCTCCTTCAAGTTTTCCATCGGTGTCATCCGTGCCATCTGTGGCTCACTCCGACTGCCCCGTTCAGGCTCAATGCCGATAGAGAAACTCCGCGCTGTTCATCAAGGCCCAGGCCACATCGACCACCGCCTCGCGGCCCTTCACGCCGCCGGATTGCGAGTAGGCGCTCACGGTCTTGATTTCCTCTTCCGTCGGAAACCGCGACAGAATCCCCAGGTAGAGTCCGATGACGATCTCGCGTGGATCGCTCTTGGCTGAGAGCGCCTGGACCATGCGACTTTGTTCGATCTTGCGCTGAATGTGGCTGGAGTTCAGCAAGTGCAGCCGTTGCGCGGCCGTGGGGCGGTTGTTGCGCTCGGACTCCAGGCCGGTGTCGCGCGGCGGCCGCCCGAACATCTCGAGGAACGAACTGGTGATGCTGCCGTCCGGCAGCGCGATCGACCGCTGGCCTTCGGGAATGTGCGTGAACGGCTCTGGGATGGCGCTGGTGTATTTCTCGGTCGTCCCGGTGATCTGATCCAGCGCGTCGATCAACACCTCCGCCTCCAGCCGGCGCAGCGGGTAATGGGCGAAGTGGGCCTCGCCTTTCGGGTCGTCGCTCTTGGGGAGGGAGGAAAGCTGGTAGGTCTTGGAATTGAGGATCAGCCGGAAAAGCTGTTTCAGGTCGTAGCGCGAGGACACCAATTCCTTCTCCAGCAAGGCCAGCAGTTCAGGATGGACCGGCGGATTGTCGGGGCGGAGGTCGTCCGGCTCGTGGACAATGCCGCGCCCCACCAGCCAGGACCAAGCGCGGTTGGCGATGTTGCGCGTGAACCACGGGTTCTTCGGCTCGATCAGCCAGTCGGCAAAGACCTCGCGCGGGTCTTTGTCCGGCGAGAGCCGCGCGCTCGTGCCATCGGGGAAAACCGCGGTCACTTCCCCGCCGCCGGCCATCGGGGAGTTGGTCTTGCCCGAATCGAAGAAGACGATCTCTTCCTTCCACTCGGCCGTGTCCTTGTAGCCGATCTGCGAGAAGAAGCCGGCCAGGCCGGCCAGCCGGTCTTTGGGCCACTGCTCGGCCCGCGTGCCCATGAACGTCAGGGCCACGGTTTGCGCGATGCCCTGCGGGTCCTTGTTCTGCATCGCGCGGTAGAAGTTCACTTGGGGCACGCGGAAGTTGCTGCCGCCCGCCGTGAGCAACTCGCGGACAAACTGGTCGTAGGGCTTGTTCTCCTTGATCGACGTGCGAATCCACCGGTGATAGGCCTGGGCCGCGTTGGGCCAGAGGTTGATGGGGAACTCAGCCTTGACCCGGAGCAGATCGCTCCACTTCATGGCCCAGTAATCCGCATACTCCTCGCGCTCGAGCAGCCGGTTGATCAGCACGCGGCGCTTGTCCGGGCTGCGGTCGAGCAGGAATTCCCGCGCCTGGTAGGCGGTGGGCAACGTGCCAATGATGTCCAGGTGCGCGCGCCGGACGAATACGGCGTCCGAGCACGTCCCGGCCGGCTGGAGGCCCAGTTGTTGGAGCTTCCCGAAAACCAATTCGTCGATCCGGCTTTGCGGCGCCGGCGCGGCCTGGCTCTCGAACACATTCGGCCGCCCGCCGGGCGCGGCGGTGCCGAGCAGCGCCGCCAGCAAGACGGACGCGCCAATCAACGGGGCTTTCGCCCTGAAATCCGAAGCACGAAATCCGAAATCCGAAGCACGAAATCCGAAATCCGAAACAAATCCGAATTTCCCAATGATCGAAACCCACCACGGCACGGCCCGCAACGAATTGGAGCCGTTTTGAACATTGCTCCTTCGGTCCTTCGAATTTGTTTCGGATTTCGAGATTCGGATTTCGGATTTCAAGTTCATGAGCGATTCCGGCTTGGAGCGCTGTCCCCAGCCCCGGCCTTGACGATCTATCCGCGAGAGACGTTCGGCGACGGCCACAGGTTACTTCGCCATCCTCAACGGTCTCCCGCTTCCGGGCCGGGCGGCTGCATCTTCCAAAGCAGCCAGATGATCTCCTCGAAGAACGCGTTCTTGCTCGGATAACAAAACGGTTCGGCCAGGCGCTCGCGCAGGCAGAACGCGCCCCGGTTCAGCGCCGCCTGGGGCGCAAACTGGATCAAGTCGCGCACCAACTCGGCGAAGTTCTCCGCCGGGTCCGCCGACCTTCGCGCGCCCAGATACGCGAAGTTGAATCGGTCCGCCGCGATGCTGAACCGCTGCACGGCCCGCGTCAGCACGATTTCAAGAATGAAGCGGAAGTTCCGCTCTTCGACGGTCGTTTCTTCCACGACCCGCGAAGCAGACGGGTAATCGGCATCCGAGTACGACTCACCGCGGACCTTGCGCACGCGGGTGAACTCCGAGAGCCGCACGAAGCCTGCCGCAATCATCAGGATGTGGCCCCACTGGAGCGGGAAGACGCGGCCCAGCGGGTCATACACTTGGAGCGCCTCGGGCTGGCAATCCAGGCGCGTCACCAACTTTGTCGGCGGCATTTCCGGCAGCGCCCGCTGGTCCACGATCTCGGTGGCCACGCCTTCGGTGCGCAGGGCCCCGCACAGGGCCGCCGCGTCTTCCGGCGCGAGGTTCTTGACCAGGATGCCGAAGCCGTCGTCCGCCAGCGTGTGGGCGTCCAGTTCGGTGAGAAAATCCACCGAGCGGAAGGCGCGCTTCAGGCGCTCAATGTCCGGCGGGTTGAGATCAACTTGGAGTAGGGCGAACGGCATGTTCGTGCAGGAAGACTGAGTCTTGCGGTGGGGCCGCAGCCTGATCAGATGTTACGTTTTACGTTTCACGTTTCACTCCCCGCAGACCGCCTGGAGCTACCCGGCCAACAATCCCTCATCGCCTCCCCCAGATGCGCCAAGCCCGCCCGCACGTCCGCCAGCGTCGCCCCGCCGAAGCTCAGCCGCATCTCGTGGTCCGGCTTGCGGCGCGTGGGATCGTCGGCATAGCAGAGTTGGCCCGGCACGTAGAGCACGTCGTGGCGCAGCGCGGCGCGGAACAATGCCGACCGCTCTCCCGTGCGCACCGACCGCGGCGCGCGCGCCCACACGTACAGCCCGCCCTGCGGCTCCTGCCACTCGACCTCCGGCGGAAAATGCTCGCGCACCGCGCGGACCATCACCGCCGCCTTGCGGGCATAGCGGACGCGGAGGTCCGCCAGGTGCCGGTCGAACCGCCCCGAGGCCAGCACGCGGGCGAGGAGATGTTGCAGCAGGCTCGTCGTGCCGAAATCGTGATTGCCCTTGATCCGCTCGACGGCGGTGAACACTGGCTCCGGCAGGAAGCCGAAGCCCACGCGCGCGCCCGTCGCGAACGGCTTGCTGTAGGTGCCGGTGTAAATCACGCGCTCCGCCCGCGGCCCCGTGGCCAGCGCCGACTTCACGCCCTCCCCCGCGAAGCGCAGCTCCCGATAGGCGGTGTCTTCCAACAGGTAAATCGGATGCCCGGCCGCGCGCTCGTAGTGGCGGAGCAATTCCAGCGCGCGAAATTTCTTCTCAAAACCGGTCGTGCGCCCGGTGGGATTTTGAAAGTAGCTGACGAGGTAAAGCAGTTTCAGCCGGCGCAACTCGCCGCTGCGTTTCAGTCCGTCGAGCAACCGCTCCAAGTGGGCGAGGTCCAAGCCGTCAGAGTCCAGGCGCACGCCGCGCGCGCGCAACCCGTGGCTCTGCACGAGGCCGAGGTACACGAAGTAGGTGGGATCCTCCACCAGCACCAAGTCGCCGCGGTCGCACAGCGCCTCCGTGACCATGTAAAGAAACTGCTGCGAGCCGGCGGTGATGATGACGCGCTCCGGGGAATAGACGCCGCCCGCGCACCTCCTGGGAGACTCCTGCTTCCTCTCGGAACTGCTCGCCGTGCTGGAGCCGTTGCCGGTTGAAAGTTGACGGTTGCACGATGACCCAAGGCCTTCGACGGCCAACCCGCAACGTTCAACCTGCAACTTGGAACGGCGGTCCAGGGGAAGCACGAGTCCCAGGTCCAGCGCCTGCACGCGTTCGGCTGTCAGCCGGCGCAGCGTGGGATCGCCCAGCGTGGAGCCGTATTGCAGAGCGGGCTGGCCGCTCTGCGAACGGGCCAGGATTTCGTCCAGCACCTCCTGCGCTTCGCGGACGGGCAGCGAGGCATGGTCGGTGAATCCGGCGGCCAGCGAGATGAGTCGGGGCCGTTCCAGCGCCAGTTTCATCAGCCACGAAATCGGCGGCGCCTCCGTGCGGCGGCCCAGTTCAGATAGAGGATTCGTGCTCAAGCGCGGGCAGGTTAGCGAGTCGCGGTGGTGGAGGCAATTTCAGAACCGCGGCTGCGGCGTGGGGGCAAGGCCCCATCAAGCTCTGATTCGTCCCCGTCATTCGGGGTTTGTCGCGCGCGCGGCGGCTCGTTACGCTCGCGCCATGAAAGCGCCCGCGTTCATGGCTCTCGGTGTCATCGTTGTCACGTTTGTCGGCTTGGCCCCTGCCCCAGCGGCGGCCGCTGCCGCTTCCCCTGCTCCGGCCACCTTGCAGGCCGGCCCGGCGGTGGATTACGCCGGCCTCGCGTTCTACCCGAAGCGATGGCAAGACCGCGGCCTCAGCACCCAGCTTCATCCGTGGCCAGGCGAGCGCGTGATCTTTTTCACCACGCGCACGAACTTTGACAGCGCGGTGATGGCGCGCTTCGTGGGCCGGCTGGATCGAGCCTGGAAACTCTACGCCGACCTCACTGGGCGCTCGCCCAATGCTTTCAAGCAATTCGACGGCAAGCCCGTCATCGCCGCCGTGCCGGACGCCGGTTTGACTTGCGGCTACGGCTGCGGCTATGTCGGCGCCACGGGCATCGAGGTGGGCGGCTTCTATGACGGCGACTATCCATTGTTCGCGGCCAAGACGAACGCCTTCCCGCACTACTACTGTTACGAGATGGGCCGCAACTACTACACCTTCGGCGACCGCCACTCGCTCTTCGTCACGGGCTACGCCGTCTTCATGCGCTACGTGTGCATGGACGCGCTGGGCTGCGACGATGCCGACCTCAAGACGCGCAAGATCATCGAGGAAGCCGAGGCGCTCCACGCCAAGGCCGATCTGGATTTCCTGCGCGCCTTCACGTCGGTCGCCGGGCTGGACGAGAAAGCGCCGCGGCTCCGTCGCCCCGACGGCAAGCCGCTGCAGCCCTCCGACCAGCCGGTGCTCTACGCCTCCGCCATGCTCAAGCTGCGGCGCGACTGCGGCGGCGATGCGTGGGTGAAACGCTTCTTCGCCGAACTGGTGAAATGTCCCAAGATCAAGCCGGACACGCGCGACGCTGCGCTCCGTCAATCGCTCAACTGGTTCGTGGCCGCCTCGTGCGCCGCGCAGCGGGACTTGTCGGACGTGTTCGTGGACCGTTGGCGTTTCCCGCTGGCCCGCGAAGCGCGTCAGGCGCTGGCACAAGTGAAATGGACCAGCCCGGAAGCTGACGCCGTCTCGGTGCTCAAGGCGCTGCCGGCCACGATGGCCGAAGCCGGGAAGTGATTTGCGTCCACAGCCACGGGCGCTTTGGAGGAGGCGAAGGGGATTCCGTGATGTGCGGTCGCGGTGCGCTGCCCCGTCCCGTCTTGGCCATCTGCAAGCTGGACAAGAAGCTCTCTCCGGCGCAAGGTGCCCGCGACAAGAGCATGGCGGAACAACCGTATGAAGAATGTGGTTCACTTAGATGTTCGGCATAGGTCGCCATGACGCTTACGGACATCATCCTAGAAGTGGTGCTCCCGCTCTTACTCTTCAGCGGTCCAGTTCTACCATTGAGCGTGGTGCTGTATCTGCGCAGGAATTCAGCAGACCGTCGTCAGAGAGCCCGCAGGTTGCTGCTCCTTATGTTATGCCCGCAGGCGGCTTCCTTCTTACCGTTCCTCGTCGCGCACCTGCTCCAGACCCCCCACGCTTTTCATGCGCTTGGCTTCGTACCGCTTGTCGGAGTCGTGACATTTCTGTGGGGATCGTTCGTGCTAGCGAGGGAGTGCGCCCATCGTCTGAGCCTTCGGCACGGCGAGTCAGTTGCCAAACCAGACGCTGCACCGAATGGCGACTCCGCGACGCCGGCTGGCAATTCCGGAGTCACGGAGGGACCGCCATCGGTGAGTTGAATCGTCCGGCGGCTATGCGCTACGCCATCGTGCTCGCGGCTCTGATATTTACTGGTGGCTGTTTTCGCCCTGGAGGCGGTCACGCGGGTCACACGCCACCCGAACGGATCGTGGCCGGCGAGCCGACGATTCTGAAAATGGAGTTTTCGGTTTGGGGGGCAGGCTCTGGAGATCTTTCAAAGCGCTACACACAGATTGTTTGCCACTATCGGCAGACGGGGCAGCGCGACTTCCAGACGGCTCATGCGAGGGTTCTTTCGTCGAACCGCGAGCGGATGCAGACGGAATTCACGATTCCGCCGCAGACACTCCTGGAGGCCGCCGGCACACTGGAATACTACTTCGAGTTCCTTTTCGACGGTCACCGCAACGCGAATCACACGAATTCAGTTTCCATCGTGAGACCGCCAAAGACGGTTGGTAGAGCGAACCTCCGCCCCAGTGCTTCGCTCAGCGCGGGCATGACGTGTGGCCTGAAGCGATCGTGGAACGGGAGGTGAACCTCTCGAAAATGGAGGCAGGCGCGACGCCTGCCCTACGGCATGGACATAGCTCAATGCGCCAGCACCAACTGTTCGACCGCCTTGGGACGAGGCAACGCCGCTGTGCCGCCGCGTTTTCCGTCCAGACACTCGCGCACCAGTTGGAGCAGCCGCGTAGGCGGGTAGGGCTTGGGCAGGAAGTTGCCGCTCTCCAGCAAGGCCAGATCGCGTCCGGCCATGCCAGGGCTGTAGCCGCTGGTGTAAATGACCTTGAGCTCGGGCGATTCCCGTTGCAGCCGGCTGGCCAGTTCACGCCCCATGATGCCGCCGGGCATGACCATGTCCGTGACCAGCAGGTCGATGCGGTCCTTGTGCTGCTCCCAAACTTCAAGCGCGCGCAGGCCGGACTCGGCGGAGAGCACGTCGTAGCCGTGCAATTGCAGGATTTCCACCACCAGTTCGCGCAGCGCCGGCTCGTCCTCGACCACCAGGAGGCGCTCGCTGTTGTTCTGGCTGGGCGGCAGCGCAGACTTGCTGGCCACCGGGTCGGGCGGGGCGGCGCTGAGTGGGAGGAAGATGGCGAACGTGGTCCCGCTGCCGAGCTGGCTCTGCACTTCGATCCACCCGTTGTGCTGTTTGACGATGCCGTAGGCGCTGGCCAGTCCCAGGCCGGTGCCTTTGCCCACTTCCTTGGTGGTGTAGAACGGTTCGAAAATGCGCGGCAACACTTCCGGGGCGATCCCGTGGCCGGTGTCGCTGACGCTGAGGCGGACAAAATCGCCGGGCCGGGCCTCTGGGTTCTGCTGCGCCGCCATGGGCGAGACGCGCACTTGTTCGGCCAAGATGGTGAGCTGTCCGCCGTGCAGCATGGCGTCGCGCGCGTTGACGGCCAGGTTCATCAGCATCTGCTCCAACATGCCGCGGTCGGCATAGACGGGGAGGTGGCCCGTCATGTGGGCCACCTGCAGCACGACGTGCTCGCCCAGCGTGCGCTGGAGCATTTGCGCCAGATCGTCGATGACCTGGTGGACGTCCAGCACGCGAAGCTGGATGACCTGCTTGCGGCTGAACATGAGGAGTTGGCGGATGAGGTTGCCGGCGCGTTCCGCCGCGACGCACACCTCGCGGGCCGACTTGGCCGCCGCGGTGTTCGGCGACACGTCCCTCTGCAGCAGGCTGGCGTGGCCTTGAATGATGGTTAGGATGTTGTTGAAATCGTGCGCCACGCCGGCAGCCAACTGGCCCACCGCTTCCATTTTCTGCGCGTGCAGCAGATTCAGGCGGTCGGTGATCTCAATGGCGTAGCAATGCACCACCTTGCGGGTCTGGACCGGAAAGAACGACCACGCAAACGTGCGGCGGTCGAAGACCACCTGGACTTGCAGCCGGTTCTGCCCCGTGCCCAGGCATTCAGCGATGATCGCGCGCACGTCCGGCGGCACAATGTCCAGCGAACGGGCCTGGCCAACGGAGCGGGCCAGCGTCTCGGCGGCTTCATTCGAGTAGGCCAGGCTGCCGTCGGCCGCGAACTCAAGCACCGGGTTCGGGTTCAAGCGCGCGAAGGCCGCCAGCTTCTCAATCTCCTTCTCGGCGCGTTTGCGCTCGATGGCGTAGCGGATCGCGCGCTCCAGGAACTGCGCGTTGATCTGCCCCTTGACCATGAAATCGGCCGCTCCCGCCCGCATGGCCTCCATGTCCACGACGCGGTCGCCTTGGCCCGTCAAGAGGATCATGGGCGCGTTGCACCCGGCCTGTTGGGCTTCGCGCAGCAACTCCAGCCCCGTGTGGACGCCCAGCCGGTAGTCGATCAGACAAACGTCGTGCTTCCGTGCCGTGATGGCGCGGAGGGCGGAGCCGTAGTCGCTCACCCAATCCAGTTGGTAGTGGCCGCCTTCGATCTCGCGGAAGAGATCGCGCGTGATGAGGAAGTCCTCTTCATCATCGTCCACCAGCAACACCTGGATGGGAGGCTCGTTCATCTCACGGTTCGCGGCCTGGCAGCTCGACAATCTCGAACCAGTACTTCCCGATGACCCGGATGGTTTCGACCATGGAGTCGAAGAGGACCGGCTTGGTGATGTAGGAATTCACGCCCAGGTCGTAGGTCCGCACGATGTCCTCTTCGGCTTTGGAGGTGGTGAGCACGACCACGGGAATGCGGCGCAGGTGCGGGTGCTCCTTGATTTCCTTGAGCGCCTCGCGTCCGTCTTTGCGTGGCATGTTCAGGTCCAGGAGGATCATGCCGGGCAACGGGCTTCCCGCCAGCCGCGCGTACGCGCCGCGCCGCAGCAGGTAATCCATCAACTCTTCGCCGTTCTCGACGAAGTCGATGTCGTTGACCAGGCGGCTTTCGATGAGCGCGTCGCGGGTCAGTTGACGATCATCCGGATCGTCGTCGGCCACCAGGATGGTGATGGGGCGTCCTTCAGGATTCATGGGTTGGTTTTGGAGTCGGGTTGTTGCAGGGGCAGGGTGACGATGAAAGTGGCGCCTTGGCCGGGTTGAGACTGGGCCGTGATGTCGCCGCCGTGGCGCAACGCGATCTTGCGGCACACCGCCAGACCGATGCCCGTGCCTTCGTATTCTTGACGGCTATGCAGGCGCTGGAACACGGCGAAAATCCGATCGAGGTACTTCAGGTCAAACCCGATGCCATTGTCTTCCACGCAGACCTGGCAGAAGGCGCGTTTCCTGCCGGCCTTGGTCCCGCGGGCGAAGGTCCGTCCCGCCGCCGGGACCGTGGCGGGCGACGGCTCGCGGACAAAGATGCGCACCACCGACGGCACGTCCTTGCGGTGGAACTTGAGGGCGTTGCCCACGAGGTTTTGCAGCAGTTGGCGCATCTGGGTGGGGTCCGCCTCGAGGATCGGCAGCGGTTCGGCGATGACGCTGCCGCCCACTTGCTCAATGCGTGCCTCCAGGTCGGAGAGGACGCCGCGCACCACGTTGTTGAGATCCACCGGCACAAACGGATCGCTCCGCCGCGACACGCGCGAGTAGGCCAGGAGATCGTCGATCAGCGTTTGCATCCGCTGGGCCGCGTGGGTCATGCGCTCCAAATAATCGCGGCCGTCCTCGCCCAGCACAGGGCCGCATTTCGTGCGCAGCCGGTCGCCGAAGGCCCGCACCTTGCGCAGCGGTTCCTGCAAATCGTGCGAAGCCACGTAAGCGAAATCCTGCAGCTCGGCGTTGCTCTGCTCGAGTCGCTGGGCAAAGAGCTTGAGTTGCTCCTCGGTCGCTTTCCGCTCCGTGATGTCTTCCGAAATGCCCACCAAGTATCGCGGCTGTCCGTGTTCGTCGAGGATGGGCACCTTCTTCGTGTGCAGGATGCGGGTGCCCTGATGCGGGGTGTCCAAAGTCTCTTCCGGAATATCGACCACGCGCCCGCCGTTCATCGCCTCGCGGTCTTTGGCCGTGAAGAACTCCGCCTCCGCCGGCGGGAAGAAGTCGCGGTCCGTCTTGCCCAGGAAGACTTCGCGCGAATGCCCGGTCAACTCCTCGCCCGCTTTGTTCCAGAGCACGAAGCGCAGGTCGGCGTCCTTGATGAAGACCATGATCGGCAGGTTCTGGATGACCGATTCGAGGAAAGCCTGCGAGCGTTTCAATTCTTCCTCCGCCCGCTTGAGGTCCGTGATGTCATGGGAAATGCCGATCAGGCCCGTGACCACACCCCGCGAGTCCAGCACCGGCGTCTTGCTCACCGCCGACCACTGCGTCGAGCCGTCCTTGAACGACAGCCGTTGCACTTTGCACGCCAGGGCCTGTCCCGTGCGCATGACTTCCTGCTCCTCCTCGAACAACTCGCGCGCTTCGGCTTCGGGGAGAAAATCGAAGTCCGTCTTGCCGACGATGTCCTCCGGGCTGGCCAAGTCCTGCCGTTTGACGAGCGACCGGCTGGCGCAGATGAAGCGCGATTCCCGGTCCTTGAAGAAAACCCGGTCGGGCACGTTCTCCATCAGAGCCTGCAACATTTGCCGCTGCCGCTCCAGCGCCTCGGCGGTTTCGCGTTCCGCCGTGATGTCGGTAAACACCCCCAGCAGCCCGCACACCTCGCCCGCCGCGTCCCGCACGGGCGATTTGGTCACCCGCACGGTGCGCAGGCGATTTCCAACGAGGTTGGCTTCCTCGATCGTTTCCGGATGGCCTTGCGCCATGATGCGCCGGTCATCCTCGCGATACTTCTCCGCCAGTTCCTTCGGGAAAAAGTCCAGGTCGCTGCGCCCCACCAACTGCTCCGGCTTCAGCCCGCAGTCGGCCGCGAACGCGGCGTTGACCGTCATAAAAACGGAATGCCGGTCCTTGAAGAAAATCCGCTGCGGCAGGCACTCGATCAGCGTGTGCAACTGGGCCTCACGTTGTCGTGTCGCGGCGGTGGGATCCTGTTCCAGCCCCATTGAGTGCAAATTCCCTTGCGGCGACGGAACTCCCTCCGGCGCCACGCCTGCTCCGCTATCCGCGGGAGCTAAAAGTTGCGTGCCTGTTGTCATCCGAATTACCCGGTTGCCCACCGTGACGGGCAGTTGCGCCGCCCCCCGCGGGGTCAGTCCAGCCGCCCTATTGGCGGGACTACCATCAGATTTGAATACAGATCGGGTGTTTCTAGCCACAACTTGAGGGGAAACATTGGGACCGGAAACCAGCAAGGGGCGTGGCACCGCTCGTCGCCTGGGCCGCCCGGTGAGGTCACCGGGCCTACAAGGCACGTCTTTCCAGTCGGCCAGGTCCCCGGACCCGGCGAACTCCGCTTCATCTGGGCGATTTCAAAACCCCGTAGCAGCCGACGTGAGGAGGCTCAAACTCCAACGGAAACAGACTCTCCTCACGTCGGCTGCTACGGTTTTGAACGAAGCGCACCTGACGCGATTTGTCCGGCTGGCGGGGCCTGAGGCTATTGGCTTCGTTTCGTGCTCTCGGCGGGCGCCGTGTCCACCTTGGTTGCGCCTTTCCGCGCTGCGATGTCAGCCGGCTCCAGTTGCCGCCCTTGATCGTGGCTGTCCTCGATCCATCGCTCCATCGCGGCGCGCAACCGTCGGAGCGCCGCCTGGTGTTCGGCCTGGGTGGATTTGGCGAGGTTGGCGATCTCGTGTGGGTCGGCGTCGAGATCGTAGAGTTCTTCCTCAGGCATCGTGGGTGCGCAGAGAATCGCCTGCGGTGGGGTGAGTTTCCCCGCGGTGTTCAGTTCCTTCAGCAAGTTCCAGACGGGATACGACCGCTCCTTGTAGTCGTTCGTTTGGAGGAACGGCCGATCCGGCGTGAAGTTGCGGATGTAGCGGTAGCGCGCATCGCGGGCCGTGCGGAAGCGGAACACGGTTTCGTCGCAACGGTCGCGGGCGCCGAAAACGAACTCGCGCGGCGGTGCGGCGCGGTCGCCAAGGAAAATCTGGCCCTCCATCTTCGCCGGCTTGGGCGCGCCGGCGAGGTCGAGCATCGTGGGCGCGAGGTCGATAGCGGCGAGCAGGCGGCTGTCCACCGCGCCGGGCCGGATCTGCTGGGGCGCAGGAAAGTCCTTCGACCAGCGGATGATCATGGGCACGAGCAGCCCGCTCTCGTAACAGAACTGCTTTCCGCGCACGTGGGCCTGGCCGTTGTCGCCGAAGAAGACCACGACCGTGTTGCGGGCCAGCCCGTCGGTTTCGAGTTGTTGGAGGACGAGGCCCACTTTGCGGTCCAGTTCCGTGGCGGCGTCGAGGTACTCGGCCCAATCCGCGCGCGCGACCGGGTGATCGGGGTAGTAGGGCGGAAGTTCCACCTTGGCGGGATCGGCTTTCTTCGGCGCGCGGAACTTGCGGTGGGTTTCCTGGAAATTGATCTGTGCGAAAAACGGCTGATGTGATTTCAAGTCGCTCCACTTCCTCGAGTCAAACGGCTGGCCGGTGTAGGTGAAGTTCCAGTCCGTCTTGCCGGTGCCGCGAAAGCTGCAAGCCGCGGGCAACTCGACCACGTTGGCCGTAAAGTAGCCGGCGTCGCGCAACCAATCCGTGAGCACGCGCACGCCGGCGGGCAGTTGGTAGCCGTCATCACGATGCGAACGATGGTTGTGCGCTCCGATGGTTGTGGCGTACATGCCGGTCATGAACGCCGAGCGGCTAGGCGAGCAAACGGGCGCGGTCGTGTAGAGGCGCGTGCAACGCACGCCGTCGCGCGCCATCTGATCGAGGTTCGGCGTCCACACCTCTTTGGTCCCGTAACAGCCGAGATGCGGGCCAAAGTCCTCAGCCACGAGCCAGAGAAGGTTGGGCCGCGCCGGGGGCGTGACCGCCGTTTGGGCCGTGTTGAGCGCCGCCAGCGACGCGGCCAGACAAACCAGAAGACGGAAGTTCATGCCGCATGTCTGAGCCAAAACCCCGCGCCCGGCAAGGCGAGACATCGTGCTTGCTCCGGCGGTCTGTCGCGCCTAGAAATCGCCCCGTCTATGCAGAGGACCCTGATTCTGTTGAAACCCGACGCCATTGACCGCGGCCTGGCCGGCGCCATCCTCGCCCGATTCGAGGCGGCGAAGTTGTGCATCGAGAAATGCCGCAGCGTCCGCCCCAGCTTGGAGCAACTCGAAGCGCACTACGCGGACCTGAAGCCGCGCAACGAACGCGCGTTCCGCCGCACCACGGCGTCCCTGCAAGGCAAGCTCTTCATCGCAGTCCTCCTGTCCGGCCCGAACGCCATCCAGAAAGTCCGCGCCCTCACCGGTCCCACCGACCCGCTGGCCGCGCCCGCCGGCACCGTCCGCGGCGATTTCGGCAACGACACCATCGACCAGGCCGACGCGGAGAACCGCGCCGCGGACAACCTCGTCCACGCGGCAGACTCCGTGGCATCCGTGGAGCGGGAGATGGCGATTTGGTTTGGGGAGGAGTGAGGTCGCAACCCGAAGTTGAGCGGGGAACGCACGCGGCCTGCGTGGGGTTTTCAACAGCGTGCCGATAGCGTGCGGCCTTACTGTCACTCCTCTGCTTGCTGCTTATTCACTTTCCGTAGCGGAAACAACACAACGGCTTAGCGTACCATGGTGACACCGTGCCCGGTCGAATTCTGCGGCGTCCTGAACGCATCGGCTCCCTCTACTCTCACCGCGAGACTTGTGGAGAAGGGTGCCGCCTTTCTCAAAAGTTGCTGGTGGTTCGGAACACTTTTCGGCAACATCTCGCCGACACTGAACCAGAAATCGCAACGTGACTGAATCATGAGAACCTTCACGGACGAGGAATTGAAGAACCTCATCGCCTGCCCCAAACAGGTGATTGATCCGCCACGTCGAGAAATGCGTCTCGACGGAAAGATGAAGCGCAACGACATGACTTTGAAATCCACGGATGGGAAGCACGAATTCCGCGTGTTCATGCGCCAAAGCGATGAATTTCCTGAGAACTTCTCCATTGGTTTGATGTACCTGCCCAACGAAGAACCCGGCAGCTTCCAACTCATCCGCTGCAACGGTCAGCACGGCGGGGAGCGAGTCCAACCGCATCATGCTGTTTTCCATATCCACCGGAGCAAAGCGGACGACATCAACACCGGAATCATGGAACCCCGGCACATCGAGGAAACGAAGGCCTACGCCTCCTTCCGGGAGGCGTTGGCCCATTTCTGCGTTACTGTTCAGGTGGAAAAGTCCGATGACCATTTTCCGGGCCTGAGTCAGGGTTTATTGAGTTTTGCCCCTGCGGAAGACCGGACGACCAGAAATATTACGGTTGGCGAATCATGAACGCTGTCGATTTACTGCGAGAGCAGTTCAACTCTCATGTCGCCGTGCGCGAAAAGCGTCTCGGCGTGGTTCAACTCGTTGCCCCGCTCTTCCATGAGGACGGAGACATGATGGACATTTTTCTCGACCTCCCGAAGAGCGGGATGGCTAGCCCGGACCAGAATATCCGCGTGTGTGACCACGGTCTAACCCTCATGCGGCTTTCCTACACCTTTGAGATCGACACACCCAATAAGCAAAGAATATTCCATCGCATCCTGGCCGAGAACGGTGTTGCGGAGGAGAACGGCGAGCTATCGATGGAAGCGACGCCATCTTCACTGTACATGGCGCTGCTCCAATTCTCACAAGCCGTTTCCAAGGTGTGCAACATGCGCTACTTCAAGCGCGAGGTGCTGGCGAGTCTGTTCGAGGAAATGCTGGCCGGTTTCGTGCAGGAACAACTTCCCCGGTTCAATCCGAAGGAAAAGGTGCTGCCTCTGCCGGATCGTGACGACCTCGAAGTGGACTGGGAACTGCGCCCCAACGGCGTGCCGCTCTACCTCTTCGCGGTCAAGGATGCCAACCGCGCCCGTCTCGCGACCATCAGTTGCCTGGAGTTCCAGCGGCACAGCTTGAAATTCAAGAGCATCGCCGTGCATGAGGACATCGACAAGCTCGGGCGCAAGGACCGCAATCGCCTCACCAACGCTTGCGACAAGCAATTCACGTCTCTCGAAGAGTTCAAGCAGAACGGACTGCCGTATCTGGAGCGGGAAGCCGCCTGAATTGGGTGACGCAACGCAGAAGGCCGTCACCTCGCTAACAGGCATTTCCTAATTCCAATGGTGGGCGCTCGACCTCGTCCGCGCGCCGCCAATCCGGATCCGACATCATTCACTGAAACAGCTTCGGCGCGAACTCGGCCAGGTAGGTCCGCCAGACGGGCCAACTGTGGTTGCCTTCGGTCAAACGCCACTCGTGCCGGAGGTTCTTCTCCTTCAGCAGCGCGATGAAGTCCTCGTTCCGCTTGAGGAGGAAGTCGTCTTTGCCACAGCCAATCCAGAGCAGTTTCAGTTTCTGGTTCGTGGCCTCGGCGTTGTCCAGCGCGCTGCCAACCGTCTCGCGCGACGGCACGGCGGAACTGAAGCCACCTACCCAGGCGAACCGATCCGCGTGGTTCAGCCCGATGGTGAGCGATTGTCCGCCGCCCATGCTTAGACCCACGATGCCACGGTGGGCGGCGTCGGTCTTCACCCGATAGTTGACTTCGACGAACGGCAGGACGTCTTCCAGCAAGTCCCGCTCAAAGAGGCTGGTGTTGCTCTGCAAGCCGGACGAGCGATCTCCGGGCGGTGCGGCGTGGCCATCCATCATCACCACCACCATCGGCTTGGCGCGGCCTTGGGCGATGAGGTTGTCGAAGATCCAGTGCGCCTTGCCGTGGACGGTCCACGTGGCCTGGTTGTCGCCGGAGCCGTGCTGGAGGTAGAGCGCCGGGTACTTCGCCGTCGTCGGTTGGTCGTAGCCCGGCGGCGTGTACACCGCGAACTCGCGCAACCGCCCTAACGATTTCGATTGGTAAGTGTGCTGGCGCACGACGCCGTGCGGCACGTCCTGGAAGTCGTGGATCAACGGCGGCTGGCCCGGCCGGTGGAGGATGCTGGTGCGCGGCTCGCGCATCGGTTTGATCTGCGGGTTGCCGGGATCGATCATCGTCAAGCCGTCCACCTGGAAGCTGTATTCCCAGACGCCCGGCTCGAGTGGTCCCGCCGTGACGCTCCAGACTCCGTTGGTGTCTTTCGTCATCGGCGCGCGGCCGTTGGGCCACTGGCCATTGACGATGACCTCGGTGGCCTTAGGCGCACGCAGGCGGAACGTCACGCGACGATCCGGCTGGATTTCCGGCGAGCGCACCGCCGGCGGAAAGCGCCGCGCCGGAGCGGCGGTGTTGGTGGACGGCGGAGTGGAAGTTGGCGTGTCTGCGGCCAGGGCAGCGACGGCAGTGGTCAGCACGAGCGCCAGCGAGAGAGAATTGGTTGTCATAGCGGCGTTCACCTGTAGCCGAGTCGGCTTCGTTCGTAACGTCAAAAATCGGCGACGGCGAAACGAAATCACCGCCCGCGCCGCGCCTCACGATCAGCCGCCCAGATGAACACGGATCAGGCCGAAGAACGTGTAAGGATCCACGACCTCGACCGCGGCCTCCGGGTGCCGCTCCCGCAACAGGCGCGACACTTCAGCGTACCAGGTAGGCGACTTGAGAATGCTGCGCGCCCAGAGGAACGCCGCTTGGCCGCGCGCCGCTTTCGCCTTTTCTGCGATGAACCGTGCTGCGGCCTCGGCGGAGTCCGGCAAATCCCGTTCCGGGCAAGTGGCCAAACCCGCATGTAGAGCTGGCCCTTTCTCGAAATGCGTGCCGGCGCCATCGGGACTGAAGTGGCGGAAGGAGGCAAACTCCGTCTCCGTGGACGCGCCCGCCGCGCCGTCCAGCATGAAGCCCGTGATGGTCATGTCCCAGCGCGCATAGTAGCGCCGGCAGTGTTCCTCCCAGGCGCGCAGACCCGAAGGCAATCCTGAGTCGGGCCGGATCGTGAGCGCGCGTGGATTCACATAGCCGGCACCGGAGTCGCCCGCGATGAAGAAGTCATTCGATGTCGCGTGCCGATACGCGAACGCCATTGCCTGCGGCGCGCGATCCGCGAGGTTCGGGTCGAACGCCCAGCCCAACGGCACCGATACGCGTTTGGCGTCGCGGAAGAACGCCGGCACGGCCTTATAGAGCCAGGAGGGCGAGTCGTAGTCGCCGACGTAGTGCCCGACGAAGAGCCGCGGGGCGACCTTGCCCGCAGCGTCCACCCAGCCGCGCGAGCGCCAATTCGCGAGCGTTGGTTTCGGGTTCGGCTGCGGGTAACGCGGCCGCAGCGGGTAATGGTGGGTGAACGAAGCGTTGGCGATGGCGCCCAAGCCCGCCGCGTCGGCTTCCTTGTAGGCATTGAACTGGGAGATCAGGCGGGTGAATTCCCATTCGGTCGGCACGCCTTCGTGTCGGCCCGCGCCGCCGTGCGTGGTGTACTTGAACGGCCACGGCGGAAAGCCACCGATGCGGACCACGCCGCCGCCGGCCTTGTCGTAAAGCAGCCGCAAGACTTCCAGCAGGCAACGCTTGTCTGTGCCGAGCGGTTGGGTGGGATCATCGACGGGCGCTTCGTCGCCCCACGGCGCGAGGTCGAAGAAGAACGCGCGGCGGGCGATGAACCAGTCGTGGTTCGAGAGCGTGTGCATGTCCGCCTGGGCCTGGCGCGCGCGATGCAGCCAGAAGGCATCGACATAGTAGGCTGCCACGCCCACGCCACAACGACCCGCTTGGAGATAACGGCGCATGGCCCAGCGATGGGCGTCGGCTTTGGCGCTGCCGCTGGAGAGTTCATTCAGGTCCCGGATGCGTCCGCGACCAGTAAACTTTGCCGAACCATCCGGCTGCACGAGCCAGAGCTTCACCGGCAGGCGATGTTGTTGAGTGAGGCGCGTGAAGAGCGAGTTGGTTGCGGCGTCGTGGCGCACCGGGAGCAAACGCTCCACGCCGGCCGCGGTGGAAGCGACGTTGGCCGTGGCGGGAACATTTCCGTCATACACCACCAAGCCGTCGAACGCGTCGTGGAACTTCGTGAGCAGCGCATCCAGATCGGCCAACGGACGGGCTTCCGAGTTGCGCAGCCAGCCGTCTTCGCCTCGGAACCAATCCATCCAGAACCGGTCCGTCTCCACGCCAAACTGCCGGCAGTAGTACACGTAAAGCCGGGGCGACTCGCGGTTGGCCAAACCCTGCAAGGCCGCGAGCAGATGCATCGTGTCCCAAATCCGACGAGCGTTTTCGGGCTGCCGGAGGTCCAGCGCCTGCAAGGGTTGCGCGTCGAAGGTCCAGATTTCCTTGGGCGGACGCGACTCACCCGCGGCAACGGAGTAAGTGGCGAGCCATCCGATGAGCAGCAGCCACAAGAGAGTTCGCATGGCGGACGAAATTTTGGCGCGGCTGGGCCGGGGCCGGGCAAGGCCGTCAGCCGAAGACGCGCTTCAGCCGCCATTCATCGTAAGCCTGGCGCTGCTCGGAATTCATCTTCGCGAAGTCGGGCGTGCCGTCCGACAACGTGGGCCACGAGCTTTCGCTGGCAGGCGAAGACCGTGGAGCCGCGGCCACAGCACGGGCCGGCACTTCCGCGCGGGCCGACGCGAGTGGATTGTTCCGCACTTCGACGGTGGCCCGTCGCGTTTCCCCGCCGTAGCTCATGGCCTGATCGGTGAGCTCGAGGTCCTTGTCGAGCGGGCGATGGGGCTTGAGGCCCTTGCCCTGCAAAACGCCGTGGTAGGCGCGCACGGCTTCGTCCGGCGAGAGCTTGCCGTCCGTGATGAGCCTCAGCATCTCGATGAACGCAAGCTGGTGCTCGGCGTGGTTGATCTTGCGGCCGAAGAGCGCGACGCGGGCGCCGTATTTCTGCGCGTCGTGGATGAGCCGGAAGGCGTCGTAGGTCGTGCCCGCGCCGCCGCCGAGGATGCCCACGACCATGTTCGAATCGTACTGGCACAACTCCTCCATCGCGCGCGGCCCGTGATAAACGATTTTCAGAAAGAGCGGCCGGCCCGCTTCCGGCACGCCGGCCAGCGTGCGGAGGATGTTGTCGTTGATGAACTCGCCCAGCTTCTCCAGCGGGATGCCGCTAGCGACATTGGGATCGAAGACTTCCAAGAAGTAACGAAACCGCTTCCGCTCGGCTTCTTCGCGAAAGGCCTTGAAGGCTTCCAGCGTGCGGCGGTCGTTGTCGAGATCGTTGACCCAGGTGACGCTGTAAAGGCCGAGGTTCGCGCCGGGAAACTCGTCGCTGCTGCGGTCGCACTCGACTTGGCCACACTGGATGTGGTCGATGCTCGCGCTGCGGAACGGCTGGGCCGCTTCTTTGGTGTAGCTGCCGTGGCGCGCGGCCCAAACGTCAGTGGTGTCGTTGGCTCTTGCCGCCGGCGTCACGTGCGAGTCCTTGAACAACCCTTCCTTGATGGCGAGCAGGTCATTCACATAGGCGGACATGAGCATGATGTCCACCAAGCCTTGGCGCGTGATTTCGCGGATGATGTCGAGGAACTCCGGCAGGTTGCGGTAGCCGAACTCTTCCCGCGTCCAGACTTCCGGTGAAAACTGCGCCGGACGCGCGCCTTGGGCGGAGAGGTAGGACCGCGGCCCCGCGGCGCGCACGCCGAAGGCCATGTCGGCGTCCTTGGCGTCGGCGAGGATGAACGCGCGGGAAGCGCGGCTGGCTTTGATGGCGGCGAGTTTGGTGTCGAGCGATTTGGTCATGGCGGCGAAACGATTCCGAGCGCGGCTCAATGGTCACTTCATCGTGGCGGGACGATGGGGGCGCGCTTGGGAACTGTCAACGGCGCAACATGGGCCCGGCGCGGTGAGACAACGTGGTGGGGCAGGTGGAGCCTAGGCTCAACCGTAACAATACAGTCGAAACCTTCAACGAGAGCGCCAGCGAGCCTGTGGGACAGGCGGCGCGCCTGTCTCCATTATCGAGGGTTTCACTCACCGTTCGGTGATCGCTTCAGGTCACGCCTCATGGGCGCATTGGAGCCGCCGCTGATAACGGAAACAGGCGCGACGCCTGTCCCACTGCCTGGTTTCAGTTCAACCGCCGGAGCGTCCCGCGATTGGCGGTTCTGCGACCTCGCGGATCGTTGGTGTCGCACGGCGGCAGTTCACACTTTTAAAAGTGTGCACCACCGGCACTCCGGCCCATGACACCGACCCTTGGCGAACACGCGTTCGCCCGTTTGCCCGCCGGCGCTCGCTTTCCCTGTTGTAGAAACCGGCTGGGTTCCTATCATCCGATCCGTGCGCCAGGACGGGCCGCGCCTTGACTCAGGCCGCCGTTGGGCCGATATACGAACTGGATTTTATGTTGTGTTGCGTGTGCAAACAGAAGGAAGCCACCGTCCATCTGACCCAGATTGCCGGGGAGAAGATGCAGAAGGTGGACCTTTGCGAAGACTGCGCCAAAGAGAAAGGCGTGAACGACCCCACGGGTTTTTCACTCGCCGACCTGTTGCTCGGCCTGGGCGCGTCGCAGGAAATGGAGGAGGCCGCCGGCAGCAGCGATTTGAAGTGCCCGCAGTGCGGCTTCACGCAGGCGGACTTCAAGAAGGCGGGCCGGCTCGGCTGCGCGCATTGCTATGACACCTTTTCTGAAGGGCTGGAAAGCCTCCTGAAGACGATGCACAAGGGCACGCGCCACAAGGGCAAGGTGCCGCTGGCGTTGCGCGGCACACAAGACCTGAAGGACAAACTCGGCGCGTTGCAGAAGAAGCTGGAGAAGGCCGTGGCCGACGAGAACTTCGAGCAGGCCGCCCAGATGCGCGACGAAATCAAGGCGCTCAAGACCAAGCTCACGGAGGCGGTGGCATGAACATTTACGACTTTCTCATTCCGCCCGCGGAAACGGCCCGCCGCGAGGGGCCGAACCAGCGCATCGTCATGTCGAGCCGCGTGCGCTTGGCCCGCAACGTCAAGAGCCTCGCCTTCCCTGGTTGGGCCAAGAAGCCCGAACGCATCCGCTCCCTGGATCTCATTCGGCCGGCGGTGGAATCGCTGCCGGAGATGGTGGCCTGCTTCACCGAGGCCATGGACAACCTCTCGTCGCTCGACAAACAAATCCTCGTTGAACGCCATTTGGTCAGCCGGGAGCACGCCGCCAAAGGCGCGGGCAGCGGCATGGTGTTGAACAAGGACGAGTCGCTGTGCGTGATGATCAACGAGGAAGACCACCTGCGGATGCAGGCGTTGCGTCCCGGCCTGCAAATCCGCGAAGCCTGGACGGCCATCGACGAGGTGGACACCAAGCTGGAGAAGAAGCTCGATTACGCCTTCAGCCCCAGACTGGGCTACCTCACCGCCTGCCCCACCAATCTCGGCACCGGCATCCGCGTTAGCGCCATGCTGCATTTGCCCGGCCTGGTGCTGGCGGAACAGATCAATCCCATCATCCAGGCCGTGAACAAACTGGGCCTGGCCGTGCGCGGGCTGTACGGCGAAGGCACAGAGGCCCTGGGGAACGTGTTCCAGGTTTCGAATCAAATGACCCTCGGCGAATCGGAGCCGGAGATCGTGGAGCGGTTGAGCAAAGTGGTCGCGCAACTCATCGAACACGAGGAGAACTCACGCGCCACGTTGTTGGAGAAGAAGGCCAAGGTGGTCTTCAACCACATCGGTCGCGCCTATGGCATTCTGGCCAACGCCCACAGCATCTCGTCGAAGGAGTGCTTGAATCTGCTGTCGTTGATCAAGCTCGGCTCGGACCTGGGCATGTTCCCGGACCTGGAGCGCGGCATGGTGGACGAGATGTTCATCGTCACGCAGCCGGCCCACATTCAAAAGGACATCGCCGAGAAACTGGACGCGGACCAGCGCGACATCGTGCGCGCCGATCTGCTGCGCGACCGCCTGCGCAGCACGAAGCGTCCAACCATGCCGCCGCGCGACCGGACGCCGGAGCCGGGGAAGGGATGACCGGCGGCGAACACCTGCGCCATGACGGTGGTTGTGCCCAGAGGCGCCCCCGTTGCAGCCCCGCGCGGCCCAGCCGTTGATTTTTCACGAGCGAGCCGATACCTTGGCCCCGTGAGCACGCACGACAGCGAATCGCCGGAACGACCACGAGCCGAAAGGACGCGGGCGGAGGCGGGGGGCGTTGCAGATTGAACTAAGGCATCGACAGAAGACGCCGACATGACATTGTGAGATTTTTGACCGTGATATGAGCGAAGAAAACTTGAGCAACTTTACGCCGCGCGCGCAACAGGTCCTGGCCTTGGCGCGCAAGGAAGCCGACCGTTTCAACCATAACTTCGTCGGCACCGAGCACCTGCTTCTCGGCCTCATCAAGCTGGGACAGGGCGTGGCCGTAAACGTTCTGCAGAAGATGGGCCTCGACCTGGACACCGTCCGCCTCGAAGTCGAGAAGCAGGTCGGCACCGGTCCCGACCAGAAGATGCTCGGCAACATCCCGTACACGCCGCGCGTCAAGAAGGTCCTCCAACTCGCCCAGAAGGAAGCCAAGGCGCTCAACCATACCTACGTCGGCACCGAGCACATCCTGCTCGGCCTCCTCCGCGAGGGCGACGGCGTGGCCGCCCGCGTGCTCAAGAGTCTCGACGTCGATATCGAGCAAACCCGCCAGGAAATCCTCAAGGAGCTGGATCCGAATTTCCAGGGCGAAGAATCCTCCATTCCTGACAGCGGCGAGAAGGGCGAGAAAGGCGAGAAGAAAGGCGAAGTCAAGACGCCCGCCCTGCGCGCGTTTGGCCGCGACCTGACGGAGATTGCCCGCAAAGGCGAAATGGATCCCGTCATCGGCCGCCGCAACGAAATCGAGCGCGTCACGCAGATCCTCTGTCGCCGCACCAAGAACAATCCGGTGCTGCTCGGGGAAGCCGGCGTGGGCAAGACCGCCATCGTCGAAGGTCTCGCCCAGGAAATCGCCCGCGGCAACGTGCCGGAAATCCTCCGCGACAAACGCCTCATCACTCTCGACCTTGCTTTGATGGTGGCCGGCACCAAGTACCGCGGCCAGTTCGAGGAACGCATCAAGGCGGTCATGGACGAAATCCGCCGCTCCAAGAACATCATTCTGTTCATCGACGAGCTGCACACCATCGTCGGCGCCGGTTCGGCTGAGGGCACGATGGACGCCAGCAACATCATCAAGCCCGCGCTCTCCCGCGGCGAGATGCAGTGCATCGGCGCGACCACCCTCAACGAGTATCGCAAGTACATCGAGAAGGACGCGGCGCTCGAACGCCGCTTCCAGTCCGTGAAGGTCGAGGCCCCGTCCGTGGAAGACGCCATCCTGATCCTCAAGGGCCTCCGGCCCAAGTACGAGGACCACCACAAAGCCGAGTTCACCGACCCCGCCATCGAAGCCTCCGTGAAGCTCAGCGACCGCTACATCACGGATCGATTCCTGCCGGACAAGGCCATCGACGTGATGGACGAAGCCGGCGCCCGCGCCCGCATCAACGGCATGACCCGCCCACCGGAGGTCAAGGAGATCGAAGTCGAGATCGACCAGATCAAGACCCGGAAGGAAAAGGCGATCAAGGAACAGAATTACGAAGTCGCCGCCCAGATGCGCGATCAGGAAAAGCACACCAAGGAAAAGCTGGAAGCCATCCTGAACCAGTGGAAAGCCAACCGCGAAGACAAACGCGTCAAAGTGGATGAGGAGGAAATCCTCCAGGTCGTCTCCAAGTGGACCGGCATTCCCCTCCAGCGGATGGAGCAAGGCGAAGCCCAGCGGCTCCTCAACATGGAAGGCGAGATGTCGCGCGTCGTCGTCGGGCAAAGAGAAGCCGTGACCGCGCTCTGCAAGGCGCTCCGCCGTTCCCGCGCCGATCTCAAAGATCCCAAGCGCCCCATCGGCACGTTCTTGCTGTTGGGGCCGACTGGCGTGGGCAAGACCCTCCTCGCGAAATCGCTGGCCGAATCCATGTTCGGCGACGCCAAGGCACTCATCCAACTCGACATGTCCGAGTACATGGAGCGCCACAACGCCTCCCGCATGATCGGCTCGCCTCCGGGCTATGTCGGTTACGAGGAAGGCGGCCAACTGACCGAGCAGGTCCGCCGCAAGCCCTATTCCGTGATCCTCTTTGACGAGATCGAGAAGGCGCATCCCGACGTGATGAACATGCTGCTGCAGATTCTCGAAGAGGGCCGGCTCACCGACAACGTGGGCCGCGTGATTAACTTCCGCAACACGGTCATCCTCATGACCTCCAACGTCGGCGCGGAATTGCTGAAGAAGAGTTCCTCGCTCGGCTTCGCCCCGATCAGCGATGAAACCAGCTACGAGAAGATGCGCGACAAGATCATGGACGAAGCCAAGCGCATCTTCCGCCCGGAATTCCTTAACCGCCTCGACGACGTGATCGTCTTCCGCTCGCTCGCCAAGCCCGACCTCGTCGAGATCCTTGCCCTCGAATTGAAGAAGATCACTGACCGCTTAAAGGGCAGGAACCTCAAACTGGTCTTGGACGAGAAGGCCAACGATCTCCTGGTGGAGAAAGGCTACGACCCGCAATACGGCGCGCGTCCCATGCGCCGTGCGGTGGAGAAATACGTCGAAGACCCGCTGGCGGAAGAACTCCTCAAAGGCCACCTGCGCGACAACGAGCCGGTGCAAGTCACGGTGGTCGAAGGCAAACTCGTCTTCACGCAGAAGACCGCGGACCAACCAGGGCTGGTTTCCAGCGGCGCCTGAACTGGAGCGAGACGGGTGGGACAGGCGTCGCGCCTGTCTGTGATTTCGTTGGGAAGATGGAGACAGGCGCGACGCCTGTCCTACGCCCTACGTTGTCCGCGGCTTGAGGTGGATGGGCTGCCCGCCCTCGCGATCGTGATCCTGGCCGCAGCCGCAGCCAGGGCCATGTGCGTGCTCAGGAGGCGGAGCCGCGTCCGCCAGAGTAATCGGGCGATACGGCTCCAGTTCCTCGCCGTGGCGCACCAAGCGGAAGCTATTGAAGACGACGATCAGGGAACCGGCCACGTGCATGACCGCCGCAACGATGGGGTTGATGTACTTCGTCGCCGCCAACACCAGCCCGCCGATCACGAAGAGCACGCCGAAGAGAAAGTTCTGGTTGATGACGCGCCGGGTGTGCCGCGAAAGACGCACGAGGAACGGCAGCCGCCGCAGATCGTTGTTCATGAGCGCAATGGTGGCGCTGTGGATGGCGACTTCACTGCCGGCGGCGCCCATGGCGATGCCGAGGTCGCCCGCGGCCAGCGCGGGCGCGTCGTTCACGCCGTCACCTACCACCGCGACGCGATAGCCTTTGCTGCGGATGGTGCGGACGAAATCGACTTTGTTCTGCGGCAGGCATTCGCCCACGACTTCTTCGCAACCGATCTCCTTGGCCACGCGGGCCGCCACCGGCTGGCGGTCGCCGCTGACCATGGCGATGCGACGCACGCCGGTCTGCTTGAGGTCAGCGAGGGACTCCGCGGCTTCCTTGCGCGTCTCATCCTGGAGGCCGATCCAGCCGATGCACTTGCCCCCCCGCGCCACGAAGATCAGGCTCCAGCCTTCGGTTTCGTTCAGGTCCACAGACTTGAGGAAGTCCTCGGTCACGCCATTGTCCTTGAGCCACTGCGCGCGGCCAATAACGATGGGCGCGCCGTCCACCTTCGCTTTGATGCCGCGACCCGCCGCTTCGGAAAAGTCCCCCGGCTCGTGGAGCGGCACGCCGGCTTCATCAGCCAACTGGGCCAGCGCCTTGGCCGTGGGATGATTGCTGTATTTCTCCGCCGAGGCCGCGAGGTGGAGCAACTCCGCCGGCGAAGTTCCGTCCAGCGGCGCGAGACGGCTGACCGCCAGCTTGCCGCTGGTCAGCGTCCCGGTCTTGTCGAAGACGAACGCGTTGATCTTCGCCGCCAGTTCAATGTCGCCCACGTTCTTGATCAACACGCCCAGGCGTGCGGCGGCGGAGAGCGCGGCCACCATCGCTGTCGGCGTCGCAAGCACGAAGGCGCAGGGGCACGAGACGATGAAGACGGCGATCACACGGCTGAGGTCTTGCGTGAACGCCCACACCAGCGCGCCGATGACCAGGACCAGCGGCGTGTAGAAACCCATGTACTGATCGACGATCCGCATGATGGGCAGCTTGGTCTTCTCCGCCGCAAGAATGAGGTCGCGCACTTTGCCCAGGGTCGTGTCCTGGCCCGCACGGGTAACGCGGATTTCGAGCACGCCGGTCAGATTGACGGTGCCGGCGAAGGCTTCATCGCCCGGCTTCTTGTCCACGGGGAGTGATTCGCCGGTGATGTTGGCCTGATTGAAGGAACCCTGGCCGCTCACGATCACCCCGTCGGCGGCCACGTTGTCGCCGGGGCGGACGCGGATGACGTCGCCGACGGCGAGGTCTTTGACGGGCACTTCCTGTTCCTGATGACCCGTCACGCGGCGGGCTTTGGTCGGCGTCAATTTGATCAGCGACTCGATGGACAGGCGCGCGCCTTCCGCGGTGCGGGTTTCGATGATCTGCCCCAACAGCATGAAGAACGACACGACGCCGGCTTCCTGGTAATGGCCGGAGGAGAACGACGCGATGACTGCCAGGGCGACCAGCTCGTTGGTGGTCAGCGTGCCGCCGCGCAGGTCCTTGATGGCTGTCCAGACAATCGGGAAGCCGAGGATGATCGCGCCGATCATGGCGCTGACATCCGCCACCGCGCCGCCGCGTTCGAGGAGGCGTTCAACGATGAACGAGTTGATGACGAACAGCAGGCCGAGGAGGGTCTGCTTGAGTTGCACCTGCACGTGCGAATGTTCTTGGCCGCAGCCGCAGGACTCGTCGTGTTCGTGCGGGTGATCGTGAAGGTGTACGGCGTGGGATGTGACTTTCATGAAATTAGTACTCCTCCGACATTTGACGGTCGCCGTGCTCGGGATTGGGAATCAGCTTCTGGCCTTTGGGGTCCACGACGAAATCCAGGTGCTCCAGTGGAACTTGGCCGAGAAGGTTGGGAACGTCGTCATCCACTTCCACCACTTCGAAGATCCCGTTCCGCCCCATCAGATCGAGCCGCACGGGCTGATACACCGGCCGCTGGCGAAGGCCGTTCGTGGTCTTTGATTCCACCTGCCCCTCTTGGCGCAGGCCCAGCGCCTTGATGACACTGGCCTTGAGATAAAGGCGTGTCGCCCCCGTGTCCACCAAGGCGTCGGCCTCTACCCGGCGCGGCTTGCCCTTCCGAAGCTTCAGCCGCTTCAGTTCCGTATCCAGGTAATTGGTCAGTTGGAGCTTGACGGTGACTTTGCCCATAGGATCACACCTTACGCGACGGTTTCTTCCCGCTCAATGATGGTCCCCTGCCGGCGGCTCCGGGGCGGACCTGGGTTTGGCCGGCTCGCGGCTCAGGAGCAGGCGCAACTCGCGAGGCTGGCCGTCGGCGCCCGGCGCCACGAAGAACTTCTCCTGCTGCGCGTTGGTCAGGACGCGGGCCAGCGTCTCGGTCTGGCGCTGCAACGCGTAGAGGCTGGGATTGGCTTCATACTGCGGCCGGATGGCCGTGAATTCGTCCGCCTCGCCTCGGATCGATTCGACCAGGCGGGTCTTGTCCGTCCTGGCCGCGTTCGTCAACGCCGCCGCACCGCCCAGCGCGCCGCTGAGCATGGTGTTGGCGTAACTCTGCGCCTCGTTCAGCACCGTGCCGCTCTTGAGGCCGGCCTCGGTCACAGCGTCAAAAGCCCGGCTGACGCTCTCCTGGCGCGGCGCACGCGCCTGGACGTCGCTTTGCTCGATGACGATGCCGAGCCGCGCTTCCTCGATGAGTTGCTCCAGGCGGTGGCGGACTTTCTCGCGGAAGGCGGTCACGTCCCGGGTCAGGATGGCATCCACGGTGAACTGCGAGGCGGCGAAGAAGAGCGCGTTGTTCAGCGCGTTGGTGAGAAACACGGGTGTGTTGGTGAAGGCGAATTCAAACCGCACGGGATCGGTGATGCGATAGCGCACGGTGGCGTAGGCGTGAATGATGTTCGCGTCGGACGTGAGCACGTAGCCATCGCGCCCCGGCTTCAACGAGTCGCCCGGCGGCGGTTCAATCTTGGCGGCGGCCAGCTCGGGCGTCGTCGCGTACCAGCCGGCGGTCGAGGTGGCGACGCGGACCTGGCCGGCGGGAATCTTGACCACTTCGTCGATGGGCGCCGGGAAGGCCCAGTGGAAGCCGGGCTTCAGCACCGCCTGTTCGCCCTCGCCGACCGGCTTGCCGAAACGCAGGAGAATTGCGCGCTCCTGCGGCCCGACGATGGTGATGCCGGAGCAGAGGAAGACCGCCACGAGCAGGACCATCAGGATCTTGATGACGAAGAAGCTGCTGCGCAGCGTCTCCGCCAGGGCCTGCCCGGCGCTGTCTTCAGGCATGCCCGGCGGCGGGGGAGCCGGGGCGGGCGGATGATGGGGATCGTGTTCGGCGCTCATATCACTTCGGCGGCGCAGGTTGGTTGCGGAGGAGGTCCAAGCCCGGCGTGTTCGGATCCAGGATCAGCGTGGACTTGTCCTTCAGCATTGCTTCGAGGGTGCGGAGTTTGAAAAGCAGGTTGGCCAAATTCGTGTTTTGGTTGAAGACCGCGAAGGACTCGGCGGCTTTGGCTTCGCCCTCGCCGCGGATGCGCGTGGCTTCGCCTTCGGCCTTAGAGAGAATCTCCGCGCTGGCGCGGTCGGCATCGGCGCGCGTGGTGATCGCCTTGGCTTCGCCTTTGGCCCGGATGTCGCTGACGAGCACCTGACGCTCGGACTCCATGCGGGCGAAGACGGTCTTCGTCACGCTCTCGGGCAGGCCGAGCTTCTTGATGCCCAGGAATTTCACCTCCAGCCCGTACTGGTTGGCGCGAACCTGATTGCGGACCTTGTCCAGCATTTCCTTCTCAATCGCCGCGAACTGCAGTTCTTTCTCGTCGGTGGAAATGAAATGGGAAAACGGATGCCGGCCCACGACTTCATTCTTCACACTGCGCACCAGCGACTCGATCGTCTTCTCCGCCTCGCCCACGGAACCGCTGGCAAACTTGGGGAAGAAGTTGGTCGGCTCGCTGATGTGCCAGCCCACATAGACCTGGACTACCAAGTTGAAGCCGTCGGTGGTGAGGGTTTCCTCGTATTTGCTTTCCAGGTTCTGGACGCGCTGATCGAGCTTGTGGACCCGCTCGATCGGCCAGGGCAGCTTGAAGTAGGCCCCCGGCGCCATCCGCTCGCGGTCCGGATTGCCGAAGCGGGTGATGACCGCGACCTGCGACTGGCGCACTTGAAACATGAACAGGAGCAGCCCGAAAACGAGCAGCAGGACCGCGCCGACGGTGAGAGTGAGAGGACTTCGTTTCATGGGAGGAAAATTGCGAATTGCGAATTGGTCATTGCGAATTGCGAATTGAGTCTGCCGGTGGCCGCTGGCTGCGCTTGCGGTCCGAGCCGCCGCTGGCTGTGGCCACGGACTGGCCGATAATCCGTTTCAACTGGTCACACTCGTCAAGGTCAGGCGCCACCCGGCCTGCCGGCAGCAGCCCGTAAAGCGTGACGAAGTAAAGCCAGCCACGAGTTTCACGAAGCTCTTTCAGCGCGACACTGAGCTTGTGAATGAAATCGGCCCGGCTCTCGGCGGCGCAGCCTTCATCGTAATTGGGCGGAGCCGAAGTTCCGCAGCGGACAAGCTGGCCAGCGACGTGCCGCCCCACTCGCGTGTCCGGCAACTTATCTACGGTCTTGGCCACGCGCGCCGCGAAATGCCAAAGGCGTTTTGAAAGCTCGTCGGCGTTCATCGGTTCAGGCCAATTTGCAGTTCGCAATTCACAATGACCAATTCGCAATTCTATTTCTTCGCCGGCGCCGCCACGTCCAGCAGATCCATCCGCAGCTTGTCTTCCAAGTTGAGCTGGAGCACATCGTGCGTGTTGGTGGTGGCGAGCACATACTTGCGGGCGTCCGTGGCGGAGCGGGCGAGGGTCTGCAAGTAGGCGCGCGTGGCATAGATGCCCGGCGCGGCCTGGAAAGCGGGAATCTGGTTGGTGAACGCGGCCGCCCGGGCCAGCGCGCTGACTTCCAGCCGGGCTTTCTCCGCCCGCGCCTCCTGCTTCTTGCGATAGGCCGTGGCCGCCGCCAGCGTGTTCGTTTCCAGGGCGTGGGCTTTGGCCGCCAGGACGTTGGTTTCGGATTCCTGCATCGCGCCGATGACCCGCTCGTAGGCCGCGGCCACGCCGACCGGCGGATGAATCCCCGCCAGGCCCACGAACACGATGCGCACGCCCAACGGGTGCTGCGGATCATTCGCCGCCGCCTGGATGCGCTGGCGCAGCTCCTCGCCGGCCTGGCCACGGCGCCGGCTCATGATCTCGTTGATGTCCGCGTTCACGAGGTAGCGCACGATTTCCCGCCGGCCCAGTTTCTCCAGCAACGGCCCGGCGTCGGCGTGATGGTAGGCCCAAGCGATGAGGTTCGTGATCTGGTACTGCACCGGAACGTTGATCGCGAGCAGATTGACGGGCGGGATTTTTTTGCCCGCGTCCTCGTTGGTTTGCGGGAGCGGCTCGCGGCTGGCGACGAGAAAATTGTCTTCTTCCTTCGCGTGCCCGACCGACCACAGGACCGTCTCCTCCTCGTGCTCTTCGTCCGGCACGATCCCGACGATGAACCTCTGCAACTGGTCCGTCCGGTAGCGATGGACCTCGTCAATGGGCCACGGCAGCTTGAAGTGCAGGCCCGGCCCCAGCACCGGCCGCGACGCCACCAACCGTCCGAGCCGCTCCAACAGCGCCTGCTCGCCGGGATCGATCATCACGAAGGTCGTGGACAACATCAGAATCCCCAGTTGCGCCAGGATGATCCAGGCCAGCGCCCGTTGCAGGAACTGGTAGAACCACGTCTCCGACACCTTGAAGCCGAACTGGTAATCCAGCGCGTGCGCCATCGTGGTGAAGAGGCTCTCCGGCTGGCTCAACAGGCCCACCAGCCGGCTGTCGTAAAGCAAGCGCGCCTCGCGGCCCTTGACCCGCGGCCGATAAACCTCGAGGACCAGGCCCACGAGCGTCTCGACAGCGATCAACCCGAGCACCAGACACAGCCCGCGCGCGACCCAGAGATCGACCCGGTGAAACTCGGCCGACTCCGCCGCCGCCGTGGCCGCGATCAAGAAGGACAGGTAGGCATTCAGGAGCAGGAAGCCCGCAGTGGGCCGCAGCAGCCGGTGGTTCTCCAGCCTCACGATCCCGGAGACGTACTTGCCGAGCATGAACAACAGCAGCGCGAACAGGCCAAACACCGCCATGAGGAGGAGATGCTTCTGGAGCGCGGCGGGCGGCAGCTTGCCCAGCCAGCGCCACAGCCACACCACGGTGGCCACCTCCACCGCCAGCAGCAGCACGGTGAAGCCCGGCACGAAAAACTTCTCAAACTGCTCGCGCGTCCGCCGCGCCGGGAACGTTTCCGCCTGTTGCGTGAAAAGGTTCGAGCCGGGTGACGCCGACTTGCTCAGTTCATCGAACTCCAGCTTCTCCAGGCGCTCGCGTTCCTCGAGCCGCATTTGGAACGCGCTCACGGCCGCCACGAGAAAGCCCACGCCGGCAAACACCATGCCCACTTGCGCCGCCGGCGATTGCGCCAGGCGGCCCAGGATCAGCCCGCCGGCGCCCACCACCAGCAACAAGGCCAGACTCACCAGCCCCAGTTTTTGTCGATTCGGTTCCATGCCGACAATTTCAGATTTCAGATTTCAAATTTCAGATCGCAGATTTCGAACTGCAAATTTCAGCATCGCGATGCCGCCACGGCCGTGAGGCCCGCCGGGCCAATCTGCAATCCGCAATCCGCAATCTGCAATTCATCAACTCAACTCCCGCTCTTCAAACAGCCACAGCGCCACCGCCAGCGTCGCGCCCACGTAACAGACCGTGTAGCCCAGCGCGCCGCTCAAATAGCGCGCCCAGGGCACCGCTTTGTCCGCGCCCAGCGCGTCGGCGATCCAGAACAATTGCCAATTCGGCAGCACCGGAAACAGCACCGACGCCCAGACCGAACCTTCGCGCGCCGGCCGGCCCAGCAAGTACTCCGACATCAGCCCCAGCAGAAAAAGGCCGGAGCAGATCACCAACGTCGGGATCAAATCCAGCCGCGTCGCGCACGCCAGCGCCAGCCCGGCCAGCACCCACAGCGCGAACAGGACCAGCACCGACGCCGGAATCAGCCGCCAGTCCACTTTGGCGAACGCGCCGATGGTCACGCTGCGGTCGGTCGGATCGGCCTTGCTGAGCGACGCGTTGACCACAAAAGCCAGCGTCACGCACACCACCAGGGCGAACAGGGCGTCCGACGTGAACGGCCGCCGCAGAAAGTAGTTGCTGAACCCGCCCACGAGGTAGGCCAGCAGAATCCCGCCGCCCCAGATGGCCAGCGCGCGCACGTCCGCATCGCCGTAAGCATCGAACGCCATCCGGCTGGCCGACAGCGCGGCGACCATGTTGACGCCGTTCAGCAGGGACAGCACCGCGGCGATGCCGGCGTACTTGGCCAGGACGAACGGCGCACGGCCCACCGGCTTGGCCAGCACGGCCAGCGCCGTGCCGGTGCGGAGTTCCCGCGCCAGCGAACTGGACGCGCTCAACACCGCGCCCAGCAAACCCGCCAACAACATGATGGCCAGTACGGAATCCTTCACCAACTTCGGATCATCGCCGAACCCGAAATAGGGCACGCACGCCAGGAAGACCGAAAACGCCGCCGACGCCGTCGTGAGCAGCAGGAGGACCGGCTGCCGGACGAGTTCCATGAACGTATTGGCTGCGATGGTGACGAACTGCCGCATCGTGTTGCGAGCGCAAACTCTACGGATTGGAGGCGTGGCTGCCAACGGTTATTCCAGACGCGTGAGCCTCTTTCAAAACTGGAGCAGCCGACGTGAGGAGGCTCACTCTTTGAATCCGAAATCTGCAATCTGCAATCAAGACAGAGCCTCCTCACGTCGGCTGCTACAGAGTTTCGAAATGGGCCGCCCTCACGGTTCTTCCACCGCGCAGGTTGTGATGCAACTCGCCGCGCGTGACCTGAACGCCTTGATAGCCGGCCGTCTTGCCGCTGATCAGAATGCCAAACGTCCCGAAGCCGCTCACGTCCACGCCGTCGATGCGCAGGCGCTCCAATCGGCGGAAGCCGTCCAGCCGGTTATCGCAGAAGATGCCGTAGCCCGTGTTGTTGGTCGCGCCGGCGCCGCGAACGATCAGGTTGGAAATGACGATGTGGACCGAGACTCCACGCTGGAACCGTCATCTGATTTCGGACAAGCGGCATGGCGGCAAGGCTAGAGCGGCGGCGCGGAGCCGGCAAGTGGGCCTCTGCTTCTTTCGTGGCGGCGTCTCGGCAGAGCGCCACTGTTCATGGTAGAAAGCAAAAGACAAAAAAGAGGGCGGCGCTCTGCCGAGACGCCGCTACGCCGAGGCTCAAGGCTTCGCACTCCCACCCTGGCCGCGCCACTGGAACCCCGCCGCTTGGTAGCGGCCGCGGGATTCCTCCGAGCGCAAGGCTTCGAGGAGACGCCCGGCGAGTTGCTTGTGCTGCGAATTCTTTCCGACGCTGAAGGTCTGCACGGCGGTGGTGCCCGGCCCGGAGAGGGCCACGATGTCCAAGTGGTCGCGCACTTTCATGGTGTTCGAGACATAAACCACCGTGGCGTCGAGCGAGCCGGTGCGGATTTGATTCACCAACATGTCAGCCGTCGGCGTCTGGGCGACCACGTTCTTCATCACGGCATCGAGCAGGCCGCCTTGCTCCAGCAGTCGCTTCGTGAGCGCGCCCAGCGTGCTTTGCTCCGGGTTGGCCAGACCGATCTTCAAGCCCGGCTTGGCGAGGTCCGAGAGGGCGGCGATGGCTTTGGGGTTCCCTTTCGGGACCAGGATGACGATGTCCGAGGCGGACATCTCCACCGGCGCTGCCGCGAACAGATCGGCTACCGGCGGCACGAACGACTGGTCGCAAGTCAGGTAAGCGTCCGGCCGCCCGCCCGCCTTCATCTGGCCGACCAAGATGCCGCAGCCGTTGAAGACGGTGGTGATCCGCACGCCTTCGCGTTCCTGGAACCGCTTGAGCGTCTCCTCCACCGCCACGCGGTTCATTGCGCCGCTGTACAGGACCATCTCCGGCGTCTCGGCCCAAACGTCGCCGTCCGCAGGCGTGAAGTGCTGGCGGGCAAACTCCGGCAAACCTTTGTCCCGCGCGCCCAGGTAACGGGCGAAGCGCAACGCCGCGGCCGGCTGGGGGCAACTCCGCAACACCGCCACGGAGATGTGGGCCTCGGCTTTCTCCAGCGCCGGCACCCGCACCGGCTCGAGTTCGGGGTATTGCGCGGCCACAGCGTCCCAGATGAAGCCCGCATCGACGGTGCCCAGCTTGATGTCGTTGGCCACGTCATTCACGGTGGGCTTGAAGACGGCGGTGCGTTTCTGGAGCGCGTCCCACTGGCCGGTTTGTTGGAGCGCCTCGCGCACGAGCTTGCCAATGGCCGCCGCGTCGGGGTTCGCCTGGGCCAGTTTCACGTCGGCGCGCAACAGGTCGTCCACCGAGCGCAGCTTCTTGGGATTGCCTTTCTTCACCGCGAGGACGGCGGTCATGCGCGCCAGCGGGAGGGTTTCGGCGACCAGCTTCTTCGCGCGGGCCAGTTCGAGGTAGCTGTCGTCGGCGGGCAGAAACAGATCGCCGAGGCGGGCCACTTCCGCGTTGGCCAGCAGCGTCTGCGAGCCGCCGAACTGAAGCCGCACGGGCACGCCGAAGGCCTTTTCGTACTCGCGCGCCACGGCTTCGACCGGCGCTTTGATGCCGGCGGCGCAATAAACCGTGAGCGGCTCCTTGGCGCTGCCCGGCGGCGGTTGCGGTTTCCAGACGAGCAGGAGCACAAGCGCGGCCAGGACGACCACGGAGCCGAGAAGGAGCGCCAGGGCGGGGGCAATGCGGGCGGAGGCGGAGGAAGCGTTGAAGCGGGCGCGCGCTTGGTGCCGGTTGAACGCCCGAAGCCGTGACCGCTTCATCGCTTCAACGCTTGATCGCTTCATCGAATTCTTGGTCCTCATCTCCCTTCCTCCGTCTTGGGTTTAGGCAGCAGGAAACACAGCGCCGCCGCCAGCAACAGCCCGCCGCCGAGCACGCTGAACGGGATCGCCGTGCCGCCGGTTTCCTGCTTGAGCCAGCCAAAGGCGTAGTTGCCCGCCCAGCCGCCGATGTTGCCGAACGCGTTCACCAAGCCCATGACCGCGCCCACCACGGCGCGGGGCATCGTCTCCGATGGGATGGCCCAGAAGGGAGCGAGGCCGGCGAAAGGCCCTTGGATGGCGAAGCACAGAAAGCCGTAGGACAGCCAGAACGAGTACGGCCGGGCCAGCACGCTGGCGACGAGGCACACGCCCGCCAGGCCATAGACGAAAGCCACGTGGCCGCGCCGCTCCAGCGTCTTGTCGGAGTGACGCGAGTTGAGCACCATTACCACCGCGGCGACCACGTAAGGGACGGCGTAGAGAAGGCCGGTTTGCAGCGGGGTGAAATGCTTGTCCGGCGATTTCAGCGCTTCGCTCAGAAACGTGTTGCAGCCGTAAGCGGCGCAGTTTTGCAGGAAGTAAATCGGCACCATCACGAAGAGCGCGGGCTGCGCGAACGCCTTCCACAAGGACATCTTGCCGCCCGGATCAAGCTGCGCTGCTTCGCGGGCCAGCGTCGTTTCCAGGTGCTCGCGCTCTTCGGGGGAAATCCACTTCGCCTCGCGCGGATGGTCACTGACGCAGAACCACCAGATCGGCAGCCAGATGAACGGCAGCGCCCCTTCGACGATCAGCGCGGCGCGCCAGCCCCAGATGCCCAGCAGTGCGCCGGTGACGGGCGCCGCCCCCGCCACCGCGAGCGGCTGGCAGAGGTTCCAGTAGGCGTTGGCCCGGGCGCGTTCGGTGCGCGGGAACCAGTTCGCCAGCAACACCAGCGTGGCCGGGAATACGCCGCTTTCCGCCACGCCCAGCAGGAAGCGCATCACTTTGAACTGGGTGACGTTGGTGACGAGGCCGCAACCGACGGCGCACACGCCCCAAGCAATGAGGAAGAGACTGACGATCTTCCGTGCGCTCCAACGGCCGGCCAGGTAGCCGCCGGGAATTTGCAGCAGCAGGTAGCCCCAGAAGAAAATGCCGATGGCGTTGCCCTTGATCTTGTCGTCCATGCCCAAGTCCTTCATCGCGGAGGAGAGGGCAGGATCGAAGGCCAAGGCCACGTTGGTGCGGTCGATGTACGAGATCGTGTACATGATCAGCGCCACCGGAATGATGCGCAGCCAACGGTCTTGCTTCACAGGAGTCATGCGCGCCCTGTCGTACCAGAGTCGGGCCGGGGCGTCGATAGATTTTGCGGCGCGCCTCAGCGATGTTTCACCATCTCCTCCGCCAGTTCGACGGCGTGCTGGGCCAGGGCGCGGATTTGCTCGTCGCGGTCGTTGAGCAAGCCCTTCAGCAGCGCCAGCGCGCGTTCGTCCTGCTGGTCGATCAAGCCATCGATGGCGACTTCGCGGACCGAAGCGGGCTGGTCGGCGGCGATGCCCAGCCGCAACAGCGAGAGCTTCTCGTCCTTGCAGTCGCCGATGTTGATGAGGGCGTTGATGAGTTCTTCCCGCAGCGCGGTGTCCGTTTCGGTTCGGAAAAGCGTCTCCAGCGTCTTCACGGCTTCCGGCCCGCCCACCTCGGCGATTTGGAGAGCGACTTCAAAACGGTCGTCGAAGACGGTGACGGCGGCATACTTCTGGGCCAGCGTGGCGACGCGCTGAATCTGTTCCGGCGTGGAGGCGGAGGGCGCGGCGATGGTGCGGAGTTCTGGAGCAGCGTTGGACAGCGCCGCGGGCGTGGCCACGGGAGAGACAACAGGGGCGGACGAAACGGCTGTGCCGGCGTTGGTCGCGATCGTGGTGGGAGACTCCGCCAACTCCGGTGGCGCTGGCTGAGATTTGGAGCAGCTTCGCGAACAGCCGCCCAAGGCGGCGAGGGCCAGCCCCAGGAGGGCGGCCCGCAAGATTCGTCGCAGATGAAACGTCGTCATCGATCCGGCGAATTAAGCGGGTCGGGAGGCGAAATTCAACCGCAACTTCACCCGCTGCGCCGGGACGCAAGGCTGCATCAAGCTCGGTTCGGGAGCACTCGTAGCACAGACTTTCGAGTCTGCCGAAGCGCCGGTTTTCCAACCGGCGAGCGTTGGAAGAGGCCAGCCGGCTGGAAGGTTCACGGCCCTGCCGACTGCAAGTCGGCGCTACAGCCGGTTGAAAACCGGCGCTACCCGGTGTGCCGGGCGGGAGCTTGATGCAGCCTTGGCCGGGACGGCTGGGCGGTTGGGAAAACACACTTTACAAGGGACCGAATCCGGCTAGGCTCCGCGGCACGAACGAAGATTTATGCGATTCACTGCACACTTGACGCTGCTGGGGCTGGCCGCCCTCTTCGCCGCCGGCTGCGCCGGACCGGAGAAAAAACTTGGGCGCGGCCTTCTGAACACCACCGAGTTCGCCCGTGGAGGAGAAATGCGCCGCTCCATTGAGCAGACCGCGCTCTGGGGCAACACGGACAGCACTTACACCACCGGCGTCATCCGTGGCTTCAACCGCAGTGTCGTCCGCACCTTGGTGGGCGTGTTCGAGGTCGCCACCTTCCCGATTCCCACGCCCACTTACGATTCGTGGTTCACGTCCACCAACCGCCTCTATCCCGACATCAACATCAAGAACCGGACCTACCCGTTCGGGGGAATGGTGATGACGGAATACCCGACCTACCCGGACAGCTACAAGCCGGGCATCATCGAGGACTCCACCTTCCACACCGACACCTCGCTCGGCTTCAGCGGCGGCGATGTCGCGCCGTTCATTCCGGGCAGCCGGTTCCGCATTTTCGACAACTGACAACATCTCGATCCTCCTCGAGAGCGCCAGCCAGTGCGGGCTGGCGCTGTTTTGTGTACCCGCCCGGCTGCGGCGTCGCCCGCGCGCCCGGACCGGGCCGGAATGGCGGGACCGCCAGAGGTTTCCCTTGAGCGCCCCCTCCGCTTCCGGTTTGACGCCGCCGGAGGTTTGCCCCCACCATCCGCCCGCACATGAACTTTCGTTCGGAACGGCTTCAGTCTGACGGGGGCATCGGGCGCGGCTGTTGCCTGATTCTTCATGGATAATCTTTCCATGCACCGGCCGCGCAACGTCGGGTGGCGGCGCGCGGCAGCCCTGCTCTACGGCGACTGGGGCACCAGCAAGGCCTACGTCATCGGTGTGGCCTTCAGCGGCATGGCCACGATGGCGGGCGCAGCGGGGTATCAGGCGCTCTGGAGCATCCTCGGCGTGTGCGCGCTCACCGCGCTGGTGGCCTACAACTACGTCATCATCTGCCGGCACTTCCCGGACGGAGGCGGGGTCTATTCGGCGGCGCGGACGCAAAGCCGGTTCCTGGCGGTCATCGGGGCCTTGTTGCTGGTGGCGGACATGACGGTGACGGCGGCGATGAGTTGCTGGAACGGGATGACCTATTTCCGGGTGCCGCCGGAGTGGATCAAGTTCATCACCATCGGGGTCATCTTCCTGGTGGGGGCGATCAATTTTTTCGGCCCGAAGCACAGCGGCAGTTTCGCGCTCTTCCTGGCGGTGCCCACGGTCTTGGTGGTGGTGCTGATCATCGCTTTCAGCCTCTGCGCACCCGAGGGTCTCACCACGAAGTATCTCCTGCCGCCGGCCAAGAACTTCAGCGCGAACTGGCTGGCCTTCACCAGCATGATCCTGGCGCTGAGCGGCGTGGAGGCCGTGGCCAACCTCACCGGAGTTCTGCGGCTCGATCCCGGCTCCACGATGGAACTGCCGCAAGTGCGCAAGACCGCCAGCAAAGCCATCTGGGTCGTGGCCATCGAAGTCTGTGTGGGCACGGCGTTGCTGGGCTGGGCCATGCTCTCCATTCCCAGCGGGGCGCGGAACGAGAAGATGCTCCACGACCGCTGGGAAGACATGCTCAGCGTGCTGGCCAACTGGTACGGCACCCTCGTCCTGGGGCCGACCGGCGGAAACATTTTCGCCGTCATCACCGGCCTGGTGGTCGGCCTCCTGTTGTTGAGCGCCGTCAACACCGCCATCGCCGCGCTGGTGGGCTTGCTCTACATGGTGGCCCGCGACGGAGAGATGCCCAAGCCGTTCACGCGGCTGAATTCGCACGGTGTCCCGTGGTGGCCGCTGGCCATCGCCATCACGCTGCCCATCGTGGTCGTGGTGCTCAGCGCCGACCTCGGCGCGCTCATGGGCCTGTACGCGATTGGCGTGGTCGGGGCCATCACCGTGAACCTGGGTTCCTGCACCTTCAACAAGGCGCTCGGCTTGAACTGGCACGAGCGGACGGTGATGGGTCTGACCTTCCTGATCCTGTTCTGCGTCGAGATCACGATTGCCCGGCACAAGCCAGATGCGCTCTTCTTCGCCGTGTGCGTGCTGGGGATTGGGCTGGCGCTGCGGAGCTACGCGCAACGACGCGCCGGCCTGCGCACCGTGACCGTGAGCGAAGAGGTGGCCGCGGCGGTTTCGCCGGAAACCCTCTCTCAAGTCAAAGCCACCTGGACCAGCGCGCAGACGCTCCTGGTCGCGGCGCGCGGCCTGACGCCGGTGCTGAGTTTCGCGCTCGAAGAAGCCCGTCTGCGGCAAGGCGCCCTCTACGTGCTCTTTGTCAAGGAACTGGCCGTGGCCTTTCCCGGCCCCGTCGGCAAAGGCGAACGGGCGCGCTGGCAAGACGATCCCAAGGCGTCCGAGATCATGCTGGCCATGATGGAACTGGGCCGCCAGAACAACGTGAACGTGGTCCCGGTGTACGCCGTGAGCGAGAATCCCGCCACCACCATCCTCGACCTGGCCGCCACCCTCGGCGTCGATATGCTTGTGCTGGGAGCGCCCCAACGGCATCGCCTCGTGCAGTTGCTCAAAGGCAACGTCGTCACTGAGGTCGCCCGCAATCTGCCGGAGAACATCAAACTGGTGATCTTCGGGTGAGGCCGGCCGCTCCGGTGCCGATGACTTTGGACGGCCCCGCGCCGAGCCAGGGCTGCTTTAGGCTCGGTTTGGCGCCACCCGGAGCGCGGCTGTCCCAGCCGCAGCCACGCTCGAAACCCGCCGGCTCAATCTTCTTCACGAGGCGCTCTATCGTTGGTGGTCGCTGCGGCTGGGACAGCCGCGCTCTGGAACGAGCTTGAGGCCACTCTGGCAGCCTTGTCCCGGCGCGTTTTGCGGCGCGTTTTGATTCTGGACTTCCTGCGCCGGTTTCGGCTACACAGTGGCCGGCATCCAAACATGCGCACTTGAGTCCGGCAATTCTCTGCTATGGTCTTTCAACTTTGTCGCCTGAACTTCAACCCCACGCTTCCCATGAAAAAGTTGGCTCCCCTCCTCTCCCTGCTCGCCGTTCTCTCCGCCGTCGCCTTGCGCGCCGACACGGTCGTGGTCTTCAACGAGATCATGTATCACCCCGCCACCAACGAGCCGGCGATGGAGTGGCTCGAACTGCGCAACCAGATGGCCGTGGACGTGGATATTTCCGGCTGGTCCCTGGCGGGCGCGGCCGACTACATCTTCCCGTCGAACAGCATCGTGCGCGGCGGCGGGCTGGTGCTCGTGGCGTGCTCGAATTCCGCGCTGCCCGCCCTGACTGGATTGACGAACATCTTCGGCCCGTTCGCCAGCCGGCTGGGCAACAATGGCGACCACCTGGTACTCCGCAACAACAGCGGGCGCGTCATGGACGAGATCACTTACGGCGTGGACGGCGACTGGCCGGTGCCGCCGGATGGATCGGGCGTTTCCCTGGCCAAGCTGGACCGTGAGGCGGCCAGCGGCCCGGCGAGAAACTGGACCTGGAGCGACCAACTGGGGGGCACGCCGGGGACGGACAATTTCCCGTTCTCCAACGGCGCGCCGCCGGACACGCGGTTGCTGGCCCTCGAGTCCGCCTGGCGCTTCCACGATGCCGGGACCGACCTGGGCACGGCGTGGCGCGAAACCGCTTTTGACGACAACGCCTGGAGCGCGCGCCCCTCCTTCACCAACCTGGCCATCACCACGCTGTTCAACACCGGCGTGAACTCGAACAAGACCGTGCTGGCGGCGGGCAACACGGACCCGCATTACCTCCTCACCGCGGGCGCGCAGGGCACCGTCGGCACGGGGGCCGTCGTGCAACTGAACCACCCCAACTGGCTGGCCAACGACACGGCCTCAAGCTGGATCGGCGTGGTGAACAACGGCAGCACCGGCGTCAACGAGGGCAACTACAGCTACCGGACCACCTTCAGCCTGGACGGCTTCATCCCCTCTGCGGTGCGCCTCAACGTGGTGGTCGCGGCGGACAACAGCGTCTCCAGCGTGCTGCTCAACGGCGCTTCGACCGGCATCTCCTTCGTCGGCTTCGGCGCGTGGAGCGGCACGACGGTCTTGTCGAGCGGCTTCGTGGCGGGCACGAACACGCTGGAGTTCCTGACCGTGAACGATCCGGCCACGCCGAACCCGCACGGGTTCCGCGCGCTCCTGAGCGGCTCCGGGCTGAGCGCCAATCCCAACGCGCCGATGACGGCGGGCCGCACGACCTACTACTTCCGCCAATCGTTCCTCTTCGCCGGCAATCCGGCCTACACGGCGCTCAAGCTCAACACCCTGTTGACGGACGGCGCGGTCTTCTACCTGAACGGCGTGGAAGTGCATCGTCAGAACATGCCAGGCGGGCCGGTTGATTTCACCACGCCCGCCTTGACCGACGTGGCAGCGCCGACCTACAGCGGCTTGGTCCCCATTTCGGCCGGCAGCCTCATTGAGGGCGCCAACGTCCTGGCGGTGGAAGTCCACCAAGCCGCCGGCGGCCTTGAAGGCGCGTTACTCGGCGTGGAGTTGTTCGCCACGCCGCTCCCGGAGCCAAAGTTGGCGCTGGCCTTTACGGAATTCTCGGCCACCACCAACGCAGAGTTCTGGCTCGAACTCGTGAACGCGGGCGGCACCACGGTCGCGTTGGACGGCTTGGTCATCTACCACGACGCCACGAACAACCACGAATACGTTTTCCCGCCGGGCAGCGGCTGGCTGGCGGCGGGGGCCTATCTGGCGATCACCAATTCCACGCTCGGCTTCACGCCGGTGTCCGGCGACAAACTCTTTCTGCTCTCGTCCAACCGCGCCATCGTCCTGGACGGCGTGGTCGCCAAGCGCGCGCCGCGCGCCCGCTACGGAGATTCTACGGGACCGTGGCTGCGGCCTAACGTCTCCACGCCCGGCTCGTGGAACACGTTCGCCTTCCGCGACGAAATCGTGATCAACGAGATCATGTACTCGCACGCCCGGCTGTGGTCAGGCGCCACCAACCCGGTGTCCGCGGAGTCGGCGGAAGAATGGATCGAGTTGTTCAACCGCAGCACCAACACCGTCGATCTCACCGGCTGGGAACTGGATGGCGGCATCCAGTTCCAGTTCCCCACGAACCAGACGCTCGCGCCGGGCGCCTATCTCGTCGTGGCCAAAGACGCGACCGCCTTGCGCTCGAACTACCCGTCCATCGACATCGTGGGCAACTACAGCGGCCGGCTTTCGGGCCGGAGCGACCTCCTCGTGCTCAAGGACGCCGTGGGCAATCCCGCCAACCAAGTCCGCTACTACGACGATGGCCACTGGCCCGCTTATGCCAACGGCGGCGGCTCCAGTCTCGAACTGCGTGATCCGCTCGCTGACAACTCCAAGGCCGAGGCTTGGGCCGCGAGCGACGAAAGCGGCAAGTCCTCCTGGCAAACGTTCTCCTATCGCATGACGGCGACCATCCCCAGCGGCAGCGGCCAGCCGACGACGTGGAACGATTTCATCTTCGGCCTGCTCGGCGGCGGCGAGTGTTTGATTGACGATCTGAGCGTGGTGCAATCGCCAGGCGGCGGCCCCGTTCAGGTGATCGCCAACGGCAACTTTGAGAGCGGCCTGGGCGGCTGGCGGTCCATCGGCAACCACGGCCGCAGCCGCGTGGAAACCGAGCCGGGCAACCCCGGCAACCATGTCCTGCACGTCATCGCCAGCGGCCCGCAGGAGCACATGCACAATCACATTGAAGCCACGCTCGCGAACGGCCGCACGATCGTCTCTGGCACCGAATACCAAATCTCCTTCCGCGTGAAATGGCTGGCCGGAAACAATCTCTTGAACACGCGGCTCTACTTCAACCGCGTGGCGCGCTCGACGGTGCTGCCGCGGCCGGCGTTGAACGGCACGCCCGGCACGCCGAACTCGCGCTTGGTCGCAAACCTTGGGCCGACTTTCCGCGACTTCCAGCATTTGCCGGTGGTGCCGCAGCCGGGCGAACCGGTCCTGGTGTCGGTCGGCGCGCGGGATCCGCAAGGCGTGCTCACGGGCGAACTCTTTTGGTCCGTGAACGGGGGCGCGTGGCAGAGCGTGGGCATGGAGAACGAGGACGGCGGGTATTACGCCTCCATCCCGCCGCAGGCGGCGGGAGCGATCGTCCAGTTCTACGTGCGCGGAGTGGACCGCCTCGGCGCCGTGGCCATGTATCCGCCCGCGGGACCGGACTCTGGCGCGCTCTACATGGTGGCGGACGGGCAGGCCAATCTCGCTCTGGGCCACAACCTGCGGATCATCCTCAGCCCGGCCAACCGCGACCTGCTCCACGCGCTCACCAACGTGATGAGCAACGACAATCTGCCCGCCACCGTGGTCTATGACGAGCGGCGCGCCTATTACGACGTGGGTGTGCGCCTCAAAGGCAGTGAGCGTGGACGCTACAGCGACACGCGGACCAGCTTCCACATCGAGTTTCAGCCGGACGACCTTTTCCGCGGCGTGCATCCGGTGATGTTGCTCGACCGCTCCGGCGCGGGCGACTCGACCGCGAACAAACAGTTGGAGATTGTGATCAAGCATATGCTGCAGCACGCGGGCAACATCCCTGGCCTCTACTCCGATCTCTGCCGCGTGATCGCGCCGCGCAGCGCGCATACCGGCGCCAGCATCTTGTCGCCGCGCCACGAGGATGAATTCATCGAGACCGCTTACCAGAACGGGGGCAGCGGCACGGAGTGGGAACTGGAACTGATTTACTACCCCACCACCGCCAACGCCTTTGGCTACAAACTTCCCCAGCCGGACAGCGTCGTGGGCACGGACCTCGCCAATCTCGGCGACGACAAGGAAATCTACCGCTACAACTTCATCATCAAGAACCACCGCGACGCCGACGACTACGCGCCGTTCATTCCGTTCGCCAAGGCCCTGAGCCTGACCGGCACCGCGCTGGACACCGCCACCCGGCAAACCATGGACGTGAACGAGTGGCTGCGCAGTTGGGCGCTGGTGACGCTCTGCGGCGTGGGCGACAGCTACACTTTCGGCAACAACCACAACCTCCTCATGTATCTGCGGCCCTCGGACGGCAAGATGCTGGCCTTCCCGGTCGATATGGACTTCTCCTTCAACCGCGCCAACAACGCGGCGCTCATCGGCGACCAAAACTTGAGCAAAGTGATCAACCTCCCGGCCAACTTGCGCCGCTTCTACGCGCACATCCTCGACATCATCAACACCACCTACAACACGAACTACATGGCCCGCTGGCCGGACCACTACGACAACTTCTGTCCGGGCCAGGACTTCACCAGCTCGCTGGCCTACATCCAGGCCCGCGCCAATTTCGCGAGGACCACGATTGCCGGCGCCGGCGGCAGTGCCGCGTTCGCCCTGACCAGTCCGGCGACCGTGAACCTCGCCACCAGCAATCAAGTCGTCATCAGCGGCACCGCCCCAGTCCAAGTGCAGGCCATCGCGGTGAACGGCGTGCTGTATCCCGTCACCTGGTCCACCTTGAGCGCGTGGTCCCTCCGTGTGGCCGCCGAGGAACTGACGAACCGCTTCAGCCTCGTGGGCTACGATCTCAACGGCCTGCCTCTGACCAATTACTCGCTGGCCGTGACGGTGAACTTCACAGGCGCGCTCGACGCGCCCCAGGGCACGCTGGTGATCAACGAAGCCATGTTCAATCCGGCGGTGAGCAACGCCAGTTTCGTCGAGCTTTACAACCGCTCCTCCAACACCACCTTCAACCTCACGGGCTGCCGTCTCCAGGGGATCGACTACGATTTCCCCGGCGGCACGCTCATTGGGCCGCGAAGCTTCATCGTGCTGGCCAAGGACGCGGCTGCCTACACGACCGCTTACGGCGTGGCCACCAATGTCGCGCTCTTCGACCAATTCCCCGGCATCCTCAAGACCAACGCCGAGAAACTCACCCTCCTTAGACTCGGCGCCACGCCCGGCCAGGACGTGGTCATCGACCGCGTTCATTTTGAAAACGTGGCACCGTGGCTGGCCAGCGCCTCGCGTCCCGGCAGCGGCGTGAGCTTCCAGTGCATCGACCCCGCGCAGGACAACTCGCGCGTGAGCAACTGGGGCGATCCTGTCGGCTGGCGGTTCTTCTCCTTCACCGGCCAGCCTGGCGGCGGAAAGCTGTTCATGTACCTCGACAGCGCCGGCGACATCTACCTCGATGATTTCTGGCTGACGCCCGGCACGGTGGCCGAGGCCGGCACGAACTTGGCACGCAACGGCGACTTCGAGTCCACGCCGCTGAGCAGCGCTTGGTTGGTGACGCCTGCAAGGCCGTATGCGGCGCAGTCCACCATCAGCACCCAGTTCGCCCACTCCGGCAGCGGCAGCCTCCATCTGGTCTTCACCAACACCGGCAGTACCCTGGCCTACCTCTACCAGGACTTCACCAACTCGGTCAGCACGAACATCGTGTACACCAACATTCACACCATGAGCTTCTGGTACCTGCCGACGACCAATGCCACCAACCTGACTGTGCGCATGGGCAGCACCTTCCGTCCGGTCATCAACGTCCGTCCGCGGGACAGCACGCCTGGCTTGGCCAACAACGTCGCCGCCACCCTGCCGCCTTACCCGCTGCTTTGGCTGAACGAAATCCAACCCAACAATCCTGACGGCCTCCTCGACAACACCGGCCTGGCCCAGCCGTGGATTGAACTCTTCAACAGCGACACCAACGCGATGCTGCTCGACGGCTTCTTCCTCACCAGCACTTACAGCAACTTGAACGAATGGGCCTTCCCCACCGGCACGGTCATCGGCCCCGGCGAGTTCAAAGTCCTCTTCGCCGACGGCCGTCCCGAAACCTCCAGCGGCACGAACCTGCATACCAGCTTCCGCCTCGATCCCACCAACGGCTCCGTCGCTCTCGTGCTCGACGGGCGGATTCTCGACTACCTCAATTACACCGCCGTGCCCGCGCGCCTCTCCGCCGGCTCGTGGCCCGACGGCCAGGTCACCGACCGGCAGCTTTTCTATTTCCCGACGCCGGGCGCGAGCAACAACCCGGCCGCCCCGCCCGTCCCCGTCGCGATCAACGAGTGGATGGCCAGCAACACTGGCTACACCAACAACCCCGTCGATGCCGCCACCGATGATTGGATCGAGTTGCACAACTACGGCACCAACACCGTCGATCTGGGCGGCTGCTACCTCACGGACAACGTAACGAACCAATTCCAGTTCATGATTCCGACCAACGGCCAATACGTCATCCCGCCCGGCGGCTACTTGCTGGTTTGGGCGGACAACAACTCCCGCTACAACGCGACCAATCGCGAGGACCTGCACGTCAGCTTCCAGTTGAACAGGGCTGGCGAACAGATCGGCCTCTTCACTGCGGACGGCGACCTGATCGACGCCGTCACGTTCGGCGCGCAGAACAACAACATCAGCGAGGGCCGTTACCCTGATGCCGGGCCGGCGTTCGCCTCCATGCCCGTGCCCACGCCCAAAGGCCCCAACCAAATTCCCGCCACGTCCAACTCGGCCCCCGTGCTGGCGGAGATTCCGAACCAGCACGTCACGCTGGGCCAGACCCTGCGCTTCACCGCCAGCGCGACCGACGCCGAACAGCCGTTGCAGACGCTGGCCTTCACGCTTGATCCGGGCGCGCCAGCCGGGGCGCAAATCGACGGCCCCAGCGGACAGTTCTCTTGGACGCCGACTTTGCTGGAGGCTCCCGGCACGGCCCAGATCACCGTACGCGTGACCGACAACGGCGTGCCGCCTCTGAGTGCGACGCGCTTGGTGAATATCACTGTCTGGCTCCCGCCGCGCGTGACCGTAGCCAGCCCCGCCAGCGGCGAATTGCAGCTCGGCTTCGGCACCGTGCCGGGGAAGACCTACCGCATCGACTTCAAGACCAACCTGACCGACGCCGCCTGGAGCCTGTTCCAGGAAGGCATCGCCGGCGACGGCACGGTGAAGACCTTCTCCGCCACGACCGCCAACATCCCGCAGCGCTTCTACCGCATCGTGCAGTTGGACTGAACCCGTATTTCCCTTCCAATCGGAGCGGCGTCTTGGCAGAGCGCCGCTGTTCTTTGCGCCTGAAACCGCGGCGCTCAGAACTCCTGAGCCGTCCGCACGGTTTCGTGGAGGCCAGGAATCGAGATGAAGCGGCGTTCACCGGGTCAGGGGACCCGGCCTACAGGAAAGGCGTGCCTTGTAGGCCCGGTGCCCTCACCGGGTGGCCCAGGCGCGTTCCACGGCTCAGGATGTCTGACCCTTTTCTTCGCTCTTGGGGCCGAGGCGGGCAGGGAAGTTGTTGGACATCAAACCCGGCGTCCGAAAAGTCTGCGCTTCACTGTTTCTTGTCGTCTGGCTCCTTCGCTTGCTCCAGCTCTTTCGCCTTCTCTGGTTCCTTCTTTTCCTCCGGCGCCCGCCGGAGCGGGGCCCGCAGTTTCATGTAGGCCCATTCCTCGATCGGATGAAACAGCCGGAACAGGCCGCGGAAAGGCGAGTGGATCACGCGCAGCCGCAGGACGGACAGCAACATGGTCAGCGACGTCCGGCCCAGCACGACCTTGGAGCCAGCCTTGTCCGTCCACTCGGTCGGCACTTCCAGAATCTTGAAGCCGGCCCGCTTGACTGCGTAGAGCAGATTGATGTCGAAGGCCATGTCCGCGATGCAGAGCGAACTGTGGATTTGCTGCACGGCGGCACGGCTCATGATTTTCGCCCCGCATTGCGTGTCGCGGATGTCCATCCAGAACAACAACTGCACGATCAAGTGGAAGACCCGGCTGGCGAAGCGGCGTTGCTGGGTCTGGGATTGGTGCAGGACCGCGCCGGGCAGCCAGCGCGAGGCGATCACGCAATCGGCTTGGTCCGCCAGCTTGATGAGATCGTGGAACGCCGCGGGCGCAGTGGCCCCGTCCGCGTCCACGTAGCCAATGAAGTCGGCCAGCGGCGCGTACTTGAGTCCTTCAATCAACGCTCCGCCCTTGCCGATCGGCTCGTGGAATTCCACGAAGCAAAGGTTGGGATTCTCGCTGGCCACCCGCTCCACCACGGCGCGGGTGTTGTCGCGGCAGCCATTCAGCACCACGAGCAGGACGAACTTCCCTTGATAGTTGGCGCGGAAGTACCGGGCGTAGTCCGTCAGCACTGGCTCAATCCGGTCCGCCTCATTGTAGGCGGGGATGAGCAGCAGGAGGCTGGGATCGCGTTGCGCCAAGAAATCCTCGCGCGGTGGAGTCGGCGTTACTTGGCGTAGATCGGCGCGCCGGAAACCTGCGTGAGCGCGTGGTACTTTTCCACGAGCATCCGCGTGGCCGGGCCGGGCTTGCCGGCGCCGATGACGCGGCCGTCGATCTTCACCACGGGCACCACTTCCGCGCCCGTGCCGGTAAGGAAACACTCGTCGGCATTGAAAAGGTCGTAGCGGGTCAGGTTGGTTTCCATCACCTGGAAGCCGGCTTCCCGCGCCAGATCCATGACGGTCGCGCGCGTGATGCCGTAGAGCGCGCCGGCGTAGAGCGGCGGCGTGAGGAGCTGATTGCCCTTCACCATGAAAATGTTGTCGCCGGTGCATTCCGCCACGAAGCCTTCGGAGTTGAGCATGATGGCTTCCTCCACGCCCGCGTTGTGCGCCTCGATCTTGGCCAGAATGTTGTTCAAATAGTTCAGCGACTTGATCGCCGGGTTGATGGCATTGATCAAGTTGCGCGTGGTCGGCACGGTGACGATGCCCATGCCGCGCTCATACAGCTCCTTCGGATAAAGCTGGATGGTCGCCACAATGATGATGACCGAGGCCTTGGGACAGCGGTTCGGGTCCAAGCCCAGCGTGCCGGCACCGCGGGTGACGAGGAGGCGGATGTAGCCGTCGCGGATCTTGTTTCGGCGGCAGGCTTCGAGCGTGGCTTCGCAAAGCGCTTCGTGCGACATCGGAATGCGGAGCAGGATTGCCTTGGCTGAGCAGAAGAGGCGGTCGATGTGCTCCTTGAGCTTGAAGACGCGGCCGTGGTAGGCGCGGATGCCCTCAAAGACGCCGTCCCCGTACAAGAGGCCGTGGTCGAACACCGACACCTTCGCGCTCTTTTCGTCGCAGAACTTGCCGTCGATATAGACTTTCATCGTTGCTGGGCGGAGAAGCTACGGAAAGCCCAGGGGGTCTGCAATCGGAATTCCGAAGTGCAGCGCGGCTGCAGGGCTGCATCAAACTCGGCTGGCGCACGGCTGTCCCAGCCGCAGCGACCACGAACGACCGAGCGACTCGTGAAAAGGCTTGGGCCGGCGGGTTCCGAGCGTGGCTGCGGCTGGGACAGCCGCGCGCCGGAAGGAGCTTGAGGCAGCCGTGGACGGGGAATTGCGAATTGAAAATTGGAAACTGCTAATTGGACAAAGACCGGCAAGCTCGCGCTCCCGGCCTCTATCGCGCGAGGAGGTAGTACATCGTCGTCGGCTGCAGTTTGATTTCCTGCGCCGTGCCGGCGGGACCGGTGGGGTAACCGTTGAAATCGAGCGCGGTGGCTTTCAATTGCGCGGCATCGGCGCGCTTGAACCGGACGGCGCCTTTCAACTCCTTCACCTGCCACGGGTCGGTCCCGATGTTGACGATGCGCTTCACCGTGGGGCTGACCGGCTCGGTTCGATGCCCGGTCTCTTGTTCTTCGGACATCACCTGAAGGAGAATGCGGGTCGAGGTGGCCAAGGGCAGATCGTCCAGCGCGACCGCGATGATGTGGCCGAGTTCGAGGTCGCTGGCCACGCTGAGGTCTTTGAGGTCGGTCAGGCCGGCGAGTTTCAAAGCGCCGCTCACGCCTTGGGCGCGCGCGGCATTCAACGTCAGGACACCTTGGCCGTAGTCGAGTTTGAGTTCGCCGGTGCTGCTGGTGACGGTCTTCTGGGCGTGATTCACGAACGGCGCGAGGTCGGTCGCTTTCGTCGCCCCCTCACCCTTGACCCCTCTCCCATCCAATGGGCGAGGGGAACCAGTGCCTCTCCCGTCCGAGGCGGGAGCGGAATCTTCGACGAAGCTCACGTCCACGCGTCCGGCGTAGTGAATGAGCGGATCAATGCGCTGACCGGGCTTCACCTCTGTGCCTTGCGGCACGTCTTTGAGGCGCAGTTCATCGAGGGCGGCATCTTGTGGCAATGGCGTGCCTTTGAGGCGGAGCAGGTCGGTCTTGTTCAGCTTCACTTCGGCAAGCACTTGGCCGGCGGCGATCAGGCCGCGCCGGTAAATCAGCGCCGTCGCAGGGAACTGACCCATCATGGCAGGCGTCATCAGCGTCCATTGCTGCATCCAGAATCCGGGCTTCACCGCCCAGCGGCTGCTGTCGAAGGCGAAGTGGACGATGCCATCGCTGTCCTGCAACGCACCATAGGCCGCGAAGTAAAGCGGCGCCTCGGAACGGAACCGATTCGGACGGCAGAACGTCGTCTCCGAAATCATGGAGGGCTTCCGGTCGTAGTGCGGGTCCATGACCGGATGCACGAACTGCCGGGGCTTGGTCGGGTCCGAAGCGTCGAAGCGGAGCGCGCTGCGGTCGGAGTAAGTGTGGCCGTTGCGGATCGACCAGGCGGCGTTGTCGCCTTTGTGATTGCACTCGAAGTAGCCGTGGCGGTCGATGAAATCGCCGGTCGTGTAGCTGAGTTTCTCCAGCGGGCCGAAGACTTCCGGGCTGGCGGTGGACCAATTGGAGGGCGTGATCAGGCCTTTGAAGCCGAGCTTCCGCAAGAAGGCCACCGTGTCCTGGTAGAACTTCGTCTGCACCTCGAACAGAAACGCCGCCGTGTCTTGGTCGCGGGCTGATCTTTCGTTGAAGATGTTCCACAGCGGGCGAAAGGCGACGCGGCCCTCGGCGGGCACATCGCGCTTCACCGGCTGGCCCTTCCAGGTGGCGAAGGCGGCGTCGAGCGAGCCGTGCTTCTTCACCAGCCAATCGCCGAACATCTTCTCCAGGATGCGCAGTTGGGCATCGGGGATGTTCTTGGCGTCGAAGGTCCAGAAAAAGAACGAGTCCTCGTTCTGGATTTCCACGCCGAAGAGGGCGGGTTCCTCAATGAGCGGTTGGCCGGTGGTTTCGCTGGGCGTGGTGAGGATGGCTTTCCACCACTCCCGATATTTCTCCTGGAACTTGGGATTGAACAGGAGCGCGGCGAACGGGTGCGTCTTGCCGTCGTAGCCCGCCAGCCACGGATGGTCGGCGCGCGGCGTAAACCAAAGCGGGAAGTAGATCGAAAGGTGCGTGTAGATACCCTCCGACTTCATCGCCTCCACAATGGCGATGGCGCGCTTGGTGGCGTTCGGGTTCGTTTCACCGTCCTTGTCGAACACCGCGCCGTGGCGGCGGACGAGGTTCACCCCGTACTTGGCCAGCAACCGCGCGGTCTGACGCAGCGCGGCAGGGTCACCGCCCTCGCGCGACGGCCCGTTCACCGCCCAGAAGCGCACCGGCCGGCCGTTGGCGCTGTGGACAAAATGACCGTCCTTCACCGCGACTCGCCCGTGTTCGCCGGCGAACTTCTCGTTCAGGAACCGCAAGTCGATCGGGCTTTCCTCGAACGGGTCCGGCTTCGGGTCGAAGGCGAACCAGCCTATGCTCTCGGTGGAACGGCCGACCGTGCCAGATTTCTCGCGGTCGCTGAGCGGCACCGCGCCATCGGCCGATGCGGCGAAAACGAGCAAGCAGGCCAGGCCAAAGAGAGAACTGCGATATCGAGGTTGCATGATCGGAGCGAGTAGAAGTGGACGGAGTGCGGAAGTCAATCGGGCATAAAATGAGGTGCCCTCGGGCTCCACTTCACTGCTCCACTTTCCCTTGTGCTTGACCCGCGTCTCCAGGCGGGCCACCAACCGGGCTCCCGGAAAGCCCACCTGAGGAGGCTAGGCGCGCCGAACCCTCGCGTCCGTCCGTCGCGTCTCGTGCAACTGAGACTGCATTTCGTCAAACAACCACGCCCGTGCGTAAGCCCACCAGCGTGTGGCGGTGGCCTTGGAGATACCGAGGACATCGGCGGCTTCTTCAATCTTCAGGCCCACGAAATAGCGGAGTTTGACCAACTCGGCTTGCTGCGGTTCCAGCGCGGCAAAGCGATCGAGGGCTTCGTTGAGCGCGAGGAGTTGCTCATCGGGAACGGGGCTGGCGAGTTCGATCGCATCCGCGTCGAGGTGCTCCACGCCGGCGCCGCGGCGCTGAGTATGCTTCCGCCGGGCGCGCGCAATGAGGATGCGACGCATCGCTTCGGCGGCGGCGCCGAAAAAGTGCGCACGGTTTTGCCAGGATTGGGAAGGCGAATCCACCAGCTTGAGCCACGCTTCGTGGACCAAAGCGGTGGGTTGGAGCGTGTGGCCGGCGGGTTCGTGGGCCATCTTGTGCGCGGCCATCCGGCGCAGTTCGTTGTAAACGAGCGGCAACAACTCCTCCGAAGCCTGGGCGTCGCCCTGTTCGATCGCCGTGAGAACTTGGGTGACGTTGCTCATGGTTTGGCCGGAGACGCGTTCGTAGCGGCTGCTGGTGTGACTGCAATCGGGTTCGTGCCAACGACCTGAACGCGCAGTGGCGGGCGGTTCTTGGAGAACGAAGTCTCCACCGGCGGCGGCGCGGAAAACTCCGGCCAATCCCAATCGAGGTTCATCGTCTTCAAACGGGCGCGAATGGCGCGCAAGTCCCAGCGATGAATCGAGCCCGCGTATCGGGCGGCCACGACGAGTTGCGTGCCATCGGGCGTGAAACTCATCCACGTGGAATGGTCGCCCTGCGGGTCTTCGAGTTTGGCCACGGTCCGGCCGGAAGTGATTTCTTTGAGATGAATCAACCCCGGCGCCAATTCCAGCGCCATCAGTTTTCCGTCCGCCGTGAAGGCGACGTGTCCGGGGTAAAGGCCAACCTCCCGCGGCATTCGGCGGCTCACTTCGAGGGAATTCAAATCGTAGAAGATGAATTCTTTGTCGCGAGCCACGATCAGTTCTCGATTGTCCGGAGTGAGAAAGACGAGCGAAGGCGCACGCGTTTCCAGCTCTTTAAGCAACTTGCCGCTTTCCCCATCCCAGACTTTCACACGATCGGAATGCCAGCCGCTGCTGGCCACCCGCCCCGCATCCGGACTTAAGGCGATGAAGCCGGCATGGAGATGCGGCAATTCCGCGACACGGACCGATTCCGTAACGAGATCAAGGACCACGCACTGACCGGCGCTTTCTCCCACGACCGCCAGCGTCCGGTCGTCGCGACCTTTGGCCATGCGCGTGGGCGTGAACGGCAAGGCGATTTGATGGGATGGACCCAATCGCCATCCGCCGCTGGCATCCGCGTTTGCTTCGATGGGCCAGCGCTGCAATCCATCGGCTGACCCGCACGTCAGCAATTCGCGGCCCTCGTCCCGTAACAGCACTGACGTCGTGTCGCCCAGGCGCAGCCACGCGACCTCGCGACCTCGCGCGACGTCCCACAGGCGTACCCCGTCCGTGCCTCCGAGGGCCAGCAACGTGCCGTCGGGGTTGATCTCTCCTTCGCGAGGCATGTTCTCCCCCTCCCTGAACGTGTTGAGGAAGGTGTGATACTCCTGGCTTGGGACGAGTCCCCAGAGCTGCGCTTGAAGGTCCGATGGCGAAATCACTCCCGTCCAGCGGCCATCCTCTCGGCTGAAGCCAAGCCAGCCGGCGGAGGGAAACCGCATCAACATCCGGCCCGGCAACGGTTGCCACAGACGCACACTGCCGTCCCAGGAAGCTGACAAGAGCAAATCCCCGCTCCAGTGGAACATCAAAGCGGTCACATGCTCGACGTGGCCCTCCAACACGGCCAACTTTCCCTGCGTAGGCACATCCCAAATCTGGATGCGTGGATCCGAACCACCCGTGGCGAGGAGGTTTCCGTCCGGATGCCACGTGACAATGGTCATGCTGCTGTCGCCCCGCGGCAAGTCGGCGACGTGCTCGCCGTCGTCCGCACGGTAAATCGAAACGACGTTCGCATGGTCGTAACCCACCGCGAGCCGGCGGCTGTCCGGATGGAAATTCATCGAGTAAGCCCGGCCCCGCGTCTGCCAGCGGCGGCTCGCTTCCCCCGTGCTCAGATCGAAACAAGTGATCCAGGCCTCGTGTCCGACCGCAACACGCCGGCTGTCCGGACTGAAGGCCAGCGCGGAACAGGCTGAGGGGGCGCTTTTGAGAACCGAGTCGCCACGCTCCCATTGCCAGATTCGGAGTCGGCCGCTCTCGTCGAGCCAGGCGATGAAGCGGCCATCCGGGCTGAAGGTGAATGCGCGACCGGCTTTGGGCTCGGAACCGGACTCCAAGCGCTGGAGTTCGCGGTCGTCCGGAATGGTGCGGATGCTGATCGTGCCATCCTGTCCGAAGCGAGCACAGCGCTGGTGAAGCGACTCGTAGGTGAACGCCTTGGTGTCGGGATTCCAGCCCTGCCAGACAGGCCCGCGCGCCGCGTCCGGCACCGCCATGGCGGCAATGGCGTTGTCTCTCAATTCAGAGGCGGGCCGGATGCGCGCCGCTTCCGCCAAGGCGGCGAGGCTTTCCAGGCGTTGCCCCATCTGGCGGCTGTTGCGACGAGCCTGCGCCTGGTTCTGAAGCGAAACGAGGAGTTGCTCCCGCGCCCGCTGCTCACTGGCGCGCGCGGCTTCCAGCGCAGCACTCCGCTCCAGCAGCGCACGGCCCTTCTGGTTTCGTTCCTGGCGGATGCGCGCATTGCTTGTCGCAAGGGTGAGCAATGCCACCAGCAACGCCACGAGCACTGTGATCGCCGTGATCAAGGCTCCGCGCTTTCGTTGCGCCAGCTTTTGCAGCAGATACAGGCCACTGGGCGATCGCGCCGTAACCGGCTCGTGATTGAGGTGCCGTTGAATGTCCGCGGCGATGCCATTGGCCGTCTGGTAACGGCGCGTGCGGTCCTTCTCCAGGCACTTCATCACGATCCAATCCAGATCGCCCCGCACCGCGCTGATGAGTTCTTTCGTGGGTAGCAGCCGACGTGAGGAGGCTCCGTCTGTTTCGGATTTTGAGGCTGCTACGAGGTTCGTGAGTCGCGTGGATGGTTTGGGCGGTTGCTCGTCGCGGATGATGCGCCGCATTTCGTCCAGCCCCGCGCTCAACAACTGTTCCCCGTCAAACGGCGGGTGGCCCGTGAGCAGTTCGTACAGCAACACCCCGAGGCCGTAGATGTCGCTGCGCGTGTCAATGTCCACGCTGCTCATCTCCGCCTGCTCGGGGCTCATGTAGGCCGGCGTGCCGACCAGGGCCTGGAATTCGGTGAAGAGCGTCTTGTCCGTGAGCTTCTGGGCGATGGCCTTGGCGATGCCGAAGTCAATCACCTTGGGCACCGCCGCGCCATCGTTGACGGTGACGAGGACGTTCGAGGGCTTGATGTCGCGGTGAATGATGCCCTTCTGGTGCGCATGTTGGAGGGCCTGACATACCTGCACAAATAACCGGAGCCGCGCCTCAGTCGTGAGCCGCGCTTCGTCGCAGAACTCGGTGATGCGCACGCCGCGCACCAGTTCCATCACGAAGTAAAGCCGCCCGGTTTGCGTCGCGCCACCGTCGAGCACCTTGGCGATGTTCGGATGGTCCATCAGCGCCAGCGCCTGCCGCTCCGCCTCGAACCGGGCCACGACCAAGCGCGTGTCCATGCCGAGCTTGATGATCTTGAGCGCCACCCGGCGGCGCACCGGCTCCTCCTGCTCGGCCATATAAACCACGCCGCAGCCGCCTTCGCCGATCCTTTCCAACAGCCGGTAACGGCCAATCCGGTCGCCAGGTTTTTCGCAGAACACGCTTGCCAGCAAGGTGGCGTCGGCTTCTCCACTCAATCCGGTCGGGGGCTGTTCCAGAAAATCGCCCGCGCTCTCGGCGGCGCGGAGCAAGGCCTCGACGCGGTGGCGCAAGGCGGTGTCCGTTCCGCAAGCGACCTCGAGATAATCGGCGCGGGCTTCCGGCGTGTCTCGCTGGAGCGCCTCGGCGAACACGGCTTGTTCGGCAGACGTGGGCTTCACGGAGATCGGTTCATCGCCCATACATGCGCTATTTAGCAGGAAAACGGCTCACCACACACGAAAAGAGCGAAAAGCAAAACCGCGTGAGCCTTTTCGCCGGCTTTTGGCGCATGACCGGGTGGAACACGATAACCGTGTCCGTGTGTAAGACAACAAAACTCGACAAATGAAATCAATGAACAGAGAAAATCCAATCCTCAATCAGTCAGGACGCATCTTGACGACGCTCTGGCTCGGCGCAGTTGTGCTGGCCTTTTCGGGCGGCGAGGCCAAGGCCGGCCCGAAGCACAAGTTCGTCGCCGGTGAATCGGTATCCCTGGCGAGCGGAACCGTGGCGACTTGGGCGCGCGTGAACGGCAGAGGCAAAGTCATCTGGGTCGGACTGACGATCCCGCTCTCAATGGTGGAGAACATGCCGCCACGGGGAGCAGGACCAGCGGGCGCCATCGCCGTTCTAAACTTTCCGCCAGTGGTGCAGGCGACCACGTACTTCAACCACGCCGAGATTCATTCGAATCAACAAGGTCATGGATCCGGGACGGTGGATCCGCACCGTTATGAGGCGCCACATTTTGACTTCCACTTCTACAGCATCCCCGTGGCGGCCGTGTTGACGATACCACCCGGCCCGTTCTTTGCGCAGGTTCCGGCAGACCGTCTTCCCGAGGGCTACACCCAGCCCGAGGCGTTCTCGGTTCCGCAGATGGGCCGCCACGCGGGGACGATTGACGAGCATGCCGCCCCCGGCCACTGGCTCCACACAATGATCGCTGGATTTCTGCCGGACGCCAGCCACATGCACTTCATCGAGCCGATGATCACTCAGGAGTTCCTGCTGAGTCGCGAGAACACCGAGTTGCCGGTTCCAACGCCCGCAGTGCTGGGCCGAACGACGAGCTATCCCACCGAATGCATCGTGCATTACGACAAGCACGCAAACGCCTACCACATCGTGTTCAAAGGCTTCGAACCCATCGAGTGAATTGGGTGGCTGGCGGCTGGACGTTGCCTTGGGAGGCTTCGTCGAGCATCGCTAACAAAATCAACGAACGAAGATCATGAAAAAGCAAAAGCATATCAATGACGTAAACCAAACTCAGATCTGGGTGAAACGCATGGCCTTTCTGGCCGCCCTAGTGGCCAGCATAACCGTGGGACGTTTGAGCCTCCAGGCCCAATGCCCCGCACCTGAACTCACCTCCGGTCTTCAACGCCCGGTGTCAATCATCCGATCCGTGCAACGGAATCTGCTCGTCTCGGAAACCGGCACGGGCGCCCACGACGGGCGCATCACCATTGTGAACTTCGACGGCAGCCGCCGGGCGCTGTTGTCCGGGCTGCCATCGGGGATCGCTGATGTCGGCGACCCCTTGGGGCCGGCGGGCCTCTTCCTGCGCGGGAGCACGCTCTATGTGGTCATCAGCATCGGTGACGCGGTACGGCTCGGCCCGACTGCGGGAACGCTGGTGCCAAATCCGAACGGAGCGTCCTCACCCCTCTTCAGCTCGGTTCTGGCGATCCAATTCGGCGATGACTTCGTCGAGCGCAGCACGGCAGGGTTCACCCTTTCGCCGAGCGACCAGCAGGCACTCGCCAGCGGCGAGCGGGTGAGGCTGTCGAACGGCGGCCGCGACAAGATCACCATCGAAATGGTTGTGAAGTTCCCCAACTTCGTCGCCAACCCGCTCGTGTCCTTGCCCACCAACGTCCGCGGCTCGAATCCTTTCGGCGTGGTCCTCGCCGGTGATCGGCAGCGACATGACCGAGATGATGGCAAGGATCGGCGTCAGGGTGATTTCCTCTATGTGACGGATGGGGGCCGGAACCTGGTCTGGAAGGTGGATGTGGCGTCAGGCGCGTTCTCAATACTGGCGGACTTTCCGCTGACGCCCAATCCGCTCGCACCAGCGCTGGGCGGCCCGTTTTCCGAAGCCGTCCCGACTGGCATCGCCCGCTCCGGCGGCACGCTCTTGGTGGCGCTCTTCCGGGGCGTTCCCTTCGCGCCAGGCACGTCGGCGATCGTGCCGGTTGATCCGCAGACGGGCAGCTATATCGATCCGATGACGGGCGGCCACATCCCGTTCATCACCGGGCTCAAGACGGCCATTGGCGTGCTCCCGATCAGGAAACAAGGCGATACTGATTACCTGGTGCTCCAGCACGCTTCCGCGGGACCGTTCTTCGGCTCGCCGGGTCTTCTGCTGCGCTTCGCGTCCTCCGGCGGCCCTCCCACCGTCATTGCCGACTGTCTGACCAGACCGACCGCCATGACGCTCGACGAGAAGACCGGTACGCTCTACGTCACCGAACTCGCCGGACGGATCGTCGCGATCCCCGTTTCTCAGTAGGCCGGTAATCGTTTCGGCTGATCAGGCGGGGCCAGACTGGCCCCGCCAACTCCTTTTCACGCACCCACTGTGGAACCCGAGCGTCCGGTCAGCGGATGGGCATCGACCGCGATTGGAATGGCGTGCTCAGCGGCGAGGAGGCGCCTCCGCCGCTGGCGGCAATAAGTTCGGGCACGGGCGTCAGGATTTCCTGGCCGGCTAACGCGGCAGGCGTTGTCTTGGAATGCAGCGAGAGCCTTTCGCCGCCGACTTGGAGGACCGAGACCGGCGTTCAGACAGCCAGCGTTCGGAAATTGAATTCGAACCGGCTGACAGCTACGGTTCCAGGTGCGGACGAGAACCGCTCATATCGTCTGCGCGGCTTGTCGCTTGGGCGGAAGCTGAAGGGCGAGGGACAAAGCTGCATCGGTCAAAGGCAAATGCGCGAGCGCGAACGGAATTCTATGCCCGACACCAACCAGTGCGCGGAGTGCGGACGCCTTTGCCGACGTACTGGCCCAAGGGTCTGTGGGCCCAATGCGCGCACGAGAGGGCGCTTGGCGTGCGAGGGAGTTGGAGCGGGATCCAGAGGCCGGACTTTTCGGCTGGCTTCTGAATCAGCCCCTCGTCTCGCTCTCGACCCTTTGCCAGTAGGCCCGCTGCAATTGGTCGGTCAACGGCGAACCCGCCACGGGCACGCGGTCGAGGCTGACCACCGGCACCACGCCCAACGTGCTCAGCGTGAGGAAGACCCCGTCGGCTTGGCGCAGTTCGTCCGGGCGCGCGGCCCGCTCTTCGTGGCGCAAACCGAGGGACCAGCACAGTTCCAACACCACGGCCCGGGTGACGCCGGCCACCAAGCCTTCCACCAGGGGCGCCGTGCAGACCGTGCCGCGGTGGACCCAAAACAAGTTGCTGCTCGCGCCTTCCACCACCGTGCCGTCCGTGTTCAGCAGCAGGGCCTCGTCCGCGCCCTGCTCCTCGGCTTCCGCGCGGGCGAGAATTTGCGGCAGCTTGTTGCAGGTCTTGACTTGGGCCAGAAGATCATTCGCCGGCACCCGCACCGACGCCGTGACCACCCGCCAGCGGGGCGGCTTCTGCGGGTCCACGGGCGCAGCCGCGTGCAGCGACATGACCAGCAGGGGCTGGTTCGCGCCACGAATTGAATAGCCGCGCGGGCCAGTGCCGCGCGACAGCGTGAGGCGCAGGATGGAGTCCGGAAGGTGGTTCAACCGGATCAACTCGGCGGCGTGGGCCTGCAGCGTTTCGGCGGCAAACGGAATTCCCAGCCGCAGCAGCTTCGCTCCCTGCTGAAGCCGCTCGAAGTGCTGCCGCCAGCGGAAGGGCCGTCCGTGGCGCACGAGCAGGGATTCAAACAAGCCGTCGCCGTAGAGAAAGCCGCGGTCGAAGACGGACACGGTGGCGCGCTCTTCCGGGACGAACTGGCCGTTGAGGAAGATGATCATGGGAGAGGAAGGGCGGGAAGAAGCTCAGCGCCGGTGGCAGACGCGAGGGCGGAGGCGTGAAACGTAAAACGTAAAACGTAAAATAGGGCGGGGGCGGAGGAAGACATTGAAGCGTTCGAGTTCATTTTACGTTTTCCGTTTTTCGTTTCACGTCCTCCCCTTCCGCTGCATTCAGGACCCCACGTTCCTCCTGCCAACCCAACGCCGCTTCAAACCCGCCCGCCTTGGCCAGCGTTTCCTCGTATTCGGCTTCTGGATTGGAGTCGGCCACGATCCCCGCGCCGACGTGGAAATGCGCTGCGCCGCCCAGACAAATCGCCGTGCGGATCGTGATGCTGAACTGGCTCTCGCGGTTGAAGCCGAGGTAGCCAAGACAGCCCGTGTAAGGGCCGCGCGTGGTGGGTTCCAGTTCGTCAATGATCTCCATCGCGCGAATCTTGGGCGCGCCGGTGATGCTGCCGCCGGGGAAACACGCCGCCAGCGCCGCCAGATGCGTCACCTCCGGGCGCAGCCGGCCTTCGACCGTCGAAACCAGGTGTTGCACGTGCGAGAAGCGTTCGAGCCGCGCGAGTTCGGGCACGCGCACGGAACCGAATTCGCAGACCCGGCCCAGGTCGTTGCGGAGCAGGTCGGTGATCATCACCAGTTCGGCCAGCTCCTTCGGGCTGGTCTGGAGTTCGTAGCTGAGTTGCGCGTCGCGATCCGGCTCGGCGGCCCGCGGACGCGTGCCTTTGATGGGCCGCGTCAGAATCTGCCCTCCGCTCAGCTTAAGGAACAGTTCCGGCGAGGAGGACGCAAGCTGAAATCCGCCGCCGTCCAGATAGGCCGCGAACGGAGCCGGGGACACGGCGGACAACCGCTGAAATAGCTCCCAGCCGCTGGCCGGAAGCGGCGCGGTGAGCCGCTGGGAAAGGTTCACTTGATAGATGTCGCCCGCGCGGATGTATCGCTGCGCCCGTTCGACAGCGGCGATGAACGCGGCGCGAGACAGGTTTGAAGAACGGCGGGGCTCTGCCGAGCCGCCACGACGGAGAGACGTTTCGCGGGCGGAGGCAATGGCTTCGTCCACCGAAGGCCCCTGTCGGTCGCTGGCGGCCAGCTTGGTTTGCCAAAACTCCGTGGCCTCGCGGGCTTGCCTCGCGGAGCGCGACCCGTCCGGCGTCATCCCGGTCGAGACGATCCACGCTTTGCCCAGCGCGTGGTCGAAGGCCACCAAGCTGTCGTGGAACCCGGCGTAGCAATCGGGTAGTTCCAGGTCGTTCGCCGCGCGACGCGTCAGCCGCGGCTCGAGGAAGTTCTTCAAGTCGTAACCCCAGCAGCCGAAGCAGCCGCCCAGAGGAAACGGCAAGTCGGCCTCGTCCAATAGTTCAAAGCGCCCCATGAGGCTGTCGAGGACGCGCCAGGGATCGCCAAAATGCCATCGGGAGGTGTGGCCATCGTGCAGCTCACAGCGCGACCCGTCGGCGCGCAACGTGAGAAACGGCCGGGCGGTGACGAACGAGTACCGCCCTTGGAACGGATCGAACTGCCCGCTGCGCAACAGCACCACGCCCGCCTCCCCGCCCAGCCGCTCGACGAGCGACTCGGGGGAGCCGGGGGCCGCCACTTCGGTGATTTGTACGCGCATCGTTCTCACGCGGTTCCGCGCCCGGACTGTGGCAGCGTTTGCGGGGGAACGCCAGTGCGCAACCAGCGAGGCGGCCGCGCTGGCCTTCCCGCCCGCCCGCTTGCGCGAACAGAAAACACACCTATACTCCTCATAATCGCTTCCGGTGGGCGGACACGGCACGAGGAGTGATCGCGTGCGACGGCACCCCGGTTTCACTGGCGGCGGAACGGCAACGAAAAGCGAACAACAAAACTATGGCATACCAATACGTGAACAAACAGGAAGCGCTGCTCGCCAAGATCAAGGGCAAGACCGGCAAGATTTCGGACAAGACCCACGAGGAGCACATGAAGCTCTACACGGGCTACGTGAACAAGACCAACGCCATTCTGAAGGAGTTGGAGGAACTGGCCAAGACCCTCGACCCGGCGAATCCGGCGCACGCCAACCAGATCTACAGCGACCTCCGCTCCCGCAAGGTGGATTTCACCTTTGCTCTCGGCGGCGTGCTCAACCACGAGCTCTACTTCAACATCCTTGGCGGCAAGGGCGGTCCCGCCACCGGCAAGGCCGCCGATCTGATCAACAAGAGTTTCGGCAGCTTCGACGCCTACAAGAAGGACCTCAAGGCCACGGGCATCGCCGCGCGGGGCTGGGCCTGGACGGGCTACGATGCGCAAACCGGGCTGCTGTTCAATTACCTGGGCGACGCCCAGAACACCTTCCCCGTCTGGGGCGTGACACCGATCCTGGGACTGGACGTGTACGAGCACGCCTACTACGCCGACTTCTACACGGCCCGCGGCGCCTACATTGACGAGTTTATGAATTACATCGATTGGGACGCGGTGAATACCCGGCTGAAGTAACTGAGTATGCACATGCTCCGGCGCGGCCCCATTACGCGGGGTCGCGCCGTTTTTGTTTCGCGGCAGAGAGGCGGCAAACCATCCCTTGACGGCCCGCCGGGAAAGAGCGCCGAGTTGCGGTAAAAGCATTGATTCAGCCGCCGCGCGAGCGTATGAATCGGGCGCAATGCAACTACCCGTTAAGCTGTGAAGAAAGGAACCCTTACCATGCGTCGTCGTCCTTTGATCCTGCCGCTGCTCTCCCTCGCCCTGGCGTTGGCCGGCGAGTGCCTCGCGGTTTCGCTCCTGCCCCCGGTCATCACCCAGCCGCCGCAAGACCGGACGGTCAACCAGGGAATCAGCGCCACGTTCCGAGTCGAGGCCAACGGCTATCCGCCCTTGCGCTATCAATGGCGCAAGGACGGAGCGCCCGTCCCGTCGGGCACCAACGTCTTCCTGACCGTGCTCACCACGAACGCGCCGGCCGTCTTCTACGATGTCGTGGTGACCAACGCCTACGGGGCGGTGACCAGCGCCCCGGCCCGGCTGATCGTACGGACGCAGGCGCCGGGCATCACCGTTGAACCCGTCAGCCAGGTGGCCTGCACCGGCTCCTCAATCAGTTTCACCTCGACCGCCGGAGGCATCGGCCCATTTACATTTCGGTGGCAGTTGGACGGAAGTCCGGTTGGCTCTCCCAGCACCAATGGTCTTCTTCGGCTGACCAACGTCACGAGTGCGGACGCGGGAGATTACAGAGTGGTGGTGACGAACCTTTACGGCGCGGTGACCAGCGCGGTGGCCAGCTTGACCGTGGATTCGCCGTTGCCGGTCATCACCGTTCAGCCGCGCAGCCTACTCGGTTACGCCGGCAATTCGGTGGCGTTCAACGTACAGGCCGTATCGTGTTCGCCAGCGGGATTTCAATGGCGCTCCAACGGCGTGGCGCTGGCCGGCGCCACGAACACCAGCCTGAGTTTCTTTCCCCTGCGGTTGGACATGACCGCGGACTACGACGTGGTCGTCGCCAACACCTCCGGTTCCGTCACGAGCCAGCTCGCCATTTTGGTGGTGACGAACAGCCCGCCGGTGCTGACCTGTCAGCCGCAAAGCAAGACGGTGAGCGCGGGGTCGTTCGTCTTTTTCTCGGTGTGCTTTTCGAGTCCTTACCCCTCCGGCCTCCAATGGTGGCACGATGGCCAACCGGTGTCGGCCTCCGTCAGCAATTTGCTGGTGATCTCCAACGTGTGGACCAACCACGCCGGCCATTACTGGTGCGTGGTGACGAACCGCGATGGGCGCGCGACCAGCGACGTGGCCACGCTCACGGTGACGATCAGTGAGCCGATCGTCCTCCAACAACCCCAGAGCCTGTCGGTCGATGCCGGCACCACGGCCCGCCTGACGGTCAGTGTCACCGCCGCCCCGCCAGCCAGGCTGCAATGGCTGTTCAACGAACAGGTGATTCCAGGAGCGACGGGCGCCATACTGGACCTTTGGGCCATTTCCACGAGCCAGGCGGGCGACTACCGGGTGGTCGTGAGCAACATCCTCGGGGTGGTCACAAGCGACGTGGCGACGGTGACGGTGCTGACGCGCGCCCCCACGATCGAGCAACAACCCCAATCTCAGACGGTCAACGTCGGGAGCTCGGTCGGCTTCTCCGTGGTCGCAACAGGCAGTTTGCCGCTCACCTACCGGTGGCAGCGCAACGAACAGAGCTTCCCAGCGACCGGCTCGCCGATATTGACACTTTACTCGGTCCTCACGAACCACGCGGGCGACTACCGTGTCGTGGTCAGCAACGCCTTCGGCATGGCGACCAGCGAGGTGGCACACTTGACGGTGACGATCCTGCCACCGGTCGTCACCACGCCGCCACGAAGCCTCGTCGCGGACGTGGGGGCGACGCCCACTTTCACCGTCGGGGTGACTGGGACCTGGCCGTTCCAGTACCAGTGGCAGCGCAACGGCCTGGACATTCCTGGCGCCACTTCCTCGGAACTGTATGTGGCGGTCAGTTCGACCAACCAGGCCGGCGGCTACCGGGTGATCGTTTGGAACTCCGCCGGGGTGGCCACGAGCGCGGTGGCCACGCTCACCGTGCTGCTGCGTCCGCCGGAAATCACCCAGCAACCCCAGACCCAGACCGTGGAAGCAGGCCACACCGCTTACTTCTACATCTACACCACGGGCGGTTACCCGCAGTTCTTCCAGTGGCAGTTCAACGGCCAGGATCTGCCCGGGGCCACGAATGGCTATCTGAACCGTTACGCTCCCACGACGAATGAAACCGGCGATTACCGGGTGGTCGTCACCAACGTCTTTGGCGCTGCCACCAGCCAAGTGGCGCGGCTGACCGTGGAGGTCTATCCGCCCCAGATTTACCAGCAACCATCCAGTCAGTCCGTCGATGCCGATGGAACGGCCCAACTCTACATCGGCGTGACCGGCACTCAGCCTCTCTCCTTCCAGTGGCGGCGCGATGGCGTCGATCTCCCAGGCAAGACCGAGTCCTGGCTGTACTTCGAGCGCATCGCCACCAACGACGCCGGCGCGTACCAAGTGGTGGTCAGCAACCTCGCCAGCGTGGTCACGAGCGAAGTAGCGATCGTGACGGTCAACCTCCGCGCCCCCGCAATCACTACCGAGCCGCCCAGCCAAACAGTGGATGCCGGCAACACCGTGTACTTCACCGCCTACGCCAACGGAGCGCCCCAACCCACGGCCCAATGGCAACGCGACGGACAGGACATCCCAGGCGCCACGAACGCGTCTCCGTTCTCTCTCGGTTCCATCAGCTCCACCCTTCAGATCGATGCCGTCACGTCGAACGACGCGGGCGGCTACCGCCTGATCGCCAGCAACATTGCCGGCGTGGTCACCAGCGCCACGGCCACGTTGACGGTCCTGTACCGGCCGCCAGTATTCGTCTCCCTGCCCTCTTCGCAGACCGTGTACGCCGGAGGTTCCGCCTACTTCAGTTGCGACGTGGCCGGTGGTCCCAAACCCGCGCTGCAATGGCTCTTCAACGGCCAGCCCATTCCCAATGCGACCAACGCCGCGTTCTATCTTTACATCGCCACCACCAACCAGGCCGGCGACTACAGCGTCGTGGCCAGCAATGTGTTTGATGCGATCACCAGTCCGGCGGCGACGTTGACCGTGCTGGTCACGCCGCCGGGGTTCTCCCTGCAACCGGTCAGCCAGGGCATCATCGCGGGAGAAAGCGCGCAGTTCTTGGTCAGCACTTACGGGAGTCCGCCTCACCTGCAGTGGCAATTCAACGGACAAGACCTCCCGGGCGCCACGAACTCGCCCCTCTACATTGAGAACGCCACGACCAACCACAGCGGCGAATACCGGGTCATCGCCGCCAACGAAGGCGGTTCCGCCACCAGCTTGGTCGCTACACTCGTCGTCTCGCCGCCCGGCCCGCTGGACCGCTGGCAATGGCGGAATCCGCTGCCGCAAGGCAACGACCTCTGGTGCGCTGCCTACGGCAACGGAATCTGGGTGGCGTTGGGCCGGAACGGGACGCGCATCCGCTCCACCGACGGCGGCGTCACTTGGCAGAACCACCACCAAGGGGAAGCGGACATTCGCACGGTCGCGTTTGGGAACGGCGTCTTCGTGGCTGCAGGCTTCGACTGGCGAGGGACGAGATACCTCTCCTGGCTGGAGACAACGGAGGATGGAATCCACTGGACCAACCATTACTCGGGACTGCTGGAGAACGAAATGATCCAAGACGTGGCTTTCGGCAACGACCGCTTTGTGGCCGTGTCCGGCACCGGCGCCGTGCTGAGTTCCACCAACGGAACCAACTGGACCAAGGCGGAAGAGATGTCGCTCAACGGCATGACGAGGCTGGCCTTCGGCAACGGTTCGTTCGTGGCACTGACGCCCTACTACCAGGCCACCACCAACGGCCTGACCGGGACGATGGCCGTTTCCAGCGACGGCCTCTCCTGGACCACCCACAACGTGGCCGCCGGCGGTTACTTCAGCGACATCATCTTCGGCAACGGCAAATTCGTGGCCTGCGGCTACACCAACGACTATTCCGTTTACCCCTACGCCCGCTGTGTGGCCTCGGTTTCGACCGATGGCGTCTCGTGGGCCGCGGTGGCGCTGCCGACCAACGGGACCCTTTCGGCGATTGCCTACGGGGGTGGCCGCTTCGTCGCCGTGGCCGATCATGAAAACCTCGACGGAACAGGCACGGGTCTGACCGTGACCTCCACCGATGCCACGAACTGGACTGTCAACTATGTCGGGCGGAGCAATGAACTGTACGGCGTGGCTTACGGCGGCGGCCGTTTCGTCGCCGTCGGCGACAAGGGCGGCATCTTTACCTCCACCAACGGCGAGACGTGGACGACGCGCAGCCCCGGCAGCCCGGTGAACCTTCGTGGCATCACGCGCGGTCGCGGCCTCTACGTGGCCGTCGGCAATGAGGGGTTGGTTTGGACCTCGCCCAACGGCGTCGCTTGGACACGCCATCAGGCGCCCACCACGAGCAACCTGCGGAGCGTCGCGTTCGGCGCCGGCCAGTTTGTCGCGGTGGGCGATGTCTCCGAGAACGAGGCCGTCGTGCTGACGTCCACCAATGGGATCAACTGGACCGGGGCCAACTCCACGTTGGCTTACGGCATCTACAGCATCACCTACGGCAAGGGCCTCTTTGTGGCGGCCGGTTGGAACGGCGCGATCGTGACGTCGCCGGACGGACGGCTCTGGAGCGCCCGCAATTCCGGCACGACGCGCCGGCTCAACGCGATCACCTTCGGGGGCGGACAGTTTGTCGTCGTGGGCCGACGCGGGGCGGTGGTGACTTCTTCTGACGGCGCGCAGTGGGTTTCTCAATCGCCGCCGACCTCGTCCTTCCTCCAAGGCGTGGCGTACGGAAACGGATTCTTCGTCGCCGGCGGAGAGTCTGGCACCTTGTTCACCTCAACGAATGCCGTCAACTGGACCGGCGGGCAACCGGGAGCGCAAGCTTTCGGCTACACGGACATCGAAGACGTCCAGTTTGCGGACGACACCTTCGTCGCCGTCGGCGCCAGCGGCCTCATTGCGACCTCGGCGGACGCTGGCATCTGGACCCGGCATCGCACCGGCTGCCAGAACGATCTCCGGTGCTCCGTGTACGCGGAGGGCTACCTCACCGCCGTGGGCAACAACGAGACGATCCTGCAATCCGACTTCTTCGGGCCGCCCATCTTGCGCGTGCGCGCGGTTCGGGAGGGACAAGGCTTCGAGTTCTCCGTGGACGGTGAAGTCGGGCGCGCTTACCGGCTCCAAGCCTCGGACGATTTGCGGCACTGGGAGGACGTGTTCCACTTCACCAACACACGTGTGACGACGTTCTTCTTCGAGCCAGAGGCCGAGTTCCTTCCCTGGCTCTTCTATCGGGTCGTCTCTCCCTAGTCTGTCGCTGCACGCGCGAATCCCGCCGCAGATTTTCGACACAATCCTGCTCTCGACGCACCCTGTCGGCAGACCGGCAGGGTTTCCCTCTTCTTAGCAACTGGACGGGACACGAGGAGGGAAGTGGTTGATTCGCAAGCCAGGCATCCGAAAGGTCTGCTCTACATTTCGACTTCCCGTTTGGCCGTGATCTGGGGCGGGGGCTGGGCCGGCAGAGTCCAGCCCAG
>JACRJZ010000070.1 GCA_016219875.1 Verrucomicrobiota bacterium | reverse complement strand
TCTTCCGAGTCAATCGAGTAGAACGTGCCGTTGCTCTTGGCGTCGAACTGGACGTTGTCGAAGATGAAGAACTCGGCTTCCGGGCCGAAGACCGCGGCGTCGGCCAGGCCGGTCGAGGCCAGATATTTCTCGCCCTTCTGGGAGATGCCGCGGGGGTCGCGGGTGTAGGCCTCCTTGGTGCCGGTCTCGGCGATGGTGCAGGTCAGGGAGAGCGTGGGCACGGCGCAGAACGGATCAATGAAGGCCGTGGCCGGGTCCGCCATGGCCAGCATGTCGGAGGCTTCAATGCTCTTCCAGCCGCGGATGGAGGAGCCGTCAAAGCCGAAGCCGTCGGTGAAAACGTCCTCGGTGACTTCGCTGATGGGCACCGTGAAGTGCTGCCAGGTGCCGAAGGTATCGACGAACTTGATGTCCGCCATCTTCGCCCCGGTCTTCTTGGCCAGGTCCAGGACGTCTTTGGGGGTGGTGGGTTTCTTGATTTGGGCTGTCGGCATAGTTCAGTACTCAGGTTTCAACAAACGTGTTGATGGGTCGGTTCAGATAACAACTCTCCACTTGCGATTCCTTGCTTGGGAAAAACTCAGACGGCCTCTTCGTCCGTCTCGCCGGTTCGGATGCGAACCACCTGGTCCGTTGGGCTGACAAAGACCTTTCCATCCCCAATCTTTCCGGTCTTGGCGGCTTTGACGACGGCATCGACGGCGGCTGCAACCCGTGAATCCGGCAACACGACTTCAATTTTGACTTTGGGGAGAAAGTCCACCGTGTACTCTGCGCCACGATAAATCTCCGTGTGCCCCTTCTGCCGCCCGAAGCCTTTGACTTCGCTGACAGTCATGCCCTCGACGCCCACAGCAGCGAGGGCATCGCGTACTTCTTCAAGCTTGAAAGGCTTGATGATGGCTTCGATTTTCTTCATGCGGCTGCGGGCGATACTAACAACCGGCTTCCGGGTGTCCACTGGTTTTTGAACGAGCCGCACTCGAACACTCGAACTCGGCTGATTCGCGCAGCCGCCCAGGCTGAGGAAAGACAGCGGGACGCACGGTCCTACCGAGCCAGGAGAATGCGGTAAAACCGTTGGGGCACGCTGCCGACGAAGTCGGTTTTCTGGGCCGTGTCTGACTCGGCGGTCACTTCGCCGTCCAGATCGCGCCAGTCGGGCGGATTCATTTGCTCGGTGAATTGCACGCGGTAAATGGCGCCAGGGACCGCACTCCAACTCAGCGCCGTCGTTCCGTTGGTCGCCACCACCCAGAGCACGGCTGGCCTGGTCACCACGATCACGCTGAAGCTCTGCTCGTCACTCAAGGGGGGCGCGCCGTCATCCGTCACGGCCACGGTCACAATGTTGGTCGTGTTGGCTAGGAGTGCGCTGGGCGTCCAAGTGAACGCGCCGGTGGTGGGCGCGATCTCGGCACCGGCCGGCGCGTGGCCAAGGCTGAAGGTGAGCGTGTTGGCCGGCAAGTCGGTGTCGGTGGCGTGGCAGTCGAAGGCCAGCGTGTCACCGACGTGCAGGACACGGTCGGCAAGGGCCGCCAGTACCGGCGCGCTGTTCACCTTGCTGACCGTAACGCGGAAGGTCCGGCTGTCGCTCTTCACAGGGACACCGTTGTCAGAAACGCGCACCGTGATCGGATAGGTCGCGCCGCCTTGCGACTCCAGCGGCGTCCATGTGAACTGGCCGCTCATCGGATCGATAACCGCTCCGAAGGGCGCGCCGGCAACGAGCGAGAACGTCAATCGCTGCGCGGGCACGTCGGCGTCGGTGGCGGTGACGGTGAAGGCGAGAGCGGAACCTTCGTCAATCGTCGCATCGGCGATGTCGGCCAGCGCAGGCGCAAAAATGTTTTCACCCGTGGCGTTCTGCGTGGCGGGCGTGGCGTTGGTCATGAAGCAAAACACGCCGCGCACATTGCCGTCCGGGAAGCGGCCCTGGCTGATGTCGCTGGCTTGGTCGCCAAAGATCACCGCATCGATTTGCAGCCCTTCCCGGCTGAACAGGCCGATCTCATCACCGCGCCGCGACAACTGGAAGTTCACGTGCAGCGCGTCCCCCATTGTGTTGGTGCCGGTGGCGTCGTTGTCCGCCCAGCACATCAGAAAGCCGCGCGGCGCGAGGACAGTGGCGTCCGGGATGCGCCATTTGGTTTTCGCGGACAAATCGTCGGTCAAGTAGCAGCCGCTGAGATCGACCGCGCTGGAGCCGAAGTTGAACAACTCGAACCAATCCTCGTACCGGCCCGTGGCAGGATCGACGAGCGAGCGCGTGTTGCTGGCCATCCATTCGTTGATCGCGACGGGCACGGGCGCGGGATTGTTACTCGCGCCCGGCGTGACGTAGTAAAAGTTCCGCCGGTCGAAAAGCTGGCCGTCGGGCCGCGCTCCGACCGAAGCGCCGGGCTGGACGTTGGCGAAGTTGAGGTAGTCGAGAATTTGCTGTCCACGCGAGAGAACCACCGAGCCGTTCGTGGGCGAGAGCCGGAACGACGTATGCAAGACAGTGCCGGTGGACAACTCCGGCTGGCCGTCGGCGAAGATGACCCGGAACTCGCCTGGGCCGATCAGCGTGCCCGCGGGGAACGGCCACTCGGTCGGGTTCGCGTAACTGCCGGCGAGGAAGAAGCCGTCGAGCGACAGGAGATTGGTCCCGCTGTTAAAGAGTTCAATCCACGGCTGGGGCGTGCCGGTGTTGTCTTGCAGGCCGCCCGGGTTCTCCGGTTGGACTTCATTGAGCCAAAGCAACGGATAGGGCGGCAGCGTGGCCGCCACGGAATTCGTCGTGCCGGGCGTGGCGAGAAGCGGACGCACGTTGACCAGCGGACGGAAGGCGCTCCCCATGCGCACACTGAGGTTGCTCGCGTTGGTCGAGGGCAAATACCAATAGCTCAAGGTGTGGAGGTTGGTCGTGACGAGGTTCGTGCTGATGGCGTTGGTGAAATCCTGGTAGAGGCACGCCAGGGTGCTACCGGTGTTGGTGAGGACCAAGTGCAAGCTGCCGCGCCCAGCGTGAACGAACTCCGCGCTGATCGCCGAGTGCGCGGCGTAAGGCCGGTTGACGTTCGTGGACACGGTCCAAGCGTCACTCAGCGGCGCCGACTCGAAGTCGCCGTTGCGGACGAGGTTGGTGCCCGCGCCGGCCACTGTGCCTGGCGTCAGCCAGAGGTCATCGAGGTAAATGTCACCGGCGCTGTCGAGGAACAGGTAGAGGCGCGTGCCGCCGGGTTGGCCGATGAAGGAGAAGAAACGCCAGCCGGCGGCATCGCCCCAATTGCTCACGCGCGCGTTGTCCTGGGCAGGATCAATGACCTGAAGCGCCACGCCGCTCCCAGGCCGCGCCGGATCGGCAAGCCACGGCGCAACGATTTCGTACTTCACCTGGTCGATGAGAGTTTCGTTCGTGCCCGCAAGGCGGACCAGGCTGAGCGTTTCGCCGTCAGGATCAAGGCGTCCGTTGAACTCCCCTGCAATGACACCCGAGCCGGCCAGACTCGGATGCGCCGCCAGGAGCGCGTTCGTGTCTTGGGCCACAAGCAGAAACTGTCGCGGCCCGATGCGGGCACCGGGCGGGAAATCGAAATCCACGCCGCGCAGCCGGAAGCCCGACAAGTCGAACGTCGTGTTCGTGGACCGGTTAAAGAGTTCCACGTAGGCGGCGTTGCTCACGGCCGGGTTGAACATGATCTCGTTGATCACGAGGCTGTCTTCCGCGCGGCTCACGGAACCGTTGAAATAGACCGTGATGCTGGCGGTCGCGTTGGCCAGCGCGTGGCCGCCGGCATCGTAGCCTTGCGCGAGGAGCACGTTCGTCTGGCTCGTCAGCGGGAGCGTGACGGTCCAGTTCGTGATTGTGGTCCAAACCAGCGGGCAAGTGACGCCATTGATCGTGACGGAACGCACCGCGGGCGGCGCGGAGCCGGAGAGCGTGAGCACCGTGGTCGCATTGGTGAAGTGGCTGCCGCCGTAGTTGGTGATGGCGAACGGCGCACGGACGCCCGCCAGCAGGCTGCGCAGATAATCGCGACGCGAAGCGATCCACGTCTTCAAGGCCGTAGGCGCGGCCGTGTTCACGCCGGCAGCCTGATGCGCGGCGTGGCGGGCGTCGATCATCGCGTAGGCGTTGGCGGGCACGAGCGGGCCGTTCACCGCGTCTTCCAGCGCCTGCCAGTAGAGCCGGCGCACGAGCGGCTCGTTGAACATCTTCGTGATCGGCGTGTCACTGAAGTTGAACGGGCTGTAGGTGGGCTGCTGCGTGGCGAAGGCGAAGTCGATGTCCCAGATCAAAAACTGCCAGGCGCCGCCGGCGGGTTTGAAGATGTAGCAGTTTTGGCCGCCGCCATTGGCGTAAACGTCGGTGTTGCCCACGATGCGCTCGACGGCGAAGGTGCGCGCCCATTCGTTGAAATCCACCACTGGCCCGACGAGCCGCGCGTAAGCCTCGCCCGTCGCCGTCGTGCCCAGCGTATCGACGAGGTGGAAGAGGTTCGTGTAGTCGCTGGCCGAATTTTGCACGGCCCGCTTGCCGAAGTTCTGACGGTAGCGCGCCAGCTTCTTCACGCCGCCGGACGTAACGGCGGTGAGCGTCGCGCCCGTGCTGGTGAAGCCCGCCGCCGCGTCATCGACCTCGAACCAGATCATCACCTTGTAGAGGTCGCCGTCCGCGCCATCCGGGAACCACTGCGCATCAAAGTCCGCGTTGGGCTGCTGGGTGTCCTCGAGCACGTAGCCGCGCTTGGTGCCGTTGAGGAAAACATTCACCTGCCGGCGATAGAGGAACGGCGCGTCGAGCCTGTTCGCGAACCAATACGCCGTCTGCTCCTGCTGACACGTGGTGTCGCCGCCGCCGTTGCCGGGCATCTGGAGCGTGAACTCCGTGGCGTTCAGAAAGGAATCGTCCGCCGGCACGCGCACGTGGTAATCGCAGTTGTTGCCCGTGGGCGAATTGAAGCCGGGGCTGTGGTACGGACTGCCGGCGTATTGGTTGCCGGCGTTGTAGATCGCGCGCCAGTTGCCGTAGATGAACGTGCCGTCGATCGGCTCGTTGCTGAGCTTCTCGCGCGCGACCCAGCGGTCGAAATTCGCTTTCGTCAGCCAGAACCGATACGTGCCGAAGGCGCTGTTGGGCTGGGCGTCGCCAAAGCGGACCAGGCATTCGCGCTCCGGCGCGTCGCTGGGGAAGCGCGTCGTGGCCGGCGGCGCAAACCAATCTGTCGCTTGAATGAAGAACGCCGCGAGCGCGCCGTTGGTCTGACCAGGAATCGTAACGCTGAACAGGCCGTCGCCGGACACCACGTCGCCGCCGGTGCCATCGTCGGTCATGGCCAGCGTGACGGGCGCGCCCAGCGGATCGAGTCGAAAGACGCACTGCACGGAGGCAAGGCCGTCTGGGTCGTTCACGCGGGCGGTGACAAGCACGGGCTGGCTCGCGGCTGGGACGACGGGATTGTGAGTGACTTCGTGAATGGCCGGACCGGCGTTGGCGACGAAACGGCTGTTGCGCGCGCCGGGCGTGCCGAGGTTCGGCGGGACGAACAACGCGCCGGGCGCTTCCAGGTGATTGCCCCGCAGCCGAAACAGGATTTCCGGTTTGCCGTGCAGCCATTTCACGTAGGCGCTGATCGCGCCGGTCAGGCCGTTGGTGTAACTCGAAGTCAGCGTAGTGCGGATGCGGTTCGCGCCGGTGTCGCCGCGCCCGCTCGCGCGGACGTGCAGCGAGCCGCTGCCGCCGTGGCCACTCGTGTCCCAGCCCGTGAGGCAGTGGTTGCCTTGGAAGAACCAGTTCGTGGGGCCGCTTGCGAAGTCGAAGTTCGGCACCAGGTTTGCACTGCCGTTGATCGAGACGGTCACATCATCGACCAGGCATTCGCCGGCGTCGTGCAAGCAAATCTGGAGCGAGTTCCAGTTCGTCTGGCTGCCGCCGCCGTTGTCGAGCGGGCCGGAGGCGGTGACAAGCGTCCAACAGCTCTTCGCCGTGTCGTCGCTGTCCGCCCAATTCGGGGCGAGGCCGTTGTCGCTGCGCGGGTCGATGAGTTCGAGGCTGCTGCCGCCGCCATCGCTCCATCGGCCCCAGCACCCGCCGGTGCCGTAGGTCACTTCGTCCACCAAGATGAAAAGGCGGTTAGTTTCAAGCTGGCCGATGGTGTTCGTCGAAACGATGTCGGCGGGCCTGGAGAGCGCGAGCCGCTCGCCGGAGTTGCGGAGCGAGCCCTCGAAGTCGCCGACGGTGTTGGCGGAGGTGAGGTTCGCAGAATTCGCCATCAGCCGCGCGGCGTCCCGGGCCACGATCAAATAGCCGCCCGCGGAGATCGTGGCCCGCGGCGGAAACTCGAAGTCGATGCCGTCGGTGAACCGCCAGTTCGCGAGGCTGACCGCGCTACCGCTGCGGTTGTGGAGTTCCACGAACTCGTCATCGTCATTCTCCGTGATCGGGTGGTACATGATCTCGTTGATCACGAGGTCGGGCTGCCGTGGCGGGCTGTTCCGCGCGCCGGGCGTGGGTGCCGACAGTGGGACAAAGCCAGGCGAGCCATCCGGAGCGCGGCCCGTGGCGACGCCGTTCTCCTGGCCTTCAAACTGGACCGAGTCGAGGACGCGGATGCGGTTCGAGTCGAGGAGGAAGATCGTTTCACCCGCCGAACTCAGCGCGAAGCCGAGTTCGGTTTCCGTGAACGCCACGCAACTCGTCGGTGCGAGGAACGTGCCGTCCGGGACGCGGAACTTGTTCGTCGCCAGATCGTCACTCAGCCAGAAGCCGGAGAGGTTCACGGGCGCGGGGCCGCGGTTGTAAAGTTCCACGAAGTCCACGGCGGGAGGATCGGTGTGCGCGAGGAACTCATTGATCACGATCTGGCGTTCGGGCGCAAACAGGATTCCGTCCACGCACCCTGGCGAGCCGCCGCGGCAGTCGCTCGCGGCCCAGGCGCGCGGATCGCCTTCACTGAGCGACGGCCGCGCGAGCACGAGCGAGTGGCCCGCGCCATCGGTGGAGGCGGGCCAGGGCGCGCGGCTGCTGAAATTCACTTCCAACAAGATCGCGCCGGTGCGGTTGCGCAAGCGCACGGTGCCCGCGCTGTTGGGCAGGCTGCCGGAATACGGCCCGGTGACGTTGGGAATCCCAGTGACCGCCTGGAGGTCTGACGGACTGCGCGCGACGACCAGGAACGCTCCGCCCGCCAGCAGCGTGCCGGGCGGGAAGGTGAAATCGACGCTGCCGCAAAGGCGATAGCCGCTGAGGTCTTCCGGGACCGGATTCGAGTTGAACAGTTCGATGAACTCGGTCTTGCGTCCATCGTCGCGCTCCCGCGGGTGGAACATGATTTCCGAAATGGCCAGCCCGGTGCGGCGACTCGAAGGGCCGATCGGCTCGGCGACGATGGGCAGCGCGCCGATCACGCCTGCGCTCGCATCGGAGAAATTGCGGAACTCCGCGGTCGCGGCTTGCGTGACGCTGTGCCCGGCGAGCGCGAAGCCGAGATAGAGCGTCGGCGGCAGCGTGTTGCTGACAGCACCGAGCTGCGTCCACGTCTGGCCATCGAAGCTGGCGAAGCCGCTGAACACGTGGCCCGCGCGCTGGAGGCGGAGCCAGGTGTAAGGGTGGTTCACGGGGAACGTGCCGGTCATGGCCGCGCTGCTGCCCGCGTTGGTGCGCGACTGGAAGTAGTTCCCGGCGATGATCGGGGTGCTGAGGACGGCGGCGAAGCGGCTGTTCGTGGTGAGGTCTTCGCGCGCCATCAGCCCGGCCTCGGTCCAGGTGTCGGCGAAGTCGAGCCGTTGCACGCGCACGCGCACGTCGAAATTCCCGGCGCGTTGCTGGGAGGCGAAACAAAACTGGTCGTTCGTGCCGCCGATGTCGCGTCCGCTGGCGGCGAGGTCCGCGCCGCCCGGCACTCCGGTGAACATAGCCGGCAGCGGCGGCGCGCCAACGTCCTGCGGAAAGAACTCGTAGGCGGTGAAAGAGAGTTGCGAGTCCGTCCCAATGACGTTGGGCGTGGCGGCTTGGTCGCGAAGGTGGTTGACCGTCACCGTGTAGCTGTTGCCGAAGCTCAGCGGCGTAGTCGTCAGCACGACCGTCCGCGCGTCGGGCTGCAACGCGGCGTCGAGCACCGCTCCTTCGGTGAAGGTGTAGTTCGTGGCGCGGTTGGCGGTGGCTACGTCCATCGGCTCAGAAAAGTACAGCACAACGTTGGTGAGGCCGTTGTTCAGCGCGCGGACGATCACGGGCGGCGCGGTATCGTGCGTGACGGTGAGCGTGGCGGCCACAGTGTTTGTGGAGCCGATGGCGTTCCAGAGCAGGCATTGGAACGTGAAGCCGTCCGCAGCGAGCGGCAGGCGCGCGATGGTGTAGGCGGCGTTGGTCGCGCCGGGAAGGTTGGTGCCGTTCTGCTGCCACTGATAACGGACAGGATCGGCATTGCTCACAGCCAAAGCGAACGTCACGGGGCCGCCTTCAACCGCCGCAGTGTTCGTGGGCTGAAGCGAAACGAGCGGCGGGTTCATGCCGAACGGAACGAGCCGCGTCACGGGGATCGGCTCTTCAGTTGAGCCATCCGGCAACTGCCAGCGCACGGCGAGCGAGTCCGAATTGAAGCCCTCCACCATCAGCGCCTCGACGTAGTAGCTCCGCCCGGCAACCAAACTGATCGGGGCCGACTTCTGATTGGTCTGGCCGTCCCATTGGCGCGGCCACATGGCGGCGGTGCAAGAGGCGATCCGGCGCGCGCTGGCCGGCGCGTCGTTCGTGCCGAGGCGGAGTTCAGCGACATCATCGGCGGCGATCCAGAACGTGTAGTTCCCAGTCACGGGCGCGACGAGCAAGGCACGCAGCCGCTGCCCGTAGGTGTCAGCGAAGTTCGCCGGCGGCTCGAACGCGTTCGTCATCAGCTCGGCGCTCGACGGGCCGTCGGGGAAGGCCGGGCTGTTCGTGAGGTCCGCCAGCGTGCCGCCAATGATGTTGGTGAAAACCTCGCGATAAACGCCCTTGAGCTGAACGGTGAAGCTGGCTTGCGAGTTCGTGGCCAGGACATTCGCCGTTGCCGCGCGGTCGCGCACGCGGTTCACGGTCAACGTGTAGTTGCCGCCGCGCGCCAGAGGGGTGGTCGTGAGTTGAATTACGCGCGGAGAACCAGCGAAGGCCGCCGCGGAAATTGTGACGCCGCCACTAAGTGAGTAGTTGTTGAGCGTGGTCGCCGTGTTGGCTTCGACCGGCTCGGAGAAAAGCACGTGGACGGTATTGGAACCGAGGTTCGCAACCGCGTAGAGCGCGGGCGGATTCGTGTCCGCCAGCACGGCCAGCGTGGCGCTGCTGCTCGTGCTCGTGCCGAGAGTGTTCGTGGCCACGCAGCGAAACACCGCGCCGTGGTCGGCCAGCGTGGCGTTGGTGAGCGTGAGTGTCGCGCCGCGTGCTCCCGGCAGATTGGTGCCGCCGCGCTGCCATTGGTAGGAAACAGCGTCGAGGTTGGCCACGGTGACGAGGAGTTGGACGGTCGAGTTCTCCATCACGGTCACGTTCGTCGGCTGGCTGGTAAACGCCGGCGCGCTGCTGGCGGGCATTCCGTAAGGCCGGCAGCGCGAGCCGGGCAGCGGCTCCTGGATGGCGCCGCCCGGCAGACGCCAACGCACCGAGAGGTTGTCGTTGCCGGTGCCTTCCTTGTGGAGCGCCTCCAGGTAGTAGCGCCGTCCGGCTTCGAGGACGACGCCCCCAGACTGCTGGTTGGTTTCCTTGGTCCACTGGCGGTAGGAGGTCGAGCCGTTGACGCGCGCGATAAGGACTTTGTTGAAGGCGCTTTCGTCGCTGCTCAAGTAAAGCTGGCTTTGGTCGTCGCTCGCGATCCAGAACACGTACGTGCCGTTGCTGGGCGGCACGACGAGCGCGCGGAGCCGTTGGCCGTAGGCGTCCGCGGTATTCTGCGACACTTCGAAATTGCTCAGCGTGTTCGTGGAGGACGGACTGTTCGGAAACGCGGCGGCGTTGGTCAGGTTGGCAATGCCGGAGCCGGTGAGGCCGCTGTAAAGCTCCCGGAACACGCCGTTCTGCGCCCAGGCGGAGGGCGCGAACAGCAGGAGCGAGAGAACCAGCGGAGCGACGACGAGGCAGCGTGTATGACAAGCAATCAGGAGACGTTGAAGCGGGGAAGCGGCGAAGCGGCGAAACGGAGTGCGGAAGCCAGCGCCATGATGAACGTGCCCAAGGGAGGTCCGCTCGTTAAGCGGACAGCGCGGCGCGAACTCGAGGGCTACCAGGTGCAAGCAACGTCTGTGTGTCGGCGGGAGGATGCGGACTTGTCGAGTGAAAGCAACTCCTACTTCGCCTTCTCCAACCAGAGCATGAATCCTTTCGGGCGTCGGTAGGGCGAGACTCCTGCCGAGCCGATGGCCTGGCTCGGCGGAAGCTTCGCTCTACCAAAGTGCGCTTCACCCTTCAGGGATGCTTCGGCCCGATCAGTGGCTAGGGAACGCCGACGCGGTAGAAGCGTGGACTCGCGGTGGCTCCGTTGGTGTGGGTGAAGGCAGTGATGCCAGGCTGGCCGGGCAGGTTCGTGGCCAGCGACTGGTAGGCCGGAACCGCGCCCAAGTTCGTGCTCCACTCCAGTGCGTAACTCACGCCGGCCACGCTCTGCCAACTTACAGCCATGTTGGGGCCGGACGGGGCGGGCGCAAGCAGGCGCAGCACCGAGAGCGCGTTGGCGGGATCGGTGCCGCAGCGCCACTCCTGCCAGTTGTTCAGGCCATCCCGATCCAAATCGGTGCCATCGACCGAGCCGTCAGCGGGCAGGCTGTGTTGCTGGAGCCAGCCGATGAATTCTCCCATGCCGGGGCCTTGATACTCGTAAGCGCCTATATCCACTTTACCGCCCACAGTTCGCGGGCGACCATCCAGGTCGATGTCACCGGAGGCGTAGGCATTGTTGCCGGCGTTGATGCACAGGGAGTTGGTCCGGAGGCGCAGGTTGCTCCAGCCATTGCTGTCCACGAACGATGGCGCATTGGTCAGATTGCTCGGTCCGGCGGGCAGCGGCGTGGTGCAGCAATAGTTGAGGGTGCCTCCGGAATAATTGGCGCCACTGGAGCCGGCGCTGTTGTAATAGACGATGCAGTTGTTCAGGGTGCCCTTGTAAGCTCCGCCGCCTTCGTAACCTGCCGAATTGCCCGTGAGCGTGCAGTTGTTCAGCGTGCCCTCGGAGACCGCGCCGCCGTAGACACGGGCTGAATTGCCCGCAAGCGTGCAGTTGTTCAGCGTGCCAGAGAAAGCCCCGCCGCCGGAGTAGGCTGAATTGCCCGTGAGCGTGCAGTTGTTCAGCCTGCTAGAGCGGGATCCACCACCGAAGTCATAGGCTGAATTGTCCGCAAGGGTGCAGTTGCTCAGTGTGCCCCAGTAGGCCCCACCGCCATTGGTTCTGGCTGAATTACCCGTGAGCGTACAGCTATGCAGCGTACCATAGTAGGCTCCGCCGCCAGAGGAGCTGGCCGAATTTCCCGCGAGCACGCAGTTGTTCAGCGTGCCATAGTAGGTTCCACCGCCGGAGGAATTGGCCGAATTGCCCGTGAGCACACAATTGGACACCACTGGGCTCAGCCCCTCGCACCACACCCCGCCGCCAGATTGGTTTGTGTAGGAATCGCCGAAGGTTTGCGTCGCGCCACGGGTCAGGGTGAAGCCTTCCAACATTGCCCCGTCGGTCAGATACACGCAGCGCACCGCCTCCGGCCCATTTGTCGTTCCCGGCACCTGGTAACCCATGATTTGAGTCCTAGCCGGCCCGTTGACGCTCCGCACCATTACCGGCTTGTTAACCGCCAGTCGGTTGCTCATCCCATACACCGCCCGCGTCCCCGTCTGATACACACCGTCGCTCACCCACACCAGCGCACCGGGCAACGCCGCCGCGTCCACGGCATCCTGGATGTTCGTGGCCGCCGTGGCCCACGAACTGTAGGGCAACACCGGATTGATGCTGGTCAGCGCCACGTAGTGTTCCTCTTGAACCACATGCACCGTGACGGCAGCCGTCACACCGTCCGGGTAGCTCTCGCTATACGCCTGCAATTCTACCACGTAATCGCCCGACACCGCCCAGGCGTGCGACTCCCAGGGCCGGTTACTCACCACCACCCCGTCGCCAAAGTCCCACCGGGACGCGCTCACTCGTCCCTCGATCACCGCCTGGAAGTCCACCCTAAAGCCCACTGCCACGTTCGTATCAGCCGCCACGACCGCTACACTGACGGCACCCGTCACCAAACCGCTCCAATACTCGTCGCAGCCGATGGCAGGGGCATTGGCCCAAGGCTCGCCATCGAGGTCCAGTCCGCTGGCATAAGTGGCGCTGCCCCGGCCGAGGCAGGGAGAGTTATCGCTCAGACGCCATGCGCTGGCCAGTTGCGGCTCCTCGTCAAGGGTGCATCCGCATGCGGGCGGCGGCGTAGTGCAGCAATTGTTGAGCACGCCGTAAAAGTAATTGGCGCCGCGGTAGCGAGCGAGGTTGTAAAAGATGATGCAGTTGTTCAGCGTGCCAAAGAAGGTTCCCCCACCGTCGTAACCGGCTGAATTGCCTGTGAGCGTGCAGTTGTTCAGCGTGCCGTACCAGGTCCCGCCGCCAGCGTAACCGGCTGTATTGCGCGTGAGAACGCAGTTGTTCAGCATGCCGTACCAGGCCCCGCCGCCAGCATGACTGGCTGAATTGCCCATGAGCGTGCAGTTATGCAGCGTGCCATGAGAGACTCCGCCGCCGTTATGGGCAGAATTGCCCGTGAACACGCAGTTGGACACCACCGCGCTCAGCCCGTCGCACCACACCCCGCCGCCGGATTGGTTCCTGTCGGTATCGCCAGAGGTTTGCGTCGCGCCATTGGTCAGGGTAAAGCCCACCAGCACGGCCCCGTTGGTCAGATACACGCAGCGCACCGCCGCCGCGCCGTTCGTTGTTCCCGGGACTTGGTAGCCGACGATTTGGGTCAGGGCCGGCCCGTTGACGCTCCGCACCGTTACGGGCTTGGTCACCGCCACCCGGTTGCTCATCCCATACACTTCCCACGCTCCGGTCTGATACACGCCGTTGGTCACGAGGATTTCGTCGCCCGCCACCGCGATGTCCACGGCAGCCTGGATGTTGCTGGCGGCGGTGGCCCAGCTCGTGTAGGGCGAGGCGGAGTTAGTGCCGGCGGCATCGACGTAGAGCGTCCCCGCCGGCGCGGAGACGACGAGGGAAAGAAAACCGAGACAAGGGAGCAGCGTTCTGAGTCTCATGTTTGGCTGTGCGGTTGAGTTTGGCTTTGCTCAACGGCAACGATTGGTCCCACCGGCTAGTTTCAACGCTCTGAGCCACGGCTTGTCCGCCAGGTTGGTCTGCAGGCAGACGTCATAGTGGGATTCGGTGTTCACGTTGGAAGACTGCCCATCCCGCCGAAGGGATTCAACCCCAAAACCGGAATGACCAAGGCTGCATCCAGCTCGGTTCGGGAGCCCTCGTAGCGCCGACTTCCAAATAACACTTACGCAGCGGGCTTCATCGCAACGAGTTCCCAGCCCAGCTCTTGGGCTTCGCGTCGCAGCCGTTTCATCCGCGCTTCGGCCGC
>JACRJZ010000069.1 GCA_016219875.1 Verrucomicrobiota bacterium | reverse complement strand
CTCGCGAGTACGCTCGCCCCACCGGGGTTTTGAAAGAGGCTCCTTGACTGCTTTTTTGTCATTGGCCATTGGTCATGGGTCATTCGCCGCCGGCGCTGTTCGCGTTCCACTCACCGTCACGGAACCAAGCGGCGCGGCGCGCCAGCCGGGCCACGTCACCTCCGGCGTCCCGTTTCCGATGGGCGCGGTGAAGACAAATCAACCACTGCGCCTGTTCGACGAGCACGGTTCTCCTATCCCGGTCCAGTTCCGAGCCACCGGGACGTGGCGCGATGGGAGTCTGAAGTGGGCGCTCCTGGATTTTCAGAGTGACTTCGCAGGGGGCGAGACGAAGAAGTTCACCCTGGAAGCAGGGCAGGGGACCACGCCACCTCCGCCGCTTCCCGCCAGGATCGCCATCGACGACCAGCCGGACGCGCTTTGGGTCAACACCGGCCCACTGCGCTTCTCGATCTCCAAACGATCTTTCGGGGTGTTCGACACTGCCCTCGTTGACCGCAACCACCATGGGCCGTTCGAACCGGACGAACGAATGACGGCGGACGGCTTGCGCCAGTCGCTTACCCTGGCGAAAGAATTCACCGGACTTCAACCGCGCGTGTTGCCGCCGGAGGAAGTCGTGGTGGAGGAACCCGGCCCGTTGCGCGCTTGCGTGCGAGTCTCCGGTTGGATCAGCGATGGCGGCACGAACCGGCTTCTGCGCTACTTGGTGCGCGTCCACGCTTTCGCCGGGGCAAAGCACGTGTCCGTGCATTACACCGTGGTCCAGATGAGTCCCGCGATCAAAATGCTTTGGGTCAAAGACCTCTCACTGTCGCTGGCGCCGGAGTTCTCCACGGGCGCAGCGTTTTCGTTTGGCTCTCACACCGGCAGGCTCGCTGCGCCTGTCACGCTCGCTCAAGTGAAGGAAGCTTCCTATAGCGTCACGAACGCCACTGGCTGGCGCGAGGGTGGCCTTCGGGCGCCGGGGTGGGTGGATGTTTCAGGTGCGCGCGGCGGGGTGACGGTGGCGGTGAAGGATTTCTGGCAGCAGTTCCCCAAGGCGATCACGCTCGGTACGAACGGCCTTCGCATCGGCCTGTTCCCGGAAGAAGCCGCCGAACCGTTCGATTTCGATCAGGGTCTCGGCAAGACGCACGAACTGCTCTTCGACTTTCATCCCGCCGCGGCCCCGTCACGCGTTGTGTTTCACGCTTCACGTTTTCACCCTCTCTTCGCCGTCGCCCCGGCGCCCTGGTATTGCGACTCGAAAGTCTTCGGCGACTTGGCCCCTTTCGATTTCGATTTGTTCCCCGATTACGAAACGCTCACCGAAGCCAGCGGCGACAAGTTCATCAAGTCGATGGCCACGGGCTGGCGCAACTGGGGCGACTTCTATTACGGCGGGCCGTACAAGGGAAAGAACGCCTTCATGGACCTGGAATACGACGTGCCGCACAACTTCCTCGTGCAGTTCGCGCGCACCGGCCAGCGCAAGTATCTCGACACCGCGGGCACGATGGCGCAGCACCAGGCGGACATCGACGTGAACCACTTCACCCGGTGGCAGTGGAAGCACTCGCCGCGGCACACCGAGACACCGGCGGAGTTTGGCCACACCTTCACGCGCGGGCTGCTGGAGAATTACTTCCTCACGGGCAACCGGCGCTGCTTCGAAGCCGCGGTGGAACTGGGCGACTACTTTGCCAAGGAGTTCCCCAAGCCCGCCACGCTCGGCAATGAGCGCCAGATCGGCTGGGGACTGATCTCACTGCTGCCGGTGTACGAAGCGACCTGGGACTCGAAATACATCATGGCCGTGACGAACACGCTGGATCGCCTGATGGCGGGACTCGATGCCCGGGGCAAGTTCAGCATCCGCTGGGACAACCGCATCGCTTTCTTCAACGGCATCGCGGCCACGGGCTTCATTTACGTGCATCGCGCCACGGGCGACGAGCGCGTGGCCGACGCCGCGTTACGAGTAATTGGCCGCACGAAAGGTTTCTATCCCGAATACTCCGGCCGCACGTTGGAGGCGCTGGCGTGGGCCTATCAGCGGACGGGCGACCCGGAGTTCCTCGACGAACTCAAACTCACTTACGAAGCCACCATGGCGCGGACGCTGGCGTGGCGAACGATGGAGTTGGGAGCGATGACGATCTTCACCGTCCACGCGCTGCCGTTCATGGAGAAGAGCAGGTTTGTGCAGCGGCCGACGGACCCGGTTGCGATCTCTGCCGATCAGTTCGCTTCTGAGAACGGGTGGTTCGCGCATCATGTCCCGCACTCGGAAGGCGAAGTCTATTTGCGCAGCGACGGCGAGAGCGGCTTCAAGTTCGTGCTGGTGCGGAAAGGCGCGTGGAAGGCGGCAGCCCAGGCCGACTTGCTCGATCCCGCCGGACAACGGGTGCGCACGCTGGAGTTGCCGCGCGAAGCATTGATCTGCCAACGGCGCGTGGTCGAAGTCCCGCGTGCCGCTGCCGGAAGTTATCTGCTGAAGCTGCGCTCGCCTCCTGCGCCCAGCGACCGCGGCGGCTCCATGATCACATGGGACGTTGTCACCACGCGGCCCATGCCAGCGGTGCTGACGACACCGGGCTTCGAAGGGCTGGAATACGTCACGCCGCGGCTCTTTACAGTGCCCAAGGCCGACGCGGCGAAGATCGAGATCGAACTGGCTGGCGAAGGCGAAGGGTTCAAGAAGGCGGTGCTGCATGATCCAGACGGGAATCCCGCGGCGACGCTGGAGGCGTTCGTTGATCTCGGCGATCCGGGCCGCTACGCCTACAAGTTGTCCGCGGAAATCCCGGCTCGCCATCGTGACGGCATCTGGAGTCTCTCGCTCCAGGATGTCTCGCTGAAGAAGCTGTCCGGCTTGGCGCCGTATTTCTCGACGAGCCGGCACGCCTTCTTCAGGCCCGACGGGAAGCAGCCGTAGCGGCAGATGTGCGCCGTTACAGGGCAGGGAATGGACGAACTGTCATCGCGTTGTTTGGTCTGGCACCTCACTCCGTTTTCGTCTCCAATACCCGCCATGAAAGCGATTCTTGTCTTGGGCGGTTTGGCGCTGTTCGCCATCGCTGGACTTGGGCAGATGCCAGCCATGGCTGCCGCACCGGTCGTTACCCGTTTCAACAATTTCACGGCGGCAGAGATTACCAACGCCGCGCCGGGAAACTGGTTGGCCTGGGCGCCACGTGAGGAAATCCGCCCCCGCTTCTCCGTGGACAAATCGGGCGGACGCACGGGCCGCGGAGCCTTGGCGATCAAGACCGCGGCCCCGAGCGAATTCGGCGCGTGGCGCTCGACGATCAGCGGTCTCACCGGCGGGCGGACGTATTGCTTCACGGCGTGGTACCGCGCGCGGCGCGTTGCCAACGAACGCCGCTCCGTGAGCGCCCGACTGGAGTGGCTGGACGAACGCGGCCGGGCCGCGCGCATGCCCGACTACGCGCTGGATGCGTTCACGAGCAACGGCTGGACCCAAGTGCGCTACGTCACCGCCGCGCCGACCAACGCCCGCAGCGTCGAGGTGCAGCTCTCCCTCGGTTTCGCCGCCAACGCCGCCGTGTGCTGGGACGACGTTGAACTCGCAGAAGAGCTATCGCCGCCGAATCGCGTCGTGCGGGCCTTGACGGTTTATCATCGGCCTCGCGGCACGAAGTCTGCAGCGGAGAGCGTGGAGCAGTTTTGCCGGTTGGTGGAAGGCGCGGCGGCGCAGAGGCCGGACATGATTTGTCTCCCGGAGGGCATCACGGTTGTCGGCAACGGCAAGAGCTACACCGAAGTCAGCGAGCCGATTCCCGGCCCCACCACGCTGCGCCTGGGCACACTGGCGAAGAAACTCAACAGTTACCTTGTGGCCGGGATTTACGAGCGCACGAACGGCCTCGTGTTCAACACAGCCGTTCTCCTCGGACGCGGAGGCGAACTCCTCGGCGCCTACCGCAAGACGCATTTGCCGCGCGAGGAATGGGAGAAGGGCATTACTCCGGGCAACCAGTATCCCGTGTTCCGCACCGAGTTCGGCAAGGTGGGCGTGATGATTTGCTGGGACCTGCAGTTTCCCGAACCCGCCCGCGCCTTGGCCGCCCAGGGCGCGGAGATGATCTTGCTTCCGATCTGGGGCGGCAGCGAAGTGCTGGCGCGGGCGCGGGCCATTGAGAACAGCGTGTTCCTGATCTCTGCGACCTATGACATGCGCAGCTTCATCGTCGATCCCACGGGGCAAGTCCTGGCGGAGGCGACGAAAGATCAGCCGGTCGCAACGGCGGAATTGCCGCTCGACCGCAAGTTTCTTCAGCCCTGGATCGGCGACATGAAGACGCGCGCGTGGAAGGAGCGGCGGCCGGACATTCCGGTCCCGTGAGACTCGCGCTCACGCCACGACTGGCTCCACGCCGAACAGGCGGCAATAGGCCAGCAGTTCCTTCTTGAAGTCGCCGTAGAAGAACAGTTGGTGGAAGCCGGGATAGCTCAGCAGGTCCGGCTGGGTGTCGAGCTTTACCATCACTGACACCACGCAGCCGCCGTGCGGCGGCACGGAGAGATTGTCCACCACCGCGCCCGTGCCGATGACCAGTTGCGGTTTCGGTTCGGCGTTGGGCGCGCCCCCTTTCACCTCTTTGCCGATCATCACATCGGCGATGGTCACGCGCTGGCCAACGCGCCAGAGCGCGCGCGGGACGGCGTCGCGGTTGCCGTGGTGGTGAATGATCTCGTAGCGTTCGGGTTTCTGGTCGAAGCCCGCCAAGCGCGTCGGGCAGGAGCAGTGCGCGCCGATGAGGCATTGGCGGGCGGTTTCCGCGACGGGGTCTTGCTGGAAGCCCGGACGGTCGAAGAGCAGTTGCACCAGCGCGTGCGTGAGCGCCGCGCCAATGTCGGCTTCGCACGCCGCCGGAATGCCATGATCGAGCATCTTGCTCCAGGCGATGCACGGCAGGCTGACCTTGGTTTTGCCGAGCGCGCCCAGGCAATCCATCGTGATGCCGTCGCCTTCTTCGCGCTCCAGGATGTTGCGGGCCACGACGTAGCTCTTGATGCCATTGAGCAGGTCGTCCTTGGTCGCGCCTTTGATGCTGCGGGCGGAGCGCAGGTAACCCGACGCCATGCTCTTGATCTCGTCGGTCAGCGGCGTGCGGTTGTATTCGTCCAGGAAGGAACTGGCCGGCAAATGGCGCAGGCGCGTCCCGAAGTGCGCCACTTGCGAGTCCCGCCGCTGCGCGCCTTGGATGACGAGGTAACGCATCTCGCGGAGCTTGGCGGCGGCGCGCAGCATCTTCAGGCCGTAACGCGCTTCGGTAAAATCCAGGGCGGAACTGAGGAACACGCCTTCGCGTTGGGCGAGCGGCGCGGTGTTGGTGGTGAAGGCCGCGCCGAGCGGCGCAAAGATGACCGTCGGAATCTTGCTGTCCGCCGCTTTGGTCGCAGTGGGCCAGGCGTGCTCTTGCCGGTCCAGCAGGACTACGAGCAATCCGTCCGCCTGAGTGGCCTTGGCCTCGGCAAGCCAGGCCTCGGCTTCAGCCGCGGAGAAGATCGGTTCGGGGCGCAGCGTGATCTTGAGGCCAAGCTCCTTTTCGGCGGCGGCGATCTGCTGGGTGTAGTCGCGGCGTGCGGCTTCGCCGTCATAAACCGCGCCGGGCCAGCGGATGCCGTAGTCGCCCTTGCGGCGCACGAAAGCGGCCCAGATCTTGGGAGTGTATTTCGACGCCGGCCCAGTCGGGACGATCTTGCGCTCTTTCTCGGAAGTCGCTGGGGAAACCGCAGCCGTGAGAACAGATGGAGCCAAGGCGGCGGCCCCGACGGCGGCGAGGAAGTGGCGGCGCGAAGTGGAATGATCGAGGAAATCCGGATGCAGGGTCAGGTTCATGATGTCGCTGATGTCACAGGTGGCGTTGTTGGGGGCGGATAGTGGGGCGAGCCGGCTCCGCCCGTCAATCCACTTCACCGCGAAATGGTTGCTTGCCGTCTTTGTTACGGAGTCCGGCGAGGTTCCTGTCGGGAATAGTGTGAGGACTGAAGCGATCCAGCAGAAGCGTTGCCTGGCAACCGCCACTTCGGATAGAGTCCCCTCCGCAGCAGGAACAGGCTCACGAGCGCAATGATGAACCGCATCTACCAAGGCAAAGTCAGCCGGGTCGAAATCCCCGACGGCAAAGACGAGAACGGCCAGGCCAAATGGAAGCAACTGGACAACTGGGAATCCGCCCTCTGGCAACAGCACGAACTGTTTCAGGACGCGGTGAATTACTACACGCTGGGTCTGGCTGCCATGGCCGAAGGCTTGGAGTCTGAAGGCTTCGCGCGAAGCTGGATCAAGCACGCCGCCCAACGCGCGTCCGCTGACCCAAAGCACAAGAACGAGACCGACCGGGAGAAGGCCGCTGAGGATGCCCGCCAAGCCGCACGGGTGAAGATCAAAGCCGCCCTCGATTGGCGCGAGCAGGTGTGCCACTCCTGGCTCAAAGCCCGTCGCAAGGCGGTGGAGTTTCCAGGTCCACACGCTCTTGTCGCCTGCTGGCTTGACCTTGATCTAGACCAGAGTGGGTTCGACGACTGCGTTGCCAAGGTGCTGGAGTCCACGCCTTCCTCGCCAGAACAACGGGCGGCAGCCTTTCTGCAACTGCTCGAAGAAGCCGACACCCGAGATCTCAACCAACTCTGCGTAGATCGCATCGCGCCGTTGTGTTCACCGTCTGGCAAGTGCGACGCCACACCAAAGGAAGTTGCGGCGGGGCAAGCGGCCAAGATGTTGTCCGCTGTTCATCGCCTCCACAGCTACGCTGGCCAGGATTGGGAGAACATCGCGGCAGGGATCGAGCCGGGCTGGTTCATCACTCGGATGCCTGACAAGTTGCTGAGAGGCGCTGAGGCCCAGAAGGAGGCTGTGAAGCGATTCAAGATGGCCTCCGAGGACGATCCCTTGCTCAAGGAACACGCGGAGGCATTTGCCAAGCGGATGCGGGAACGCGGCGACGCTCTTTCTGTGTTCACTCCGGGGCGCAAGGTCAAAGGTCCCTACTCGGTCGCGGTGGTATTCAAGTTGTGGCCCTGCCTCCACTCGGCCGAAGCTCTCAAGCGGTCCACGGTTGGCTTCCTGAAACAAAAACCGCCGGAAACGACACCTGATGCCATTCTCGCCGCTCGCGTCAATGACACGCCTGTTTTCGACTATTTCACCAACCGCGCCCTGGTTCGTGAGCCGGACAACGATGACCGTGCCGTTTGGTTCGAGTTCGACCTGGCGGCCTTTCTCGAAGCGATCAAGTCACCGCATCGCTACTTCCAGGACACGCTCAAACGCGATGCCGTCGCACGGCAGTTGCGAGAGCAGTTGCACGCCATTGATCCTGAGGGCGGCTGGCTCAAACCGGCTGCCGCGGAGGAGGCGTCGAAGAAGAAACCGAAACCCACAGACTTCGGCGCGGACGAGGAGGAAACCGCGGGTTTCACGTTTGCGGGCGACGCACGCATCGCTTTGCTCCGCCGGTTGGTCACGGATGACAAGGAGGGCATCGCTTGGCTCGCTGAAGCGGAAACGCCCGGGGGAGCCTCGGAGAAGGCCGAATACACCATTCAGGAACGCACGCTTCGTGGGTGGCCGAAGATTCGTGAAGCATGGCGGAAACTCTCCGCCCGCCAGGACTGGCCGCGCCTTGCACCGAAGGAACAGGAAGACAAGCTCTGGGCTGCCGTGGCCGTCGAGCAAGGCGAGCACCGGGACGACTTCGGCAGCGCCACACTCTACAAGGCGCTAGCCCGGCCGATGTATCACCCGATCTGGCGCGACCCGCCCGCCCGGCCCGGCGAACACGCAGACGATCCCCTGCGGGTCTGGCTCCAGTTCACCGAACGGCGGTTCGAGTTGCAGAACAAAGAACGGCCCATTCGCTTTACCCCGGCCCACGCCGAACGGTCTCCGCGCTATTTCATCATTCCGAAGACCGGTCGATTCGGTTCGGAGCACTTACGAGGCGAAATCGCCTTCACGGCTGGCGTAGTGTTGGAAACAGAAGGAGTGCTCGAACCGAAGCTAGTGCGGCTGAGCTATGGTTCCCCCCGTTTGCGCCGCGATCAACTGCGCTCGGACAACGAAACCGACCTGACAGCGGCGCCCTGGCTGCAGCCGATGATGCAAGCCCTCGGCCTGCCCGAACCGAACCTGACGGACTTCGCGAACTGCCGGGTCACACTTCAACCCGCCGCCCCGGACGACATCCAACTGACGTTCCCGGTCGAGGTTGCGACCGACAAGATGGTCGCCCAATTCGGGAACCACGGGCGATGGGCGAAGCAGTTCAATCTGCATCCTGATGGCCAGGAGTTTCACGAGGCAACGCTGCGCTGGCCGCACGAAAAACAGCCAGCGAAGCCGCCTATCCCTTGGCATGCCACTCTCAACTCCTTCACCTGTCTGCCCGTTGACCTCGGGCAGCGCGATGCGGGCGCGTATGCGTTGCTCCGCGCCAGCGCCAACCCCGCACAGGATTTCGGCCAAAAACCCTCTCGCTTCATCGGGCCGGCCAATCCGGACGACATGCCGGGCAAGCAGTGGCGAGTCGCTCTTGCTGCCGCCGGGATGCTGCGACTCTCCGGCGAAGATCGCGAGGAATGGCGGGCGCGCACGCGACTCGACGATTTGAACACGGACGACCACGAAGCCGGGCCTGATTTCCGCGAGGAGTTGTTTGGCGAGCGCGGACGTTCGGCCACACCGGCAGAAACGCAGGAGTGCGCAAACTTGCTCGCTGCCTTTGCTGTAAACGAGGACGAGTTGATGCCGGACTGCTGGCGTGACTCCCTGTCATTCCCGGAACAGAACGACAAGCTGCTGATCGCCGCTCGCCGTGCGCAATCTCGCGTCGCGCGGCTCCACCGTTGGTGCTGGTTCTTGGCTGGCGGCAACAAAGCTCGCAATGTCGAGAAGGCGCTGGAGGAAATTCTCGAGGCGGAGGATGACCGCATCGCTCCGGCCGCGTGCCGCGCCTTGGCCAAAGACGGCCTGCGGGCGAAACTGCTCGTCACCCTGAAGCGAGAACTCGCCGCCCGGCTCAGGACGCTCCCGCGCCTGCTGGAGACGCTGGCCAACCGCTGCCTGCCGTTGCGGGCGCGCTCCTGGCAATGGGACTCGCATCCCGCCAAGGCCGATTGCTTCATCCTCGACCGGACCGGTCCCGCTCGTCCCAATGCCCGGATGACGATGCCCGATGGCAAGGTGGTGGACGTGACGTGGATTCGCGGCCAGCGTGGCCTTTCGCTGGAGCGCATCGAGCAGATCGAGGAACTGCGCCGCCGCTTCCAATCGCTCAACCAGACGCTTCGCCGCGACCTCGGCGGGCCGCCACCGAAGCGGCGCGACGATTCCATTCCTGACCCGTGCCCCGCGTTGCTGAACAAGCTTGATGAACTCAAGACCCAGCGGGTCAACCAGACGGCGCACCCGATTCTCGCGCAGGCGCTCGGGGTCCGCTTGGCGAAGCCCCCTGCGAACAAGTCGCAACTGCGCCGTGACCGCGACCAGCATGGCGTCTATGAACGCTTCCGCGCCCCGGTGGATTTCATCGTCATCGAAGACCTCTCGCGCTACCGCGCTTCGCAAGGCCGTGCGCCAAGCGAGAACAGCCGCCTGATGAAATGGTGTCACCGCGCCGTGCGGGACAAGCTCAAGGAATTGTGCGAGCCGTTCGGGTTGCCGGTTTTGGAGACGCCCGCCGCCTACTCCTCGCGCTTTTGCGCCCGCTGCGGCGTGCCGGGATTCCGGGCCGTCGAAGTGCATCCGGGCTTGAAGCAAGATTTCCCCTGGGGCTGGCTCCTTGCTCGACTCAAACGGCACCATCAGAATCCCGAACAATTCCCGCTCATCGACGAAGCCCGCGCCGAATCGGAGCGCGTGGAGCGCCTGTTCCAACAACTGGACGAGTTGAATGACGACCGGCTCAAGGAACAGGAACTTGCTCGACGAGCAGGACGACCCTTCCGCCCCAAGTGGCGGACGTTGCTCGCGCCGATGGCGGGCGGGCCGATCTTCGTCCCGATCTGCGAGGTCGTGGCTTCACCAGATGACCCGAAGCTTCAGCCAGCAGTCGTCCAGGCGGACATCAATGCGGCGATCAACCTCGGTCTACGCGCCATCGCCGATCCGCGCGTGTGGGCCATCCACTCGCGTTTGCGCACGCAGCGTGAGGAGAAAGGCGGCGGCTTACTGGCGCGAGAGAAACGCAAATTTGGCGAGAAGGTCAAAGTGAAGCTGGCGGTGGCTGGTCCTGGCGCTTCCGATGCAGGCGACACACGCAATCCCAATTTCTTCGCGGACTTCGCCGGACTTCAAGCGCTGGCGGAAACTCTCGCTCAGGAAAACCCGCGTGATCGAGGATTGACGAATCACTGGCAATCAGCGCAGTTGGATGGAGACTCGCAGCCCATTGCCCTGATGCACGGAAGATCGTTCTGGGGGACGGTGAAAGCGGCGCAGTGGAAGCGGATCAACGCCCTCAACGCCGCCCGCATTGCCGCGTGGTGCGACAAGCTTGACCCGATGCCCGACTGATCTATGAGCGGGTCCGCCTTGCGCACCGACGGTTCGATGGAAGCCCAGCCCAGGATGGGCATGCGCAACCTGCGCCATTTCAGCGGTTGCCCGCTTGCGGGGAGAAAGGTATTTTATGCCCGATGAAACTGAGATTGGATCTGCTGGAGCACCTGACCGACGAGGACGTCCTCGAGGAAGTCCTGGCGAACAATCACCGCTACAGGCCCGAGCCGCGTTTATCAAAAACCGGAGTTGGGAGCTTGTCGTCGGCCTCAACCGAGGAGCGTGCGCAAGAGGAGGCGCGCAGCACGGCCCGAATTCAGAGAGCTATGCAGCGGTTGAGGCAGAGTGGCGCCAATTCCAGCCCGAAGTCCGATCCCTCGCCGAAACCATAGAGTTCTTGCGGCAATGCCATCGCCGCGCTCCGTTCCTGTTCTTCAACGGCAACACGTTTGCCGACGTGGGCCGTACCATCGTTGACTTCATCTTTGCCGACCTGCCCACCGGCCGCCGCCGCGAGGTCATGTCGGCCGTCGCTCATTTCATCGCTGGCGTATTGCCGTGGGAGGCCATGGTCGAAATCGTTGAATCGCTTTCCGAGTCCAGCGACTGGAAACTGGGCGACCGCGTTCAAACGCTTCGCGGCTCGACCCGCGGTGTCGTGGTGCGATTGCTGGAAGACGGTCGCGTGGTCTGGCAACCCGACGGCACGCAATCGGAATTGATCGCATTGCCGGAGAGTCTGGTCCGGGAAAAGCGGCACGGCGTATGAGCGACGCCGCCTTGCGCACCGATGGTTCGTTGGAAGCCCAGCCGAAGATGGGCGTGCGCAATCTGCACAACTTCATCTATTGCCCGCGCCTGTTTTACTTCCAGTGGGTGGAGAACATCTTCCAGGAAAACGCCGACACGGTGGCCGGCTCGTTCGCGCATCGCAACGTGGATGCGCCGTCGCGGCTGGAGGATCCGAAGGAACTCGGCCTGCCCGAAGGCGCGAAAATTCGCAGCTTGCGGCTGGAAAGCGAAGCGCTCGGCCTCATCGGCGTGGTGGACATCGTCGAGGGCGGGCCGGAGGGCGCGGAGATCATTGATTACAAGAAAGGCTCCGCGCGCCGCAATTCTGAAGGCGAACGCGAGGCGAAGGAGCCGGACGCGATCCAGGTGGCGGCGCACGCGCTGCTCTTGCGCGAGCAGGGCGTGAACGCGGTGCGCGGCGCCGTTTATTACGCGGCGGACAAACGGCGCGTGCCGGTGGAGTTGAGCGAGGAGCTGTTTGCCAAGGTCCGCCGCACGATTGAGGAGGCGCGAGGCGTGGCCGCGAGCGGTCGCTGCCCGCCGCCGTTGAAGAATGATGCGCGCTGTCTCTATTGCTCGGCGTATCCGATTTGTCTGCCGAATGAAACGCTGTGGTGGGCCAAGGCGACCAAGAGCGTAGCCAAGGACAGCCAATTGGATTTCGGTTTCGCCGCGCCCGCGGAAGACCAGTTGCGCGAGCGGATTTTGGAGGCATTGGACTTCGCTGCCGAATCGGGGAAGAAGCCGCCTACGCTGGAACCGCCGCGCCCGGATCGTGACGACGGCGAGGTGCTGGTGGTGCAAACGCCCGGCGCGCAAATCGGCCAGCGCGGCGAGCAATTGACCGTGTCCGTGAAAGGCGAGGAATTGCGCAAACTCCCCGGCCAGCAGGTGCGGGCGATCTACTGCTACGGCGCGGTCCAGATCACAGCCCAGGCGGTGGAGACGTGTTTGGAACTCGGCATTGACGTGGCGTATTTCTCTCCGGCAGGCCGCTTCATCGGCCTGTTGCGCGGCTTGCCGGTCAGCGGGGTGGATGCGCGGCGCGGGCAATATCGGCTCTTTGAACTGCCCGGCGTGCGGCTACAACTCGCCCGCGAAGTCCTTCGCGCCAAGATTCACAATCAGCGCGTCATGCTCATGCGCAACGGTGACGTGCCCGATCGCGTCTTGAGCCTGCTGGCCGGCTTCCGCGACGCCACGGAGCGCGCCAGCGACATGACGGAGCTGCTCGGCATCGAAGGCACCGCCGCCGCGCTCTACTTCGAGCAGTTCGAGTCCATGCTCAAGCAGCGCGAGGATTGGAAGTTCGACTGGCGCGGGCGCAATCGCCGTCCGCCGCGCGACCCGGTGAACGCGCTTTTGTCGCTCGGTTATTCAATGCTGGCGAAGGAACTCACAGGCGTCTGCCATGCGGTGGGGTTGGATGCGTTCCTCGGTTTCATGCACCAGCCGCGCTACGGCCGGCCCGCGCTCGCGCTGGATTTGATGGAGGAGTTTCGTCCGCTCATTGCGGACAGCGTGGCCATCAGCCTCATCAACCGCGGCGAATTGGGGCCGGAAGATTTCATTCGCAGCGCGAGCGGGACATTCCTGAATGATCGCGGACGAAAGGCCTTTTGGGAGGCGTGGTTTCGGCGCTGTGACACGGAGGTGAGCCATCCGGAGTTTGAATACAAGATGGCGTACCGCCGGATGCTGGAGGTGCAGGCGCGGCAGTTGTGGCGCTTCGTGCGCGGCGAGGCGGCGGCGTATCATGGGTTCACCACGCGTTGACGCGCAAATCGACGATGGCCAATAGCCAATGGGCCGCACCCGTTATCTCGTCAGCTACGACATCTGCGAACCAAGACGGTTGCGGCGGGTGGCCAAGGTGTTGGAGGGGTTCGGCGTTCGCCTGCAATACTCCGTTTTCGAGTGTCCGCTGGATGACATGCGGCTGACCCAGGCGAAAGCGGCCCTCGCGGGTGTGATCAATCACGATGAAGACCAAGTGCTCTTCGTCTCCCTGGGGCCGGCGGCGGGAGACGCCACCTTGGTCATCGAAGCGATGGGGTTGCCTTACGAAGTGCGGACGCGGGTGACGATCATCTGATTTTTGCACTTGAAACTTTGAGCTTGAAACTTTGTACTCTTCTCGGCCATGTGCCACCGACCACTAACCTTCCGCCATTGGGTTAGCACGTTCATTGGAATTGCGACGACTGCGACCGGTTTGGCGACTGCGGTGCGAGCGCGAAAGTGCTGAAGCAGCCCCGCACAGACGCTCGCTTCAGGAAACTCCCTGGCTTGCGCCACGTTGTGGCGCACGCGCAATGGGCTCATACGGGTACTGGGTCCAAAAGCTCGATGCGCTCGCCCGCACGGCCCGAAGCATGGATCGAATGCGGGGAAAGCTGTGAGTGGCGCGCAGTCGCCGCAGTTCCGGGGGGCGTGAGGCGGACAGGTGTCTTCATTATATCCCTGGCTGTTATATTCGCGCAGTCGCCGCAGTTCCGGGGGGCGTGAGGCGGAATGGACGGAGGATACCCTTCCAGCCATAGCCGGCGCGCAGTCGCCGCAGTTCCGGGGGGCGTGAGGCGGCTCAATCGTTTTCTTCTTCTTGCGAACCGGAGGACGCGCAGTCGCCGCAGTTCCGGGGGGCGTGAGGCGGGACTGCGCCCACGATGCTGAGAGCCGCGCCCGTCGCGCAGTCGCCGCAGTTCCGGGGGGCGCTCCGCAACTACTTCGCAGTCACTACCACGTAGTTCCTCTTGCCTTTGCGGAGGAGGAGGTGCTTGCCGAAGAGGAGATCATTGCTGGTGACCGCCCGGCTGGCGCTGGCCTCGCGGAGGTTGTTCACGTTGATGCCGCCGCCTTCGATGTCTTTTCGGGCCTGGCCTTTGCTCGGGCTGAGGCCGGAGTGGACGAGGAGTTCCACCAAGGGCAAGCCGGCGCCGTCGAGTTTCGTTTTCTCGATGTCCTTCGTCGGCACTTCGCCGGCCACGTCATTGAAGTTGGCTTCGGAAATGCCGGCCAAGTCGCCGCCGAAGAGAATCTGGCTGGCTTTCATGGCGTCCAGCGTGGCGGCTGCGCCGTGGATCATGTCGGTGACGGCCTTGGCGAGCGCCCGGTGTGCTTCGCGCGCGCCCGGATTGGCGGTGTGTTGCTGTTCCAGCGATTCGATTTCTTCGCGGCTGAGGAAGGTGAAGAACTTCAGGTAGCGGGCGACGTCGCGGTCGTCGGTGTTGACCCAAAACTGGTAGAAGCGATAGACGCTCGTTCTCTTCGGATCGAGCCACACCGCGCCGCCCTCGGTCTTGCCAAACTTGGTGCCGTCGGCCTTGGTGATCAGCGGAAGCGTGAGGCCAAAGGCGTAGCGGCCGAGTTTCTTTCGGATGAGATCAATGCCGGCGGTGATGTTGCCCCATTGGTCACTGCCGCCGATCTGGAGTTCGCAGTCGAATTCTTTGCAGAGGTGGTAGAAGTCGAAAGCCTGGAGGAGCATGTAGCTGAACTCGGTGTAGCTGATCCCGGCGTCGCGGTCTTCCATGCGGGCGCGGACGCTTTCCTTGGCGACCATCTGGTTGACGGAAAAATGCTTTCCGATGTCGCGGAGGAAATCGAGGAAGGTGACGTGGGCGGTCCAGTCGGCGTTATCAACCAGCCGGGCGGGATTGGCCTTCGTCTCGAAATCGAGCAGCCGCGCAAGCTGTGGGCGGACGGACTCCACGTTGGCGGCGATCTGGTCTTTGGTGAGGAGTTGGCGCTCGGCCGACTTGCCGCTGGGATCGCCGATGCTGCCGGTCGCGCCGCCGGCGACGGCGATGGGGAAGTGGCCGGCGTCCTGAAAGCGGCGCAGCGCGAGCAGCGGCACGAGATGGCCGACGTGCAGGCTGTCCGCTGTCGGATCGAAACCGCAGTAAAGCGCAATGGGCTTCTCGGCGAGGCGCTTCGTCAACTGCTCGGTATCGGTGCAGTCGGCCAGCAAGCCGCGCCACTTCAGTTCATCGAAGATGTTCATTGGCCCGCAGGCTACACCGAACGGCAGCGCGGGTTAACCACGAAATGCGCAGAGCGGAGGAGCCGCCAGCGTTGCGCTCCGCGGCGCTGAAAACATCTCCGCTAAAGCTTTGCCGTCGGCGTTCGATAACCTCGGCGTGACGGGACCGAAAACTGCCGTGGTCACCTGGGGTCTGCTCGCCGCGTTGAGCCTGGCGGCGGAGAGAGAGCCAGGTGTTGCCGCAGGTCTGCGACGATGTGCCAATGCCAACGTCGGCGCGCCACGCGGCCCGGCCGACTCCAAGCAATGCCTCAGTTGCCACGACGGCACTTTCGCTTCCGATCAGACACCGCTGAGCGCGGGCTTGCGCGTGTTCGGCCGCGACAACGACCATCCGGTGATGGTCTCCTACGAGGCGGCCTATTTGCGTGATCCGGGCCGCTTCGTCCCGCCGTCGGCGCTGAATCCGCGGCTGCGACTCCTCGACGGTCAAATGCAGTGCGGCACCTGCCACGTTCAAGCCCGGGACGGCACCATGCAGCTCGCGGTGACGACACAGCGGAGCCGGCTGTGCCTGAGCTGCCATCGGAAGTAGCGCTGCCCCGCGCCACTGGCCGTGGATTCGTCGAGCGGAGGCCGTGGTGTCGAGGTCGCGCTGGAAAACTTCCGTCACGCCACGGGCCGCCGCGCGTTCCACGATGGCGTCGCGGTCAATGCCACGATAGCCCAGCGTGGCGCTCAAGCGCTCCGCCAGCATCTTGCCGTCGCTGAAGGTCCCTCGGGAGATGGTGATGACTGACATGGTTTGCCTTTCGTTTTTGGGTACTCACATCTTGTGACAGGTGATGCAGAGGGCGCTGCCGGTGTTCGGTTTCACCAGGAACGGCGCGTAGTCGGGCTTGTGAACGTCGTGGCAGGAGACGCATTCGACTTTGCCCTGGCGAAGGCGCACGTTGCCTGCCCCCCAGCCGTTCTGCAGGTCGGGCGGCAGGTAAAACTTTTCGTCCTGCGCGGCGGTGGGGTAGGTCATGGAGATCGGATGATCGTCGTGCAAGCCGGTGCCGAGCATCTTGGCCGGGCGGCCGTGGACGATCTCGGCGTGGCAGCCGTTGCAACTGGGCCAAGTGGTCTGGTCCGGGCGCGGGCCGACCGGCGGGTTGACCACATCGTGCTTGGTGCTGCCGCTGAAACCGTTGGCAGTGGCGGTGGCATTCACGCCGTCGTGACAGCCGAGGCAGAGGCGCGAACTCGGGCTGGGCTGCGGAACCATGGTGTTCATGGTGGGGCTGGAGTAGAGAGTGAAGGTGGTATTCGGGTCCACGAATCGGTTCCAGAGCGGACCCGCCGCAGCATTGGCGTGATGCGGGGTGTGGCAGAAGACGCACACCTCCGGCGTGGAACCACTGCTCAAGTCGTGCGCCGAGCCGACGATGCTGCCGCTGTTGAGAGAGCAAGGAACGAGCAGCAGAGCGAGGAGCGCGGCAATGGCAGCGCAGGTTTTCAATCTGCCGTAGCGCCGCTTTTCCAACCGGCGAGACGTCCGAACGGCCCCGGAGCCGGACAATTCGGAGCGCCTTCGACCTTCGCACGCCTTGCCGACTGCAAGTCGGTGATACAGCAGATTGAAAATCTGCGCTACGAAGCGGCGGCGCGCCGGTCGATGGTCATCGGTTCGCGCGATAGGGGAGGAACGGTCGGAGACGGCGGGATCGGGCGTCTTCATGGCGGAGTCATTTCGTTGAGGGTGAAGTGGCTTTCAGGCCCTCGCTGGCCTTGGCGTCGTTGGGATCGAGTTCGAGGGCGCGGGCGAAGGCTTTCCGGGCGTCGTCAGGTTTGTCTTGCGCGAGGAGAATCTGACCGAGAAGCGTGTGCGCGGCCGCGAGAGCCGGATCGTTTTCGAGGCTCTTGCGGACGCTCTCCAGCGCTTTGCCGTGGTTCTTCGCCTGGAGAAGTTTCTCGGCGAGCTTCAAGTAGCGGCGCGCGACGGAAGCCGCTCCGCCCTGCGTTGCGGCGGGCGGCTGGAGCACGGCCTGCAACTGTTCGTCGGTGATTTCTTTGAGCAGATGGCGGACGCGGGCGCGGACGACTTCGACGTAGTTGACTTTGCTGAAGGGTTGGTAGGCGACCAGCTTGTGGTCCTTGTCCGTGATCCCAGCGACGGGTGTGAGCGCCACGCCGAGCTTGCCGTAGAGCGTGTCGCCCGCGTCGATGAGCACGGGCATGGTGAGGCCGGTTTCCTGAACGAGCGCCTCGACCTCGGGCGTGAGGAACCGGTCGGAAACGATGGCGACCCAGTGAACGGATTGCGTGGCCATGTCCTTCGCGCTCGCGGCGATCTGGGTAAGCGTGGTGCGCGAGTGTTCCTGGCCGGGCTTGAAGAAGACGAAGACGTTGGCGCTGGCGTTGCTCAGGAGGAACTGTTTGCCACCGGCGAGCGTGGGCATCTCCACGTTGTCAATCGTGCTGCCGACTTGGGCGTGGGCGAAGGCCCAGGCGGCAGTGGTGCTGAAGATGGCGAGGACCAAGTGAACGAGGCGAGGCAGGCGCCGCTCTCGCCAAACGGACTTCCAGCCTGGCAGCCGCGACGGAGCTCGTGGGACACTCCTCCTCGCACCCGGCGCGCCCGGAGCGTTGACGGCCGGCAATCGGAAAGTTACGGTCTGTCGCATGACGAAAGTCGAAGCCATCAAGGCCGAGATCGAAAAGCTCTCGTTCCAAGAGCGCTGTGAGTTGAATGCCTTGCTGCACCCACTGCCGGACGATGAATGGGACAAGCAGATGCGGGTGGACGCAGAGGCGGGCAAGCTGGATTGGATGATCGAAGAGGCAGAGCGCTGCGAGCGAGAGAAGACCGCTCGGGAGTTTCCGCGCCCCCGGGAATGAGATCGACCACCACACCGGAATTCTGGGAGCGATTCTATCGGCTGCCCACCGAAGTGCAGCGGTTGGCCGAAAAGACTTACCGGCTCTGGCTCGCTGATCCCCACCATCCCTCGCTGCACTTCAAGCCATTCAAGCAACGGCTGTGGTCCGTGCGCGTGGGGCTTCACTATCGAGCGACGGGCGTGTTGATCGACCGCGACCGGTTTCGCTGGGTGTGGATTGGCACGCATGAGGAGTACAACAAGCTTTAGCTACTTCGCTTTCAACGCCACTGGCACGGAGTTGGTATAGACCCGCTGGTCGTGGCAAGTCTTGTCGCACATCCCGCCGTTGGGCAGTTGGGTGTAGTTCACTTTGAGCATCCAACCTCTGGAGCCGTAGGGGACGGCGTCGCGGATTTGGTGTTTCTGTTTCGAGGCGTGGACTTCGTGACAGGCGCGGCAGGTGCGGCCCCGCTCGGTTTTGTGAACGTGCACGTAATGGAGGTTGGTGCCGCCGTTGCGGAACCGGGTGAGCGTGGTGGTCTGCGGCTGGGCCAGGATCGTGTCCTCGTGACACTCGAAGCACAGCCCGTAGAGCTTGGGATCGTACGGCGAGTAGAACTGCGGCGGATATTCCTGGGCGAGCAGACGGAAGTTGGCGCTGCCGTGGGGCTGATGGCAAGCGCTGCAATCCTTCTGCGAAACGGGGCCGTGCCATTCCTTGTTGGCGTCGAGCAGCGACTTCACGTTGGTGAGTTTCTTGCCCTGGTCGTCTTTCACGTCGTCTTTGCCGTGGCAACTGACGCAGAGATCAAACGGCAGTTGCACGAGCAGGTGCTCAACATTTGCGCCGTGCGGATTGTGGCAGTTGGAGCACTGGCTGCCCTGGGTCAAGGCCTCGTGCTTCACCTTGGCCTGGACGGTGAGCGTGCGAATGGCTTCGTGGCAGCTCAGGCAAAGCGTGCTGCCGGACTCGACGAGCAGTTTGCGCTGGCGGGCGTTGTGCGGGTTGTGGCAGTTGCAGCAGTTTTCTTTGGCGGCCACGTGGCTGGACTTGCGCGCCAGGATGGGCGCGAAGTCCTCGTGACAGCCCAGGCATTGCGCGTTGACGTTGGTGGTGATTGGGCCGGGGTTCTTCGGGTCCTTGCTTTTGTGGCAAAGAGAGCAATCGCCGTCCTCGAACGGGGCGTGCGAGCTGGCGGGCTTCTCGCCGGCGGGCAACGGCGCGAGGTCGTTCTTCTTCAGCTTGGGCACGGGCGGGCCGGACGATTTCTTCGCGTCCTTTTTCGGCGCGTCAGCGGCCCAAGCAAGAGTCACGGCCAAAGCGGCGGTGAGCAGCACGGCGCCGCGGCGGAGGCGGTTGGGATTTTGCGGTTTCATAGAACGAGTGCTGGGTTGGAACGAGGCGTCAATACGACTCTGGATTGTGGTCTTTTCCATGACAGGTCAGGTAACAGGTTCCGTGGAAAGTGCCGTTGTCGAGGAAACGAAGCTGGCCGCCCGACGACGGCGTGACGTAGAGCGTGTTGAAGTTGATCAGGTGCGCCTGCTGGGCCACGCCGTGCGGATCGTGGCAGGTGGTGCAGGCGGTGCGCGCGTCCTGGATGTGTTCCTTGTGCTTCGGAAAACTTCGGTTGGCCAGAAGGCTCGAGCGGCTGTGGCATTTGTAGCAGAGCGCGTAGATGGCCGAGCTCTCGGTCTGGAAGTCTGTCCATTCGAGACGGCGTTCCAGCAGCGGCGCGTAAGCCGAGCCGTGCGGGCCGGTCGGGCCGCGTCCGCCCGCGCCCAAGCCCTGGTCGTTGTTGTGGCAACTTGTGCAGTTGATGAGCGCGGAGACGGTGTAGGGCGAGATCAGGCTGGGCACGCTGGCGTTTCGGCCGGTGGTTTCGATGGGATGATACGAGAGGTTGCCGGGCGAAAATTCCAAGCGCGCGTTGGTCTGGACGTACTGGCGCGTGACGTGCGCCGGGCCGCGATCCGCGCTGTCGGCGTGGCAGCGGAAGCACAACTCGTAGCGGTAGGTGATCGCCTGGACGACGCTGCCGGAAGCGTTCACGCCCTTGACGCCGCGCAACAGGCCGGAGGCGGTGGCAGGCGGCGGACCGTGCTGCGGGTGGCAATCAATGCAGGCGGCTTTCGTCGCGTGCGGATTGTGGCAATCGGCGCAGGTGACGTGGCGCGGCGGATCGACGGCGTCTTCGGTGGGATCGTGCAGGCTGCCGGTCTGGAGGACGGGATGCGCGCTCAGCTTGCTGAATTCGCTCTGGACGTTGCGGGCCACGTTGCCGTTGTGGCAGGCGAAACAGTTTTGTTCCTGGCCGGCGAAGGTGAGGAGGCGCGGCTTGGTGCCGGCGTGATGGGGCGCGTGGCAATTCTCGCAGGCGTTGGCGGCGACGGTGGTCTGGCTCGTGTGCGGCCAGGGATTGGGCGGGACGCCGTTCCAGGTGCCGCTGCTGTGGCCGCCGGTGCCGGTGCAGTGAATGGCGTCAGTCCAATACGCTTTGTTGTGGCACGTCACGCAGAGAGCGGAGCCGTAGTTGTCGCGGACGAGAAATTTTCCGTAACGATCATCGTGCGGGTTGTGGCAGGCGGTGCATTGGAGTTGCTGGTTGTGATCGAGCCGCACGGAGCCGACGAGCGTGGCGGGATCGCGCAGTTGACCGTCGGCAGCGGCCAGCGCGGCATCGAAGGTGAAGGAGAGAGGATGATCGTCGGCCAGGTCCACGCCCAACAGCCCTTTGCCGGGCGGCATCACGGTCGCGCCGCTCTGCATTTCGATGGGCTGGGTGCGGCTGCGGACCAAGCCCAGCGCCACGGTGCCGTCGTGGCAACTCAGGCAGAGCTTGGACGCGCCAGTGGGTTGGCCCGGGCTGGCGCCGGCGGTGCTGCTGCGATACGGCTCGTACATGGCCTCCGAGTCGTAGCGGTTCCAGAGCGGCGTCTGGCCCACGCGGCTGTGCGGCACGTGGCAGAAGATGCAGACTTGCGATTCAGTGACCGCTTTGACGGGGCCGGGGCCGCTCACGGAGAGGTTGTGTTTGGTCGTGACGATGCTGGCGCTGAACACGGGCAGGGACAAGGCGAAGAACACGAGGCAACCAGCGCCGGCGCGCGCCGCAACGGAAGTAGCGCAGGCTTTCCAGCCTGCCGTATCGCCGACTTTCCAGTCGGCGAGGCGAGCGAAGTTCAGAGGCGCGCCAACGCGTCCAGCGTCGGGGTCGTTCGGGCGGCTCGCCGGTTGGAAAACCGGCGATACGGCAGGTTGAAGGCACGGGGCGGGGACATGGGTGAGGGTGGAGGGCATGGACATGGGTGAGGCCTCAAACAGCGACGTTGAGCAAACGCCCGACTGGCGCAGGTTGGGCCGAATTGTTGCACACCTCGACGACAGCCCCATAAACATTGCTCTTAGGGGCTGTCGTCGAGGTGTGCAACAATTCTCGACTCTGGTGCTTTCGACCATGCTCTCAAAAAACCAACCGTAACCTATGTCCTCGCCCTCCACCCTCACCCATGTCCCCGCCCCGTGCCGAAAACCTGCGCTACGATGTCGCCGCAGCCGGTAGCGCAGCAAAGCCGCCAGCGAATGTGGAGTGCGCCGGCAGAGCGAAGCGGCGACCGCGCTTTTGCTTTGGCCCGACGCCCAGTCGCGGGCAGCAAAATCGGGGGCGCCGCGGCGCGCTGCCACCGCACTCCAAAATCGTCGCGGATGACGACGGTAGAGCCTCCTGACGTGGGCTGCGACCGGGTTATGGAAGAAGGCGCCCATGTCAGAACGCGCGTCTCACGCGCAGGTAGAAGAAGTGGCGCGTGCGCAGTTCG
>JACRJZ010000068.1 GCA_016219875.1 Verrucomicrobiota bacterium | reverse complement strand
GCTTCTTGGCCAGCACTTCCGTTCGTGTTGTTTGACTCATTGTCTGTTCCATAGCTCGGTAACACCCCTTTTGAGTCAACGTATGGTTTCCTCAAACCATTTCTCCCCGCCTTCGGTAACAATCTTTTTGAGTCAATTCGTGGGAGGAAACTGCTGGCAAAAAGCCTTGCGCCTCATTTTGCGCTCGTCTAGGTTGCGCTGCCCGCGAGGCGGGTTGGTAGCTCAGGGGCAGAGCAGCGGCCTTTTAAGCCGTTGGTCGTGGGTTCGATCCCCACCCAACCCACCACTTCAAAATCTCATCAAGCTCCTTCCCGGTCGATCCGCCACGTTACGGAAAATTCCGCCGCATTCTGGCCACCTCGGCTCTGCGACGATCCTGGCGCGAGCGCGTCAGCCCAGGCGGTCAATGAACAGGTCCGCCGACACTTTGAATCGCTCGGCCAGCGTGCGGACATGGGCCAGCGTCAACTGCCGTTCTCCCCGAAGAATCATGGCACCCAGGGTACGGTGGACGTCCAGCAGCCGGGCGAGGTCAGCAGCCGTCATTCCGTTCTCCTCCAGCAAGTGTCGGAGCGCGGCAAAGCCGGTGATCTTCCGGGCCGGGCGGGGCAGATTCGCCCGGTCGTAGTCTTCAATGAGACTGCAGAGCAGGTCGAAGTAATCCTCCTGGTCGGGCGTGAGATCATGGCCGGCCATCGCATCGGTGATTTCGGTCGTGTTCTGGTAGTCCACACGGTCGCGGATGGGGCGTGGGAGATGCCGGCGGCACAGGCCGGCGTAATCGTCGGGCAGGTCCGCAAAACGGATTTGGCGAATGGACTTCTTCATAACGCGGCTTTCCAGGTGTCTTTGCTGTATTCGGCGTGCGTCAGGAACCGGAGCGTATAGACGATCTGGCGGTTGAAGTGGGCCGCGACAATCAGCCGGTAGGTGTTGCCGCAGACGTTGAATACTAGCACTGTCCGTCCGCTTCGGACGCGCACGGCGTCGGCGTTCGGGTACGCTTGCCGCACGTCGGCCAGGCTGCGCCACGTTGCCGCCTTCACGACTTTGCGCCAAGTGTCCAGATACGCGGCGGCTTTGGGGTAGTCCTTAGCCGCGCCCACCAGGAACGGTTCCTTCACAACGCGCACGGATACAAAATGTATTCTCGGCGTGGGGCTGTCAATCTGCGAAAAGGCCGCCCTCGGCGTCTCTCGGTCCTGTGCCCGGTTTCCGAACAAGCGTTTTTGCAGGTGAGAAATCTCGATCACCGGAGTAAAAGTCAGGCCATGAAAGCAACACGTCACCCCTTTGCCGGAGCGGCATGGTTCTTCGCCGTGGCCGCAGGCGCGCTGGGCGCCGGGACCAATCCACCTGCAACCGCCTTCCACCTTCCTGAAAACCCGCGCTACACGATCGTCCATTCCACGCTTGATTCCCTGCGGTTCACTTTGACGAAAACCCTGCGACGCGATGACAAGGGGCACTGGGTTTCGGTTTCCAGCTTCGTCGATCCTGAGGCGCGAGTCATGGGCTGGCACGACTTCGGCCACTTGGAAGGCCCGGGCTGGGCCGCCAACGCGGTCGGTGGCGCTTGGGAAATCTACATCGCCGGGCGGTTCTTCGGTCGGAGCGACTGGCAGCGGAGCGCGCTCGACATTCTCGACCATGTTCTCGACTGCGGATTCATCGACGAGCGGACGGGTTTCATCCGCGGCTATCGGGAAACAACCACAAGCAAGTTTTGTCTGAACTACAAGCACAACTCCGACTGGTTCTGTCCTGGTTCGATGGCGAAGGTGGCCTATCAACTGGTCCGCTTCGCCGACGACCTGGGCGACGACCAGCGGGCCGCGCGGAAGCGGCGCCTCGCGGTGCGGTGCGCCGACTGGATTCACCAGGAGGTCGAGGCCGTGCCCAACGGCTGGTTCCCGCGGCGCACGTTGTCCGACGGCAAGGTGTGGCGCAAATCGCCCGAAGGCGGCCACGACCCGTTTTGGCAGACTTCCGCCGATGGCCTCTTCATCCTGCAGCTTCAGGCCGCGTTGACGGAGCGCGGACTGGCCGACTACACGAAGCCGCTTCGGCAAAAGGCCGGCGTCTTCATCCGCGCGGGCGGTTTTTTCGGCAGTATCAACCACGACACCTACGATCCGCGGGAGAACGTCGCGTACTCCGTCGCGTTCCGAACCCTGTTGGCGGCGTCGCGCGTGCTCAAGGACGAGAGCCTCCGTGCCTTCGCTTACGACCGCTGTCTGGCAGGACTGGAGGCCTTCAAGATGCGCGAGGACCGAAACGGCGTGGCCACGCAAGGACTGCTCTACATGGAGGACTCCTGGGACACCTCGTATTTGTGGGAGAACGCCGAAGCGGCGCTGGCCTATTTCGAGGCGGCGGCGGACCCGCGGGCGGGTGACACCGCGCGCCGCCGTGAGTATCAGTTGAACGGGTTGACCATCCTGCGTGCGGCGGCCAAGCATCACCACGGCCCGCATGGGTTCCTGACCGAGGGCGTGGATTGGAACAACCACGTCGGCCAGCAACATCACATCGGCCAGGCGAAATTCGGCGACATCCAATACACCGAGCCGTTCCTCAACAACCAGCACATCGCCGAGCCGACGCTGTTCTACCTCGAGCACCTTGCCCGGAAGACGACAGGCGGCGACCGCAGCGAATGGAGAGACGTGGAGGGGAATGTGCTATGGCCCGCGGCAGCACGGTAGCCTCAGTCCAATCTCCACCGTCCCAGCAGGTAGAGATCATCAAGCAGAAACTCGCGGCCCGGCTCACCCAGCAGTTCGATGGTCAGGAAATCCACTTGGCCCAACGGCAACTTGGCAAAGCTGGTGAAGGGGAGTTCGATCTTCTGCCAGGCTGCCTGAACCGGAATCTCGGCTTCCCTCGGGGCGACGGTTTGCCGGGTCGTGAACGCATCCGCCAGCAGCGTGAAGCGCGCGCGCCCGGTCCCTTCGCGGGTGCGCATCCACAGCGCCACGCCGGTCGCGCTGCGCTCGACCAAGCGCCACCCGCGCAGCCGCGTCGTGCCGACGGTCGCGGAGAACCTGTCCGGTGGGATCACAACGGAAAGCGCCGCATGGCCGTTGCGCGCTTCGGACGCCGTGCGCAACTCGACCGAGCCGCGCCCGCCTGCCAACAGGCGCCAACTTTCCAGTCCTTCTTCAAAGCCTTCCAGAAAGGGCCAGAAGACGCGCGTGGGCCGTTCGAGGCCGAGCCGTTGCGGGTGGCACAAGCGCATCAGGGAAACGTTCGTGGCTTTCGCCGACACCGTCTGGAGGAAGTAGATCAGCGGCACATCGAAGGAATCGACCGGGATGAGGGTTTCCCAGTTCGGGCCGCGCTGAGTCATTGGGTACGACCGCCAATCGCGCGCGGGCCAATGGCCGGGTTCGTCGGCACTGAGCTTGAGCGTGACGACGCCAGCAGAGTCCGTGGGCAAAGGCGTCCACAGAATTTTCACGACGCCCGCGATGAACTCGGCGTGGGCGTTCTCGAAGCGGCTCGTTTGGACCAAGCCCGGCAGCAGGCCGGCCGGATACTGCGCTGCATTGGTCAGCCAAAGTTCGGCGGGCGCGTTGGTCTCCGCCGCGCGGCTGGGCTGAAGGAGCAAAGCCGAGAAGAACAGAGCCGTGGCAACTGTTCGCGACAGACAGAAGCTGAATAGAAAATGTAGGACCGTCCTCACGCTGGCCACGCCGTGGGCGGATCACTTCTCGCTCTTGGCCGACTTTGCGCCGCTGCCTTTCTTTCCGCCGGCGGTCAAGATGGTGCCGGTGAGCAGACCGACGGCAAAGAAGGCGAAGTACATGATCGCCGCGGGCTGTTTGATGGTTTGTGTCAGGAGCGGCGGCAGTTTGAAGCCGATTGGATCGCGGTTGTTCATGCCGATCAGCACCAGCAACAGCAACACGACGATCAGGAACAGCGTCTTGAAGAGCAGCTTGAAATTCATATTGGCCGCGGACCATAGGGGGAGGCGCACCCAGCGTCAACGGCGTGATCGACAACGATCCCGCCTCCCAAGGCTGCATCCAGCTCCCGCCCGGCACACCGGGTAGCGCAGACTTCCAGTCTGCCGTAGCGCCGGTTTTCCAACCGGCGAGCGTTGGAAGAGGCCAGCCGTCTGGAAGGTTCACGGCTTTGCCGACTGCAAGTCGGCGCTACGGCAGGTTGAAAACCTGCGCTGCCTGGTGCGCCGGGCGGGAGCTTGATGCAGTCTTGCCCGCCTCCAGTGGCCTCGTGCAAAACTGTCGCAGCCGACGTGAGGAGACGCTGACTTCTGAATGGAGCCTTCTCACGTCGGCTGCTACGAGGTTTTGCGATTGGCCCCATCCCAACTCACGGCGACTCGCCTACCCGGTAGAAACGCCAGGGCAGGTTCGTCGCGGAGTTGTCATCCCAGCGCGCCCAGCCATTGCTTGTGAGGACGAAGTTCGTGTAGCGAGTCCACGCGGATATGCTGAGCGCGAGGTTGGTGGTGGCCCGGATTTCCAACTTGGCCAGCCGAGTTGAATCCACCGGACTGCCGTCGTTGTTGCGAAGCAGGATCGTGAAGCCGGCGCCTGGCGCGAATTGCGGCGGCAAGGCCACGAGTTGTTTCTTGATGAGGAGCAAGCTCCGGCTTCCGCCCGCCGCAATCGCGATGACTCCGCCCAGATCGACAGGGATGTCCGTTTGCCCGTAGTTGTTCTGTCCCCACGCCGCCACCGTGCCGTCTTGCTTGAGAGCAAGGCAGTGGTTCTCCCCCGCGGCGATGGCGGTCACGCCGGCCAGCCCGGGGGGAACGTTCGTCTGCCCAAACTGGTTCCAGCCCCAGCACACGACCGTGCCGTTGCTGCGCAGCGCCATGCTGTGAAGGCCACCCGCCGAAATCGCCGCGAGGCCCGCACCGACCGCGCCGAGGTTGGGCGGCACGAGCGCCTGGCCCCAGGTGTTCCCGCCCCAGGCCACGACGGTGCCGTTGCTGCGCAAGCCGAGCGCGTGTTCTTGTCCCGCGGAGATCGCCATGAGATTGACGTTCAGGCCCTGCGGCGGCGTGGTCTGGCCGAGGTTGTTCGTGCCCCAACCGATCAAGGTTCCATTCTCCCGGAGCGCCAGGCTGAATTCCCAGCCCGCCGCGAGGGCGACCGCGCTCGCCGCGCCGGGCGGCACGGTGCTCTGCCCAACGTTGTTCGCGCCCCACGCGACCACGCTGTTGCCGGCCAAAGCCAGACTGTGACGCGCGCCCGCGGCGATGCGGCCCACGCCGGTCAACCCCAGTGGCGGTGAAGCTTGGCTGGCGCTGTTGTCACCCCAGCCTACGACTGTCCCATCATCGATAAGCGCGAGATCGTGGTAGGCACCGGCGGAGAGAGCGGTCACGTTGGCAAGGCTGGCTGGTGGAGCGAGGTCCACGTAGCCGGCGCCAGGAACGAAGACGAGACTCTGCCCGAAGTTCGTCACGAGTGTGGAACTGGCGGCGGGCGCCGGCGTCACGGTCAATGTGGCCGCCGCGCTCAGCACCGAGCCGTATTGGTTCGTCGCGAGCACAGTGTAACTCCCAGCGTCGCCGTCTTGGGCGCTGTTGATGGTGAACGACGGAGCGTTGGCGCCGGCGATGTCCGTGCCCTCATGCCGCCATTGATAACCCGTGGCGTAGGCCGCGCCCACGCTGAAGCTCACGCCGGCGCCGGCCAGCACGGTGCGGCTTTGCGGCTGGTTGGTGATGACGGGCTTGAGGTTCACGGTCAGCGTGGCGGTGACGCTGGTCACGCTGCCGTAGGCGTTGGTGATCACGACGGCGTAGTTGCCCGCATGGTTGGTTTGGACGCCGGTGATGGAGTATTCGAGGTTCGTCGCATTGAGCAGGTTGGTGCCCTCCTTGCGCCACTGGTGACGCAGCGGCGCGGTGCCCGCTGCCGTCACGCTGAAGCTCACGTTGCCGCCAATCACGACCGCCTGGTTCGTCGGCGGCGTCACGATTGATGGCGGCGCGACCACCACGAGCGTCGCGGCCGTGCTCACGGCTGTGGCGGTCAGGTTCGTGACCAGCACGTCGTAGGCCCCGGTGTCGGCAAGCTGAACGCTGCTGAGAGTGAAGGAAGAATTCGTCGCGCCGGCGAGGTAGTTCGTGCCGTTCTTGCGCCACTGGAACTGGAACGGCGGCGTGCCGGCGACGCCGACGGCGAACGTGACGTTCGTGCCCACGAGCGCGTTGGTGATGCTTTGCGGCTGGCTGGTGATTGTCACCGGCTCCGCCACGATGCCCAGGCCGTGTTCGTAATGCGTCGTCATGGCGACCACGTTGGAGAGGCCCAACACGTCCAGCGCGCCATTGTAGGAATTGCCCCAGCCGGACATGCGGCGATTGGCCAGTAAGGCCAGGCTTTGGGCTTGGCCGGCCGCAATGGCCACGACCGAGCCGGCGATGTTTGCGGGCACGTTGCATTGGCCCCAGCCGTTGTAGCCCCAGGCCAGCACGGTGCGGTTCGCCCTCAGCGCCAGGCTGTGGCTGTCACCGGCAGCGATGGCGATGGCGTCCACCAAGCCGGCGGGGACATTGAGTTGGCCTGAGGAGTTCGCGCCCCAGCAGACGACCCGGCCATTGGATTGCAGCGCCAGGCTGTGGCTGCCGCCGCCGGCCACCGCGATGACTCCGCTCAACCCCGACGGGACCGCGATGGCCTGCAAGGCGGTGCCCCAAGCTCCGACCGTGCCGTTGCTGTGCGCGACGAGCGTGTGGTAATAGCCCGCGGCAATGTCCCGAATGCCCGTCAAGTTGGTCGGCACGCTTTGCACCAACGTCAGATCGCCCCACACGCGCACGGTGCCGTTGCTCTTCAAGGCTACAAAGTGAAACGGCCCTCCCGTGATGGCTTTCACGCCGGTCAAATCCGTCGGTGGCGCCAGCGTCCCGGCGAAGTCATCGCCCCAACCGACGAGCGTGCCATCGGCTTTCAAGGCCACGGAGTAGCAGTTGCCCGGCGCCACGGCCGAGATGTTGGTCAGACCGCTCGGCATCGCCACCGCGAAGCAGGCGTTGGTGCCCCAAGTGATGACGCGTCCACTCACTTGGGCCACGAGCCGGGAAGGCAGCACAGCCAAGACAGCCCACGCCGTCAGCGCCGCCCACGAATATAGCCGCCACTGAGATCGATTTGTTCTCATCGGTGTCATTCAGCGGGGCCAGTATCCCTCCGCAAGGCGGCGATGCAACCAAAAGCATCAGAGGCGATTTCTAAACCGTAGCAGCCGACGTGAGGAGGCTCCGGTTCCATTTAAGTTTGAGCCTCCTCACATCGGCTGCTACGTCCGCGAGATTTGGCAAGCTCCGCGATCAGTCGTCCTCGTCTTTCGGCTGCGCGAAGACGAAGGCCGCCCGCACGGGCGCAGGCATCGGACTGTCCGCGCCGCGCACGCTGCGCCAGATGACTTCGTTGAGCAGGAGATCGTCCGCCGCGTCTTCCTTTGCAAAGTTCATCTGGCGCGACAGGTCGGCGCCCCAGGCCGTCTTCACGTTGACTTCCTTCAGGCTGACTCGCGCCGTTTCGTGCGTGTAGGGACGCAGGTTTGGCGCGGCTTGGAAGGAGTTGAACATCGGCATCGCCGCGGCATCGAACTGCGACATCGGCTTCAGGCCGAGGATCAACTCCATCGTGCGCAACATGGAGCAGGTGGAATACATGGTGGAATCGACCGCCCCGCGCCGCGCGTAAGGACTGATGACGTAGGCGATGGTGCGGTGCGCGTCCACGTGGTCGGCGCCGTTCTGCGCGTCGTCCTCCACGACGAAGATGGCGGTCTGCGGCCAGAACTTGGAGCGCGTGATCGCCTCGACGACGCGGCCAAAGGCCAGGTCGTTCTCGGCGACGTACGCGGTCGGCGTGAGCTTGCCGACGCCGGTGCCGGAGGTGTGGTCGTTGGGCAGCCGCACGATTTGCAGTCGCGGCATGTTGCCCTCGCGCTCGAAGCGGCGCAGTTCGGAGATGAAGCGGTCGGCGCGCAACAGGTCCGAGTAGTCCATGTCGAAGCTGTGATACCACGGATCGAAGTGGCCCTTGAGCGCAGCGACGCGGGAGGTACACGGCTGGTTGGTGCTCTTGGCGTTGGCGACGAATTCCCCATAGCTGCGGTAACTCACGCCGGCCTCGCGCGCCCGGTCCCACAAGTAGCCGCCCGCCGGCACCGCCACGGCGAAGTTACCCTCCGCGGGGTAGCTGAACTTGTTGTGCTTGTTGTGCCCGTAGGACAGCGGCCAGATCTTCTCCACAAAGTCCGAGGCATACGCGCCCAGGCTCCACTCGTGGCCGTCGGCGCTGACTTCGCTTTCCACGTAGAAGTTGTCCAGCAGCACGAACTCGCGGGCCAGCTTGTGGTGATTGGGCGTGACACGTTCGGGGAACAAGCAGATCGAAGCATCGCCGTTGCCTTGCGGCATATCGCCGAGGACCTGGTCGTAGGTGCGGTTCTCCTTGAGGATGTAGAAGACGTACTGGATCGGCGAAGGCTCGCCCAGCTTCCGTGGAATGGGATTGGTCCAGTGTGGCACCGGCTTGCTCGTTTGCGGGTCGGCTGGATTTTCCAATCCAGCTTTCGCGCCCCGCGGCAGGCAGCGATACGCTTGCGCCGTCCACTTCTTCATTTGCTCCTCGAACCTGGCCCCGGCGGTCAGTTCGATGACGCTCAGCGTGCCTTGCATCAGGCCGCCGATGTACTCGCGCATGGACGCCGGGCCTTCGCGTCCGGGCAAGGGGCCGTTCCGATTGGCGCGCGAGATCAGGCCCTTGCCGTTGGCGATGAGAAGCTTTTTGCCGTCCGGTGTGACCCGCACCGAAGTCGGGTACCAGCCCACCGGGATGAAGCCGAGCGAACGGCTGCGGCCCGGCGTGGACACATCGAACACGGCCACCGTATTGATGTTGGCGTTGGCCACGAAGAGATGGCGCTCATCCGGCGACAGCGCGAGGCTGTTCGGGGTGTTGCCCGGCGGTGAGTTGGGCTGCAACTCCGCCAGCAAGGTTTCGACGGGCCGGCCGCTTTCGGTGTCGAGGACCGTGACGGTGTTGCGGTTGGCGTTGGCCACGAAGAGGTGTTGGCCGGACTTCGAGAGCAGCATTTCGTTGGGATGCTCCTCGGTAGGCCAGCGGGCCGTCACCTGCCGGTTGCTGAGATCGATCACTGCCACGCTGGCCTGTGCCCAGAGGCTGACGTAGAGGCGCGACTTTCGTTCATCGAGGACGCAGCCATACGGGAACGGGTCGTTCGACTTCGCTCCGTCCAGCATGGCCTCGGCACGCTTCGCGATGGCCGCTTCGTCTTCCGTGCGATCGACTTTGGCGGTGGGCGTGACCAGCGTGGTGTCGTTGGTGCCGAGCAAGATTTCGCCGGTGACGCGGCGGGCGGAGACCTCCACTTCGCTGACGCGATGGGCCAGCACATTGGCCGCGAAGAGACGCCGGCCATCCGCCGTGAGCGCGAGGCCGGCCGGGATGCCGCGCCGCTTCGCGTCGCGCAACGCGATCGTCTCGTGCGCGCCCAAGTAGCCAGCAGCGAAGGCAAACTCGTGGACGACCTCACTGCCGGAGCCGCTGCAAAACAGTTTCTGGCCGTCAGCGGAGAAGGCGATGCCGTAGAACGCCTCAGGCACGGTGGCCCGCGAGACGACCGACAACGACGCCAGGTTGAGCACGATGATCTCGTGCTGGCCGTGGCCACAGTGCAACACGGCGGCGAATTGGCCGTTGGGATGCACCGCGATGTTCACTGGGAAATCGCCGAGCAGGATTTGCTTGCCGACGGGCCGCAGGAACCACTGGTTCGGCAGCCGCACCGCGCCGTCCGGCTGCGGGCCGGGGAAGTCCGTCAGAGGGTGAGTGGACGGCGGCGCGTCGGGGTCCGGCGCCGGCGAGCGCAACGTGGAGCAAGCCGCCAGCGCGGCCAACGCGCCGACGCCGAGGAAACGAAGCAGTGTTTGCATAACGTGGCGGGGGTTATCTCACCGTTGCCTCCCGGCGTCAAAGACCGAAGCAGAGACGCCCAAATTCGTGAGAAGCGCGCTTGCATCCCGGTGCGCTTCCCGGCAGATTCCGCGCCCATTGAGCCAATGCGACCAAACATGAAACGGCTGATTTGTACGGTGGCGCTCGCCCTGACGATAGTCATGGCCCGGGGCGCGGACCAGGTGTTGATCTCCGAGTTCCTGACCAAGAACGTCACCAGTATCGAGGACGAGGACGGTTCCCATGAGGATTGGATTGAAATCCTCAACGCGGGCACCAACACGGTGGATCTCGGCGGCTGGTATCTGACCGACAACGCCACCCGCTTGAACAAGTGGACGTTCCCGTCCACCGCTCTCGCGCCGGGCCGGACCCTGATCGTCTGGGCCTCAAACAAAAATCGCCGCACCGCCGGCGCGCCGCTGCACACCAACTTCAAGCTCGATCCGGCGCCGCCGGAGTTTCTGGCGCTGGTGCGGCCCGACTTCACCATCGCCTCTCAGTACGCGCCTACCTACCCGTCGCAGGCCCAGGACATTTCTTATGGTCTGCCGATGACTGCGGCCACGAACACGATCCTGAGCGCCGGGGCGGCCGCCAAGTTCCTGGTGCCCGGCAGCCTCGCCGCGGAAGCGCAATGGAACGATCCCGCTCTGGATGACTCGTCCTGGAGCAATGCCACGATCGGCCTTGGCTTTTCCACCGACGCCAACGCGGGGCCGACCTGGGTGTTGGCGGCGGATTCCTTGCTGGAGTTCTCCGGCCAACAAGGCGCGTCCGGCTGGTTCTACGGTTACTACAACAAGACGGCCGACACGGTCACGCCCGGCTACCAGACCAACGACTTCACGGCGTTTCCGAACACGGGGAGCGGGTTTAGTTCCGGCAATTACTTCACCGGCACGTTGTGGGACTGGTACAACGGCAATCCGCCGTGGGACAACATCGGATCGAACATCTGGCATCCCAATGGCACCAACAATTCCAACGAGCATTGGGTCATCCGTCGGTGGGTCGCCCAGACCAACGGCTTGTTGCGCGTGGATTGGTCGCTGGCCAAGCAGAACACCGGCGGCGGCAATGGCGTCTCGGGTTTTGTTCTCCACAATGGCGCGCCACTCGACACGGCGATCATCGGCGGCACCGACGCCGTGGGGGTCAATCGGACGCTCTACCTCAGCAATGTCGCCGTGGGCGACAAGATCGATTTCGCCCTGTCGTCGGCGGGCACGGACGGTTTGCCGGTGGACAGCAGCGACGGTTCCTACGGGCAGATGCGCGTGTTTCGCGCCGCCTATCTGACAAACTTCATCGCGACGGACATCGGTTCCACGATGGCGAACAGCAATGCCAGCGCCTACCTCCGGGTGCCGTTCACGGTGGCCGACCCTTCCCAACTCACGGGTCTGCTGCTCAAGGTGAAATACAATGACGGCTTCGTGGCGTTCCTCAACGGGCAGGAAGTCGCGCGCCGCAACGCGCCGTCGTATGCGGCCGGAGGCGTGATCGGCAACAGCACGAACGATTGGTCGGCGTCGGGAGCGCAAGGCAACGGCGGCTGGTTCTACGGCTACTACAACCAGTCGCTCGACACCAACGGGCTGTACGAGGCCGGCGATTTCAATATGCTCGACGGCACCTGGCGGTTCGATGGCACGAACTGGGCGCTCAGCCCGGACGATCCGCCGTTCACAATGATCGGGCAGACTTCTTGGACTCCGAACGGCGCCACTGGTCTGTACAACCACTGGGCCATTCGCCGCTGGGTCAGTGAAGTCAGCGGCGTGGTCACGGCCAGAGTGTCGTTCGCCAAGTCTATCAGCGGCGGCAACGGGGCGACGCTGCGGGTGTTCTTGAACGGCACCCCGATCACGGCCCGCACCATTCCCGGCAACGACTTGAGCGGGATCACCACGAACATTCTCCTGGCCGGCTTGGATGCCGGTGATGCGGTGGACTTCGCGCTGGATCCTCTCGGGACCGACGCGACCTACAACGACGCCTTGGATCGCTGCACCTTCGGCGTCGTGTTGACCCAAGCGCCGTCCTCCGATCTCGCCTGGAACTCGGCCGCGACCGGCGCGGCCACGGTTGACGAGTCGATGTTTGGCCAGACGCTCGACATCAGCGCCTACCGGAGCTTCCTCCACGCGGGCGCCAACTTGCTGGCCATCCAGGCGATGAACCTCAGCGCGACCAACGCCGACTTCTTCATCTTGCCGGAACTGGCCGGCGTGGTGCAGTCCATCAATACCAGCCAGCCGGTTTACTTTCTGGCTCCGACCCCGAACGCCATGAACGGCACCGGTACCACGAACCTCGGCCCGCTGTTGGTTGATCTCGCGTTCGCCCCGCTCGAGCCAGCCAGCAGCGAGGCCATCACGGTCACGGCCCGGGCGGTGGCCACGTTCAACGCCGTGTCCAATCTCACGCTCACCTATCGCGTCATGTACGGCGGCGAGGTGACCAATTCCATGTACGACGACGGCTTACACGGCGACGGGACCGCGGGCGACGGCGTGTATGGCGCGCGGATTCCCGCCGGCGTCGCCACCGCCGGGCAGATGGTGCGGTGGTTCCTGCGCAGCACGGACACCGCGAGCAACACCATGCGCTGGCCCGCCAATCCCACCACGCGCTCGCCTCAGTACTTCGGGACGGTCATCGCCGATCCGGCCCTCGTCACCAAGCTGCCCGTGCTCCATTGGTTCGTTTCAAATCCGAGCGGCGCGAACTCCGACGCGGGCACGACCTGCTCCATCTATTTCAACGGCCAGTTCGTCGATAACATCGGCGTCACCTTGCACGGCCAATCCAGTTCCGGCTTCCCGAAACGAAGCCACAATTTCAACCTGAACCCTGGCTACAAGCTCACCATCTCGCCGGACAAACCGCGGATCGGCGACTTCGCGTTGCTGACGACGTGGGCCGACCGCTCGCACATGCGGAACATGCTGGCCGCGGACACCTACGCGATGAGTGGCACTCCCTTCCACTATTCGTTCGCCCTGCGCGTCCAGCAGAACGCCGCGTTCTTCAGCCTGGCCAACTTCATGGAGCAGGGCAACGAGGACTTCCTGCAACGCCTCGGCTTCGACCAGAACGGCGCGCTCTACAAGATCTACAACACCCTTACCACCGTCACCTCCAACGAGAAGAAGACGCGCGAGTGGGAACCGCCTTACGACCTCCAAGCACTCATCAACGCCGTCACCCAACCCGACGTGAACGCCCGCGTCGCCTACGTGTTTGACAACGTCAACGTGCCGGAGGTGGTCAGCTTCCTGGCCTCCAAGGCCATCAACAGCGACCACGACTGCTGCCACAAAAACCATTACCTCTATCGCGACAGCGAGGGGACCGGCGAGTGGTTCGCGTTGCCGTGGGATGTCGATCTGAGTTTCGGCCACGTCTGGACGAGCGCCAACGGCAATTACTTTGACGACACGATTTACACCAACGTGGCTCCCTACATTGGTGGCAATCAGAGCCTGTTCGGCGTGCTCTACAACGATCCGGTCCTGAAATCGATGATCACCCGTCGTGTCCGGACGCTGGCCGACGAGATTCTCCAGCCGCCGGGCACGGCGACGAATACGGACCTCCTGCGCGGGTTGATCAGCTACTACGAGGACCTGGTGCGTGACGATGCCGGACTGGACCAAGCCAAGTGGGGCACCCGCGCCTGGAACGCGGCCCTCAGCGGCCCAGGCAATCCCACCAGCAGTTTCACCAACGAGATCGGGCGCATGAAGGATTATTTCCTGCCCGGCCGCCGCGCGTGGATTTTCAACTATTGCACCAGCAACTCCTACGCGATCCCGGCGGCCCAGCCAACCAACGCCGCGATCCAGTTCGGCGCCATCGAGCACAACCCCGCCTCCAGCAACCAAGCGCAGGAGTACATCGAGTTGTTCAATCCCAACGGCTACGCCGTGGACCTCTCGGGCTGGAAGCTGGCCGGAGGCGTGCGATTCACCTTCGCGCCCGGCACGGTCATCACTCCGGCCAACCGCCTCTACGTCTCGCCGGACGTGAAGGCCTTCCGCGGCCGCACCGCTGGCCCGCGCGCGGGGCAGAAGCTGATGGTCGTCGGCCCCTACCAGGGCCAACTCTCCGCCTGGGGCGAGACGCTCGCGCTGCTCACGCCGGATGGCCGGACCAACAGCGCCACCGGCTACACCGGCACGCCCAGCTTGGCGCAGCAGTATTTGCGCGTGACCGAAATCATGTACCATCCACCGGCGTTCGGCGGTTTCACCAATCAAGACCTGGAGTACATCGAACTGAAGAACATCTCGACCAACGTGACGCTTGACCTCAATGGCGTGAAGTTCGTCAACGGCATTGAGTTCGCCTTCACCGGCAGCACCATCACCAACCTGGCTCCGGGCGAGCGCGTGCTGGTGGTCAAGAACGGGTTCGCCTTCAGCCTTCGCTACGTCAGCAGCGGCAACATCGCCGGCCAATTCACCGGCTCGCTGGAAAACGCCGGGGAGCGCCTGCAGTTGCTCGACGCCGCCAACGAAGAAATCCTCGATTTCAGCTACAACAACGCGTGGTACCCGCTGACGGACGGACTCGGATTCTCTCTCGTTGTGGTGGACGAACTGGCTGACCACCTGGCCTGGGACCAGAAGGCAACCTGGCGCGCCAGCGGCCAGATCGGCGGCTCGCCTGGCATCGACGACCCTGCGCCGCCCGTTTTCTTGCCGGTGTTGGTGAACGAAGTCTTCGCAGCCCCCATCCCGCCGGCGCTCGATGCGATCGAACTGTTCAACCCGAACGCTACCGCCGTGGACATCGGGGACTGGTACCTGACCGACAACTTTTACCTGCCCACCAAGTACCGCCTTCCCGTCGGCACGACGATTCCGGCGGGCGGCTATCTCGTCTTGGACGAAACGCAACTCAACCCGTCGGGCTTCGGCTTCAGCTTCAGTTCGTTCGGCGAGGAGGCCTATCTGTTCTCCGGCGACGCGAGCGGCAACCTTTCGGGCTACTACCACGGCTTCGAGTTTGGCGCCTCGGAGTTCGACGTGAGCTTCGGCCGCCATGCGAACACGATGGGCGAAGCGGATTTCGTGGCCCAGTCCGCCGTCACGCTCACCAACGCCAACGCCGGCCCGCGAGTCGGCCCGGTGGTCATCAGCGAGATCATGTACCATCCGGCCAGTCTGACGACGAACGATCCGCCGGCGAGTTTTGTGGAATTGCGCAACCTCACCGCGACCAACGTGCCGCTCTACAACACGGCGGAGCCAACCAACACTTGGCGTCTCCGGGGCGGCGTCGATTTCGACTTCCCCACCAACGTCACGCTGCCGCCGGGCGGTTCGGTGCTCGTCGTGGGGTTCAATCCAACGGGCGAACCGGCCAACTTGGCGGCGTTTCGCTCCCGCTACGGTCTTTCTTCCAATGTCGCGATCTGCGGCCCGTGGCTGGGCAAACTCGCTAATGACCAGGACACCGTTGAACTGAACCGGCCTGCGCTTACCACCACCAACGGCGTGCCGCGCATCCTGGTCGAGAAGGTCCATTACCGCTCCACCGCGCCGTGGCCGGTCTTGGCGGACGGCTGGGGCGGCTCGCTGACGCGCGTGGTGGCCGGCAGTTATGGCAACGAGCCGACCAACTGGGTCGCGGCCTATCCGTCGCCGGGAACGAATCTGCCTTCCGGCCAGGCGCCTCTGATCACCGCTCAGCCCCAAGGTGGGGCCGCCGCGGCAGGATCCAATGTCACGCTCTCCGTGGCGGTGAGCGGCACCGGGCCTTTCTACTTTCAGTGGACGGCGAATGGGATCAGCTCCGCCGTCACGACCAACTCCGCGTTGACCATCGCCAATGTTCAGCCCCAGCACACCGGCCTGTATCAAGTGCTGGTCATGACGCCCAACGGCTCCGCGCTCAGCGAGCCGGCCTCGTTGCTGGTCTTGGCGCCGGTCAGGATCACGAGCCAGCCGCAAAGCGTGATCGGCTTCCCCGGCCAGACCGCGACCTTCAGCGTCGGAATCAGCGGCGATGCTCCGGCTTACCAGTGGTTGATGAACGGCACGAACCTGCCCGGCGCCGACGGCCCCACCCTGGCGCGCGCCAACCTCACGGCTGACGACGCGGGCACGTTCACAGTGATCGTCACCAACCTCGTCTCTTCCGTGGTCAGCACGCCCGCCACGCTCTCCGTCTTGTTCCAGCCGCTCATTACGCAGCAACCGCAGGGTCTCGCGGTGTTTGCCACCAGCAATGCCCTCTTCAGCGTTATGGCCACCAGCAGCACCACCTTGCGCTATCAGTGGTACTTCAATGCCACCAACCTGCTCGCGGATCGCACCAACAACCCCTTGCTCCTCACCAATTGCCAGGCCGCCAACGCCGGCCTCTACAGTGTGACGGTGTCGGACGACTACGGCGTCACCCCCAGCAGCGTTGCGGCGTTGGAAGTGCAGACCAAGCCCTACTACACCTCGCAGCCCACGCCGAGCAACGTCGTGGCCCTGGTCGGGGCGCCGGTTTCCTTCCGCATCACCGCCGGGGGCGCCTTGCCCATGACCTACCGTTGGCGCAAGGGCATCTCGGTGCTCACGAACATGGTCCTGTATGACACCAACTCGATGCTCAGCCTTCCCGCCGTCCAGCACAGCCAGGCTTCGTATTACGACGTGGCCAGCATCACCAATCTCTTTGGCAGCACGACCAACGTCAGCCCCCGCGCGTATCTGACCGTCATGGACCCGCTCACCAACCAGGCCGTGCGGGCGGGGTCGAACGCCACCTTCAGCATCCTGGCCAGCACCTACATGCCTCCCTCGACCGTCGCCGGCTTCGCGAACCTCATGCTCCGATACCAGTGGTGGTTTAACGGAACCAACTTCCTGGCCAGCGGGAGCAACGGCATCACTTCCACCAACCTCACCTTCACGATCACCAACGCCCAACTGGCGAACGAAGGCACCTACACCGTGGTGGCCACCAATCCCGTCGGCACCGTCCTCACCCAGAGTGCGCAACTGAGCATCCTGCGCCCGCCCAGCATCACCAATCAGCCTGTCGGCGGGAGCGTGACCGCCGGCGACTCCTTCACGTTCACCGTCGGGGCCGAGGGTTCCCCGCCGCTCCGCTTCCAATGGCGTCGCAACGGCAGTGACCTCGCCGCTGCTGATGGCGCTTCGCTCACGCTGGCCAACGCCCAGATCGGGGACGCCGGGGGCTACTCAGTAGTGGTCGCCAACTCCGAAGGCTCGGTGACGAGCGAAGTCGCCACGCTCAGCATTGCCGCGCCGCCGTCTGTCGTGCAATCGCCCACCAACCAAAGTGTCGTCGTCAGCTCGAATGTCACGCTGAGTGTCCTGGCCGAAGGCAGTGGGCCGCTGAGCCACCAGTGGTTCTTCAACCAGACCAACCTGTTGCTGGGGGCGACGGAGCCTCAGCTCCTCTTGACCAACGTGCAGCCGACGAACGCCGGCGCCTACCACGTCGTCGTCACTAACCTCTTTGGCGCGGCCACCAGCGCCGTGGCGGTCCTCACCGTGCTGGAGCCGCCCCGCATCACAACGCAGCCGACGAACGTGACCGTGGCCGCCGGTGCCACGGCGGAGTTCTCCGTCGCTGCGGAGGGGACTTCTCCGCTGGCGTACCAGTGGTGGTTCAACCAAACCAACGCCCTGTCCGGCGCGACCCAGCCCACCCTCACGATTTCCAACGCGGCCACGCCCCAGGCGGGCGGCTACCAAGTCGTGGTGAGCAACCTCGCCGGCTCCGTGACCAGTGTGGTGGCCATGCTGACCGTGACTGTCCTCACGCCCCCGCATATCGACGGCATCACGCCGCCGGCGAATCCGGGTGATCCTGTGGCGTTGAGCTTCCTTGGTCTGGCCGGTCAGAGCTTCACCGTCCTCTATCGCGGAACGCTGGACAGCGGCTCGTGGCAGAGGCTCACAAACATCCCGCCGCTCGCCGCCGGCCAGACTGTCACTGCGCAGGACCACTCTGCCGCCGGCCAGCCGCAGCGGTTCTACCGCATCGTGACGCCCATGCAGACCGGGCCGTGACCTGAGCGGCCAAGAGGATTCGTTTGCCGAGGAAGATCGCTGTCGGAGCTTCCTCACCGATTCAGGGCGGAACGCAGATTGGATTCTGGGCCAGCTTCCTTCTCATCTGCGCTCCGCCCTGAATTTGCGAGGAGATGCTCGGCTGTCGCGAAGCGATTCCACCCTTTGCGTTGGCGCTGCGCTTGACTGGCCCACACGTCACGACAAGAAAGAAAAACGAACGCCGCGGGCGGCCCTGGCCGCGCGCGGCGTTCGGTGCAAAAGGAGGCAGCTTCAGCCTACACCGCAGGCAATTTCCACGGAGCGCGGTAAACCTTGAACGCCCACTTGGCGGTCTCGGCGTCGCCAATGATCTCTTCTTTCACCGGGTCCCACTGGACTTTCTTGCCCGTGCGCACCGCGATGTTACCGAGGTGGCACACCACTGCCGAGTGATGGCCCACGGACAAGCTGCACACCGGTTCCTGGCGGGTCTTGATGCACTCGAGCCAGTTGGCGTGATGCGGATTGCGGAGCTTGGAGATGGCTTTGTAGCTCGGGTACAGATGAACTTCGCTGTCCTTGATCGCGTCCTCTTCGAGGCCTTCCGGATCGAAGGTCAGCGCGCCGCGGTTCACGTAGATGGTGCCTTTTTCGCCTTCGAAGGTGGCGCCCATCTTGTATTTCTCCTTGTTGCCGCCGCTGTCGCACTCCACGACGGTGCCGCTGGCGTATTTGTAGGTGATGTGGAAGGAGGTCGGCGTTTCGTAGAGTTTCTCCTTGTTGAACTCGGCGCTGGCCACGGCTTCCACCGGACCGCTCTCGTCCATGCCCAGTGCCCATTGCGTGATGTCGAGGTGGTGCGCGCCCCAGTTGGTCATCTGGCCGCCAGAGTAATCCCAGAAGAAGCGGAAGAGGTAGTGAACGCGATTCACGTTGTAGGGCCGGTACGGAGCGGGGCCAAGCCACATGTCGTAGTTCAACTCCGGCGGCGGCTCGCTGTCCGGGACCGTGAGCGGCTTGCCGCCCCTATTGAGGGTATCGGCGTAATTGACTCCCGGCAGGCCGACCAGCACCCGCTTGATTTTGCCGATGCGGCCGTTGCGGATGTACTCGCAAGCCTTGATGAACTTGGCGTCCGAGCGCTGCATGCTGCCGGTCTGGAGGATCTTCTTGTGCTTGCGGGCGAGCTTCATCAGCACCTGGCCCTCGTGGATCGTCAGCGTGAGCGGCTTCTCGCAATAGACATCCTTGCCCGCCACCATCGCGTCCGCCGCGGGCAGCGCGTGCCAATGGTCCGGCGTGGCGATGAGCACGGCATCGACGCTTTTGTCCTCGAGCAGCTTTCGGTAGTCGGCGTAAGTGGCGACCTTGGTGCCGTTGGCTTTTTCGACGCGGGCTTGCGTCGCCTCCAGATGCTTCTTGTCCACGTCGCAGAGCGCCACAACGTTCTTCATGATCGCGGCGATGTTGCCGTTGCCTTGCAGGCCGGTGCCGATGACCCCGACGCGGACGAGTTCGCTGGGATTCTCGCCCGTGGCGGCCTTGGTCTGGTTCAAGAAGAGGTTGGGAAGCGCCACGCCCACGCCGACGCCAAAAGCGGTGTTGCGGGCCGTGCGGAGAAATTCACGTCGCGAAACTGAATGTGTGTTTGACATGGCGGTTTTATGCGGGCTTTCCGCGGCGCTGTCAATGGCCAGGAAGTCAAGGCAGTCCGCGGTTTCGTTTCAACTGCCGGTCCAGCCACGCGTAGGCCTCCGCGCGGACGTCCACCGGGAAGTCGTGTTCGCAGTCCGGGTGCTGGGCGACGAGATTTCTTTCCGCCTGCCACAGCCGATAGACCGGCGTCGCGGCCACGATGCAGTCCCTCACGCCGGACACCTCGAAGTTGTCGTCGCGCATCGGGGCGTTGATGAACACCGGACGCGGAGCCAGCGCGGCGAGGACTTCCGTGAAGTCAAACGGCATCTGCTTTGGGTCCTTGCCGAAGGCCGACGCGATGCGCGGCATGTAGCCGGCGTGGCTCCAGCCGGTGAGATCGCCGCGGCGGTACTTGAAGAACGAGTTGAAGCCGCAACTGCTCACCACCGCTTTGAGCCGCGGGTCAAACGCCGCGGCGAACAGCGCGTTGTGCCCACCCAGCGAGTGGCCGAGCACGCCGATCCGTTCCCGGTCCACCTGCGGCAAGGACTCCAGCACATCTACGGCGCGCCGGTGGTTCCAGAGGCCCTTCATCGTGGCGCTCGCGTAGCCGCGCGCGTAAGCGTCGAACCGGTACTCGCCGAAGTTCGGGTAGTCCGGCGCCAGCACCACGAAGCCGCGCTCGGCCAGTTCGGGGGCGAAGTGGCGGTTGGTCCTGCCGCCCAACCCGACCAGTTCGTCTTTGCCGATCGGCGTCGTCTGATGAAGGCAGAGCACCGCGGGCGCTCGGGCGGATAAGTCATGCGGAAGGAGCAACCACGCCGGCACGCGGTCACCGGCTTCCGACGCGAACGTAATCTTGCGGCGCGTGAACCTGTCCAGTCGCGCTTCCTCGATCACCCGCACGTCGAGCGGCACTTTGCGCGAAGCCCCCGGTAGCGGCCCCATCACCGACTGCATGTTCGCAAGGATGTCCGCGCGGCGCTTCTGCCACTCGGACTGCGTCGTCACCGGATGCTCGAAGCCTTTCGCGTCGCGCCACGCCAGCAAGTGCAGCTTGTCGGAGTAAGGCGTCGGCCTGGGTTGGGCGGCGCCGGGAGCGAGCAGGCGGGCGATGCCGGTCTTGAGCCGAAACTCGCTCGGCGGGCCGATCCGCGACATGGTCGGTTCGTAGCCGCCATCGGTCAGCGCCCCGTCCATACAGATGTAGCCGGGGCCGCTTTCACCGTAAGCCGCCACGGCTACGAACTCCTCTGCCCGCAACGATTGCGCGTAGAGCTGGTATTGCACGAAGGCCTCTCCCGGCAAGTTCAGAATGTTCACGGGGCCGAGGCGCAGGCGACTGAGATCGACTTCGGGCCGTGCCTTCAGGCGCTCAAACCACGCCACGTTCAGCGCGGCATTGAGGCGTTTGCCAACGGGCGCGTTGGTGTCGGCCAGGGTCTGGCGGGATTTCGCTTCCGCCCATTCTGGCTCGGCGCGCGAGGCGAAGCTCACGGGCGTGGTCTTCCAGTCAAGCTTGCCCACGGGCACGCGCTGCGTGGCGGCGGCGGACTGCGTCATCGCCGCACGGATGCGGTCCACCAGTTCCGCGCGCGCCTTCGGGGTGCCGTCGTTGTACTTGCCGGCAGTGATGTTGCCGCCGCAGCCGGTGAAATAGACTTGCGGCACGCCTTCTTCGCGTTCGCGCGCCGCGCGGGCCAGGCCAACGGTGTCGGAAGTCACGCGGCCGTCGCCGTAAAAACTTTGCGGATGACTGGCGTAGTAGTGGAGGCGGACGAGCGGCTTCTCGCCGTTGAACAGCGTGACGGTGCGAAGCCACGGATCAATCAAGCCTTCCGGCTCCGCGCGCATCGCCGCGTCTTTGGTGGAACTCATGCGGGCCACAACTTTGCCGTCGGCCCGGCGCACGCGACGGTTGGAGGCGAAGTGCTCGATACGCGCCTGGCCAAAGCCAACGTGGGTGAACGGCTGCAAGCGCCCGCAAGCGTCGCGCACCGCAGCCGCAAGGCGGTCGGTGGTTTCCTCGAGGAACTTCAGATCGAGATGCGGCGGAGGGTTCGCGACGCGCTGGAGAAGCCGTTCGGCATCGGCATCGGAGAGGGGGGCGTTGTGTTGGTGGACCGTGTGAATGGCGACGTGGCCCTCCGGCACCTCCGCGGCGGCGGCCACTTTGCGGCGGAACAGGTCGTGGGCGCCCGTCTGCAACAGGCACCAATCCACCGCGCAGAGCACGTAGCGTGTCCGGCCATCGGCGAGCACCACGCCTTTGGCCAGCAGCGGATCATCGACGGCTTCGACCGGCTTGATCCAGCCGCCGCACAACGGATGACCGAGCGGCGGCGTGACGTCGGAGGAGAACGCGGCGACCTGAAGCCTGGTAGTGGGCGGTGCCTGCGGCGTGTCGCAGCCGACAAGAGCGATGAACCCCACCACGGCCAGCGCGGTGACGAGACGCTGACCGGCTTCGAGTGAATTCTTCATAGGTTGACTGGCCCCATTGAAAGCGCGAAGCCGCCGGCGCTTCAACGCCGAAAATGAAGGCCGCCAGGACCTGTCTGATTGAAGGCGGGCTTGGCGCGCGTCCGGCCCACCTGCAACTTTCAACTTTCAACCGGCAACTCCGTCAGCGACGCGAGGGCTTCGCGCCTACGGCAGCAGCACGACCCGATAGAAGCGTTGCGCCCGACCGGCGGTGTCGTCGTGGATCAGGATGACGCCGTTGTCAGTGCGGTTGGTGGAGAGCGGCAGCCAGAGCGGAAAGCCAAGGTCGTCCTTGAAGTCCACCCGGTAGGCGCGTCCGGGCCACGCCGGCAGGCTGAACGCGATGGCGCCGTCAGCGACGACGAGAGTGCCGTCCGCGATTTCGGGCGGCGGTGGTGTGCCGAGGCGGTTGGTCGCGCGCGGGGTCCAGTTGGTCATGGAATAAACCGCGTTGGTGTCGCCGTCCGGGAACAAGCCTTGGCTGACGTTTTGGAACTGCGCGCCGAACGTGACGGCGTGTTGCGGTGTGCCGTCGGGCGCAAAGAGGCCCAGCGCCTCACCCGTGCCGCTGAGTTTGAAGTTGGCGTGCAAGTCGCCGTTCGTGCCGGTGCCGTTCTGCGTGCCGTTTTCGTCGGCCCAGACCAGGATGAAACCGCGCGGCGCGATGACCGTGTTGGTCGGGAGGGTCCACTTGTTCGGAAACAAAATCGTGTCGCTGAGGAAATAGCCGGAGAGGTCCACGGGCGCGGCGTTCGGGTTGAAGAGTTCAAACCAATCCTGGAACTGGCCGTCCGCCGGGTCGGGGAAGCCGCCGGGGCCGGCGTTGTCCGCCATCCACTCGTTGATGACGACCGGCAGGAGCGCGGGCGTGGACAGGTTGGTGACGATGATGGAGTCAGTCGCGTTGGCGAGGAGCGTGCCGTCGGCGTCGAAGCCTCGCACCGTGAGCGTGTTGGTGTAGGCGGGCAAAGGCACGGTCAGCGTCCACGTCGTGAGGCTTGTCCAGGTGAGCGGGTAGCGGAGGCCGTTGACCTCGATGTCGCGCACGGACATCGGCGCGGTCCCGCTGAGCGCGAGGCGGCTGCTGTTCACCGCGAAGTGATTGCCGCCGTTGTTGGCGATGGCGAACGCCGTGCCGAGCGGCATGGTGCCGCGCACGTAGGCCGCGCGTTGCGCCAAGTAGGTCACAGCGGCGCTCCAGTTCTGACCGACGAGGCCGGCGTAGTGGTTGGCCCAGCGCGTCATGTAGGCGGAATCGCCGGTGACCGCGCTCAGGTCGTAAAGGTGATTGTAGAATCGACGGTTCGTGTCGGGATTCGTGAACAGCTTGGACGTGTTCGGCGAGCCGGTGCCGGGGAAGGCGGCATCGGTGGCCGCCACAAAGGAGTAATCCAAGTCCCAGTTGAAGGCCATCCCTTTGCCGTCTTCGGGGCGGAAATAAACAATCAAGTTGTGGGAGTTGCCGTAGGTGTACATGTCGTTGCCGCCGATGAGGCACAAGAAGGCGACCGCGCGTGCCCACTCGTCCACGTCCATGACCTGCTGAATGCGGGCGTGGAAGTTCGTGCCGGTCAGGCTCAGGGTTTGCGCGAGCGTCATCATCGGCCCGTAGTTGTCGCGCGCGACGTGGTTTTCCTTGAGGAAGGTCCAGCGGTAGGCCTCGGCGTCGAGGCCCAGGTCCTTGATGTCGGTGCCGACCACGAGATCGGGCTGAGGGAGCTTCGGCCCCTGCACATCGCCGTTGGCAGTGGTGGTCGGGTAGTAGATCAATTCGAGCTTGTACATCTCGCCGTCGCCGCCGTCTTTGAACTGGGTGTCGAGGAATTCGCTGTTGAACTTCGCCATCAGGAGCAGCGCGGTGCTGTCCTCCGACGCGCGCGGCGCATAGACCTGCACCAGGTCGTCATACATGCAGGGAAGTTGCCCGGCTTTGTTGATCGCGTGCTTGAGGAGCATCTCGTCCTGCCGGCCGCCTTTGCCGGAGTAGCCGCCGGAACGGTCGAGGGTGAAGCCGCGGTGAACGCCGCGCAGCGCCTGGCCCGCCGGCAGGCTCACGGTGAAGCCGACGCGCGTCGAGACGTTGCGGCCGCGCTCGCTGGCCTGAAGATGGAGCGTAGCGTCGTAGAACACCTCGCGGTCGTCGTAGATCACGGTGCAGCCCCACGGCTCGTTGCTCATCACGTTGGTCGGGGCGTGCAAAAGCGCGGCGTCGGCCGCGGTCATCAACAGACGCAGCGTGTGCAGGCGCGCGGCGAGCGGCTGGGCACTGGGAACTTTGTAGAGGGCGCGTGAGTTGGCCCCGGCGGCGGGATAGGTGGCGGCTGCGCCGAGGGTGTCGGTGGCGCGGACATAGAACTGGACAAGGCTGCCGGCGGGCTGGGGAGCGACAGTGGCACTCACGAGAAACGAGAAGCGTGAAACGTAAAAAGTCATCGGGGTCGTTTGCCACGGGCCGCCGTTGACGGAGTAAAACAACGTGGCGTTCGTGACGCCGTCGGGGTCGGAGGCTGCAACGGAAATCGTCACGGGCTGGCTGGCGGCTGGCACGACGGGTTCGTGGCGGAGGTTGGAGAAGGTCGGGCCGAGGTTAGGGGTCCGGCGTGAGTTCGGCGCGCCGGGTGTGCCGTGCGAATCGGGGGCGGCGAGGACCGTGGTGCGGGCGAGACGATTAAAGTAGAGCCGCGAGTTGAGTTTGTTGCAGCCGGCAATCCATTTCGCGCGGAAGGAAATCTCGTATTCCACCCCGTTCACGATGGGCGTGTTGTTCGTCAGCGTGGTGCTGGCCTGGTTGTGCCGATGTTCAGTGTCGCCGGTGGCCACGAGGTGCAAAATGTGGTTGGAAGCATTCGCCGGATCGACGATGACCTCGCTGAAGCGATGCGTGCCAATGGTGCGCCAGGCCGCGAGGCCGGACTCGAAGCTGCCGTTCTGGATCAACTGCCGGCGTGCGCCGTTCGGCGCTTCGATGACCTTAATGTCGTCCAGCCACACTTCGCCTTCGCCCAGCAGGCCGAGGATGAACTCATTCCAGACCGTCGGGCTGGCGGCGGGTTCGGCGGTGGCGAGGCCGCGATAGGTGTAGGTCTGCCACGTCGAGAGACCGCTTTGGTCGCTGGCCGCCCAGGCTTCGGGCTTGGCGTTGTCGGCCCGCGGGTCGCGGAGTTCGAGGCTGGAGCCGAAGCCGTTGGCGTAGGCAGGCCAGGGCCGGGCGTCGAAATAGCAGACCTCGTCCGCAGGATTGCCGGCGGCATCTTTGAGCGCGATGCGCTCGCCGCCGCGGGAGAGTTGGTTCGTGAAGGGGCCGAGGACGGTCACACCAGGATGGTTCGATTGCACGAGCATCGGCTCTTTCGCCACCACGAGAAACCCGCCGGCCGGCAGGCTCGTGCCGGGCGCGAAACGGAAGTCGATGCCGTCGTCCAGCCGCCAGCCAGTGAGATCGACAGTGTTGGTGCTGCGGTTGAACAGTTCCAGCCACGACTCCGGTGATTCGCGCGACGGCAGGGCGAGGCTGACGAACCCGCGCGCGACCAGTTCCGCAGCGAAAGCGATGTCCTTGCTGCCGGGCGGCGGAAGGTACTGGTGGACTTCGACGGCGAGCAGATTCGTGCCGACGACGAGATGGTCCGCCGGGACGATGACGGGGCCGGAGAAACCCGGCACGCCGATGTTCGTGATGGCGCGGGTGGTGGCGGAAACCGCGCCCGCGGGCATGGCGTAGCGATAGATCTCTTCACCGTTCAAATAAAAGATCGCCCCGTCGTCGATGATTGGATTCAGCGCGAGTTGCACGCCCACGGGCGAGTTGGTGAAGACGAACGCGGTGCGGAAGTAGTAATTGGTGACGGCCCGCGCCGCGGCGTTCGAGAGCGCCAGCGTGGTGCCTTTGGGCGCAGGCAGGGTCGTGATGTTGGTGTAGAAGACGGCGCGGCCTGCGAGCCACGCGCTGTCATCGAAATCCGGCGCTGTCCACTCCGGTCCAAAGTTGGTGCCCGACTGGTCGTAGCGCCAGTTGTTCGTGATCGTGAGCAGCAGGTTTGTGAAATACACCGCCGGCACTGCGGGCAACTGCCGGGCCTGGTACAGGATTTCGTTGATGACGATCTCGTCGTGGAACGTAACCACGTTGGTGGCGCCGGGCGTGAGTTCCGTTGGGTGCAACCACGGGCCGGTGGCTTCGGGCCAGCGGGCGCGGGGAAAACTCTTTGCGATCACGGCGTCGATGACGTTGCTCTTGCCCGGCGTGTAGAGGACGACTTGGTCGCCGGGGTCCGCGCCGAAGCCGAGCAGCGCGCGGTCGAGGACGAGGTAGCCGCCGGCGGGGATGAACGCCGCCGAGAGCACGAACTCGCGGTTCGTGGTGCCGAAGCGGGCCAGCACGTAGTGGTCGAGCACTACGCTCTGCGTGCTGGTGTTGATGATCTCGATCCAGAACTGCGCGTTGGTCACGGAGGACATTTCGTTGAAGGCCAGCGACGGCACGGCGGCGAGAGCCTGGGCCGGGGAGTTGGTGACGGTGAAGGAATCGTCCAACTGCAGTCCGAAGGTCACGTCAGTGCTGTTGGTGGCCTGCTGATGCACTTCCACCGCGAGGACGTTCGTGCCCAGGAGCAGGCTCGTGGCGGGAATGGAAAACGGCCCTTCATAGACCGCGTCGCCCACGCTGCGGCTGGAGGTCGTGGCGCTCGTGACCGCGCCCGTGGGCATCCCGATACGGTAGGCTTCGACGCCGTTGAGATAGACGATCAAGCCGTCGTCCACGACGTGGCGCAGGGAGAGTGAAGCGTTCGCCACGTTGCTGCTGTAAGTGAACGTCGTGCGGAAGTAGAACGTGGTCTTGTCCACGCCGACCGTGAGCGGCGTGCGGATCGGTTCGGGAAGGCAGCCGCACGTTTCGTCGGCCAGGAGCGCCGGGCCAGAGAGCCACGCGCTGTCGTTGAAGTTAGTCGTGATCCAGGCCGTGCCCAGGTCGGCGCCGCTCTGCTCGTATTTCCAAATCTGGCTGATGGGCACGAGCGTTCGGGTGGTGGTCATGAGGACTTGCTTCGGAGTATTGGCCGTGCCGGGCGTGCCGCCCAGTTGCGTGCTGGCGCGCCAGTTGGAGGCCGGGGCGCTCGCGGATTCCTCGTCGAGCTTGGCCAGCGACGGTCCCGCGCCGTCGGGCGCGACCGGCCAATCGCCCTCCACGCTGTAGTTCACGGCGTCCATGACGCGCTGGTTGTTGTTGCGCAGTTCAAGCTTCTCGCCGCCGTTGGCGAGGCGACCGGTGAACGGGCCGAGCACGTTCGTCAGCCCCGTGGTGGCCACGAGGCTGGCCGGTGAAACGGCCACGACGAGGTAGCCGCCCGCCGCGAAGACGGTGCCTTCCGGGAAATCGAAGTCGATCCCGCCGCGCAGCGACCAGCCGCTCAGGTCCACATCGACAGCCATCTGGTTGTGCAGTTCCACCCATTCGAGCGCGGCCTCGTTGGTTGGCGGGTGGTACATGATTTCGTTGAAGACCACGACGCTGTCGGCGCGGGCGAGCAGGACCGAAGTGAGCAGCAGAACCATCCAAGCGAGTCTGTTCATGGCAGCAAAGGAGAGCGGCAGGGAAGAGGGAGCCTGCAAGACGCGGGAGCCGGGGCTTCTTCCCCGGCTCCCAGGAGCAACACCAGACGCGTCGGCCTACGGATACGTGGCGCGGAAGAACAGCACCGGTTCGGGCGGCGTGTTCGGGTCATCGATCTGGAAGAAACCGTTCCCATCGGCGACAACATCGGCGAACGGCAGCCACGGGCCGGCGACGTTGGTCGCGCGCAGGATGGTGTAGGGATAGCCGGGGATGCCCGAGTAGCCGACCTGGAAATGGCCGTTCGGCAACAGTGCCGGAGCCACGACGATGCTGAGGAAGTTCGTTGCGCCAACGGTGACGAAGACGTTTGCGGTCGCGCGTCCGCCGCGAGAGTCCACGATCGTGTAGGTGAACCGGTCGGTGCCGACGTAGTTCAGCGGAGGCGTATAAACTACCATTCCGCTGACGAAGGTGACGGTCCCCCCCTGCTGGCTAGAGGAATCCTGGACCAGGATGCTGATCCCGTCGCCTTCGAGTTCGACGTCATTAAAGAGCAACTTGCTCGGAGGTACGGTGACGGGCTGGTTCGAGCCGCACGCGATGAAGTCGTCGGTTGCGATGGGAGCAGCGTTGATGGTCAGCAACGCCGGGTTGCTCTCGATCTGGCCTTCCGAGTTGGCGACGACCACCGTGTAATTGCCTTGCTGGTCCAACTGGGAGACGCGAGTCAGGCGCAGCGTGCGGTTGGTTTCATCCAGCAGGTCGAGGCCCTCGTAGAACCACTGGTAGGTCAGGGTCGGGCTGCCTGTGGCCAGCACGGTGAACTCCACGTTGTCCAGTTCCTGTGCGAAGCGGCTTTGGGGCTGGAAAACGATCTGCGGCGCGGCGGCTGGCAACGGTTCGGCCACGCCATAGAACTCTGCGCGAAACGCCATCGGACCGGGCGGCGGGGCGTTGCTGATCACGAAGTCGAGCGTGTTGGAGCCGGCCACAAAGCCGTTGGTGATGGCGAACGTCCCGAAGGCGGCAAAGCCGGCGTTGTTGCTCAAACCGAGGCTGATGCCGTTGAGCCGGACATCCACTCCGAAGTTGTCCATGGCCCACTTGCCCCGAATCTCAGCGGTGGCTGGATTCAGCGTGTCGAACAGGAAGGCGGTGCGGAACACATAGAGGCCGTCCAAAAGGTTCGCGCCTTGAGTATTACCGCCCGGGTCATTGGCCCGTGCCGAGATCCAAGCTGACACCGGCCCGTTGAGGAGGTAAGGAGGAATCGGCCAAGAATCGTAAAAGAGGATCGCGTCCGGCCCAGGGAACGCGGGATCCACACTGCTCACCACTTGGTAATGCCGATCAACCGAGGCCCGGGCCGCCAAGGCCCCGGTGTCGTCCACGCCCGTGTTAAACAGTTCTGTGATGCTCAAGCCCACGCGCACCACGGCGACGGCGCTGGTGGCTGCGCCGTAAATGTTCGTGGCGATCAAGCGGTAGTGGCCGGCTTGGCTCAGCAGGGTCCCGGGCAAGGCCAGGACCGCGTTGGTGGCGTCGGCCACGTCGGTGCCCTCGCGCTGCCATTGCAGACCCATCGGCAACGTGCCTCGGACGATCGTGGACAACGTCACCGCGTCGCCTTCTTTCACGAAAGCGCCTTGCGGCTGCATGGTGAAGGACGGTTGCGACGGCGGCAGATCCAGCACGGCGACATTGTCGATTACCACCGTGCTGTCGCCGCCCGCCGGCCCAGCCGTCTTGACGAAGGCCAGTTCCGCCGAGTCCGAGGTGGCGAGGAACGGGCCGCTGACCACGCGCACATAGGCCCCGGCCGGCACGATGTGCGCCGGAACAATGGCGGTGCCACCCAGGGTCACACTCAGCGTGGGCGAAGGCAGGCCGCTGGCGCGTGCATTCTCGTAGAATTTCACGTAGTAGGTTTGTCCCACGACCATGCCGGTGACGACTTGGCTGAGCACCCCGTTGTCGGCTTGGATGAAGGCCACCCTGTTGCCGTCGGGGATGAGGCCGTTATCGGCGAACGGACTGCGCAAGTCGGACACGGGATTGAGGCCCGTGTTGCCCGGCAGCGAACTGGTCCAGCCCGTAATCGGGAAGTTGACGCTGACGTAGCCTGGATAGACGGTGAACGTGTCTGCTTCGAAGCTCGCATTGGCCATCGGCAGGCCGACTTCAAGCAAGGCGGGTGCGCTGGAGATCACGCCGTGGATGTTTGACGCGAGCAGCGTGTAAATGCCGCCATCGCCGGCGCCGACACTGGCCAGGTTCAGCGTCGAACTGTTCTGTCCGGCCAAGTCCACGCCGTCTTTCTGCCATTGGAGGAACAACGGCTGCTCGCCGCCCACGGTCGCGTAAAAGGTCACAGCCGAACTGCCGGCGACCGTCCGCGGCTGCGGTTGCAGATACACAATGGGCGCATTAGTCGAGGCGAGTTCGTAGTTGCTGAAGCCGTAGGTGTGGATGGAGCTCGGTGTGCCGCCGGCGTTGTGCGTGGCTCCGTAGGTGAGCGTCAGGGTGCCGCTGGCGTCGGCCGTGTAGCGGTAGGAGACGCGGATGCCCGTGTCGTTGCCGAAATGGTCCTGGTTCACGGTCAGGCGGTCGTCGCCCACGCTGAATGTGGCGGCACGACCGTACGCTTTGGGATCGAAGCCGACCGAATAAACCGTCGCCACGTACTCCACGCCCGGCACCAGATTGCTCAGGGTGATGACCTGGGGAACGCCGCCATAAATGAAATCCCGTGCCAGCGCGGCGCCGCCTCCGCCGTTGGTGGTCACGGTGTTGGCGTCGTTGTTGAAGACGGACGGATAACCCGCCGTGGCAAACTTGCCGGGCAAGGACGGATTGGCGCCCGGAATTCCCTTGAAGTAAATCCCGTTGATCACTGCGTCCACCGGGGTCGCGAAGCTGTAGGCGTGGCTGTAACCTTTCGTGCTGTCCACGCCGGAAGACGGGTCGTCGGTCCAGGGAGCAAAGGACCATTTCGTGGTCGCGGGCGCGACGCGGAAATCGTCGAGCAGGACCGTGTGGTCACCGGCGGATTCGTTCGTGAGATAGAGCGTGGGCCCCTCGTTGGCGGGCGTGAAGTTGAAGGCGACGAACTTGAAGGCATTCGTGGTGCCGCTGGCGCCCACGCGAAAATCCAGGATGGGTTGATCGTCGATCGTGGCATGCATGGTCGGCGTCTGGCCGTTGCGGGCGTTCAGCCGGAAGGCCAGCGTGTAGGGCTGCCCGGGCGTGAGGCCATCGAGTCTGGTGCTGAGCCAATTGGTGCCGGTGCTTTGGATGAAGCCCACTTGGTTGCCGTCGGGAATGGCACCGTTGTTGGCGAAGGGGCCAACCCCGTCGGCGAAGGGGTTCACGCCCACGCGTCCGAGATTGCCCGCGAGCCAGCCGCTGAGGCGCTGGTTGACGCTGGCATAACCCGGCCAAGCGTGGAAGACGTCCGCCTCGAAGCTCGGGTTCGCAATCGGGCCGAAGGTCAGCGTGGCCACCGAACTGGTGACCGCGCCGTTGGCGTTGCTGACGATCACCGAATACCCTCCGAGATCGACGGAAGCCGCGTCGAAGCGGGTCAAGAAGCGGTTCGTTTCACCGGTCAACTCCACGCCGTCCTTGAGCCACTGGAAGAAGAGCGGGCGCGCGCCGCCGGCGGTGACGCTGAACGTGTAGGTCGCGGCGGGCGCGGTGACCTGGCTGCGCGGTTGCAGGCCGATGATGGGCATCGCCTGCGGATTGGCCTCGTAGTTCGCAAAACCGTAGGTGTGGAAGGTCGCGGCGGGAAGCAGCGGGGTTTGCGTCAGCGTGATCGCACCACTGGCTGGGGCAACGTAGCGGTACATGATGCGAATGCCCTGGTCGTTGTTGAAATGGTCCTGGTTGATCGTCATCCGATCCGTGCCGTAGGAGAAGGTCTGCGCGCGCATTCCGGTTTCCCACGCGACCGCGTAGAACGTGGCCACGTATTCCATGCCGGGAACCAGATCGCCGATAATGAGGCTGCCGGCGTTGCCGCCGTAAAGGAACGACCGGGCGAGGTTGGAACTGCCACCTCCGGCGGTGAGCAGCGCGTTGGCGGCGTCGGTGGTCGTGGATCCATAGCTGGTGCTGAATTCATTCGGCGCGGCCGTGCCGCTCATGACGCGAAAGAGCACGCCATTGATCGTGGTTTCTGCGGCGCCGGTGCCTAGGTTGTAAGCGTGCGTGTAAGTCTTCGAACCGTCCACGCCTGAACTGGCGTCGTCGTTCCAGGCCGCGTAGGACCAGTGGTTCGTGGAGGCGTTGATGGAGAAATCATCCACCAGCACCGTCGTGTCTCCGGCAGCGTCGTTTGTCAGCCAGAGCGTAGCGGTGTCGGCTGCGGCGGTGAAGTCAAAGGCGGCGAAGCGGTAGGCGGTGGTCAGGCCGCCGATCTGCACGCCGATCGTCGAGAGGTTCACGATCGGCTGGCCATCAACGCCGATCTTGAGGACAGGCGTTTGGGCCGGGTTGTTGGTCCGGGCGTTGAGGCGGAAGTTCACCGTGTAAATCTGGCCGGCAGTCAGGCCGGAGATCACCGTGCTCAATGTGGCCGCTCCTGTGCCGGGGCTTTGGATGAAGGCGACCTTGGTGCCGTTCGGGATGGCGCCATTGTTGGCAAAAGCGCTGCCGCCGGCGGGATTGAGGCCCACGCGATCCGCCGGACTGCCCGTCCAGCCGGTGATCGGAGCGTTCCCGCTGATGTAGCCAGGGAAAACGGTGAACGTGTCCAACTCGAAGCTGGGGTTGGGGATGGTTTGGCCGAGCAGCGCGCTGCCAGACAGGAGCAGGCCCGCCGCCAGAGCGGTCCCTTTGCGGACAAAGGTGAGGTTCGATGAGGAGTTCATTTGCTTGATCGGTTGTTGCTGACTGCCGGTTTCATTGCCCAAACCACCGGGAAACCTCCGGCGTCCACGACCGGCGCCGGGCCTGGCTGTTCAGGTTTCGGCGAGAATGCCCGTCTGCCCCGCACGGCACAATGGACAAACTGGCAATTAACATGTAAAAACTGGCCGACGCATTCGCACCCGTGAAAGACTACTTCGTCTATCTGCCGGACCAAAACGCCAGCTCCATCTGGGGCTGTGCGGCGACGTCGGCCGGGTTCGCGCGCGTGCCGCCGCACAGCCCCTATCCGCCGCATCGCCACCCGGTGGACCATCACTTCACGTGGTCGCAAGGGCGGGTGCTCCAGGCTTACCAGATCGTGTTCGTCTCCGAAGGCCGCGGCCTTTTCGAGAGCGCCGTGGTGCCCAAGCATCACAGCATCGAAGCTGGGACGGTGCTGCTGCTCTTTCCGGGCGTCTGGCACCGCTACGCGCCAAACCCCGAAACCGGATGGGTGGAGCACTGGATCGAATGCCGCGGCTCGGCCTTCGACGAAGCGGCGCGCACGGGCCTCATCCAACCGCGCCGGGCCGTCATCCGGACGGGCCTGACGCCGGATTTGCTTCATCCCTTTGATCGCCTTCACACGCTGGCCCAACGCGGCGGCCTGGCCAACCACGACATGCTCTCCACGCTGGGCCTGCATCTGCTCTCGGCGGTCGCCCGGTCGCAACGCGAAGAGCGCGGCCTCGACCAGGCCATCGACGATGTAGTGGAGCGCGGCCACGCGCTGATTGCCCTGCGCTGCCAGGAACCGCTGAATCTGAACGGGCTGGCGTCCGAACTGGGCGTGAGCTACTCGCATTTCCGCCACGCCTTCAAGGCCCGTCTCGGCGTCAGCCCCAAGCAATACCACCTCCAGGTCCGCCTCAACAAAGCGCAAGATCTCCTGGCCAACACCGTCAAGCCGCTCAAGGAAGTGGCGGAGATTCTAGGCTTCGAGTCCGCCTTCCATCTCTCCAAGCAGTTCAAGAAGCGCGTTGGCCAAGCTCCCAGCGCGTGGCGCGAAACCGCCGTCGCGCACGGGCGGGACTCGTAACAGGGCTGCCTGCAGCTCGTCCCGGAGCGCGGCTGTCCCAGCCGCAGTTCCACTCGGAATTTGCCGGCTCAAGTCTCTTCACGAATCGCTTGATCGTTCGGGTCGCTGCGGCTGAGACAGCCGCGCGTCGGGTGCCACCAGACCGAGCTTGATGCCGCCGTCGTAACGCAGGCTTTCCAGCCTGCCGTAGCGCCGACTTTCTTGTCGGCGAAACCGGCGAAGCTCCCAGACGTCGCAAGAAGGTCCAAGGCCGGTTCCCTTCGAGCGCGTCGCCGGTTGGAAAACCGGCGCTACGGCGGCGGTATCAAGATGCGCCCGCCCTGGACAGGGCTGATTCAAGAAACATGCGGAGAGGAGCGCGGGCAGCCTGCCCGCGCGTTCCGCCGAAAATGGGAGCGAAAAACACGCGGGCAGGCTGCCCGCGCTCCTTCGTGAATCAGTCCTGCCACCTTGGACTCGTCGGCCTTTCTCTGTTCGACAAGCTCTTGGCCGGCGGCTTACTCTCGCCGCCGTTTTATGACCACCCAGACATACTTGCTTGTCCCCGGCGGCGGATGGCGGACGCTGCGAAGCGTCGCGTTGAGTTTTGTTGTCGCGCTCGCGACGCTGTGGAGCCAGCCGACTTTGGGCGCCGATCCCATCGCGCTGGTCCGCGGCCCCTACATCATGATGGGCCACTTCACCAACCAGTCCACCATCGTCTGGGGCACGGACGTGGCCAGCGACAGTTGGGTGGAATACGGGTTGACCACCGCCTACGACTTGGTGGTGGGAGCAGACGAAGAAGTCACCCAGCATTCGGTCACGCTCACCAATCTGTTGCCCGGTCGGACGTACTACTATCGGGTCATCAGCGAGGGCCAAGTGCTGGCGGTGGCGGAGTTCCGCAGCGGCAAAGCGCCGGGCGCCCCGTTGCGCGTCGCGTGGATCGCCGATCACCGAGGCGGCGGCGGCGGCCCCATCGCGGCGGTGCTGGAAAGCTGCAAGCCCGACCTGATCTTGGACGCGGGCGACTTGATGGACTGGTGCAACACCGAGTATTTAGACTGGCAGTTCCTCAACGTCTTTCGCGGGGCGATGAGCCAGAGTCCGCTTTACTGGTCGCCGGGTAATCACGAGGGGAACGGCTGTGGCCCCTGCTTGGAAGCGTTCGCCGCCCTGCCGGAAGACCACCAGAGCTACAGCATCGAGTATGGCGACCTCCAAGCCATCTCCATCAACTCGCCCGCCCTGCCTTCACCCGAATGGCTGCGGGCTAAGCTGGCCGCTTCGGACAAACCCTGGAAGGTCGTCTTCACGCATTATCCGATGTACTCGGCTTACGGCGGGCATGGGGACTGGGACGGCTGGCGGCTGCGGAACGAGTACCTGCCCATCCTGGAGGAATACAAGGTGGCGGCCTGCGTCTATGGGCACAATCACTATTACTGGCGCGGCCAGCCCACCAACGGCGTCAGCCATTTCGTCGTAGGGTCGGGGGGTGCGCCGATGTACGGCTTGGGCGGGCTGCCGCCTTATACCGCTGGCGCCAACGACACTGCCCAGGTCCTCGCCTACGCGGACATTGACGGAGACTTCATGCACGTCCGTTCGCTGGACCAGAACTCCGTGCAAGTGGACGAAGTCGTGATTGACCGGAGCTGCCGCTTCCAGTTGGACGGGCTGCCGGACGCCGCCGCGTTTCCCGTCGCCACCGGCGAGGGCACCACGCTCTACGCCGCCATCGCGGGGCGGTATTTGTATGTGGCCACCACGGACTCGCCGGCGCTGGACAGCTTCGTGTTTCTCAGCCGGACCAACTCGGAAACGCTGCGGGGATTGGGAACCTGGGCGAAGTCCGGCGGTGTGATGGCCTACTACGCCTTTATGGCCGGCCAGGGTGCCAGCCTGAGCAACGGCTGGTTCGGTGGCGAGGGCACCCCGTTCGGCCACGTGCGCGCGGCCCGTACCGCCAGCCGGATCGTCAAGGACGGCGTGCTGGAAGGCGTGATTGATTTGGATGCGATTTTTGGCGGCGTCCCGCCGGTCATCTACCTCGCGTCCGGTTGGTACGGTCCCGACGGCGAAGGCAGCCTCGTGGCCCAGCGCCCGGAGGGCGACGGCAACAGCGACATTGAAGCGCCAGAATTCGTGGCCGTGAATACTGACGTCATTCGCCTGCCGGACCTCAGCCCGTGCCGGCTGACCTTGGCTTCGGCCAGCGGAACCACCGTCATCCGCCTGAGCGGGGAACCCGGCGCGGTCTATGCCATCGAAGTCTCCGAAGACTTGAAGGCGTGGCGACTGCTGCGGAGTCTGGCTGTCGGCACGGACGGGAAGGCGGAGTGCGTCGAGGGAGAAACGGAAACGCAGCCCGCCCGGTTCTATCGCACGCGCCGCGTCTGGCCGTGAACTGGCCTTGGGGCCTCTGTCGAAGTGCAGCATCTGACGTGAGGAGGCTCTGGTTTGATTTCAGATTTCAAATCTCAGATTTCAGAGTTGCAGAGAGAGCCTGCCAAGGAACGGTCGCGTAACTCATTGGACGCCAATAACCGGATTTCTCCTCCCCTTGTGCTTCCGCGTGAGTCGCAATGTCTCGTTCCTTGGCCCGATCCAGCAGCGTTTTCTCGCTGCTCAGACTCTCCTCACGTCGGCTGCTACGGTGTCTCGGAATCGCCTCGTTGAACTTGCGCTTCCCCTCTGACTCTCGCAGGCACGTGGGCCGCCGGGCGGGGTTCCTTTCTGTTCGGGCTTCGGCCAATTCCTCATTCGACACTTCGCCCTCCGTCCGCTACATCTCTCGCCGTGAAGATTCTGTTTATCGGCGACGTAGTGGGGCGGCCTGGCCGTCGGGCGGTGCGGCAGATCGTGCCGATCTTGCGCCAGCAGCACGGCCTGGACGCCGTCGTGGCCAACGGCGAAAACTCCGCGGGTGGCTCCGGCATCACGCCGGAAACCGCGCGCGAGTTGTTCGAGGCGGGCGTCGATGTCCTCACCACGGGCGACCATGTTTGGGACCAGAAGGAAGTCATGGACCTCTTGCCGAAGGAACCGCGCGTGGTGCGTCCGTTGAACTATCCCGCCGGCGTGGCCGGGCAGGGGAGCTTTGTGTTGGAGCGCGCGGGTCTGCCGGCGCTGGGCGTGCTGAATGTCCAAGGCCGCACCTTCATGCCGGCCATCGAGAATCCCTTCACGCTGGCCCAAGCCGAGGTCCAGCGTCTCCGCGAACGCGCGAAGATCATCCTCGTGGACATCCACGCCGAAGCGACTTCAGAAAAGATCGCGATGGCGCGGATGCTCGATGGCCAGGTCAGCGCGGTCATCGGCACGCACACGCACGTCCAGACGGCGGATGAGCAAGTCTTCCCCGGCGGCACGGCGTTCCTCTGCGACGCCGGCTTCACGGGGCCGCACGAGAGCATTCTGGGCCGGGAGATCGAGCCGGTCATCCGCCGCTTCCTCACGAACCTGCCCCAGCGGTTTGAAATCGCCTCCAAGCGCGTTCTGCTCCAAGGCGCGATCGTCACGGTCGATGACGCGACGGGCCGCGCCACGGCGATCCAGCGCGTGTCCGAGGCAATGCTGGGAACGGAGTGAACATGGGAATTGCAGATTGCAGATTGCCGATTGCAGATTGGGCGACCACGACGTGCAGCCTCGGCCAATTTTCAATTCTCAATTTTCAATTCTCAATTTCCAATTTCCGCTCGTCCCGTCCCGTTTCTTGAGCCATGTCTCGCCCGGCCAAATCCCAATGGAACTTCGGCGAACTCTTCGAGCCGGCCGCCACGCGCAAGGTTTATTCCGTCACCGAAATCACCTCGACCGTCCGGCGGCTCCTGGAGCAGCACGTCGGTTCGGTGTGGGTGGCCGGCGAGATCACGAACCTGCGCGAGCAGTCCTCGGGGCATATCTATTTTTCACTCAAGGACGCCGCCGCCCAGCTTCAGTGCGTCTGCTTTCGCAGCGACGCCCGCGAGTCGCGGCACTTGCTCCAGGACGGCCAGAAGGTGTTGCTGCAAGGCGACGTCACGGTTTATGAGGCGCGGGGCCAGTACCAGTTGATCGTCCGCGCGGTCGAGGCCCAAGGCGTCGGCGCGCTGCAACTGGCCTTCGAGAAGCTCAAGCAGAAGCTGAATGCGGAAGGACTGTTCGCCCCGGAGCGCAAACGGCCTCTGCCGCGCTTCCCGCAGCGCATCGGGATTGTCACTTCGCCCACCGGCGCGGCGCTGCGGGACGTGATCCACGTCGTGGGTCGCCGACAGCCGAGCTTGGGCCTCGTGCTTGCGCCCGCGCGCGTGCAAGGGCAAGGCGCGGCTGACGAAATCGCCGCTGCCATTGGCTTGTTGAACGCGTGGTCTGCGGCCTCGGAGCGCGAGCGGCTCGACCTCATTTTGGTCACACGCGGCGGCGGCAGCCTGGAGGACTTGTGGGCTTTCAACGAGGAAGTTGTGGCGCGCGCGATTTTCAATTCGCGGCTGCCGGTGGTGTCGGCGGTGGGCCATGAGATCGATTTCACGATCAGTGATTTCGTTGCCGACCTGCGTGCGGCCACGCCCAGTGCGGCGGCGGAAATTATCACGGAAACGGCCTTCGCCAGCCGGCAGGCGCTGGCCGAAACGCAGACGCATCTTCGGCGGCTCGCGCAAGAGTGGCTGGCAGAGGCGGGCGCGGAGATTGCCCGCCTGGTGCAGCGGCTCACGCGCTTGCACCCGCGGCGGCAGCTTCAGGAACAGGAGCAACGCCTGGACGATTTCCGGTCTGCCCTCGTGCGCGCGGCGCGCCAGGGCTGGCGGGGCCAGCGCATGGCTTGGGAGCACGCGGCGCAGCGGTTGGTGTTGGCGCGGCCTTCCCATGTGATCGCCCGCCGGGTGGAGGCACTGGCTGTGGTCCAGCGTCGGTTGCGGGAGTCGGCACGGCGCGGCTTCGACTTGCAGCGGCAGAGCCACAGCAAGGCTGATCTCCGGCTGCGGTTGCTCTCGCCGATGAACGTGCTGGAGCGCGGGTACTCGATCACGAGCGATGAGGCGACTGGCCAAGTCGTTCGTGATGCGCGGCAAGTGCAACTCGGCCAGAGGCTGAAAACGCGGGTGCGCGAGGGGGAAATCCGGAGCGTGGTGGAACGCGCCACTCCGAAATCCCAATGAGAGGACGCTCATGGGCTTCAAGGTTCTGATTGCTCCAGACAAGTTCAAAGGCACGCTCACGGCCCGCGCGGCGGCGGACGCGATGGCGCGAGGCTGGCGTCGAGCGCGGCCCGACGACGAGATCGCGGTGTTTCCGATCAGCGATGGTGGCGACGGTTTTGGCGAACTCGTGAGCGCCGGACTGGGCGCGGTTCCGCGGAAGGTGCTGACGGTCGATGCCGCCCATCGGACGTGCAACGCCGAGTGGTGGTGGGAAGCCGCTTCGCGCACGGCGATCATCGAAGCGGCGCGGATCAATGGCCTGGCGATGTTGCCGCCCGCGCGCTATCACCCGTTCGAGTTGGACACCTTCGGCCTGGGCGCCGTGTTTCGCGCGGCGATGGCCACGGGCGCGCGGCGGTGTCTCGTTGGCCTCGGCGGCAGTGCGACCAACGACGGCGGCTTCGGCTTGGCGCGTGCGCTGGGCTGGGTCTTCCTCAACGAACGCGGCCAGGTGATCGAGCGGTGGACGGAACTGCACGCCTTGTCGCAGTTCAGTTTTCCAGAGCGCGAGCGGTGGTTCGAGGAAGTGCTCGTCGCCGTTGATGTGCAGAATGTGTTGCTGGGTCCGGCCGGCTGCACGCGCGTCTATGGCCCGCAGAAGGGCGTTCGTCCGGAAGACTTCGAGTTCTGCGAGCGATGTCTTGGGCGACTGGCGGAGGTTGCGCGGCGGGAACTCCATTTCGACGCGGCGAGCGAACCCGGCGCCGGTGCGGCGGGCGGACTGGGCTTCGGGCTGAGGTGTTTTCTCAACGCGCGTCTGGAATCGGGCTTTGGCTTGTTCGCGCGGAGCACCGGCCTGGAGGCCCGTTTGCGCGAAGCACAACTCGTGGTCACCGGTGAAGGCGCCATCGACGCCTCGACGCTCATGGGCAAAGGCGTGGGCGAACTCGCGGCGCGCTGCCGCGCGGCAGGTGTTCCGTGTGTGGGGCTGGCGGGTGTGGTGGCGGATGCGGCGCAAGCCAGCCAACACTTTCAGAGGACCTACGCCTTGGTGCCTGAGTTTGTGACGCGTGAGCGGGCCTTCGCAGAGGCGGCGACGTGCCTGGAAGAGCTGGCCGAGAAGGCGGCGCGGGAATTCCGACAGGACGATCAAGGCCATAGGCATGAAGGCAAAGGCGATTGCAGAGTCCCGTCGCAGCCGACGTGAGGAGGCTCCATGCAAAGATCAGAAGTCAGATCTTCAATCAGAGCCTCCTCACGTCGGCTGCGACGGTTGTTGAAGCAGTTCGGCAGGAACCGAAATCCAATTTGGCCCCTCAGCCCTCTTCATCTATCTTGCCGCCCATGAATCTGGAAGACCACCTGGGTGACATCATCCGCAAAGCGCGCAGTGCCGCGGGCGTTTCCGTGGCCGATGCGGCGCAGACGGCTGGGATTGCGGCGACGGAACTGGAGTCGCTGGAACAGTCGGGCGCGACGAGCCGGCGGCCCAATCTGGCAGCACTCGCGGCCCTGATCGGGTTGAACGCGGCCAAACTGGAAGGCATCGCTAATGGCTGGCGGCCCCGTGGGCAGGACTTGGGCCAGTGGCGGGAGCTGCGTCAGATCACGACCGAACGCGGCGGCAACACCGTGAATTGCTTTCTGGCGTGGGACGAGGTTTCGCGCGAGGCCGCGCTGTTCGACACAGGGTGGGACGCCGGCCCGATTATCAGAGAGGTGGAGGAGAACCAGCTTCAGCTCAAGCATCTGTTTGTGACGCACAGCCACGAGGATCACGTCGCCGCGATGGCGGCATTGCAGCAGCGGTTTCCCAAGCTGCTGCTGCACTCGAACTCGAAAACCGCGCTGCCGCAGCATCGAAATCGGCCCAACGACTGCCTGCATCTCGGCAGTCTCCGCATCACCAATCGCGAAGTGCCCGGCCACGCGGAGGACGGGGTGATTTACCTCGTGGGGAATTGGCCCGAAGACGCGCCGCACGCGGCGATGATTGGTGACACGTTGTTTGCCGGTTCGCTGGCGCGGGGTTTTGTGTCCACCGATTTGTTGAAACAGAAGGTGCGGGAACAGATTTTCACCCTGCCGACCGACACGTTGCTTTGCCCTGGCCACGGCCCGGTCACCACCGTGGCGGAGGAACGGGCGGCCAATCCGTTTTTCTGAGCCGCCTCGGGATGGGGCCAACCCTGGCTTGCGCTTCGCGAGGCGCTCCCCTTAAATCAGCCGCGTGCCGACCAAAGTCATCGCCATCGCCAACCAGAAAGGCGGGGTGGGGAAAACCACGACCGCCGTGAACCTCTCCGCGTGCCTCGCGTCCGTGGGCCAGCGCGTGTTGCTGCTGGATTTGGATTCACAGGCCAACGCGACCAGCGGACTGGGCTTGGAGAAAACGTCGGGCGCCAGCGCCTACGAACCGTTGCTCGGCGATGGCGCGTTGGAAGGCAAGATTCTGCACACGGAGTTCGAGCGGCTTGATGTCATCCCCAGCGAGGTGGATTTGTGTGGGGCGGACCTTGAGTTGGCGCGCATGGAGAACCACTTGGCGCGCGTGAGGGATTGTCTCCAGCCGATCCGGGAGTCCGGGCGTTACGATGTGATCGTGATGGACTGCGCGCCGTCGCTGGGCGTCCTGACCTTGAACGCTCTGGCGGCGGCGGAGCACTTGATCGTGCCGCTGCAATGCGAGTATTACGCACTGGAAGGCATCTCGACGATCCACCGCATCGTGGGGCAGTTGCGCGATGCCGGCGTGAATCCAAAGCTGCATTTGCTGGGCGTGGTCATGACCATGTTCGACGGACGCACGAACTTGTCGCATCAGGTCGTGAGCGAAGTCCGCCAGCATTTCGGCGACGCGGTGTTCGACACGGTCATCCCGCGCACGACGCGTCTGGCCGAGGCGCCCAGCCACGGCCAACCGATCATTCACTACGATAAGTACAGTGCCGGGGCCGCCGCCTACGAGGTGCTGACTCAGGAAGTGCTGCAACGGCTGAACCAAGGCGGAACGTCGGGCGAAGCGTCGAAGAGTTGAGTCACTGCACACGGATCAGGGGTTGCTGTATTTACGTTGGAGCAGGGCAAAAAAAAACCGGGCCTCTCAGCCAGGGGATGGCTGTCGAGGCCCGGGGAATTTCGATATACAAGTGGGATTAGGTGGATTCTCGGCTTCAGCCTGTATAAAAACCAAAGCCGAAATCTGTTTGGGCTTCTCAAAGAACAATTTCGCGTTGCCCGAAATCTGTCGGCGAATTCCGCGCGTAAGAAAGCATCCTGGCAGATTGCTGTCAAGCGACGTGATGAACTTTTTTTTGGGGGGGGATCTCTCCGGCGGTGCCCGAAGACGGTCTGGAGAAAGATGCTATTCTCGACCGGACGTGCCTCTCTCGTTCAAGGGATCACGATGTCCGCAAACTGGAGGAAACAGCATTTGCCAGTAAACATCGGGCCAATGGGTCCGGCCCACAAAAACCGTTCTGTAGGCCGCATGACCGCACGTGGCGGTTTTCAAGCAAGTGCTCACGATTTCTTGGGCTTCGTCAATGATTGCGTCCAAGTGCGATGGGCTGGTGAAGCTCTCGGCGCTCGCCGTGTGAGGGCACACGGCCTACATGGCAAGAGTGTAGGCCGGATCCCCTGACCCAGCGTTCACTTAAACCAGCACTGCTCTGCGATATGCCGAGGATTGCAGGATCTTAAAAAATGCAGGGGAAATTGATTGACAGGCACAAGAGGATTCTGTTCCATCCTGCCGTCAACACGCCGATCTTCGCGTCATCATAATCAGTGGGCGCGGAGCGAAGCGACCAAGTTCAGGTGCGGTGGAGAGGGAACATGCGGGCGAACGGAGATCCTGACCCGAAAGGGCCGACGGGTGGTGTATTCCTTTTGAACGCTCTCAGGTCGTGCCGGCGAGTTTCCAGGAGGCTGAACTCAAAAAGGCATAAAGCAGAAGGCAAAAGGCAAATAAGCGGTAGTCGGGATGCGCAATTCCAGCCCCTCTTCTCATGGAACTCACCCCAATCAACTTTACCAATGCCCCAATCACATTCATCTGCGTCCCAATCATTTTCATCATCACCCCAGTTTGAATGGGGAAGACCCCGTTAAGATTAGGACATGCCCCAACGAAACCTGATACTCATCTCACAACCAAAGGAACCAACCCATGAAAGGAACACCGAATCCCAAAGTGATCGTGGCCGATGCGCAGCAAGTATTGGCCGTCTGTAAAGCGAATGCCGACTTCAAGCTCAAAGACTTCACAGTTGAGAGCGTGGAGAAGGATTGCAGTGACTTGGACAAGCTGGTTCTGCAAATCGCCGGCAAGGAACAAGAAATCACGCCCTTGCGAAATCAACGCGATGAGATTGTGGTGCGGCTGAAAGACTTTGCTACGCGAGGCCGCAGCGGCATCAAGGGCTATTTTGGTGGAAATAGCACCCAATACGAGCAAGCTGGCGGCACCCGTTCGAGCGAGCGCAAGAAACCCGTGCGCAAGGCGAAGGCAGAAGGCAAGTGAAGAGAAATCATCGCGAGGAAATCCTGGAGCAGCAGAGTGTGGTGCGGTGCGGCTTGAATGCGAAATTTGCCGGCATGAACGCCAAGCGTCGCGAAATCCGACCCGCCACCTTATTCTTGCTGGCAAATGAACTGGCCGGTCGCCCCTTTGGACCGACCCAACTCGTCGCGCTGGCCTCGCGCATGGAGCAGGATCTCGGCGTCAGCATCACAGGCACCCAGGAGCAATCCAACGTGGTCTTTGGCGGCGTGACGGATTACGTCTGGTTTCCTTGGGGCCTACCCTTACACGGAGGAGGCCAGCGCCCCCGCGCGCAAGCTTTTCAAGTTGTCGCTGGACCGGCCAATACACTGGCAAGAGCGGCAGCCGCTCACACAACAACAGCCACGCGTTCCCGAACTGCCCAAGTCGTAGGCAGACCCGTCACCATCACAAGCTAGACAAGGTGAATCCGGCAGAAACCTGTTTCGGCAGACATGCGCCAGGGCCTTCCCGGAACTAAGCCGCAGACGACAACTATGAGCGAAGCGACCTTCCCCTATGATGTCTTCTTCAGCCACAGCGCGAAGGACAAGGCGGTGGTGCGTCCGCTGGCGGACCGGTTGCGGCTGGACGGGCTGAAGGTGCCATTCCATTTCGGAATTCGGAATTCGGAATTCGGATTTGCGCAGCCCGGCATGTCGGCCCAGGCGTTTGGGTCGGACTGGGCGCAGTTGGAGGCTGGCACGTTCCGGTTTCGCGACCCGCTGAACCAGGAGCGCCGCTTCATTTCACCAGCTAGTACAAACCAGCGGTCACGGATTCACCCATCAAAACTCGAAAATACATGAAAACAATCAAAACTGTTCAGGTCGATGAAGCGCTTACGTTTTTTGTTGAAACGACGGACGATCAACTAGCACCTACACTTGATTCACGGCAGGACTTGCCACCCGGAGCCCGTCCGACAGGTAAGTTTACGGACGTTTTCAGTTCAATGGCACGCACCATCCAAGCAGCAGTAAAATTTGTGCTCGCTGGTTTTGTGCAAGCGAATCGTCCCGATGAACTCACGGTTGAGTTTTCAGTCGCCTTAAAAGGTGAAGCTGCAATCCCAGTGGTCGTGAGCGGAGCGACAGAGGGAACGTTTAAGGTGTCAGCGATGTGGAAGAATCCAACCGAGTCTTCGAAATGAACCCGCGCCTCGCTGTAGTTCAAATACGAAGCGATAAGGGCCAGTTTTTGGGCACCGGCTTTTTTACTGGCTCGCAACGCATCCTAACATGTCATCATGTCGTAAAGGAGCACATTGACTCTGATGGAACTCCGAGAGTTATCATCCATTGGCTGGGCGAGCAGAGACAAGCGACGAGATGTACGGCCCACACCAAACGGGATGCTGCGCTGCTTGACTGTGCAAGTTCGTTCTCACTTACTCCGTTCATTCTTCGTTGGGCACATTTCACCGCGGCAGAAGGCAGACGCGTTGGGGTGAATGGGTTCAGTAGCCCTGATACGTACGAGCTTGAACACCTAGTCCGGTTCATTCGCGGCTATGCCCCGAAGTATGACTTAAGTGTGCTTGATCACCCGATTCAGCCAGGCTTCAGCGGCAGCCCAGCTGTCGTGGATGAACACGTTGCTGGGCTTATCGTAGCAACAGATCCTGACAGGACATTACTAATTCCGGTCACGGCGCTCGCCGAGTTTCGTCCCCAAGGAGACGTAAAGGCTACTGACGATTGCATTGTAGATGTCGGCACGGTACTTCCACCTCCTGACTGGGGTGCGCCCGCGGAGCTTAAGTTCACGGTAACGAATTCTGCGAGCTCGTTTGCCAAGATCACTTCTATTGCGGTCAGGATTCAGTGTAGAGAACCGCTCATTGAACCTCATCATTTTCTGCCTGGGGCAATCGTGCAGGAGTATGAATTGAACGTTCATCTCACGCCGGCCCAAGACACGTACGAGCTGCTAGACGCTCCGCACGTTTTGCAGGCTGGGGAGACTGACGGCTTCCGGATAAAATTTACATCCGATGATGGATGGAAATACGCGTTCACAATAGTTATTACAGTAAGAAGATTGGGCGACACAGAGGTTAGGGAACTCTCAATTGGACCGTTCGATTTTGGATTCCGTCTTAAGAGCTCACAGTCTTTGCGCGCAGCCATTAAAGCAGCGCGTGAACAGCGAGGTGGCAGATGAATCCTCCAACCAATTTGATTCACGCCACTTGCCCTCAGTGCAAATCTCCAGCCGAAATCCAAGTGCGGGTTTACATTTCAATCACCTGCGAACCAGATGCAAAACAAAGACTTCTCGATGGAGAGGTTAATACGCATCGCTGTGCGCAGTGCAATTCTATCGGCGTTGTGGCAATTCCAATGGTGTACAATGATCCGGCACACGGTCTTTGTGTATTTGTGTGCTACGAAGATGGCGCTTCCTTGATAGATGAGTTTCACGCATTTCTCGAGACGATTCGATTACACATCAGCGCCGATGAGTATTCTGATATTCTCGAGCGGCCATTCCAGATTGTCATCGGACTGCAGCATCTCGCCCGGATTATAGCTGCATTGGACGCCGGTGTTTTTTGCTACCGAATGACGCCGGGGATTTCGGAAGCGTCGCAACTTGACGACCACTTTTTCCTGATCGTCGCAAAGTATTACCGCATTACAAAACACCACGCCGCCGCCTATGCCGCGGTAAAGTTGGCCTACGATTTTAATTACCGCGACCCCAGCTTTATGCGGGAACTTGCTGCTTACGCATTCAGTGCCGGTGACCTTGATGGAGCAGAAGCTTTTTTGGAGGTCGCCGAGGAACGTGGACGACTGCTCCGTCATGTATGGGAGCAAATTGTCGTTCCTGAAGGGATGGTCACGAAAATCCCAGATGAAATAGCCTTAAAGAAACTGTCAGAGCGAATTACACCGGAGTACAAAAAACTTCGGCCAGAATGCTGTCTTAGCGACGAGGTTCTTGCCGAGGTCGCCGGTACTCTGATTGGATTGTATCAACGAGCATTGTCCGAGTTGGGTGACCAGTGGGAGCTAAAGTTCTACGACGAACATCTACATCATAGAGTTCAGCAGTTCCTCACTAACGCAAAGGACGAGCGAAATCGGCTGGAAAGAATCGTCGTGGACGCAAAGCAACGGACCTTGTCCCAGTAACTGCCAATTTAAAAACGCGAGTACCGCGATTTCCTGAAGACGAACGACAAGACGAATGTCGCTGCGACGAGTTCAGGTGGCTCAAGGAGGAGATCATCCGACTCAAGGAAGAGGGCCGGGTGCAACTGCGGCTGTCCGGCGAGTTCAAGCGGTTCGCCGACGAGGAACTGCGCGCGGTGCTGACGCTGCTGGCCGCCACGCTTCGCTGGATTGCAGATGGCTGATTTCAGATTTCAAACCGCTGCTCCAGCCGGAGCGCATCAATGCCTACGCACATGCCGTGATGCGGACGTTGCCGGCGGACGAGCATCAGCGGGGCTGCCCCAGCCCGCCAGGGCGGAAGAGAATAGCCCAGCGATTCATCGCTGGGGTTCCCGGGGGCAGAAGGGACAAGTCCCGTTAGGGACGAAAGAAATGATCGCCAGCTTGCTCAATGCCGTCTTTCGCCCCTCCGGGGCTTGAGGGGGTTGGCTGGCCGTTGTCCCAGCGATGAATCGCTGGGCTATTTTCGCTTGTCCCTGACGGGATTTTGGGGCGGGATCGCGACGGCCATGAGCCACCGCCGAGTTCTGTTGTGGTTACTTGGGTCCGGTCAGGGCCGTCTGCACCAAGGCGCGAGACTGGGTGATGAGTTGGCCGAGGTGTTCGGGGCTGCGGAAGCTCTCAGCATACAGTTTGTAGAGGCTCTCCGTGCCGCTGGGGCGCGCGGCAAACCAGCCGTTGGCTGTCACCAGCTTCAGGCCGCCAATCGGCGCTTGGTTGCCGGGGGCATTGACGAGTTTCGAGGTGATGGGTTCGCCCGCCAATTCCGTTGCCTTCACAGATTCGGGAGTCAGTGCCTTGAATCCCGCCTTCTGCTCCGGCGTGCAGGGCGTGTCAATCCGGGTGTAGAAGGAGTTGCCCAGCTTGCCGGTGAGGTACTGGTAATGGGCTCCCACGTCAATGCCCGTGCGGGCTTCGATTTCAGCCGCCAGGAGCCCCAGCACCAGGCCATCCTTCTCCGTCACCCACGTCGAGCCGTCGCGGCGGAGGAAGCACGCGCCCGCGCTCTCCTCGCCGCCGAAGCAAAGCGAGCCTTCGAACAGGCCGGCCACAAACCATTTGAAACCCACCGGCACCTCGCACAGCGTGCGCCCGAGATCCGCCACCACCCGGTCAATCAAGCTGCTGCTGACGACGGTCTTGCCGACGGCGGAGGCGGCAGACCATTGCGGTCGGTTCCTCAGCAGGTAATTGATGGCCACGGCGAGATAGTGGTTCGGGTTCATCAGTCCTGCGCTGGGCGTGACAATGCCGTGGCGGTCGGCGTCGGGATCGGTACCGAAGGCCACGTCGAACCTGTCTTTCAGCCGGACCAGGCTGGCCATCGCGTGCGGACTGGAGCAGTCCATGCGGATTTTTCCGTCGTGATCCAGCGTCATGAAGTTGAAGGTCGGGTCCACGCGCGGATTCACGACGCTGAGGTTCAAACCGTAGCGTTCCTTGATCGGCTCCCAGTAGTTCACGGACGCCCCACCCAGCGGGTCCACGCCGATCTTCACGCCCGCGCTGCGGATGGCATCCATGTCCAGCACGGTGCCGAGCGCTTCGACGTAGGGCCTGACGTAGTCGTGCTGGTGCGTGGTCGCAGCGCGCAAGGCGGCTTCGTAGGGCATTCGGTGCAAGCCGTGGCTGTTGGGATGCAGGAGTTGATTCGCGCGGTGCTGAATCCAGTTGGTGACATTCGTGTCAGCCGGGCCGCCATTCGGCGGATTGTATTTCAGCCCGCCGTCGGACGGAGGGTTGTGGGAGGGCGTGATGCCAATCCCATCCGCCAGACCGTCCTTGCGGCCACGGTTGTACTCCAGGATCGCGAAGGAGAGAGCGGGCGTGGGCGTGAAGCCGTCATTGGCCTGGATGAAAACCTCGACGCCGTTGGCGGCGAGGACTTCCAGGGCGGTGCGCTGGGCGAACGCGGAGAGCGCATGGGTGTCCTTCGCCATGAACACCGGCCCCGTCGTACCGTGGGTGCGCCGGTAGTCGCAGACCGCCTGGGTGATGGCCAGAATGTGCGACTCGCTGAACGTGCCGTTGAACGAGGTGCCGCGATGGCCACTGGTGCCGAAGCTGACGAGTTGGTTATGGTCCTGAATGTTGGGTTTCCGTTCGTAGTAGTCGCGTTCGAGCTTGCTGACATCAATCAACAACTCGGGCGGGGCCGGTTTGCCCGCGAGGGGATGAACGTTCGTGGCCATGTTCGTTACGAGGGGAGTGTGCGTCATGTCGAGGCTGGGTGCAAGACGCCACTGTTCGCTTCAAAGATTGAGCCTCGTCACTTCGGCTGCTACGGAGTTTTGAACCCGAAAAAACCGAAGTTGGCCGCAAAGAACGCAAGGAAACGCAAAGAAGGAGAACGAGTTCGGCGGCTTCCGAACCGAACAAGGACGCTTTCTGACCGTACGGCTCCGTGGCTCTCTGGCTTTGCGTTCCTTGTAGTGGAATACGTCCGAGTCGCGCAATTCCGCGAGGATTTGTTGTTGCCGCAAAAGGTCGCAAAAAGTCGCAAAGAGTTTTGCGTCTCCTTGTGTTCTTTGTGGCAAATCTCCTTTGGGTTGCGGCTTTGCCGCGCTGTGTTCCTTGTGGCCATTCGAAGTTCGAGTTGAACTCTCCCAAATTGTGTCATTGCCGTCTGCTGCCCGTTCCTGCTATACACCCCGCCGTCATCTATGAACTTCGCCAAACAACTCCGTGCTTTCGGCAAGGGCTTTCGTCTCAAGGACCGCGATCCCGCCTTCAAAGGCCCACTCGACCGCGACAAGGCAGAACGGCTCCAGCAGAAGCAGCTCGCGCAGTTGCTGGAGTTGCAGGACCGCTTTTACGCGCACCATCGCGACGCCGTGCTGGTGATCCTCCAGGGCATGGACGCGGCGGGGAAGGACGGCCTTATCAAGCACGTCATGTCTGGGATCAATCCGGCGGGCTGCGAGGTGTGCTCCTTCAAAGCGCCGAGCCTGACGGAACTCGACCATGATTACCTCTGGCGCACGCACGTTCACACACCCGATCGCGGGCGCATCGGCATTTTCAACCGATCGTATTACGAAGAAGTGCTGGTCGTGCGCGTGCATCCGGAATTTCTCCAAGGCCAGCGGCTGCCGGTCGGCGCGGCGGAAGACCCGAAGATTTGGAGCCGGCGCTACGAGGACATCAACGCCTTCGAGCGCTACCTCGAGCGCAACGGCACGCAGGTGGTGAAGTTCTTCCTGCATCTCTCGAAACGCGAGCAGGCGGAGCGGTTCCTGTCCCGCATTGAAAGCCCGGCCAAGAACTGGAAATTCTCCAAGGCCGATCTCGCTGAGCGGCAGCATTGGGACGATTACCAGAAAGCGTTCGAGGAGATGATCCGCCACACGAGCACCGATTACGCGCCGTGGTACGTGATCCCGGCCGACCGCAAATGGTTCGCGCGGACGGCGGTGGCCGCGATCCTTGTCGAGGTGCTGAAGAAGACCAAGCCGCGCTACCCGGAAGTGTCGGAGGCGCACCGGCGCGAGTTGATGCAAATCCGGAAGCTGCTCCTGCCCCAAGTCGGCAGGCGAGCCACCGTCAAGAGGTAGCTTCCATGACATTCCGCGGTTTTCGGGTGAAGCCCCAGAGGCTTTGTTGAAAGGTAAAGGCGGCGGGTTCCGACGGACGGCACAGCCGGCGCCAACGCCCCAATCGCGACAGCAACCCGGGATGCCATCGGCCAGCGCGTCGTAGTGAACTCCGGCGCCCCGAAAGACCGCTGGGCCACCTGGCACATCCGCGACGCCAGCACTGCCAGCTTCAACGACTTCCCGAGCCACGCTGCCGCAAAAGAGGCCGCCGCTGGTTCCGGCTGCCTTGACGATTTCTCGGTGGGGAGGCGTCTTCACGCGTCCCCTCCGGGCGTCTATTCGACTCGCGGCGGCTCTTCGCCGCGCTCGGCAAACCAGTAGCGGAGGAACACCAGGTCCGCGGCGTCCTTCTCACGGCGCGTGACGGACTTCATGCGCCAAAGCAGGCGCGGCGACGCGAAAGGAATGGGCACGCCTTCGACTTCTCGCACGACCACGTCCTTGGCGGCTTCCTCATACTCAATGCCTCCCGCCGAGCGCATGAGGTCCACCAGGATTTCGTCCGCCACGCGGATGACGGTGTATTGCTGAAGTTCGCCTGGCTGCAACTCGCGGACGGCGTTATCAGGGAGGGTGGCCAGAGCGGAGAAGACTTTGGCCTCGTTCTCGCGGTCCGCCGCGACGACGAGGTCAATGTCGCCGGTCATCCGCGGCAAGCCAGCCGCAATGACTGCGAAACCGCCCACGACGACGTAACGAGCGCCGCGCTGGTTCAATTGACGGCAAAGCGCCACGAGATCCGCCTGGAGCGGCGGGCGTGGTTCTAGCTCTTTGGGATCTGGCTTCGCGCCAGCATTCGGTTCATCCATTCGTCCGCTTCCTCGTGGCTCTTGAAACGGTAAACTCCCTTGGGCGCCCAGCGCTGCGTCAGAGAGACGTGCATCTGCGCCGCCAGCGACTGCAACTTCATGCCGCTGGCGAAAGCGTCGGGCGTTTTGGTGCGCCGTCCGACGACTTTGCCGATGGCTTCTTCGACGTTGATGAACGGCTGTTTCACGACGCCGCAAGGGTAGGGTGGAGGGCCGCCGGACGCAAGCGGCGATGCGCGGCAACATGCAGGCGCAGGCTTTGCGTCTGTGAAAGGCAACTCGCACCGACTGCTGAAGCGTTTCAGAAACGTGCGGCCGATTGGTGGCCAGGCCTCGGATCATCTGCCCGCCTGCATGCTGCCAACCATCTCCCGCACGTCTTGGAGGCCGCGCTTGGCCATGAACTCGCGAAGGCCCGCGATCACCTGCAAGGCCGTCTGCGGCTCGTAGAAGTTCGCCGTGCCCACTGCCACGGCCGTCGCGCCCGCCATCAGGAACTCAATGGCATCCGCCGCGTTCTGAATGCCGCCCATGCCGATGATGGGAATCTTCACCGCCTTGGCCGCTTCCCAGACGAGCTTGATCGCGATGGGTTTGAGGCACGGTCCCGTGAGGCCACCGGTGATGTTCGCCAGCTTGGGCCGGCGCGTTTCGATATCGATGGCCATCGCCGGGAAACTGTTCGTCACCGCCAGCGCGTCGCTGCCGGCCTCTTCCGCTGCTTTGGCATACGGCGCGATGCTGACCACGTTCGGGCTCATCTTGGTGATGAGCGGCAGCGTCGTGGCCTTGCGGCAGGCTGCCACCACTTGGCTGAGGAGTTGGCAGTCGGTCCCGAACTGCGCGCCGCCTTCTTTGATGTTCGGGCACGAGACGTTGAGTTCCAGCGCACCCACGCCGCCGAGCGCATCAAAGCGCCGCGCTACTTCAGCGTATTCCTCGACGGTCGTGCCCCAGATATTGATGATCGTCGGCACCTTCAGTTCTTTGAGGAACGGCCAGTATTTCTGGATAAAGCCGTCCACGCCCGGCCCCTGGAGGCCGATGGCGTTCAACATGCCGCTGGTGACTTCGGCGGTGCGCGGCGTGGGATTGCCGCGAACGGGATTGAGCCGGATGCCCTTCACTGTCACCGCCCCGAGTTGGTTGAGGTCGAGCAGTTGCGCGTATTCGACGCCGTAGCCGAACGTGCCCGAGGCCACGGTCACGGGGTTTTGCAGCGTCAGTTTGCCAATTTGGACGGAGAGATTCACTTCGCCACCTCCCATGCAATCTGGCGCGCGTCAAACACTGGCCCTTCGGTGCAGGTCCGCTGGTATTCCCAGCCGTCGGCCGCCTTCACGGGGATCACGCAGGTCAGGCAGACGCCCACGCCGCAACACATGTGCTCGTCCATCGAGAGTTCCGCCGGGACGTTGAACTCCTCGGCAATCGTGCCGACCGCCTTGAGCATTGGGTTCGGGCCGCAGGCGAAAAGCTTCCTTCCCACCGTGCTGCGACGGAGTTCGGTGATGAGCGGATGGATCACAAGCCCCTTCTCGCCGCGGCTGCCGTCCTCGGTGGTCACGCGCACGTCCCAGCCGAGCGCGCGAAACTCGTCTTCGCAGAGGATGTCCACGCGCCGCCGCCCGCCGACGAAGACGAGGCCCTTCTGCGGCGAGCGTTGTGCCAACAGATACATCGCGGCCATGCCGTAGCCACCGGCGACGAGCAGGGGAGTCTCGCCGCCGTCCTTCGGCACGCTGAAGCCGTGGCCCAGCGGCGCAATCACGCTCAGCTCCTCGCCGGGCTTCATGCGCGCGAGCCTGTCGCTGCCTTTGCCAACGCTTTTGTAGAGGATGGAAAAGGTGTCGCCCTCGACCTGAAAAATGCTGAACGGCCGCCGCAACAGCGCCTCCTTCATCGGCAGGATGCGGACATGGGCGAACTGCCCCGGCTGGACCAGCGGCGCGATCTGCGGCGCCTGCAGGACCAGCCGAAAGTAGAGGTCGGTGTCGCGCTCGTTGGAAACGATCTGGACGGTTTGCTCAAGCATCGCTGCCGTCGAGCATGGGAGGGGTGGCCGGACGTGTCAACGCTGGCCCAATTCCTTGCCGCAGGCAGAGGCTGACGTGTTCAATCGTTGAAGCGTTGAAGCGGCTCCAACATTGACCGGAACCCATGTGGCGAAGCCGCTTTAACGCTTCATCGCTTCAACTCTTCAACGCTCCTGGTGGGAGATGCCGGCCAGACAGCCCGCTTCACGAAACAAGTTCTTGGCAAAGCCAGCGGCCCTCGTTAGCGTCGCCGCCAACATCGGCAACGCTGACACTATGAGTTGGACACGCAAACACCTGCTCGACATCGAATCGCTCTCCGTTGACGAGATCAATACCGTGCTGGCGACGGCCCGCGCCTTCAAGGCCGTGGGCGAGCGCGCCATCAAGAAGGTGCCGGCCCTGCGCGGCAAGACCGTCATCAACCTGTTCATCGAGCCGTCCACGCGCACGCGCATCAGCTTTGAACTGGCCGCCCAACGGCTCACGGCGGACATCGTCAACTTCACCGCCGAGGCCTCGTCGCTGAAGAAAGGCGAGACGCTCAAGGACACCGCCCGCAACCTGGAAGCCCTTAACGCCGACATCATCATCATCCGCCACAGCGCCTCGGGCGCGCCGCATTTTCTGTCGCGGGTGTTGGAGGCCCACGTCGTGAACGCCGGGGACGGCGCGCACGAGCATCCCACACAGGCGCTGCTCGACGCCTTCACCATCCTGGAGAAGAAAGGCCGCATCGCCGGGCTGAACGTGACCATCCTGGGCGATATTCTCTACAGCCGCGTGGCGCGCTCGGACATTTGGGCGCTGACGAGGCTGGGCGCCAACGTCACGCTCTGCGGCCCCAGCACGCTCGTCCCGCGCACTTTCGAGCAAATGGGCGTGCGCGTGACCTACAACGTCGATGAAGCCATCGAGAACGCCGACGTGATCAACCTGCTGCGCATCCAGCACGAACGGCAGCGCAAGAGCGCGTTCCCCAGCCTCAGCGAATACACGAGCCAGTTCGGCCTGACCCGCGCCCGCTTCGCCCGCACCAAGCCGGACGTGATGATCATGCACCCCGGCCCGATCAACCGCGGGGTCGAAATCAACAGCGACGTGGCGGATTGCGGGCGCTCGGTGATCCTCCAGCAAGTCACCAACGGGCTGGCGGTGCGCATGGCCGTGCTCTTCCTCATCAACGGCGGCAAGGGACCGGAAGGCGTGGCGGCGTGAAGAGGGGGAATTGGAAATTGAGAATTTTCAATTTTCAATTTCCAATTCGCTCGGTTCTGGCGCTTCCATCCACCCAAGTTCCATGAACGATGTGCTGTTCTTGTTAGTCGGCCTCGTCCTGGGTGGTGCCGTCGGCTGGCTGCTCGGTTCGCGTCGTCCCGTTTCTGCGCCTGCGGACCAGCGCGTGGAAAACGAGTTGCGCCAGCAACTTATCCAGCGCGACAACGAACTCAGCCAGGCCCGCGGGCAAATCACTCAGCTCACTCAGGGACGGACCGCGGCGGAAACCAATCAGAGCGCCGCCGAGGAGCGCCTCGCCGAGCAGCAACTCGCGCTCAAGGAAACCGCCGCCGCAGCGGACGACCTGCGCGCCAAGCTTTCCCAGACCGCCGAAGCCCGCGCCACCGCCGAGGCCCGCTTGGCCGCTGCGGAGAGACTACTGGCCGACCAGCGGCAGGCTTACGACGAAAACCTCCGCGCGGCCAAGCAGGCACAGGAGAAGGCCCTGGCCGACTTGCGCGACGCTTTCAAGGCGCTCAGCGCCGACGCGCTCAAGCAGACCCAGCCGGAGTTCCTTCGACTGGCGAATGAGACGCTGGCCAAGTTTCAAGAGTCCGCCAAAGGCGATCTTGAGAAGCGGCAGGAGTCTATCGCCACACTCGTCAAGCCCCTGGAAGAACAACTCAAGACCTACCAGCAACGGTTGCAGCAGAGCGACACCGCGCAGTCCGCCGCGCTCGGCGAGGTGAAGAAGCACTTGGAAACGCTGGCCCAGCAAAGCCAGTCGTTGTCGAGCGAGACGCTGCAACTGCGGCGCGTGCTCAGTTCCAACCAGGCGCGCGGCCGTTGGGGCGAGGAAACCCTCCGGCGCGTGGTCGAGGCCGCCGGCATGAGCGCCCATTGCGACTTCACCGAACAGGCGCAGGCCGACGACAAGAAGCCGGACCTCGTCGTCCGTTTGCCCGGCGAGCGCGTCATCATCGTAGATTCCAAAGTGCCGGGCCTGGAGTTCCTGGCCGCGCTGGACGAAGCGGACACCACCAAGCGCGCCGAAGCCCTGGCTGCACACGCCAGCCGCCTCAAGAGCACGATCAAAGAACTGGGCGACCGCGATTACCCCAGCCAGTTTCCCAACGCGCTCGACTACGTGGTGCTGTTTCTGCCGGCGGAATCTCTCTTCAGCGCCGCGCTGGAAGGCGACCGTGACCTCATCGTCTGGGCGGCGCAGAAGCGCATCATGCTGGCGACGCCGGCATCGCTGATCGCGTTGTTGCGCTCAGTGAGTGTGAGTTGGCAGCAGTACGCGCAGACCGAGAACGCCCGCGCCATTGCCGCGGCGGCGCAGGAGTTTTTCGCGCGCGTGGTCAAGTTCACCGAGCACTTTGAGCGCATCCGCTCCGGCCTGGAGCGGGCGCAGAACGCCTACAACGACGCCGTGGGCAGCTACGAGCGATTGGTCCGTCCCAGCGGTGAACGCTTGGAGAAACTGGGCGGCGGCTCACCCGGAAAGGAACTCGCCGACGCCCAGCCGCTCGAAGCCAGCCTCCGTTTGCCGCCCGTGGCAGAAGGCGCGGACACGGCAGCAGCCGGGCGGGGCGACAGTTGACCTTTGGTACAGGAATGGAAGGATAGAGACGCTATGAAAGCTCTGATTCTGTTTGTCGGTTGGTACATCTTGTTTGTGCTGTGCTGGCCCGTGGCGCTGTTGGCGCTGATTCTTTTTCCGGTAGTCTGGCTCTTGTCTTTGCCGCTGCGCCTCGTTGGCATCACGATGGAAGCGGTGTTCGCGTTGATTCGCGCGCTCCTGTTTCTCCCGGCCCGCGTGCTGGGCTGGAGGAAACGGGCGTGCCGGGCCTGATTCAAATCCCGAGCTTCCTGCAAAACTGTAGCAGCCGACGTGAGGAGGCTCTGTTTTCATTGAAGTTTGAGCCTCCTCACGTCGGCTGCTACGGGGTTCTGCAATTGCCTCTCCCGTCGCGGCGTCTCGGCAGATCGCCGCACGGCGGGACGGAAGGCAGAAGGCAAAAAGAAATGACGGCGCTCTGCCGAGACGCCGCGACGGGAATTCGGGCTTCGGAAATCAGGCTCAATCCATCCGCACGCACGATTCCATTTCGGCGAAACGGAAATCCACGCGGCCCACGGCGAGTTCCAGCTCCTTCTCGTCCACGCGGTCGAGGAAGAGCATGGCCTCCTTGAGCCGCAGCTTGCCGCGCAAGACCACGCCGTCCTTGAGCCACACTTCGACGTCGTGCTCCAGCGGCAGGCCGAGCCGGTGGGAGGCCCGCTAGCGCTGTTGCTGCCAGCGTTGTAGGCCGTCGCCTTGGGCAGGCTGGCTGAAATCGAGTTCTCCTTGCGTGCTCATGATCAGTCGGCGAAGAGGAATTGCAGGTCGTCCAACGTGAGGCTCTGGGCGAACTTCTCCTCGCCCAACACGTCTTCCGCCAGCGCCTTCTTCTGCTTCTGCAGCGCGCGGATCTTTTCCTCGATGCTGTCTTTGATGAGGAGGCGGTAGGCGATGACTTTGTTCACCTGGCCGATGCGGTGGGTGCGGTCGATGGCCTGGTTCTCCACCGCCGGGTTCCACCACGGGTCGAAGAGCACGACGTAGCTCGCGGCGGTGAGGTTGAGGCCGAAGCCGCCCGCCTTGAGCGAGATCAGGAACACGGCCGCGCCTTCGGCGGACTGGAACTGTTTGACGATCTCGCCGCGGTTCTCCGTTTCGCCGGCGAGGTAGAACATCGGCCAACTCCGCTCCGCCAGTTCGGGCTTGAGCAGGGCCAGCAACTCGACGAACTGCGAGAAGACCAGCACCTTCTGTCCTTCCTCCATGATCGGCTCCAGTTGCTCCAAGAGCGCCTCCAGCTTGGCGCTGGTGGCCTTGGAGTCCGGCTTCACCAACGCCGGGTGGCAGCAAATCTGCCGCAAGCGCAACAGCGAGGTCAGGAAGTGGAACCGTTCCTTGTTGAGCTGCTTCTGGGTCTGCACCCGGAGCAACATCTGTTGGGCCTGCTTGAGTTCGGCGCGGTAGAGCGTCTTCTGTTCGCCTTCGATCTCGCAGAAGAGGTCTTCCTCGATGCGGTCGGGCAGGTCTTTGGCCACTTGCGATTTGGTGCGGCGGAGCAGGAAGGGCCGCACGCGCGAGGAGAGCCGGCGGCGGGCGAACGGGTCTTCCTTGGCGTCGAACAGGCGCGCGAACTGCGCCCGGCTGCCGAGCACGCCCGGCATGGCGAAGGCCATCAAGCTCCACAAGTCGAGCAAGCGGTTTTCGATGGGCGTGCCGGAAAGCACCAGCCGGTGCTCGGCGCGCAGCATTCGCGCGATCTGCGCGGTCTGGGAGTTGGGGTTCTTGATGTACTGGCCTTCATCCAGGATCACCGCCAGCCAGCGCACCGGCGCGAGGCTTTCGCCGACGAGGCGAAGCTGGCTGTAGTTCAGGACGTGGAGGTCGGCATCGTTCAGCTTCTCGACGAGTTGGGCCAGTTCACTGGGCGGCCAGATTTTCACCCGCAAGCCGGGCGTGAAACGAACCGCTTCGGCCTGCCAGTTGTCCATGACGGACTTGGGGCAGACCACGAGAGAAGGCGGTGGGACAGGCGTCACGCCTGTCTCCATTTTCTTCGTGAAGGCAGGCGCGACGCCTGCCCCGCATCCTTGCCGCAGCCACAACAGCCACGCCAAGGCTTGCAGCGTTTTGCCGAGGCCCATGTCGTCGGCGAGAATGCCGCCAAAGCGGTTCGCCGCGAGGTAGGCGAGGAAGTGAAACCCTTCAAGCTGATACGGCCGCAACTCCGCCAGCACGCCGGCGGGCAGGTCCGGGGTGACGCGCGCTTTGATCTCGCCGGCGCGCCGCTGGATTTGCTCCACCTGCTGCTCCGGCAGGAACTTCTTGGCGGAGTCGTCGGCGAGCTGCAGCGCGTGCAGACGTTGCGGCTCGGAGGTGAGTTCGTGCGGATTGAGTCCTAGCTTCGCGAGGCGCTCGTCCTCTTCGGCGGACAGATCGAATTGCAGGCGACGCCAGCCCTTCGTGCCGAGGCGGACGAAGCCGCCTTTGGCGTTGAGCAGCAGCTTGATTTCGTCGGGCGTGAGGGTCGTGTCGGAGACATCGAGCACGACCCGGAGATCAAACCAGTCGATGGCCGCTTCGCTCACGTCCAGCCGCACGCGGCCCGACACGGCGTCGTCGGTGAACGAAGCCAGCTCCCCGGCCAACTGCACCGTGATGTGCGGCGGCACGGTCTTGAGCCACTCCGAGAAAACCTCCGGAAACTTCCGTGTGACCCGCACGACCAGATTGCTGGAGTACGCATCCGGCTTGAGTCCGAGCGGCTCGATGAGGCGTGCCGCCTCCTGCAAAGTGGCCCGGTCATAGACCGTGATGACGCCGCCGGCTTCCGGCGCTCCCGTCTTCGGCTGGGGCGTCCGCGTGGCGAGCCACGAGGTGCCGGTCCAGGCTTCTTCGTGGCGGCCATCCGCGGCCTGGGCCAGCATCTTGACGACGCAATTCTCCGTCTTGCTGCCGTGGTAGGAGGGCTTGAGTTCGCAGTCGATGGTGACGCGGAGCGGCACTTCCCGGAGGCGCTGGCGCAGGCGCGGCGGCAGTTCGATCCGCAGTGATTGCAGGAATTGCACGCCCCAGGTGGTTTCCAAAGCGGGCGCCGGGATGACGTTCTCCTGACCCGGATCGAGCATGCCGTTCCGCACCGGCGGGCCGGTGAAGAGTTGGCGGTGGCAGACGTAGAGAGGCGGCTGGCCGGGGATGGCGCACAGCAATTCCGGCAGCGGCTGGCCATCGGCTTGCACGAGCCGCGCGCGGTAATCTTCGCGCTCGGCGTCCGCGGGGGTAAAATGCCATCGCAGCGGCTCCGCGACTCGCACCACCGCTTCGCCATTCAAGTCCACCACGCGGCCGTTGAGCGCGGGCGTGCGCAACAGCCGGCCCAGGATGCCGAGCGCGTTGGCGTCGGTGTAGCGCAAATCCAGAGAGCTGCCGTAGAGCAGCCGGTTCTCGTAGGTCGCACAGATGACCTCCGCCTCCGGCGGCAGCGAAGCCAGCCCCTGACGGCGGTCTTCGGCCAACTGGCGGAATTGCATGTGCTTGATCGGGACGAACTGGTCCTTGCCCGGCTGTTTCCATTCCAGGTCGGCGTGGCTCTTCAGCAGGGCGACCCGGAGATCGAATTCCCCTTTGCTGATTGGCTCCAAGTCCAGGCGGTCTTCGTGAAACGTGGCCAGGAGGTTTCTCCATCGCTCGACTTCTTGGGCGCGGCGCCAGCGGGCCAGGCGGTCTTGAATCACCGTCAGGTCCGTCAGGGGCCGCATGAATTCCGGGATCGGCACGCGCCGCTCATGCGCCGTGTTGGCGATGTAGAGCCAGAACTCGTGCTCGGTTTCCGGGAACGACGGCCAGATGTGCAGCGCGTCCCAGCCGTAGCCGCCCAGATAGAGGCCCAACTCCTGAAAGTCCCAGGTCGTGATGTGATGGTTCACGCAACACCGGCGGTAAATCTCCGCGAGCTTGTTGACGAACCGCCGTTCTTCGGCCCGCAAGGGCCGGCCCACTTCCGTCTCCAGCAGGTCGCCAACCTGGCCCGCCACGCGCAAGGCCGGCTTCTTTGGCGGGGGCGGCGCAGATTTGGCCACTGCGCCGGCGCTCAAGCCGCGCACCGCCGCCACGCTGTGCTCGGCGAGCAGGGCCTTCATCGCCGCATAGACGTGCTTGCAGTCGATCTCCATCGGGCAGGTGCAGGTGCCGGACCAGCCTTCTGCCGCATCGTAATCGAGAAAAACCTCGTACAGCTCCGAGCCTTGAACATGGACTGAGTACGACGTGCCCGGCTCCTCCGGCACGAGGTTGAGCACCCGACCGCTGTGGAAGTAGGACTCGCCCTTCCGCCGCGTGTTCGCGTCGAAGCCGCCCAGGAAATCTTTCGCAGCCTGGGGCTCGACCAGTTCAAACGCGTCACTCATGAGCGCGGAAGTGTACGAGCGACGCAAGTGGCCGCAAGAAGGGAATGCCGGGACGGAGCGTCCAGAAACTTTGGACTTTGAACGCGCTGCGCTTCCCGCTACACCACGCGCCGCGTCTTCAATGAACGAACGCTATTTTCTCAAAATCGCCGGCGAGCTGAACATCCAGCCGCGCCAGGTCGCCGCCACCGCGAAGCTGCTCGCGGAGGGTGGCACCGTTCCTTTCATTTCCCGCTACCGCAAGGAAGCCACAGGGTCGCTGGACGAAGTCGCCATCACCAGCGTCCGCGACCGGTTGCTGGCGCTCGTCGATCTCGACCAGCGCCGCGAGTCGATCCTCAAATCGCTCGCCGAACGCCATCTCCTCACGGACGAACTCAAGTCTGCCCTCGCCGGCGCCGAGACGTTGAGCGTGTTGGAAGACATCTACCAGCCCTATCGCCCCAAGCGCCGCACGCGCGCGACCATCGCCAAGGAAGCTGGGCTGGAGCCGCTCGCCGATCTCCTGTTCAACCACCAAGCCACCGCCGATCCGCTCAAGGAAGCCAGGGCGTTTGTGAGCGCCGAGAAAGGCGTGGAGAATGAGGAGAAGGCCCTGGCCGGCGCGCGCGACATCCTCGCCGAGCGCGTCAGCGACGACGCCCGCGCCCGCGCCAAGCTGCGCGAGTTCTTTTGGAAGAACGCCACTGTGCGCTCCAAGGTCATCACCGGGAAAGAGGAGGAAGGCGCCAAGTTCAAGGACTACTTCGACTGGACCGAGCCAGTCGCCACGATCCCCAGCCATCGCCTGTTGGCCATCCGCCGCGGCGAAACGGAGGGCGTGCTCATTGTGCGCATCAACCCGCCGGAGAACGACGCCCTCGCGATCATCGAACCGCTCTTCGTTACCGGCAAGACGCCCGCTGCCGAACAGGTTTGCCTCGCCGTCGAGGACAGCTACCAGCGCCTGCTTGGCTCCGCCATCGAAGTCGAACTGCGTCTCGAATCGAAGAAGAAGGCTGACACTGAGGCCATCCGCGTGTTCGCCGAGAACTTGCGCGAGTTGCTCCTCGCCTCGCCGCTCGGACGCAAGAACGTGCTGGCCATCGATCCGGGTTTCCGCACCGGTTGCAAGACCGTCTGCCTCGACCGCCAGGGCAAGCTCCTCCACCACGACGTGATCTATGCGACGGCTTCTTCCATGTCCGAAGTGCGCGACGCCGCGATGGCTGTGCTCTCGATGGTGAAGCAGTTCCAGATCGAAGCCATCGCCATCGGCAATGGCACCGCCAGCCGCGAGACGGAGGCGTTCGTGCGCAAGCTCGGCCTGCCCTCCGCCATCCCCATCGTGATGGTCAACGAAAGCGGCGCGTCCATCTACTCTGCGTCCGACGTGGCGCGCGAGGAGTTCCCCACTCACGATGTCACGGTGCGCGGCGCGGTCAGCATCGGGCGCCGGCTCATGGACCCGCTCGCGGAACTCGTGAAGCTCGATCCCAAGTCCATCGGTGTCGGCCAGTATCAACACGACGTGGATCAGACCGCGCTCAAGAAGGGCCTCGACGATGTGGTCACCAGTTGCGTCAACGGCGTGGGCGTGGAACTCAACACCGCCAGCAAGCAACTGCTCAGCTATGTCTCCGGCCTCGGCCCCACGCTTGCGGCGAACATCGTCGCGCACCGCAACGAGAATGGCCCGTTCAAGTCGCGCGCCGAACTCAAGGAAGTCCCGCGCCTCGGCCCGAAAGCCTTCGAGCAAGCCGCTGGCTTCCTCCGCGTCCGCGACAGCGCCCACCCGCTCGATGCCAGCGCCGTTCACCCGGAAAGCTACGGCCTCGTCGAGAGCATGGCCCGCGATCTCTTCTGTTCCGTGAGCGACCTCTTGCGCGACGCCGGGCTGCGCCAGAAAATCAAGCTGGAGAAATACGTCACCGAGACGGTCGGCCTGCCCACGCTGAGCGACATTCTCGCCGAACTCGCCAAGCCGGGGCGCGACCCACGGCAGAAGTTCGAAGTCTTCAGCTTTCAAGAAGGCGTGGAGAAGATCGAAGACCTTAAGCCCGGCCTGAAGCTCCCCGGCATCGTCACGAACGTGACCGCGTTCGGGGCGTTCGTGGACATCGGCGTGCATCAGGATGGCCTCATCCACGTCAGCCAACTGGCGGACCATTTCGTGAAGAACCCGGCCGAAGTCGTGAAAGTCGGCCAGCGCGTGACCGTGACCGTGACCGACGTGGACATTCCCCGCAAACGCATCGCGCTCTCGATGAAAGCCAGGCCCGAGCTGGGCGCCCAAACCGGCGGCAAAACCTCCCCTGGCCCCGTGCGCCCGACGTTGTCCCGACCGCCGGCGAAGCCCTCTGCCTCCAAGCCGGTGGACTGGTTCACGGACGCGCTCAACAAGGCGCAACAGCGAAAGAGTTGAACCGTTACCGTGCAACAGGACAGAGATCGCGCCTGTCTCGGATATCGGTGCCATCGGTGGACCCAGAGGCTTTCCGTTCGCGGACGGGACGATCTCCTCTCTTGCCGAGACTACGTTGCCCCCGCGTGCTCTCGGACGTTGTCTCGACTGTGATCATGCCGAAGGAAGCCAACAGGCGGAGTCTTGAAGCTCAAGCACCACGATCACGCTTCGTCACAACGGTGCTCGCATCGTCCCTGGCGACGCCGTCTTGTCCTTCCGGTTGAGGTCTGGTTGAGGTCTGGTGTTGAATTCCTTCCGCCCGCTGGCACACTCGCCGCAGATGTCCGGCAACAATTTTCAAGAGATCAGAGACACACTACGCGAGCTTTACCGGGAAGACGCCCGCCCCTGGCTCGTCGGCTTCAGCGGCGGCAAGGACAGCACGCTCGTGGCCGCGCTCGTTTTCGACACCGTTCTATCCATCTCGGACGAACAGCGGAAGAAGGAAATCGCCGTCCTCTGCACCGATACCCGCGTGGAGATTCCTGCCATCGTGGAGATGATCGAAGCGGGCTTGGGTCGGATGCGAAAATTCTCCCAGGACAACGGGCTGAACATTGAGGTCCAACTTCTCCGCCCGCCGCCCGAAGAAAGCTTTTGGGTGAACATCATTGGCCGCGGCTCCCCGCCGCCGAATCGCACGTTCCGCTGGTGTACGCAACGCCTCAAGATTGATCCCGTCGCCCGTTTCGTGGAGCAGCGCATGGGCCGCTGGGGCGAAGCCATCCTCCACTTGGGCGCTCGCCGGGCAGAGAGCGCCAGCCGCGCGCAGACCCTTGCCGAACGTGCCACCCGCAATGGCCTCACACGCCATCCCGACCTGCCGCGCGTGTGGGTTTCCAATCCGATTCAGATCCTCACCACCGAAGAAGTCTGGGCCTACCTGCTTCAGCGACCGAATCCGTGGGGCGGCGATAATCGCGCGTTTTGCGGGCAAGCACGCTGCGCTTGGGCAACGGGGGCGACAAATCGCCCGGGCAGCACAACGACTGCGGCCTTCGCCGCCTAAACACCATGTCACTCGAAACTACCATTGCCGACATTGCGGCCCGGCTCCGTCAGGGCAAATTTCCGAACGAACAAGCCATCTCCCAAGGCATCGTCCTGCGTGTGCTTCAAGAACTCGGCTGGGATACGTGGGACACGACCGTGGTCTGGCCTGAGTACAAAACCGGTGAGGGACGTGCGGATTTTGCCCTTTGCCATCCGCCCTCCAAGCCCGCCATTTTTGTCGAGGTCAAACAACCTGGCAGGGCCGAAGAGGCCGTTAGGCAGGCGCTCGAATACGCTTTCCACGCTGGCGTTCCGTTCGTCGTCCTGACCGATGGCAGAACGTGGAGCTTTTATCTGCCAGCCGAGCAAGGCAGCTATGAAGATCGGCGCGTTTACAAGCTCGATCTTTTCGAACGCCCAGCAGAAGAAGCGGGAGAAACGCTTCACCGCTACCTCGACCGCGCGAGGGTTGAATCGGGTGAAGCACTCGAAACTGCCCGAAAAGAATACCGCAGCCGAAACCGCCGCTCCCAAGCGCGCGCCGCCATTCCTGAGGCGTGGCGCGAGTTGGTGCAGAAGGGCGATGAACTCCTCGTGGACCTGCTCGCCAGCGCAGTGGAATCTAAAGCAGGCGTTCGACCAGACGGTGATGATGTAGCGGAGTTTCTCGCCGGACTGGGCAAGCCGATGGTCATCGAAGCCACACGCGGCACAATGTCTCAGCAAACCAGCCTGGTGTCGGCACGCCCAGTTTCGCAACGTCCGCCTGGTGAATCCTCGCGAAGTGGTCGCCTCATCCTTCTTGGCAAAGCTCACAACTATCACAATGCGAAGGATGCGATGGTCATCGTTTTTCGGGAGCTCGCCAAAGCCGATCCGTCTTTCCTTGAGCGTTGCTCGCAGCACCCCGATGCCCAAGGCCGTAAGCGGCGCTACATCGCTCGGACGGCGGAGGAACTCTACCCTGAGCGCCCGGACCTTCGCGACTGCCGCGAAGCTCTGCCGGGCGGATGGATGGTCGCCACCAACCTAAACAACGTGCTTAAGAAGACACTCATTCGGCTGGCTGCCGAAGTGGCCGGCCTGACTTTCGGCAGAGATGTGGTCGTGGAGTTCTGAACAAGGATAAACCGCCCGCTCCGGAATCAGATGCACGCAACTCGCAGGAACAAAGCTGGAGCCTTGGACCGTCTTTGTCCGACTAGGTGTGCTACGTTCGAGCAACAACTTGAAGATAGAATATGAGCGAGAACACGAAAATCGAGTGGACAGACGCAACCTGGAACCCGGTGCATGGCTGCACCAAGATCAGTCCGGGCTGCGCCCATTGCTACGCCGAGACGTTCTCCGAGCGCTTTCGCGGAGTGCCAGGCCATCCCTTCGAGTTCGGGTTTGATCTGCGCTTGATACCGGAAAAACTTGAACAACCGCTCCGCTGGCGGACGCCCCGCATGATTTTTGTCAACTCGATGAGCGACTTGTTTCATCGCGGTGTGCCCACCGATTACGTCGAGAGGGTTGCCCGCGTCATGGTGATGGCAAACTGGCATACCTACCAAATCCTGACCAAGCGCGCCGAGAGGATGCACGAACTTCTGAACTCACGGCTGCAGGAAGCGGCGAACCAGCCGCACATTTGGTGGGGCGTGAGTGTGGAGAACCAGCAGCATGGCCTGCCGAGAGTTGACCTGCTTCGTGACACACCAGCTCAAGTCCGCTTTCTCTCGATTGAGCCTTTGATCGAGGATTTGGGCCGAATCAGCTTGCGCGGTATCAACTGGGTGATTGTGGGCGGCGAAAGCGGACCCAAGGCGCGACCGATGAAGCCGGAATGGGTGCGGTCCATCCGCGACCAGTGCCACGTGGCGGGCGTGGCTTTCTTCTTCAAACAATGGGGCGGCGTACGCAAAAAGATGACCGGGCGAAGCCTGGACGGCAGGACCTACGATGAGTTTCCAGAGCTTGCGGAGGTTTCCATTCCCGCCGTGGCCACGCGACAATCGGTGCAACGCGAATTGGTTCTTGCCTGACGCGTATGGCTGCGGGGGACTTTCACGGCAGGGACTTCGACGAGGGAACTCTCACGAAGCTTCGGATTTTTGAGCTCTACGCCCGTGAGTGGTTGCCGGTGTTTCTTTCGCCCGCCAAGCCGCCACGAAGCGAAATACACCTCTTCGACTTCTTCTCTGGTCCGGGCGTGGATGGGACAGGCCAGTGGGGCAGCCCGCTCCGCTTGCTGAAACAGTTGAAGGAGTATCAGGATTTGGCTGGCTGGCCGCAGGTGCAGGTCTGCGCCCATTTCTTCGATGCCAGTGCGGGCAAGATCAAGCGCCTCAGCGCGAACTTGGAAACGCACAAGCTCCGCCTGCCAGCGGTGACTCTTGATGTCCGTGCCATCGAGTTTCACTCGGCGCTACAGGACTGTGCGGCCGTTTTGGCGAGTCGCCAAGCTGCCAAGCTGGTCTTCATTGATCAATGCGGCGTGGACCAGGTCACGCCTGACGTGTTCCAGCAACTGGTTGGCTCGCCGACCTGTGATTTCCTGTTCTTCATTTCGTCCTCCACGCTCCACCGGTTCCGCGATCATCCTGCCATCAAGCAGAAGATCACGCGCCCGGAAGATCACTACCAAGTTCACCGCGCGGTCCTCGACTTTTATCGTGGGCTGTTGCCAAAGCGGTCGGAATATTACTTGGCACCTTTCTCGATCCGGAAAGGGGCGAATATCTATGGACTGATCTTTGGTTCTGCGCACCCGCTGGGCATGGACAAGTTCCTTCAAGTGGCGTGGAAGACGGACGAGATTAATGGCGAGGCTGATTTCGACATCAACCGTGAAAACATCCGGCCCGGTGAATTGCTGCTGCCGCTGGAGGAGTTGCGTCCGAGCAAGGTCACGGCATTCGAGCGTGAACTGGAGCACCTGTTGCGAACCGGCGCATTGAAGACTGAACTTGATGTCGTGCGGGTTTGCTTCGACCACGGCGTGAGGCGACAGCACGCCGAGCCGGTGCTGGCGAAGCTGAAGAAAGAGGGTGTGATCGTTGCAGACTTCCGCGTACCGCAGATTGACAGACTGGATGCACCGCGCTCCATCTTGATGCGAAAGTAGCCTGCTCGAGCTGGGCGCATTCGGCTGGCCGCCGGACGGTTTCGGCACAATGAACGGACTGCTGGTGAATTCAGGCGAGCCAGGTTTCGGCAAGAGCCGGCTTGCCTTCGAAGTGTTGGCGCAACTTTCGCGACAAGGCGTCTGGTTTGCTTTCTTCGATCTCAAGGGCGAGTTGGAGGACGATCCGAACAATGCCCAGCAGCGGAAGACCCGGACCCAGTTCCTTCAGCAGACCGGCGCGAAGTATGTCCGGCTGATTCAGCAAGACCTGCCGATCAACCCGTTGTTCCGGCACCCAAACCCGACGCAGAACGCCCAGATCGCCTACGAAATCGCCAGCCTGATCCGGTGTTTCGCGCCGCAACTGGGAGCCAAACAGGAGCGCAACATCTGCGACGACTACCAGCGCCTCGACACGCCGGACTTCCCCGCGCTGGTTCTGGAGTTGGAGCAGAGCGGGGCCAACGGAGTGGACTTGGCCATTGTCCAGAAGATCGACCGCTTCAACCTTTTTGCCAGCGCGCAGACGGGCATCAGCCTGGAACATTCACCGGCACGGCTTCACATCGCGTGTAAACGTTCGGTCGAAGTGTTTGCGCCGCCGGGATTATGCAGATCCTCACCGTCTCGTTTTTGCCGCCCCGTCTCGCTGTAGGTCTGCGCTGCGTCCCGCTGCCCCAGCCGCCCGGCGCAATTCTTCCAGGAAGACACCCAGCACTTTGTCGTTCATCCGGTGGGCGGGCGCGCCGACGGCGACGCGCACGGGGTTGGGCTGAGCGGTGAGCGGTTTCATGAGCACGCGGTCTGGCGCCGTTCGGGCGGAGCGCTCGCCCACCAGCGCCACCCCCACACTGGCTTCAACGGCGGCGAGAAGGCTGCTGATGCCGTCGTAATCGCCGGCCACTTGGGCCTTGATGTTGTGGCGGCGGAACCAGCCAGCCACCGCGCGCCAATACTCGGGGTAGTCTTTCTGGGAGAAGATCACGAATCGCTCGCGAGCCAGAGCACCGGGGGCAACTTCCGCCGTCTCGGCCAGCGGGTGGTTGCGCTGGACGGCGAGGCGCCAATTCTCGGTCAGCAATTCCGTCCATACCACGCCGCGGCTTTCCGGCGGGGCAATGGTCAGCGCGGCATCGAGACGGCCCTTGGCCAGCCCGTCCAGCATGTCCACCGTCGAGAGGTCGAACAGTTCCACGCGCACCCGCGGATGCTTCTGCGTGAAGGCCTCGAGGGCGGCCGGCAGGATTCCGGCGCCCAGCGTCGGCGCGTAGCCCACGCGCAGATGCGGTCCTCCGGCCACAGCCCGCACCCGCTCCCAGGCGAGGTCAGCACGGGCCAGCACTTCGCGGGCTTCGCTCAGCATGACTTGGCCTTCGGGCGTGAGCGTGATGGAATGCGCGCCGCGCTCAAGCAAGCGCACGCCCAGTTCGCCTTCCAGGGTCTTGATTTGCCGGCTGAGCGCGGGCTGGGTCAGGTGCGCGCGCTGGGCGGCGCGGCTGATGTTTTCCTCTTCCGCCGCAGCCACGAAGGAGCGCAGGTGTCGCAATTCCATAGGACGGCGGGAGCATAACGCAAACGCAGGCTCAGGCCAACTTCATGGCATTGGCCGCCGGCGCCGGAGGCGGCACGTTGGGCCATGAACAGAACAGTCGAGAGCGCCGTGATTCGCCGGGCCGCCGAACGCGGCCATGCCGACCACGGCTGGCTGGAGACGTGGCACACGTTTTCCTTCGCCGATTACTTTGATCCGGCGCACGTAGGGTTTCGCTCGCTGCGGGTCATCAACGAGGACGTCATCGCGCCGGGCCAGGGCTTTCCCCTGCACCCGCACCGCGACATGGAGATTTTCACCTACGTGCTGGAAGGCGCGCTGGCCCACGAAGACAGCCTCGGACACGCGGGCACCATTCGGCCCGGCGTCATCCAAGTGATGAGCGCCGGCCGCGGCATCCGGCACAGCGAACGCAATCCGTCCAAGACCGACCGCACGCACCTGCTGCAAGTCTGGATCGAACCGCGGGAACGCGGCTTGACGCCCCGCTACACGGATTGGCAGACAACATCCGCCGCCGACCACGAAGCCAAGACCCTCCTCATCTCAGGAGACGGCCGCGACGGCTCCGCGAGCATCGCACAGGACGCTGACGTGTTCCGCGTGCGACTCCAAGCCGGCTCCGGCACCACGCACCAACTCCGCGACGGGCGCGGCGCGTGGCTGCAAGTGGTACGCGGCGCGCTGCGCTTGAACGGCACTCCGCTGACGGCCGGCGACGGGGCCAGCACGGAAGATCCTGGCCCGCTGACCCTCGAAGCCACACGCGACGCCGAGGCGTTGCTCTTCGACCTGGCGTGAACTTGGCCGTCGTTTCGCGCCCATGAAACGTAATGCCTCAGTCTTGTCCGACGGTAGCGCAGACATTCCTGTCTGCGAGTTCGCCGAACTTTCCAGTGCGGCGAGCGGCGAGGGGCTGCGGACTGGAAAGTCCGCAGAACTCGCAGGCTCGAAAGCCCGCGCTACGACGCTCGCCGGGCAAGACTGAAACCTGACCATGAAACGCTGTTTCCGCATCGCCGCCTTGGTCCTCGCCGTGACGGTGGCCGGCTTCTGGCTGGCCGCTGGCGCGCATCGGGGCTGGACGAAGACCAGCGTCCCGGTGAAGACCGTGGACGAAGTCACCGGCCTCGAGGGCCTCGAGTATCGCAAGCAGTTTGTCCCCGGGCTGGATTTTCTGGGAGCCGCGTTGCTGGGAGCGGGAATCCTGGCGGGCGCTTCCTTGCTGTTCCGCAACCAACCAACGACTGAAACCAAACCATGAAACTGAACCTCCTCCTTGCCCTTGCCGGTCTGGCGGGCGCTGCATTCGCCGCGCCGCAGACGTTCGACTTCAAAGACCCCAAAGGCGTGAACAACGCGGTCTTCAAACTCGACGCGCCGCTGGAAGCCATCACGGGAAGTGCCAACGGCATTTCCGGGGCCGTCACGTTTGACCCGGAGAACCCTGCTGCGACGAAAGGAAGAATCGTGGTGGCCAGCGCCACGCTGATGGTGCCCAATCCCCTCCAGAAGCAGCATCTCCACAGCGCCGACTGGCTCGACGTGGCGAAGTTCCCGGAGATCGTCTTCGAGTCAAAGGAACTCCAGAACGTGAAGACCGAAGGGACCGCCACGACCGCGGAGGTCGCCGGCACGTTCACGCTCAAAGGAGTGTCGAAGGACCTCACCGTCCCCATCAAGATGACCTACCTCAAGGACAAGCTGGGCGCCCGCGTGCCGAACCTGAAGGGCGACCTGCTCGTCATTCGCGCCCAGTTCAGCATCAAGCGGAGTGACTTCGGCATCAACCCACGCGCGCCGCAGGACAAAGTTTCTGACACCATTGATCTCACCCTCAGTATCGCCGGCGCGTCGCCGCGATGAGCGCACTTCTCCATCTCAACCACCAACTCCAGCACCATGACCAAACTCCTCGTTCTCTACTACTCCATGTATGGCCACATCGAAACGATGGCCTACGCCGTGGCGGAAGGCGCACGCTCTGTTGAAGGCGTCGAAGTCACCGTCAAGCGCGTGCCTGAACTGATGCCACCCGACGTGGCCAAGCAGCACGGCGCAAAGCTTGACCAGTCTGCGCCCGTGGCGTCGCCGAAGGAACTCGGTGAGTACGACGCCATCATCTTCGGCACGCCGACGCGCTTCGGCAACATGGCGGCGCAGATGCGCAACTTCTTCGACCAAACGGGCGGCCTCTGGGTAAAGGGGGTGTTGGTGGGCAAGGTGGCCAGCGTGTTCACCAGCACCGGCACCGGCGGCGGTAACGAAAGCACCATCATCAGTTTCCTCCCGACGCTGATGCACCACGGCATGATCTACGTCGGCTTGCCCTACACTTGCCCTGAACTCACCGATCTCAGCGAGGTCAAAGGCGGTTCACCTTGGGGCGCGGCGACCATCGCCGGCGCGGACGGTTCGCGCCAGCCTTCGGCGAAGGAACTGGCGCAAGCGCGTTTCCAAGGACAGCGGGTCGCGAGCATCGCCAAGAAACTCAAAGGCTGAAATTTCCGCGCTCTGCAGCTTGGCAAAGCGTCGCAAGTCGCGCCGGTGGACAAGCTGAGCGTGGCCCTGGCGATTGGGTTGGCCATCGTGTTTCTCGGCGAGCGGCTGAACCTGCGCGAGAGTATCGGTGCGGGCCTGATCGTGGCCGGCGCGCTGGTGCTGGCGATCAAGTGAACCAATTCTATTTAGATCACCTTGGTCACGCCGGGCACCGCGATCTCAGACTTCGGCGGCGCGGTGTCCCAGGCGTAGCGCGCGGGCGACAAGTCCTCCTGCGAGTTCATCGCCTGTTCCCAGGAGACTCTCTGGCCGGTGTAGGTCGCCATCCGGCCAAGGACGGCCATGAGCGTGCTCTTCGCCATGTAGTCGCCGTTGTTGATCGGCTTGCCGCTGCGGATGCTCGTGAACAACGCTTCGTGCTCCGTGACAAAGTTGTTGTTCTTCTCGCCGCCGTAGCTCCACTTCGTGCCGGCGGTGATGAACAATCCGCGCTGGCTGACCGTGGCGGTCCCGTTGGCGCCTGTGACCTCGACGCTGATGTCGTTCACGCCGCCGGACTGCTGCCGGCAGTAGGCATGAAGCTTCGCGCCGCTCGCGTATTCGTAGATGACGGCGTGATGGTCGTAGATGTTGCCGAAATCGGGACCCGTGCGGACCTGACGCCCGCCGAGGCCCAGGGCGCTCACCGGATACTCGTCCTTCATGATCCAGGCGCAAAGGTCGAGCATGTGGACGTGCTGCTCGACGTTGAAGTCGCCGGACAGCCAGGTGAAGTAATACCAGTTGCGCATGTGGTATTCCATGTCGGTCCATTCCAGTCGGCGCGGCTTGACCCAGATGGGGCCGCGGAAATCATTCGCCTGCAGCGCGCGCACCTCGCCCAGCGCACCGTCGTGAATCCGCTTCACAGTTTCGCGATGGCCGAAGGAGTAGCGCAGGGCCAGGCCCGAGACGATCGAGAGGTTTCGCTTCCGCGCCTCTTCGCACGAGGCCAGTACCGAGCGCACGCCCGGCCCATCGACGGCGACCGGCTTCTCGGCGAAGACATGCTTGCCGGCTTCGATCGCCGCCTTGAGGTGGATCGGACGGAAGTGCGGCGGCGTGGCCAACAACACGACATCCACCCCGCTGGCGATGACTTGCTGGTAGGCGTCGAAGCCGACGAAGCAGCGCTCAGCGGGCACGTCGATTCGATCAGCGATGTCCTTCTGTTTTCGCAGCGTCTCCAGGCTGTTCTGCAAGCGGTCTTGGAACGCGTCGCCCAAGGCCACAAGTTTCGCGTGCGGATCGGCAGTCAGCGCCTGAGCTGCGGCCCCGGTCCCGCGCCCGCCGCAGCCGATCAGCCCCACGCGCAACGTCCCGCCGGATGCGGCGGCGCGATCTTGCGCAAAGGCGTGGCCGGCGACGAACGGCCCGGCCACGGCCGCGACGGTTGAAGTTTTGAGAAACTGGCGACGCGAGAGTTCGCGAAGCCCCATCGAGTCAATTTTGTTGTTCATGGCAGGGTGTGAATTCCTATCGGAGTTTTTTGCAGTGTGTCGTAGCGGCGTCTCATGGGCGAAGACAGCGCTGCGGAAAGTTAACGGCGGGTGGGTTTGACGGAGCGCCGCGCCGGTAGAGGACCGGCCGATCCAGCGGAGTGGTCTTGGTTTCCACTCCGGCCTCCGACCGTTCGGCGAGCATGGACCACTGGCGAGGATCGGTGCCGCCGCGGCGGTGGCTGAGGCTCTTCTCTCCGATCTTGGTCGGGCCTTCGACCGCGTTGGCCACGGTGAAATCGCGGCAGCGCTCGAACTGAAACAGGGAACTTCCCGCCACGGGTTTGCCGTTGCCGCCGTGGCCAAACAAACGGAGTTGCGCGCAGTCCGCGGCGCGCAGCATCGGGGCGCTGCCTTCATATTTGGTGCCGAAGAGGGAAACGTTTTGGGCATGGCGCAACTCCATCGCAAAGTCGCTCGAGACGTGCTGGGGACTGCACTGGTAAAAGTTCAGCGGCGCCCGCGTGCCGTCGATGAGCAGCAGGCGGAAGTCCGGTGCCTGGGCATACTCTCCGCCCTCGCGGAAGTTGTACCAATTGCCGCCACCGTGGCCGGTCACAAGCACGATGGGATGATGGCGCGGCGCGGGCGGGCTTCCCCGGCCCGCGGCTCCAAGGCGCATGGGCGCGTGAAGAAACTCCACCGCGCGGAACACCGAGCGTCCGCCGCTGCGCCAGTGCAGCGCGAAGGCATTGATGAGGTTGGCCGGCGCCCACAGGCCGCAGAATGCCAACACCGTCGCTGCGTCTGCGCTGTCCGCCGTGCGCACCAGTGGCGCAGGCTTGGCGGCGTTGGCGAAATCGCCTTCGGGGCGCGTCGCCACCAGCACCGACAAGTGCTGTCCCACGCCCACGAGTTGGCTCCGGGGCCGCAACTCGATGGTTTTGGAAATCCGGTAGTAGCCTTTCGGCAGGAACACGAGGTCGCGCTCGTTGACCGCACGTTGCAGGGCCGCAGTGTCGTCAGCCGTGCCGTCGCCGCGCGCGTTGAACGGCGCGCTTTTCACGTTGGCCGCAGCGGGTGATTCGCCGCTCGGGAACTCGCGCGGCCAAAGATGGCGCGACTGCAAATCCGCCGGCGGGGCTTCGCCTTTCACGACGCTCGCCAGGTTCGTCTCCAGCCGCGCGCCGTCGAGATAGACTGGGTAGCGGTACTGGAGGTTGCCTCGGCCACCGAACTTTGCGCCGTGCGCGTATTCCAGGACGCGCAACCAGCCGTCGGGATTGCCCGCCAGGCCGGCGGCGTCGTCTGGGGCGGTGACCACCATCGTCGCACCCCGCACGAACACGTTGTTCAGGTAAAGGCTGCGGTTGGAGCGGAGGGCCACACGAGTATTTCCAGCGGCAGGCTCAAAAACGATTTCACTGTCCACGAGGCTGACTTGCCCTTGCATCGGCTGATCTGGGCCTTGAAGAAACAACTTCCCGTCGCCACCCGAGGCGGCGATCAACGGGCCGGCGTTGCCCTTGGCAACAATTCTCAATCCCACCGCAACCAACGTTTGGCGCCCGCTGTAGCGAAGAGCGGTTTCGGTTTGCCCGATCAACGTGAAGCCCGTGATCACCGGCGCAGGCTGTGACGTGCGGAAGTCGAGGCCCAGGCGTCCGCCGATCACGGTCACGCCGGAGCTGCTACCGCCGGAGCCGATGGCGCCTTCGAGGCCCGTCAGTCCGCACGTGGCGTCGATCGTGCAGTCCTCGACCGCCGAGCCTTCCGCGGCTTGGTGGCGGAGGGCGACGGCGCCAGCGTTGCCCTCGCCGATGGTGATGTCGAGATTCACGAACATCTGGTTCATGGAGATGTTGGGCTGGTCCTGTTCCGGCCCGCGGCCGTCGGTGACGCGCTCTGCGGTGGTCGGATTCGCGTAACCGCGCGCCCAGAAGTGGACGACGTATTTCGGGTGTTGCGGGTCGCCGAAACCGGGCGAGCGGGGCGCGAGCAGAATCTTGGGCCGCTCCTTGCCGGCGCGCGATCCCATCAGCACGCACGGCCAGAGGGGCGCCCCGAACACGCGGCCATTCGCGCGCCGATAAAGCTGCTGCACACACGTCAGCGTGTCCGACACCCGATACGTGCCGGACGGGAAGAAGCACACCATCTGGTGGTCGCGCGCGAAGTTGATCGCTTGTTGCAGTGCCGCGGTGGCGTCGCGCCCGCCGGTCGCATCGGCGCTGAAGGGTGGCTTCGTCACATCGACCCATCCAAGCGCGGCGGTGCGCGGGTCGCCCAATTCCACCGGCACCGTCAGGTCCACGCCGTCCGGGAACGGTTCGCGCACGGTCGGATGGGCGTAGCGGAGGTAGGCCGGTTCGTTGGTGTGAGTCGAAGGCTGACTTCCCGCCGCTGTGGCAAACGAGGCGCTCGTCACGGCGGCGAGCGCAGCCAGCGTCAAGGTCAGCGGCGTGTTCACGTGGACCTTTGACTCGGCAGGCTGGCTTCAGCTTCAAGCCGAATTCCGAGACAAGATCGGGGCGCCCGCCAGAGCTGCATCAAGCTCGGTCTGGCGCCGCCCGGAGCGCGGCTGTCCCAGCCGCAGCCACGTTCGGAACCCGCCGGCGCAAGCCTCTTCACGAGTCGCTCGGTCGTTCTGGTCGCGGCGGCTGGGACAGCCGCGCTCCGGAACGAGCTTGATGCAGCCCTGGGCACCCGCCCGGAACATCCTGTTGCCATTCGCCAAAGGCGGACTATCTTCGGCGCATGGACTGGCAGGACATTGTGGCCTTTGGCATTGTGGGCGTGACGTTGGCTGTGTTGGTAGCCAAGCAGGTGCGCCGTCGCAAGCCGGGCTTTCATCCGGGGGGAGGTTGCAGTGGCTGTCCGGCGGCGGCGAGTGCCTCTCCGCCCTCCATCGTGTTGCGTGGCCGCAAAGGCGGAACGTCCACTCTCTCTGTGCGGATGGAATGAAAGCTCCCTTGCACCACCCTCACCCCTGCGATAGCCTGGAGGCGACTCGATGAGCAAGATCAACTCGTCACTGTATTTCATGAAGGCCGCGTCCGCGGTCAGTCCCACCAACGCGGCGGCGGAAGCACGGTGGACGCCGAACACGGACGTCTATGTCAGCGACGAAGGGCTGGTCATCAAGGTGGAATTGGCCGGCATCCGCCGCGAGGACCTCGAGATCACCGTGGAGGGGGCGCGGCTCATGATCAACGGGCAGCGACCGGATTGCTGCCGCGGGCCGAACTGCCGGTTCTTGATGATGGAAATCAACTACGGCCATTTTGAGAGCATCATTGAACTGCCGTCCGGCTACGAGTTGGGCAAGGCCAAGGCCTCTTACCAAAACGGGTTCCTGCGCATCGACGTTCCGCAGTCCGCCGTCGCGCCCGTCAACGTGACTGTTCTCGAGGCGCGGGAAAAGTGAACTCATCAAGGGATTAAGGGGAGGACACATGTCGCTCGAATGGTCCATGAGCAGCCCGGAGACGGAGTTCATCAGCATCAATGACACTTCGTCCGGCTCCGACACGACCACGTTCCGTCGCGTCACGAAGCCGCCGCCGGACAAACTGCCGGTGCTCGGCCTCTCCGACATCGTCGTCTTTCCCAAGATGGTCGCGCCGCTGCTGGTCGAAAGCGCGCAAAGCATCCGCTTGATCGACGACGTGGTCCAAGGCGAACGCCTCATCGGCCTCGTGTTGCAGCGCCAAGCCGAGGTGGAGAACCCGGAGCCGAAAGACCTCCACGAATTCGGCTGCGGGGCGCGCGTGCTCAAGATGCTCAAGTTCCCGGACAACACCGTGCGCATCCTCATCGAGGGCCTCTGGCGCGTCCGCATCACCGGTTACGAGTCCACGTCACCCTACCTCGTGGGGCGGGTTGAAGTGCTGAAGGACGCTTCGGAGGAGTCGCCGGAAATCATCGCCCTGGCCCGCCATCTCAAGACCCAATTCGAGGAGATCATCAAGCTGGCCCCGGCCATGCCGGAGGAAGCCAAAGTGGCGGTGCTCAACACCGAGGCCGCCGGCCAACTCTGCGATCTCATCGCGGCCAACCTGAACCTCAAACTCGAAGAACGCCAGACCATCCTCGAAACCTTCGACGTCAAACAGCGAATGGAGTTTCTCCGTCCGCTCATGGACCGCGAACTCGAACTGGCCCGGCTTGGCTCCAAGATCCAGCACGAGGTCACCAACACGATGGCGAAGAACCAGCGGGATTTCTTCCTCCGCGAACAGATCCGCGCCATCCAGCGCGAGCTGGGCGAAACCGACCCTACCGCCGTCGAAGTGGCCGCCCTGCGCGAGCAGATCGAACGGAACGGCCTCTCCGACGAAGCCAAAGCGGTCGCCTTGAAAGAAGTCGAGCGGCTGAGCCAGATGAGCCCAGCGATGGCCGAATACGCGCTCACCCGCAACTACATCGACTGGCTCGTCAGCCTCCCGTGGACCCAACTGAGCGAGGACAAGTTCGACTTGCACCAAGCCGAGCGCATTCTCAACGAGCAGCACTACGGGCTGGAGAAGGTGAAGGAGCGGCTGCTCGAATTCCTCACCGTTCTGAAGCTCAAGCGCAACCTCAAAGGCCCCATCCTCTGTCTGGTCGGCCCGCCCGGCGTGGGCAAGACTTCGCTGGGCAAGAGCGTGGCCGACGCCCTGGGCCGCAAGTTCGCCCGCATCTCGCTGGGCGGCCTGCGCGACGAAGCCGAAATCCGCGGCCACCGGCGCACCTACGTCGGCGCCATGCCCGGACGCATCATTCAATCCATCCGCCGCGTCGAGACGCGCAATCCGGTCATCATGCTCGACGAACTGGACAAGGTTGGTTCGGACTTCCGCGGCGATCCGGCGTCGGCCTTGCTCGAAGTGCTGGACCCGCAGCAGAACAGTTCGTTCATCGACCTCTACCTCGACGTGCCGTTCGACCTCTCGCAAGTGCTGTTCTTCACCACGGCGAACTGGCTCGACCCGATTCACCCCGCGTTGCGCGACCGCCTGGAGGTTCTTCAACTTCCCAGCTACACCGCGGTTGAGAAGCTGCAGATCGCCAAACGCTTCCTTGTGCCGCGCCAGATCGAGGAGCACGGCCTCACGAAGCACGCCGTGAAGTACCCGGATGCCACGCTCAAGAAGCTCATCCAGGATTACACCCGCGAAGCCGGCGTGCGCCAGTTGGAGCGCGAAATCGCCGCGCTCACCCGCAAAGCCGCCCGCAAGATCGTCACCCGCTTGACGCCTAACGGCGCGCTGACCGTGAAGGCCGAGGAACTTAAGAGCTTCCTGGGCCCGGCGAAATTCGTTTCCGAAACCGCGGAGAAAATCACCGAGTCCGGCATCGCCGTCGGTCTGGCCTGGACGCCCGTGGGCGGGGACATCCTCTTCATCGAAGCCACGCGGATGACGGGCAAGGGCGGCTTGATCCTCACCGGCTCGCTGGGCGACGTGATGAAGGAAAGCGCGCAGGCGGCGCTCAGCTATCTCCGCAGCCAGGGCAGCGGGCTTCAAATCGAATTCAAGGACCACGACAAGTTCGACATCCACGTCCACGTGCCCGCCGGCGCCACGCCCAAAGACGGCCCCAGCGCCGGCTCCACCATCGTGGTGGCTTTGGCCTCGCTGCTCACCCAGCGCAAAGTTCGCTCCGATGTGGCGATGACGGGCGAGATCAGCCTGCGGGGCCGCGTGCTCCCCGTCGGCGGGATTAAGGAGAAAGTCCTGGCCGCCGCCCGCTCCGGCATCAAGCAAGTCATACTGCCGGAACTGAACCGGAACGACTGGGAAGACGTGCCCAAAGAAATCCGTGACCGGATGAAAGTGCATTTCGTCCGGCACATCTCCGAATTGATCGCGCTCGCGCTCCGACCGAAATGAGAGTTCTGGGCCAGGTTCTGAATCCCGTGGCGGCGTCTCGGCAGAGCGCCGCACTCTTTGTGCCGGAAAGGCAAAACAGCGGCGCTCTGCCGAGACGCCACTACGCGCGCGAGGTTTTGTCTGCAATCTGCAATCTGCAGTCTGCAGTCTGCAATCGGAATGCTCCTCTCGGCTGCTCCAGGTTTCGGCCCGCCCTCGTGCTGGCCTTCTTCCTCCTCGCTTCCTCCTGGCTCCGCGCCGCCGGCGCCGGCGCGCTCACGCCTCCTGCGGCCGCGATCAACGACCCCGCCGCCGGACAGTCGCTCGCGGCGGACTTGCGCAGGCCGCCGCTCAGCGAGGCCGAAATCCGCGGCACGCTGAAACTCCGGCAGCGCGACGGCTCGACCACGAACGTCCCCGTGAAGTTCTGGAACGTGTTCGCCGGGAATTCCTGGCAAGCTTTCTACGCCGTGACCGACACGAACCGCAGCGAGACGCTTACGGTGTTGCACTCGCCCAACCAGCCGAACGAGTATCGGCTCACGCGCGGCCTGGCCTCGAACTGTGTCGCGACTGCTCCGCTTGCCACCGCAGAGATTTGGCAGCCGTTCGCCGGCTCGGATTTCTCACTGGCCGATCTCGGCACCGAGTTTCTCCAGTGGCCCACGCAAGTCCTCGTGCGCAACGAAATGAGGAAGAACCGCGCCTGCCACGTCCTCGAAAGCCGGCCCGCCATCACGAACGCCTACGCGCGCGTTCTCTCCTGGGTGGATGTCGAGAGCGTGGGCATCGTCTTGGCCGAAGCCTACGGACTCGACGGCAAGCGCGTGAAGGAGTTTGAAGTGAACGGCCTCACGAAGGTCGGCGACCGCTGGGAGGTGCGGGAGATGGAAATCCGCGACCTCAAGAAGCGCTCGCGCACGATCCTGGAATTCGACCTGACGGAGAATTGACGGTCGTGGGCAGTCCTTCCCGCCGGCAGCCTCCCGACAAGTCCAGACAACCGTCTCGGTGGCAAGACTTCGTAGCGCAGACTTTCAGTCTGCCGTAGCGCCGGTTTTCCAACCGGCGAGCGTAGAAAGAGGCCAGCCGGCTGGGAGTTTCACGGCCTTGCCGACTGCAAGTCGGCGCTACGGCAGGTTGAAAACCTGCGCTACCCGGTGCGCCGGGCGGGAGCTTGGTGCAGCCTTGGGGACGCCCGCCCCACCGGGACTTGGAGCTTGATTGTTCCTCCGTCCTTCGTCATTGCTCATGCCCATGACGCGCATCCTTTCCGCCATCGTCGTCCTGGTCATCCTGCTCGGCACGCTGGCGTTTGTGGGCTGGCTCATCGTGCGCTCGCTCAAGCGCAGCGACGATCCCCCGAAGCTCATCGTGAAATGGATCTGCACCATCCTGGTTGCCGGCGTGCTGGTGTTCATGCTCGGCTCCTGGGGGCCCAGCTTTGGATCGGCATTTGCCGTCCCCTTCATCTGCGTGTTCTTCGGCATTTGCCTCAGCGTGCTGTGGGCGCCGAGCATCGCCCAGGCGGTGGCGCGGCCCCTCACGGCGCTCTTCGATGGCGGCCTGGAGGAAGCCGAGCCGGAGCCGCTCTATTCCATCGCCCAGGCCAAGCGGAAGAAGGGCCAGTACCAGGAGGCGCTCTGGGAGATACAACAGCAACTCGACAAGTTTCCGAACGACATCACGGGGCAGATGATGATGGCGGAAATCCAGGCCGAGAACCTGAACGATCTCGAAGCGGCGGCGCTCACGGTCCATCGCCTCTGCGATCATCCCGGCCAAGCCCCGGCGGCGATTACGGGCGCTCTCAATGCGCTGGCCGATTGGCAACTCAAGCTCGCGCAGGATCCCGACGCCGCCCGGGCGTCACTCGAAGAAGTCGTCCGCCGCCTGCCGGACACGCCGCTGGCGCACTCCGCCCGGCAACGCATCGCCCACCTCGCCAAGCGCGAAGACCTCCTGGCGGCGCGCGACCGGCGACCGGTTGCGCTCGCCCACGCCGAGCCGGACCTGGGGCTGCGCAAGGAACCGCCCGCCGCTCCGGTTTCCGAATCCCCGGCCGACGAGGCGCAGATGCTGGTGAAGCGGCTCGAGGAGTTTCCTGCGGACAACGAGGCGCGCGAGAAGCTCGCCGTCCTCTACGCCCGCCAGTTTCAGCGCCTCGATCTGGCGACGATGGAACTGGAGCAACTCCTCGCCCAGCCGAACGTGGCCTCGAAGAGCGTGGCGCACTGGCTCAACTTGCTGGCTGATCTCCAGATGGACGCCGGCGATGAGGAGGCCGCGCGCACCAGCCTGCAACGGATCATCGACTTGCTGCCCAACCACTCCGCCGCGGAAATGGCCCGGCAGCGACAGGGCTTGTTGAAACTGGAGAAAAAGAAAACCGAGGCCGCCCGCGTGGTCCACTTGGGGACGTACGAGACAGACCTCGGTCTGAAATCAAAACGCGCAGCCCGTTGGGGCGGCGCTCCGCCGGCGGAACCCGGCGCGTCGGGAAACGAAACCAGCTAGCGCGTCCGCGCCGGAGGCGTGGCCGGCATGAGGTTGCCGCTGGCCAAGCGCACGGCGATCTGCTTGTCGAGGTCCGCCGCCAGCCGCTTGTCGGTGCCGCCGCCCTTGGTGCGCACCTGCACCAGCACGCGCGACGTGGTGGGCGAGAGCGATTCCACCAGCAACCACACCGTGCGGGTGTCCACCTTGGCCTCCAGCGTGTGGCCGACGACGTTCTCGACGGTGACAACGCCGTTGTAGGCCAGCGTGTCCTTGGCGGCCCTCCACACTTGGTCCATCGGCCGTTCGTAGCGGCCTTCGACCGTGTCCTGGGCGAACGGCCAGCCGGCCTTGTGTTTTCCGTCCAGCGTGCTGACACAGCCCACCATCGCCCAAGTCACGCAGCACGCGCCCAACGCCAGAAGAAGTCTCGTTTTCATTTGCGGGAAGATGCAACCACAGCCAGCGCAGCCGTCAAGCTCCGTTATTTTCCGAGTTTGAGGAAGTTTTTCAAAAGGGTCCGCCCGTGTTCGGTGAGGATGCTTTCGGGATGGAACTGCACGCCCCAGATCGGCAGCGACCGATGCCGCACGCCCATGATCTCGCCCTCCTCCGTCTCGGCCGTGATCTCCAGGCAGTCCGGCACAGTGTCGCGCTGGATGACCAGCGAGTGATAGCGCGTGGCAGCGAACGGATTCGGCATCCCCTCGAAAAGGCCCGTGCCGTGGTGCCGGATGGGGGAGGTCTTGCCGTGCATCATGCGGTGGTTCACCACCACCTGCGCGCCGAAGGTGTGCCCGATGCACTGATGGCCGAGGCATACGCCAAAGAGCGGCGTCTGCGGCCCGAACGTGCGGATGATGTCGTTCGACAACCCGGCTTCGCGCGGCGAACACGGCCCAGGGGAGATCAAGATGCGCTCCGGCTGGAGGGCGCGAATCTGGTCGAGCGTGATCTGGTCGTTGCGATGGACCTGCATGGCCACGCCCATTTCGCCGAGGTACTGGACGAGGTTGTAGGTGAACGAGTCGTAGTTGTCGATGACCAGCAACATAACAAGCGGCGCGAACGTAGCGTTCAAGGCGGCAAAGTTCAAAGTTCAAAGTTCAAAGTTCCGAGTCGCCCGACCACGCCCGCGTCGCCCAACCCGGCGCGTTCCTGTCGCGCATCACCACGCGGCTTTGCCTGGATCATCTGAAGTCGGCGCGGGTGCGACGTGAAACTTACGTGGGCCAATGGTTGCCCGAACCCGTGGTCCACGCCGCCGGGTTTACCGAAACGCCGGGTGGCGACCTCGCGCAGGACATATCCTACGCGCTGATGCTGGCGCTGGAACGGCTCTCGCCGCTGGAACGCGCCGCTTTCCTGCTCCACGATGTGTTTGGGCTGCCGTTCCCGGAGATTGCCGAGACACTCCAGCGTTCCACCGCCACCTGCCGTCAACTCGCCGCCCGCGCCCGGGCCAACCTTCGCACCGCGCGCCCGCGCTTCGCCGTCGCGTCGGCGGAAAGCGAGCGCATCGCCGCGATGTTCATGCAAGCGGCACAGTCCGGTGACGTGACCGGATTGCGCCGTGTCCTGGCAGCGGACGCCGTGCTGCACTCGGACGGCGGGGGCAAAGTGCGGGCGGTGCTGCGCCCGATTGTGGGCGTGGAACGCATCGCCCGGCTCTTCGCCGGTCTTGCGCACAAAGGATGGCCGCCGCGTTCCTTCGTGGCCGTGCGGATCAATGGCCTGCCGGGATTTGTCGTCCACACCCCGACCGGAATCACCGACACCTACGCCTTTGAGGTGCGCGAGCAGTCAATCCGCGCCGTTTATGTGGTGCGCAATCCGGACAAGCTTCGTCATCTGCGCGCGGCCGGTATCGCCGGGAATAACTGAAGCTCCGCTTCAGACCCAACACTCACGCGCCAGGCGGCGGCAGGATTTCCAGCCCGTATCTTTTCCCGATCTCAACTACACGGGGAATGTCCTGTTGCTGCTGCGGACTCAGCGCACTGATTTCTTCAAAGAACCCTTCAAAACCTGCCGGCGTGATGACGCATAAGAGCCGGCCGGGCGTCGGGCCGAGGCAGCGGTAAGTGTGTGGTATCCCGCGCGGCGCAAAAATCGTCGCGCCTTTTTTGGTAAGGAACGTTTTCCCGCCAACGGTCCACTCGTATTCGCCTTCGAGGATTTGGAACGTCTCGTCCTCGCGGTGATGGATGTGCGGAGGCGGCCCGCCGCCCGCCGCGTCGTGCGACTCGACCGCGCTGACCACGCCGCCGGTGTCGCGGCCGTGGATGCGAATGACCAACGGGATGCCAAGGACGTTTACCTTGTTGCCTCCGTCGGACGGAGTGTGGATGGGGTTCACAAACGGATTGGAAACGGTTTTGCTGGTGCTCCGCGGTTCACGAAGAGTGGTTTTGCTATCGTGTTCACTGGCGACAACGTTTCACCACCCCACGCCGGCTCGCAAGTTGACATTCCGCTGCCCCGGTCCACAACGTCGCGGGCGTTGTCTCCATTTCCGAGAACGTTGCCGTGCTTCCGGATGAGCGGCTACGGTGTCCAGCGCAATTTGGCCATCTCGCCGGCAGTAACAATCAATGCCGTGCCGTCGGCGAATGCCACGGCTACGGCGTCCGCGTTTTTGGGCAGCAACTCGGAACCGCCGGCCTGGTTCCAACCTGGATTGGAGGTCTCAAAGAAAACAACCGTCTTGCCAGCGATGCTCCCCGCGCTGAGTTCTTTCCTTGAGTACGCCCGGCCGGCCATCTGCGAGTTGAGGGCGAAAACGGTGTTCGTGGGCGTCACCGACCAGATCCTGCCATTGGCGTTCAAGGTTTCGCACCAGTTGGCCGCGTCGGGAATTTTGCGCTGCGCCATTGCGGAGAAAATGAGCATCTTGGCCTGGACTTGGGCTTCGGGAAGACCGGCGTTCGCCTGTTTGACTTCTTCCATCGCGGCTGCCACGGCTGGCGGCGGCGGGGGCGGGTTCGCCTGCGGGGCGCTTTCCATCGCGCCTGCCGCTGACTGCGCCGACTCTGGAGGTGCTGGCCTTTGCACTAACACGGTTGTTGTGCCGATTGTGAGCAGGATGGCCACACCGGCCACCGCTGCTGTTTTTGCTTTGGTCCATGCCATAAGTTTCAAGGTTCCTTCGATGAGGGTCAGTGTTGACACCGTGACAGCCGACCCTTTGACAGCCGTCGCAGTGATGGTCGCAGCCAGGGCGGACGGCGCCGCTTGCACCGAATGGGCGGAAATCGCTCCAGCAATGAGGGCCGCGGTCGAAATGACGCCGCGTTTGACGAAGAGGCACCGCAGCTTTTCCAGCGCGCGGGTGACACGCTTTTGCGCGGCCCTTTCTTCCACGCCCAGCACTGCTCCGACTTCCGCCAAAGTCTTGCTCTCAAAATACCGGAGCACAATGGCGTCGCGGTCGGGTGCGCGCAGCCGGGCCATGGCGTCATCGAGCAACGGCGCCAATTCGTTCCAAACGGCGTCGTTCGGGCTTTCGTCCAGGGTCGATTGCATAAACGCCTCCTGTTCGCGGCGGGTGCGTCGCAGTTCCGCCCGTTGAAAATTCGCCGCCGTCAAGCGCGCCGTATGATAAAGCCAGCCGGACAAAACCGTCTTGCCTCCGAGGGAGCGGGCCTTGCGCGCGAGAATGATGAACACCGCCTGGGTGATTTCCTCCGCATGATGTGCGTTGGCGGTGTGCCGGAGCGCGACGGAATGGACCAGGTGAACATGGCGTCGCACCAGCGCGGCGAAGGCCTCCTCGGATTCGCTTTGGGCGAATCGTGCCAGCAACTCCGCATCGGTGCGCTCGTTCATTCCACCGTTATATGTGCGCCGGACGCAAACCGAGACAAAGTTTTTCCGCCCAGAGATGGGACGAGTGCCGGTTTGCGGCAGAGGAAGCCGGCTCTGCTTGGATAGCCGCCCGCCAAGCATCCCCCAACCCAAACGCGGTTGCCACGGACAACCTTTCGTTGCACCTGCAACAAAAGGTTGTCATGGATCATTGGCGGTTAAACGTGTGTAGCTGTCGTTCCGTAGCGCCCATCACGGCAGCGTGGGGCAGCCGCTATTTCTTTTTCGATCCGCCCATCTGTGCAAGCCTGCGTCCGATGCGTGAATCCGCAATCAATTGCCCCAGCCGTCGGGCGCGCGTCTCCGGTTTCTTCGCGCTGACCACCCACCAAACGGCGAGCCGCTGATATCCGGGCGGCTGTCGTTGGAAGAATTCCCAGGCGAGTTCGTCCGCCTTGAACTGCGCTTCATCCACTGCGGCCAGCGTGCGCGGCGCATTTTCAAATGAGTAAACTCCGGACCGTTCCGGCACTCGTGCGGCGTAGGCTTTCAGCCCGGCCGGGGTCATGCGCCCCGCCTGCTTCAGACGCTCGACGTGCTGAAGGTTGATCCGACTCCAGTTGCTTCCCGGCCTTCGGGGCGTGAAACGAATCTTGTAGCTGACGGCGTCCACACTCTTTCGCACGCCATCAATCCAGCCGAAGCACAGCGCTTCATCCAACGCTTCGGGATAGGTGACGCCGCCTTTGCCGGAATCCTTTTTGAAGAAGCCGACCCAAAGCTCACTCGTTCGGGCGTGGTTCGCTTCCAGCCAGCGCCGAAGCTCGGATACAGATTTGAAATACTTTGTCTTCACTGCGGAGGGCTTCCTGCAAAACTGTAGCAGCCGACGTGAGGAGGCTCTGTTCCTCATGGCAAGTTCTCCCACATGACAGTTGACGACATTCAGCGTGCCTTGGCCGACATCACCGCTGAGACGGACCCGATGCTGATACGCCTCCTCCTCGCTCAAAGCTGGACCTTCGCCGCCACCTGCGTCACGTCTTTGTCGCCCCGCCCTGAGAGGTTAACGATGAGGAGTTGGTCCTGACGCATGGACGGCGCTCGACGGAAGACTTCCGCGACGGCATGGGCGCTTTCAAGCGCGGGGATGATGCCCTCGAGCCGCGCCAGTTTCAGGAAAGCGTCGAGGGCCGCGTCGTCCTTGGCGTAGGTGTATTCCACGCGGCCCTGGTCGTGCAGCCAAGCGTGCTCCGGGCCGACGGCGGCGTAGTCGAGTCCGGCGCTGACGCTGTGCGTGAGTTGAATCTGGCCGAACTCGTCCTGAAGCAAATACGAGCGCGTGCCTTGCAACACGCCCAGTGAGCCGCCGTGGAAGCGCGCCGCGTGCTTGCCGGCTTCGATGCCTTCGCCGCCGGCTTCCACGCCGATCATCTTCACCGAGGCGTCGCCGAGGAAGGGGTAGAACAGGCCAATCGCATTCGAGCCGCCACCGACGCAGGCGATGAGCAGGTCAGGCAGGCGTTCTTCCTTTTCGAGAATCTGCCGCCGCGCTTCGTCGCCGATGATGCGCTGGAAATTCCGCACCATGAGCGGATACGGGTGCGAACCGTAGGCCGTACCGAGGATGTAGTGCGTGTGGCGCACGTTCGTCACCCAGTCGCGCATGGCTTCGTTGATGGCCTCCTTGAGCGTCTGCTGGCCGGCTTTCACGGACACCACGTCCGCGCCGAGCATCTTCATGCGATAGACGTTGAGCGCCTGCCGCTCGCAATCCACTGCCCCCATGTACACCACGCACTTCAAGCCGAACATCGCCGCCACCGTGGCCGTGGCCACACCGTGCTGGCCCGCGCCGGTTTCGGCGATGACGCGCGCCTTGCCCATGCGTCGGGCGAGCAGCACCTGGCCAATGCAGTTGTTGATCTTGTGCGCGCCCGTGTGGAGGAGGTCTTCGCGTTTGAGGTAAATCTTCGCGCCGCCCAGTTCGCGCGTCAGGCGCTCGGCGAAGTAGAGCGGCGTGGGGCGGCCGCAGAACTCGCGCAGGTAGTAAGTCAACTCGCGCTGGAATTCGGGATCTTGCTGGGCGCGGAAATACTCCGCCTCCAGTTGCTGTAGCGGATGCATGAGCGTCTCGGGCACGAACCGGCCGCCGTAGGGGCCGAAGTGACCTTGCGCGTCGGGCAAATTTGGACTGGCGACCTGACTCATAATAGCGGCGCGAATCTCGCGCAAAGGCACCGGGCCGCCAAGCGGAAGTTTTATTGCGTAGGACAGGTAGCGCGCCTGTCTCCATTGTCGAGAGTCTCATTCACTGCTCGGTGAACGCTTCAGGTCAAACGTCCCGCTGACACCGGGTCCGATGCATTGATACCGGAGACAGGCGCGACGCCTGTCCTGCTCCTCTTGCTTTTCGCCGCGCCCCGCCGCACTCTCCCCGCTCCATGTGGCAGGCCTTTTCGACCACCATTCTGTTTTCGCTCTCCGCCGTGTGCGCCCAGCGCAGCACCCGGCTGTTGGGCGGTTCGGAAGCCAACTTCTGGCGGGTCTGGATCGCGGCGCTGCTGCTGGGATTGTGGGCGCATCTGTTCGGCCAAGGCTTGTCGGGCAAGGCACTGCCCATCTTTTTCTTGAGCGGCTTGGTCGGCTTCGGCTTCGGCGACGTGGCGCTTTACCAGGCGCTGCCGAGGATTGGCTCAAGGCTCTCCATCCTGCTCGTCCACTGCGTGGCGGCGCCATTTGCCGCACTCGTGGAATGGCTGTGGCTCGGGACACCGCTGACGTTGGGCGAAATCCTCGCCGCGCTCACCATCCTGGCTGGCGTGGCGCTGGCATTGGCGCCGAGTGATCATATCAACGTGGGCCGCGGCACGCTTTGGGCGGGCGTCGCCTGTGCCATCGTCGGCGCGTTGGGCCAGGGCGGCGGCGCGGTGCTGACGCGCCGTGCGGTCGAGGTGGCGAAAGCCGCCGGCGAACAACCGGTCGATGGCATGACCGCCGCCTACCAGCGAATCATCGGGGGCGTGATCGTCGGCACGCTGTTCTTTCTCTTCGTGAAATGGCGGCAGCGACAGACCACCCCGTCTGCGCCCGTAGTCTCCGGCCAGTTGAAGCGCGCGCTGCCGTGGACGCTGGCCAATGCCTGCGCCGGCCCGGCGGTGGGCGTGGCTATGTTTCAATGGGCGCTCATGCTCAAGCCCACGGGCGTGATTCTGCCCATCGTGGCGCTCACGCCGCTGGTGATCATCCCGTTCTCGCGCTTCGTGGAAGGCGAGCGGCCCACCTGGCGTTCGCTTGCCGGCGGGGTGGTCGCCGTAGTGGGCGTGGTGGCGCTGAAGGTGATGAATTGAAGGGGGCATCCAGTGCAGCGAAACATGCCGGCTACGCCGCCATGAACAGCCTTGGTGGGGCGAGCGTACCCGCGAGCCGGGGCGCGAGCAACCCTCGACGGCTCGCGGGTACGCTCGCCCCACCCAGTTCAGGGGCTCACAGCACGATGGCGATTGAGAAAGTTCTCTCCCGGCGGCGCGGGTGCTGCGCCAGTCTTCGCGTCGATCCAAGCAAACAACCCAACGACCGCCAGGAAGACCAAGTTGAACACGCCGATCACTTGGATGACCGCCACGAACGAAGCGTGGTGAAAATTGAGAGCCGTGGCATACCCCGCCACGATCACTATGAGCCAGGGCACGACCTTGAAGCGGCTCCGCGCCATCAGATCGTTCAGGAGCACGTTGGCCAGCGCCAGCGGCGCCATACCCGCGGCAAACCACGGCAGCAGCGGCACGGCCGCGACGTAGGTATCTTTGTACACCTTCACGAGCAGCCACGGCGCTACCAGTGAGAGCCCCAAGGCTCCCAGTCCCGCCAGCACCGCGGTGATGATCAGCGTCAATCCCACCACGCTGGTCTTCTCCGCCAACGCCACGCTGCGGACGACCTTCGGGAACATCACGTTCACCACCGGGCCTGTGAACGCCACCAAGGCCCGTCCCAGTGTGCCCGCCGCGATGTAATACGCCGTCGTCGTCTCGTCGAACCAGGCCTTCACAAAGAGCGGGTCCGCGCTGAACATGAACTGGAACGCCCCAAATCCAAACGTCAACGGCACCACGCGCGCCAGCCAGCTTTTCCACGGCACCGGCGCACCCCGTCCCCGCCACACTTCACGGCTGAAGGTGATGCCGATCACCGTGCTCACCAGCACGCCAAGCAAGATGCCGCCCGTCATGCCGGCGGCATAGCCGTGGAAGACCAGCACGACGACCGCCACCGCCGCAAGCCGCCCCGTGCTGTTGAGCATGGAAGACCATCCGACCCACAGGAAGTTCTGTTGCCCCTGCAAAATTCCGTTGAACACAGGCAGCCACATCGACAACAACCCAACCAACAGCATCAGCCACAGCGCCGCACTGTTGCTGATTTTCCAGTGTGCCAGGATTGGCTCCCGGAACACGACCACCAGCACCGCCGCCGCCAGCCAGATCAGGAATGTTCCCAACAACACGCCATGTGCGGTACCGGACAACTCACGGCGATGCCGGTCATCCACCGCCGCCGCCGTCTGCTGGGCAAACACCATCTGCAGACCCAGCGAAGGAATGGACATGCAGTTCAGTACTGCCAGGATCAGTCCCAGGATGCCGTACTCCGATTCCGGGATCTTCTTCGCGAAGGGATGGACCCCGTAAAACGCAAAGCCGCTGACCACCGTGCAGAAAATCATCCAGCCGCTCTGGCGGAAGAATTTGTTTTTGGAGGAATCGTGACTCATGTGAGTGGGAAGGGGGAAAAGTGGTCGGCTTAAGGCAATGACCGCAGGAATTTCGTCAGCATCGCGGTGCCGCGCTCCAGCGACGACAGCGCGATCCACTCGTCCGCCGTGTGCGCTTGCGCGATGTCCCCTGGCCCGAACAGCACGCTCGGAATCCCGCCGTGCGCCAGCACCGAGGCATCGCTGAAGTAGTCCACACCCGCGGGTTGCCGCTGTCCGACGACGGCGAGCAGTTCTTGCACGAGCGGCAGCGTCGCGTCCGTTTCCATCGGCAAGCAGGGCAATCCGCCTTTCAAATCGCCCAGCCCAGCCGCCAGATCGTTCTGCTTCAGCAAAGCCCGGAGTTCACGCCGGACGGTGGCGTTGGTTTCTCCAGGGATGGTGCGCCGGTCCAGTTCGATCAGGCAGCGGTCGGGCACGATGTTGGCCTGGCGTCCGCCGTGGATGAACCCGACGTTCACCGTCGGCGATCCCAGCAGTGGATGCCGTCGCCGCCGCAGTTGCCGCGCGTAGCGGGACTCGATCACGTCCACGATGCGCGCCATCTCATGCACCGCGTTGCGGCCGAGTTCCGGTCGCGCGCCGTGCGCCGCCTGGCCGCGCGTCTCCAACGTCAGCCACGCCGCGCCTTTGTGCGCCGTGACCACCCGCAGCCGCGTCGGCTCGCCCACGATGGCGAGATCAGCCTTGAACCCGGACTTCACCAGTGCCCGCGAGCCGGCCTGACTTTGCTCCTCGTCCACCAAGCCGACGAAGAGGATTTCGGTTTCTGTCGGACGCGGGCCGTGGCGGGTCAGTTCCAGCAACGCCGTCAGCATGGCGGCGACGCTGCCTTTGGTGTCACACGCGCCGCGACCGTGAAGCCGGCCCGCTTTCCTGACTGGCCGGAACATCGCGTTCGTCATTTCCGTCGCGCCCACGGTATCGGTGTGCGGCGCAAGGACGATGCGCCGGCGAACCTTCCCTGACGGGGTCAGCCGCGCGAGGACGTTCCGGCGCTCCGAGAACACGGTTTGGAATTCCACGTCCAACCCGGCGCCCGTCGCGATGGCGGCGAGGAACTCCGCCATCCGCTGCTCGCCCGCGCAGGGATCGCCGGGCGGCGCGAACGCCGGATTCACGCTGGGCCGCGCAATCAATTCGCGAAGGAGTTTTTCCGAAGCCGTCATGAAAATGCTGAGCCGAAGCGTAGAAGCTCCCCCGGAGCGAGGGAAGGGAATTCCGGGCGCAAAGAAGATTCCAGGAGGGCCGGACTCCGCCAACAAATGTTGCGGACTTGGCTTCGCCCTTGCGCATGTAGGACTGAACGCGAAGCGTGGCGAACCTGGATGCCGGCCTGGACCGTGGCCAGGTGGGTGGGCGAAGTCTTGACCCTTTCTTTGCGGGCCGCTATTTCCGACGCATGATTTGTTTGAGCCAGCATCCGTCCGCCGTGTCTTCTGACCAACGCCAAGGTTTCTGTAACCGTCTTGCCGGCACGCCAGTCTAAGGCGCCAATGCGTGTGCCCACACCCAGTCCCCGGTCGTCTTTGTGTCACTCTTGTGACCGTTTCGTTTCGATTTGGTAACTCCCATGAAAAAGAACCTCCGTCTCATCGTCTCCCTCGCTCTGGCGTCACTGGCCGTGGCCACCGCCCAGGCCCAGCCCGCCAACGACAATTTCGTCAACGGCTTTGTCCTGACCGGCACCGTGGTAGCCACGAACGGCAACAGCGCCGTCCCCTCGAACGCCACCCGGGAAAACGGGGAGCCGCGCGTGTCGGGAAGCCAGTTTCTCGGCGGACGCACGGTATGGTTTCGTTGGACAGCTCCGGTGAGCGGGCCAACGCTGATCGACACGACGAACAGCGCGTTCAACACCCTGCTCGGCGTGTACACCGGCTCCGCCGTCAACGCCCTGACCCAAGTGGCCGCCAATGACAACGTCCGCGACGGCGTTACCAGCAGCGCCGTCACCATCCAGGCGGTCGAAGGCGTCACCTACCACATTGTGGTGGACGGACGAGGCCAGGGTTTTGGCGCCGCGTCCGGCCCGTACAACCTCAATTTGCGCGTGCTGGCCCAAGTGGCCATCACTTCGCCGACCAACGGGGCGGTCTTCCAGCAAGGCGTTCCTATTCCATTCACCGTCACGGCTTCGTACCCCGGCCAGACGACGACCGTGTCGCGGGTGGAGTTGTACAGCTCGTTCGGCTTCATCGGGACCGTTTCCAACGCGCCCTACAACTTGGTCGTCTCGAACGCGCCGCTGGGGACGAACCTGTTCGCGGCCGTCGTTTATGACAGCAGCGGTGGCGCGTCGCAGACGCCCATCGTGGGCCTCTTGGTGCTGGCGCCGGGGCTGACCATCGTGTCGCCCACTTTCGGCCAGTACTTCCTGCCCGGAAATCCGATCACCGTCTGGGCCGTGCCGCTGCTGTCCGCCGGCACGATGACGAACGTGGAGTTCTTCGTGGACGGGCAAAGCATCGGCCAGGACGCCACCAGCCCGTTCAGCGCCACGTGGTCCGCCGTCACCGGCGGCGTGCATGAACTGACGGCCATCGGCCAGGACGACACCGGCACCACCTGGGTCGCGGCTCCCACGAAGATCGGCGTGTCCGTCACCATTTCACCGATGAACGTCGTATGGAAATACCTCGACAACGGCTCCGACCAAGGCACGGCTTGGACCGCGCGGGATTTCAACGACTCGACTTGGACCAACGGGCCGGCACCACTCGGTTACGGCGACTCCCAGGGGCGTCCCCCGGCCACCACGGTTTCCTTCGGGCCGGACGCGAACAACAAGTACCGCACCACCTACTTTCGCCAGGCCGTCGTCATCACGAATGCCGCCAATTACGCCTACCTCATCTTCACCTTCGAGCGTGACGACGGCATCATCATCTACGTCAACGGCACGGAAGCGGTCCGGCAGAACATGTCGTCGGGCACCGTGACCTACCAGTCCTTCGCCTCGTCCAACGCCGGCGACGACGGCACCGGCGTTTATACCTACAGCGCGACCGCGGCCTCGCTCGTCGAGGGCACGAACGTCCTGGCGGTGGAGATCCACCAGGACTCGGCCAACAGCTCGGACATCTGGTTCCAGCTTGAGCTGGGCGGCTTGCCCGTCATTCCGCGCAACCAGACGCCGGTCGTGGCCCTGGTCAACCCGACGAACAACGCCGCCTTCCTCGCGCCGTCCACCCTCACACTGATCGCCACGGCCACGGATTCGGATGGCGTCGTGACCAATGTGGAGTTCTTCGTCGATGGGGCCAAGATCGGCGAAACGACGAACAACGTGGAAAACGAGTTCAGCCTCGACTGGAACGCCCCGGCGCTGGGCCGGCACACGTTGACGGTCGCCGCCAGCGACGATCTGGGCGGGCGCAGCGTCTCGGCGACCGTGGTCGTCACGGTGTTCGACGCCGCTGCCACGCCGCTGGTGCAAATCACCAGCCCCGCCAACGGCGTGGTCATGGAAGGCCCGACGAACCTCCCCATCTCGGCGATGGCCAGCGCGGTCAGTGGCATCACCAACGTGGAGTTCTACGCCGGAACCAACCGCATCGGCGCGCGGGCCAGCGTGACCATGACGCCGGCGGCCGACTACCTTTTCCAAAATTCTCTGGCCAGCGCTGTCGGGACCGCGCCGGCGCTGCAGAATCTTGGTTCGAACGTCTTCGGCCTCGTCACCGTCGATGGCGCGAGCCGCACCGTCCTGCGGTTCGCGGAGAACGACGGCCTCTCCCTGATCGGGGCCACCGGCGTGGTCCCGAGCAACGTCTTTACGGCCGTGCTCCTGTTCTCGTTCAACGACGTGTCCAGTTGGCGGCGGCTCATGGATTTCAGGAACGCCACGGTGGACGACGGACTCTACGTGTTGAACGGCGCGCTCCAGTTCTATCCCGAGGCGGGGGGACCGGCCAACGCCATTGCGGCCAACACCTTTGTTCAGGTGGTGCTCACGCGCGATAGCGCGAAGAACGTGACCGGCTACGTCAACGGCGTCCAGCAGTTCACCTTCGTGGATGATGCCGGCGATGCCGTGTTGGACGCCAACGGCGTGTTGCGGTTCTTCCGGGACGACGGGACGGAAGGTTCGGCCGGCTCGGTGGCGCGCCTCCGCCTCTTCGACACCGCGCTCTCGGCTGAGCAAGTGGCGATGTTGGACCGGCTGCCCAGCACCGGACTGACTTGGAATTCCTACAGCATGGTCTGGAGCAACGCCCCGTTCGGCGTCAGCAGCCTTGTGGCCTTGGCTTACGATGCGCAGGGCGTCATCGGCACTTCGGCCGTGGTCAGCGTCACCATCAACACGCCGCCGACGAACACCGTCGCGCCCACCGTGGTCCGCGTCGTTCCGATGCAAGGCACCAACGTGGGCACGCTGACCAACATCCAGGTTGTCTTCAGCGAGCGCGTGGTCGGCGTGGACGCGAGCGACTTTCTGGTGAACGGCGCCCCGGCCTTGGTGGTCAGCGGCAGCGGCTCGAACTACACCTTCACCTTCCCGCAGCCGCCCTACGGGGAAGTCGAGATCACCTGGGCCGCCGACCACGGCATCACCGACATCGGCTGGCCGGCACCGCTGCCGTTCGCCGGCGCGAACTGGGCCTACACGCTGCTCGACTTGACGCCGCCGACGATCCTTGGCCGCACGCCGGGCGCGGGCGCGACCGTGACCAACCTGACGGAAGTCAGCGTCCGGTTCAGCGAAGACGTGTCCGGCGTGGACGCTTCGGACTTCCGGGTGAACGGTTCGCCCGCCATCGGCCTGAGCGGCTCCGGCTCAAACTACACCTTCAGTTTCTTCCAACCCGCCGCGGGCACCGTGAGCTTCTCCTGGGCCGCCGCGAACGGCATCACGGATTTGGCCTCGCCTCCGAACGCTTTCAACGGGGCCGCCGCCGGATGGTCCTGCACGCTCGACAACCGTACGGTGCTGGTGCAGTCGAACGCCACCTGGCTTTTCGTCAAGGGCACCAACGAAGCCTCCACGCCGGTCGATTTCTGGCGGCAACCGGGCTTCGACGACTCCGGCTGGTCGAACGCGCCCGCGCCGTTCTACTACGGCGATCCTTACAACAGCGCCGCGGTTCCCGGCACGCTCTTGAGCGACATGCGGAACAACTACAGCAGCGTCTTCCTGCGCAAGAGCTTCATGGTGCCCAACGCCGCCGCCGTCACCAACCTCCAGCTCCGCGCCTTGATCGACGACGGCTTCATCATGTGGATCAACGGCCGCGAAGTCCTTCGCACCAACATGCCGCCTGGCGACGTCGCTTACAATGGCTTGGCGGTGCAGGCTTATTCCGACAACAACGGCATGCCGTACGAGAACTACGTCCTGCCCGATCCGCGTGGCTACCTCGTCGATGGCACCAACGTGCTGGCCGTGGCCGCCTACAACCAGTCTCTGACCGACAGCAGCGACTTCGGCTTCAACGCGCAACTCTACACCTACCTGGCCGATCCCACGGTGGTGCCGCCGTCCGTGGCCTCGGTGTCTCCCGCTGCCGGCACGCTCTTCTATTTTACGAACCTCACGGTGAAATTCTCGGAACCGGTTTCGGGTGTCGAGGCGGCGGACCTGCTCATCAACGGCCTGGCCGCCACCGAGGTCACGGGCGGCGCCAGCAACGACCTTTTCACCTTCAGCTTCGCGCAGCCCGCCTGCGGGGCCGTGGACGTGACCTGGGCGGCGGGGCACGGTATCGAGGATTTCGACGCGCCGCCCAAGGCTTTCGGTGGCGCCATCTTCCACTACACCTTGCTCAATCCGAACGCGCCCATCGTGGCTTCGCAAGCCCCGCTCGCCGGGACCAGCGTGGCCAGCCTGACCCAGATCACGGTCACCTTCACCAAGCCGGTCACCAACGTCGAGGCCGCTGATTTCCGCATCAACGGCTTCCCCGCCGACCGCGTGACCGGCGCCGGCGCGGCCTACACCTTCGAGTTCGCACAGCCGCCTTACGGCGCGGTCACGGTCGGTTGGGCCACGAACCACGGCATCACCGACCTCGAGGCGCCCGCGAACGAGTTTGACCCCACGCGCTCTGGCGGTTCCTGGATCTACGCGTTGCTCGATCTGGCCCCGCCGGTGGTCGCGTCACAAGAGCCGCCCGCCGGCGCATCGGTCACGAACCTGACGCACGTCACCATCAACTTCAGCGAAGCCGTCTCCGGCGTGAATGCGAACGACTTGCTCATCAACGGCGTGCCCGCCACCGGCCTGAGCGTGAGCGGCGCCGGCACGAGCTACACGTTCAGCTTTGCGCAGCCGAACGCCACCACTGTCTTCATCACCTGGACCAACAGCCACGGCATCCGCGACCTCGCGGCCACGCCGAACAGCTTCAACTCCGCCGGCCCCGGTGCGACCTGGAGCTACACCACGCCGGACACCCTGCCGCCGGTGATTGCGAGCATCGAGCCTGCGCCCAACATCACCGTGCGCTCTCTCATGCAGGTCCGCGTCACCTTCACCGAGCCGGTCGTGGGTGTGCGGACCAACTCCCTGCTCATCAATGGCCGGCCCGTGCGCCAGGTCAGCGGGTCCGGGGCGGGGCCGTACGCCTTCGCGTTCCTCCCGCCGGCGGCGGGCCAGGTATCGGTTGGCTGGGCGCCGTTCCACGGCATCACAGACCTTGCCCTGCCGGCGAATCCGTTCGGCGGCGGCGAATGGATGTACCTCGTGGATCCCAACGCCAGCTTTGCCGGCAAGGTGCTCATCAACGAAATCATGTTCAATCCCGTCAGTGGCCGGCCCGCCGACGAATGGATCGAGCTTCGGAACGTCAGCACCAACCTCATCAACTTGACCGGCTGGCGCTTCTCCCGCGGGGTGCAATTCACCTTCCCGAACGTTTCCATCCCGGCTGGCGCTTACCTCGTCGTGGCCGCGGACGTGGCCGCCTTGCAGGCGAAATACCCGGCCGTCACCAATGTCGTCGGCGGCTGGACCGGTTCGTTGGCCAACAGCGAGGAAACCATCGAACTTGTCACGCCCTTGGGCGAGAGCGTCAACAGCGTCCACTACGCCAGTGCCGGCGACTGGGCCAGGCGCGAACGCGGCCGCGGCGCCAACCGAGTGCTGGGCATCACCCGTAGCGGCTCCACCGCCACGGTGACCGTCTTTGGCCACGGCTACACGGGGACCGATCAAATCCTCATCTCTGGCGCGGACCAGCCGGAATACAACGGTCGCTTCACCATCAACAGCATCACGCCCAGCACGTTCAACATCACCGTCCCCGGCACGCCCGCCACGCCGGCCACCGGCGTCATCCTCTGCCGCCAGGTGCTCGACAACGGGCAGTCCGGCTGGTCGTGGTTCTGCGCGGCGGACGGGTTGGGCAGTTCCCTCGAATTGATCAACCCCGACCTGCCCAACGACGTGGGCCAGAACTGGCTCGTCAGCGCCACGCTGCAAGGCACCCCCGGCGTCGCCAACTCGGTCTCCACGAACAACGTGGCCCCGCTCATCCAGGAGGTGAAACACTTCCCGCCGGTGCCGCGCTCTTCCGATCCGGTAGCCATCACCGCGCGCCTCCAGGACGAAGCCGCCGACGGCGTGCAAAGCGTCACGCTCTTCTACCGCAACCACACCACCACCGGCCCGGCGGCCTTCAGCAGCACGAACCTGCTTGATGACGGCGCGCACAGCGACGGCGTGGCGCGCGACGGCCTTTACGGCGTGGTGTTGCCGCCCGCGGCGAACGGGGCCGTGACCGAGTTCTACGTCCGGGCCACCGACACCACGGGCTTGGTCCGCACTTGGCCCGCGCCGGCCTGGGACACGAACAACACGACGGGACAATTCGCCAACGCCCTCTACCAGGTGGACAACGAAGCCATCACTGACACGATGCCGTCCGTCCGCCTCGTGCTCAGCGGCACCGAGCGGGTGCTCTTCCCGCCCGGCGACCGACAAGGTGACGCCGAGATGAACTGCACCATGATCGCCATCGACGGTGACGGCATCGGGGTGCGCTACAACTGCGGCGTCCGCATCCGTGGCGCCGGCACCCGCGGCCGAAATCCACCCAACAACCGGTTGAACATTCCCAATGACAACCCGTGGAACGGCCGCACCGCCGTCAATCTTAATGGCCAGTTCATCCACGCCGCCCTGATCGGCAACGTCCTCGCCCAGAAATCCGCCGTGGTAGCTACCGATCCCCACGTCGTCCAGTACCGCATCAACGGCGTCAATCCGGCGCCTATCACGGCCCCGATTAACCAGACGGGCAACGGTGCCGGCTGGGGCACTTTCCTGATGTTGAAGCCTGTGGATGGCGACCTGCTGGCGGACCAGTATCCCGACGACCCGGACGGCAACGTCTATCGCGCCTCCACCGGGAACCACAACGCGGACCTCTCTTACTACGGCACCAACGTCAACACCTATGTCTCCAGCCAGAACACCGCCCACGGCTACTTCAAGACCTCGAACAACACGGAGAACGATTGGACCGATCTCTTCAACCTCTGTTACGCCTTCAGCCAGGTGGCGGCGGATGCGGACTACGTCCAAGCCATCAGCACCAACGTGAACGTGGTCGAGTGGATGCGCTACTTCGCCCTGGGCACGCTGGTGAACTTCGGCGAAACCTCGCTCTTCAACGGACGCGGCGACGACTACGCGCTCTATCGCGGCCAGAAGGACCGCCGCTTCGTCGTCATCAGCCACGACTTCGACACCATCTTTGGCCAGGGCGACACCGGCACCGGCTATTACCCGATCAACACCAATGCCTCGATCTTCACCATGATCAATCCGCCCAACGGGAACGCCAACGTGCCCGTGCTGCGCCGCTTCATGAGCCACCCGGCTTTCGCGCCGATCTACTACCGGGAGTTGAAGCAACTGTGCGACACCGTTTTTCATCCGTCCCAACTCAACCCGCTGTTTGACCAATTCCTTACCGGCTGGGGCGTCGGTCCTGATGAAGCCACCATCACCGGCATGAAGACCTACGCGGCCAACCGCCGGACCATCGTGCTCTCGCAAATCCCGCTCGCCCTCACCCTCGCCAACAACTTCAGCCTCTCCAACGGCCTGCCTTACACGACCGCGGCGAACTTGACGCTGTTTGGCTTCGGCCACTCCATCGACACCCGCCAAGTGCTCGTGAATGGTGTCCAGGCCACGTGGTCGGCCTTCGACGCCCGCTGGACCAACACCGTCGCGCTCGCGCCGGGCGTAAACCGCGTGGTCGTGCAGGCGCTCAACGCCGATGGCGTCGAGTTCGCCCGCCTCGAACGGGACATCTGGTTGGACGACGCCTCGGTGCAGACCGTTTCCGGCGCGATCACCAGTGACACCGCGTGGACCGCCGCCAACGGCCCGTATCAAGTCACGGCCAACCTCACGATCAACAACGGGGCCACGCTCACCATCCAAGCGGGCACCACCATCTATCTTGCCTCTGGCGTGAACATCACCGTCGCCAACGGCGGTCGCCTGCTGGCCGACGGCACCGACTCCGCCCACATCCGCTTCACCCGTGTGCCGGGCGGCGGCAACTGGGGCGGCATTACGGTCAACGGCGGCGCCGGCTCGCCGGAGACACGCTTCGCCTATGCCAATTTCGAGGCCAACGGCTCCACCGCCATCCACTCCACCGGCGGCACCGTCTTCCTCGACCACCTGACGTTCGGTAACACCGCCGTCCAATACGTCTCGCTCGACGGCTCGTCCTTCGTCGTCCAGGACTGCGTCTTCCCGACGGCGACGGCGGCCTTTGAATTGGTCCACGGCAACGGCGGCATCAAAGCCGGTGGGCGCGGCCTCTTCCTGCGGAACTTCTTCGGCTTGGCCAACGGCTACAACGACGTGGTCGATTTCACCGGCGGCAACCGCCCCGGCCCCATCCTGCAATTCCTCGACAACGTCTTCATCGGAAGCGGCGACGACCACCTCGACCTCGACGGCACCGATGCCTGGATCGAAGGCAACATCTTCCTCCACGCGCACAAGAACGGCTCGCCCGACTCCTCCAGCGCGATCAGCGGCGGCCTGACCGGCAGCGACCGCTCGGAGATCACGATCGTGGGCAACCTGATCTACGATTGCGACCAAGCGGCCAACGCGAAGGAAGGCAACTTCTACACCTTCTACAACAACACGATTGTGCGCACGACGAAGCGGGGCGGGACGGACACGGTGAGTTGCGTCGGCTTGCTGGCGGACGTGAACACGCAGGAAGGGGCCGGGATGTATTTCGAGGGCAACATCATCGACGACGCGGAGCAGTTGGTGTACGGACGGACGAACGCGGTGGTGACGTTCACGAACAACCTCATCAGTCGGCTTGCCGGCGCGGCCTGGACGGGTCCTGGCGGGAACAACGGGACGAACGATCCGTTGTTCAAGTACGTGCCGGCGGTGACGGAGACGAGCAACTTCACGAGCTGGGCCGCGGCGCAAGTGCTGTGGGACTGGTTCAGCCTGCGCACAGGTTCGCCCGCCGCGGGCAAGGGGCCGAACGGAACCGACCAGGGCATTCCGCTTCAACGCTTCAACGCTTCAACAGTTCGCCCCCTCCTGGGAGCGAGCCTCTCCGGCGAGCCAGATGCCGTGACAGGCCAGAACTTCGCCACGCTCACCGTGGGCCTGAACCGCACTGGGAACGGCATCCCGGCGAGCAGTTGGGCCAACGGCTCCGGCTTCACGCATTACATGTGGCGGCTCGATGGCGGCGCTTGGAGCGCGGAAACGCCCATCACCACGCCGATCACGCTCACCGCCCTCTCCGAAGGCGCGCACTACGTCGAGGTCACCGGCAAACGCGACTGCGGCTTCTATCAGGACGACACGATCTACGGTCGCGATGCCGTGCTCACGCACTCGCGCACTTGGGTCGTCAACACCACCGTCCTGCCGTTGCGCTTGAACGAAATCCTGGCCAGCAACGGTGGCGCGGTGGACCACCAGGGCACGACTCCGGACGTGATCGAGTTGCACAACACCAGCGGCGACACGCTGGACCTCGCGGGCGTGCGCATCACCGACGATCCTGGCAATCCGGACAAGTTCATCTTCCCCTCGAACTCCATCATCAGTCCCGGCGGCTACAAGATTCTTTACGCGAACAATCCGGACGGCACGACGGGCTACCACATTGGCTTCAACCTGAGCCAGGACGGCCAGTCGCTCTACCTCTACGACCGGCCGGAGCGCGGCGGCGCGTTGCTCGACTCCGTGTCGTTCGGCCCGCAACTCACCGACCTGTCCATCGGTCGCGTGGCTTCCCTCTCCCATCAGATGGGAGAGGGCCAGGGTGAGGGTTGGGCCTTGACCGTGCCGACGTTTGGCGGGGCAAACAAGGCGGCCTCGATCGGCGACCCAACGCGCCTCCGCATCAACGAGTGGCTGGCCCTCGGCAGCGCGCCGTTCGCCGATGACTTTGTCGAACTCTACAATCCTGATGTGCTCCCCGTCAGCCTGGGCGGGCTGTACCTGAGCGACGAGATCATCAGTTGGCCGGGTCGGCATCAGATCGCGGCGCTGAGCTTCATGCCGGGCCGGGGCTATCGGCGCTTCTTGGCCGACGGCAGCCCGGAGCAAGGGCCGGAGCACCTGAACTTCCGCCTCGACTTCGAGCAAGGCAGCCTCGGGCTGTATCTGCCGAACCTGACGCCCATCGACCTCGTCATGTATCAGTCGCAGCGCCTGAACGTCTCGCAAGGCCGCAGCCCGAACGGCGGCACGTCGATCGTCTTCTTTGACACGCCCACGCCGGGCGCGCCCAATCCAACCGTGGCCGGGCCGATTCCGTTCGGCGGCGCGCTCGTCATCAACGAAGTGCTGGCCGACAACGCTTCGTTCCTGGCGGACGACCTCAGCACGCCGGATTGGGTGGAGCTTTACAACGGCACCACCAACGCCGTGAGCCTGGGCGGTTTCAGCCTGACCGACGACGTGTTGCGGATAACGCGTTACGTGTTCCCCGCCGGCACCACCATTGAACCGGCCGGCTACCTGCGCCTCTTCTGCGATGGCGGCCTGCCCGCCTCCACCACCAACACCGGCTTCGGACTTCGGGCCACCGGCGGGAGCCTGTATTTGTTCGACGACCAGCAGAACTACCTCAGCTCGGCCACCGTGAACTACGGTTTGCAGTTGGCGGACCTGTCCATCGGCCGCGTGCCGGACGGCAGCACCAACTGGGTGCTCACCAGCCCGACACCGAACGCCGCGAACGCCGCCGTGCCGACGCTTGGCGACCCGGCAAACTTGCGCGTCAACGAATGGATGGCGGCCCCGGCGTCCGGCGACGACTGGTTTGAGATCTATAATCCAAACACCCAGCCCGTCGCGCTGGGCGGCCTCTGGCTGACGGACGATCTGAACAACCGCACCAAGCACCGGATCGCGCCGCTCTCGTTCATCGGGGCCGACACCAACGCCTGGCGGGTGTTCCTCGCCGACGGCAATACCGGCGCGGGCGCGGACCACGTGAGCTTTTCGCTCCGCGCCGCGGGCGAAGCGGTGGGCCTCTCTACGCCCACCGGCACGCTCCTTGATGGCCGCGCCTTCGGCGGCCAGACCAACGGCGTTTCAGAAGGACGCTTCCCGGATGGCGGGACGGAAGTGGTCGCGTTCCCCGGCACCGAATCTCCCGGCGCGCCGAACTATCGCTGGCTCACCAGCGTCGTCATCAACGAAGTCCTCACGCATACCGACCTCCCGCTTGAAGACGCCATCGAACTGCACAACCTCACCAGCCAGGACATCGACGTGAGCGGCTGGTGGTTGAGCGACGACATGGGCGCGGTCAGGAAGTACCAGATTCCGGCCGGCACGAGCCTGCCCGCGCACGGCTTCACGGTGATTTACGAAACCCATTTCACCAACCGCAACGAGGCGGCCCTGCCGTTCGCGCTCAGTTCCAAGGGCGACGAAACCGTGCTCTCCGCTGCCACCAACGGCGCGCTCAACGGCTACCGCACGCACGTCAGGTTCGGTCCGGCGGCCAACGGCGTTTCCTTTGGCCGCTACCTTAACAGCGTGGGCGAAGAGGAATTTGTCGCCATGAGCGCGCGCACCTTCGGCGTGGAAGATCCGTCCAACGTGGAGCAATTCCGCCTGGGCATCGGCGCGACGAACGCCTATCCGAAGGTCGGCACCGTCGTTCTCAACGAAATCATGTATCACCCGCCGGACCTCGGCACGAACGACAACGTGCGCGACGAGTTCATCGAACTCTTCAACACCAGCACCGTGCCGGTCGCGCTCTTCGATCCGGCCTACCCCACCAACGTCTGGCACTTGCGCGACGCGGTGGACTTCGACTTCCCCACCAACACCTCCATCCAGGCCGGCGGCTATCTGCTGGTCGTGAGCTTCGATCCGGTGAACAATCCAAGCGCGCTCGCCGCCTTCCGCAGCCGCTACAACGTCAGTCTCGACACCGTCATCGTCGGCCCGTACAGCGGCAAGCTCGCCAACGACACCGACGAAATCGAACTGCGCCGGCCGGACCTGCCGGACACCAACGGCGTCGCCTACATCCTCGTCGAGCACATCCGTTACCGCGACTTCACGCCGTGGCCCATCGAAGCCGACGGCACGGGCCTTTCGCTCCATCGCCTCAGCGTGACGGGCTACGCGAACGATCCGACCAACTGGGTCGCTTCCGCGCCGACGCCGGGACCGCAGACCGCGCCGCTCGACACCGACGGCGACGGCATTCCCGATTGGTGGATGCAGGACCACTTTGGGCACCCGACCGGCCAATCGGGCGATGCGTCGCTCGCCTCGCAGGACGCGGACAACGACGGCATGACGAACGGCGGCGAGTACACCGCCGGCACCAATCCGCGTGATGCCCAAAGCCTCTTGAAGCTTGGTCTGGAGGTGAACAGCGGCTCGGCCTTCGTGTCTTTCGCCGGCGTCGCCAACCGCTCCTACTCGATTCAGTTCAAGGAATCGCCCGCGGCCACCCGCTGGTATCGTCTCGCCGATCTGGACCTGGGCGAAAACAGCGCGCCGGTCACGTTCACGGACACGAACCCCGTCACCCGTCAGCGACTCTATCGTGTGGCCACGCCGTCCCTGCCGGAAACCAACAGCGGCCCGAAAGTGCTGCAAAGCCCGGACACGCAGGCCGCGGACGTGGGTGACACTGTGCGTTTCCGCGTGGTGGCCATCGGCTCCGGTGCGCTGCACTACCAATGGTTCTACGAGGAGGCGTTGATCGTCGAGGCCACTGGGCCAGCCTACGAGCTTAACAACGTGACCGGCGCCACGTCGGGCCGCTACCACGTGGTGGTGACCGACGCCGCGGGCAGTTCCACGAGTGAGACGGCGGTGTTGACCGTGAAGCCGGCGATCACCGACCAGCCTGCGGGAGCGACGGTGGCGGTGGGCGGGGCCGTGCAATTTGAAGTCACCGCCCTCGGCACGCCGCCGCTCCAGTACCGCTGGTATCGTGACAACCGGCTGGTCGCCGGCCAGACCAACGCCGTGCTGACTCTGACCAACGTGACGCCGACGGACGAAGGCTCCTACCACGTCGTGGTCCGGCACCTGACTCCGGCAGGCTGGGCTGGCACGTCCAGTCATCCGGCACTGCTCCGCGTCACCGGCCCGTGACCGGGCTGCCGCGTCAAAGGGCCGCTCCGCTGGAGAAGCCTTGTCCGAGATAGGAGCCGATGCCGTAGTAGGCTTGGCGATCAGGCAGGAAAACCAGCGGCCGGAGCCGCTTGGTGTCCAGCAAGCCTTCGTGGTCCAGGACGCCGCGCTCCGCTTTCACGTCTATGATTTCTCCAACGAATTGAGTGTGCAGACCCAACTCCAGCACGTGGGCCAGCTTGCACTCGAACACCACCGGGAATTCGGTCACGTAGGGCGCATCGACCACTTCGCTGTCGAACGCGCTGAGCTTGGCCGCCGCCAGCTTGTCCACCTCGCGACCGGATACCAGCCCCAGGTAATCGACCTCCTTCAGCGAGTCTTCCGAGGGAAGACTGACGGTGAAGGCCCGTCGCTGAAGGATGTTCGCGTAGGTCAGCGTCTCCTTCCGGAGCGACACGGCCAGGCAGGGCGGTTGGGTGCAACAAATGCCGCCCCATACCGCCGTCATGGCGTTGGCAGTGCCGTCTTCGTTGAAGGTCGCCACCACCATGACCGGCGTTGGACCGAGGATCGCTTTAGGGCCGAGAGACTTCTTCATCACTGGCCGCAAGGCTAATCCACTCCGCCGCGCCGGGCAAGCGGGCCGCCCTCAGCCGTATCCATGCAATTGAGGGAACCACGAAAGACACGAAACACACGAAATGAAAGGCCGCCACCGGGTCTGACCTGGACGTGCCCGGCTCCACCAAAAGGTAGCCGTGCTGGATCCCCGCTCTGATATTTCGCGCCCGCGGATTGCTTCAGTTCCCCTTTCGTGTTTTTCGTGTCTTTCGTGGTTCAACGGCATTGTTCCGTATCAGGGTCCGCGATAGACGCAGCGCGATTGGCAAGTTTCAGCGACGAGGATTTCCGTGAGCAGCGGCAGCCGGGGTTTCAATCGTTCCCAAATCCAAGCGGCGACGATTTCGCTGGTGGGGTTTTCCAGGCCGGGAATTTCGTTGAGGTAGTGATGATCGAGCTGTTGCCAGAGGGGCTTGAACGCGGCGGTGATGTCCGCGTAATCCATCAGCCAACCGAGCTTCGGATCGCAGTCGCCGGCCACGACGACTTCCACCTGGAAGCTGTGCCCGTGGAGGCGGCGGCACTTGTGGTTCTTCGGCAGCAGCGGCAGCAGGTGCGCGGCTTCAAACTGAAACGTCTTTCGCAATTCAACTTTCATGGGCGGGTCGGGTGAGGCTTGGAAACCCGTAGCGGCGTCTCGGCAGAGCGCCGTCGTTGAGCCGGAACAACAAGTTGGCGGCGCTCTGCCG
>JACRJZ010000067.1 GCA_016219875.1 Verrucomicrobiota bacterium | reverse complement strand
TTTCCTTCTCCGCAGACACTTCCCTGCTGGTCCCTTCTGCGGGGAAATGAACTTCGCACAATGTGCCGTTGTCGGCCCCGCGGAAAACGGGCCTGGCACGAAGACTGCCCCAGACCCCGCGCCCCGCAGTCTTCGCGCCAGGCCCGTTTTGCATCCGCCGTGCCACGCCCCCGCGCTTCGCTGGTTTGGTCAGATGGCCGCCGTAAAAGAAAAAGGCCGGCAGTTTCCGTACAATGCAAGCACAGCTCTGCCGGCCTTAAAGGTGGTTTCACCGACAGACGCCAAGGAGGTGGGGGTGGAGAACCCCGCTGAAGAAACGTTCTGTCGCTGAAACCGAAACGATCCTCCTCTCCAGGTTCCGTTTGTCAACGCTCCCTCACGGAAAGTTATTCACCGCCGATGGCGCTGGCGCGCAAAACTGACGACGCTCAGACGCCGCTGGGGCTGAAAGGAAATGTAAAATGCGGAGTGCGACTCGAGCCGCTATCGCGGGCAACCATTCCGCATTCTGCATTCCGCAATCCCCATTCCCCCGAACCACTCCCACCACCTCAAGACCACGCGGGCCATTCCTCTAAACCCTGGCCCGCTTAGATGGCCTCCGGTGTGCCGCCCGACAAGGTGCCGCCACGGTCGAAATAAGTTGGGTGTGGCGGTGCGGCACGGCCCTCGCCTTGTAGATGGACGGCGAGTGGGGGAACCAGAATCGCGCCAGCCAGCGGAGCCGTTCACCGCTTCACTCTCTCACCCCGCGCGCGGGTCCCCCTGGCTGTCACGCTTCTGGACCGTTGCTTTGAGTGGAGGTGTTGGGAGTGGGTGAAGACCACGACCAGCCCGCCTGGAAAATGTTCCATGTGGAACAATATCAGACCATTACAGTTATGAAAAAGTCCGCCGTTTCCTCCGAAGCATCCGCTTCCCTTCCGCAACCTGTATCCCGCACTCCGCAATCGAATCGCCCGCGCCTGGACTTCGCCAAACGTACCGCCAACCGCCAGTTGAGCACCCGCGATCTTCTCGCTTTGCTCCGCTCTGAAGCGCCCAAGCTCTACGACTTGGCCCAGGTTGTCGGCAGATGGGTGTGGATTCAGTTCTCAGAAAAGCAGCCGCCGCAAGTCACCGCTGTTCTTGCGCAGCTTGGCTTTCATTGGAACACCAAGCGCCAGCTTTGGCAGCACCCGTGCGGTGTGTTGAGTGACGGCAGCCCCGACGATCCCCGCGACAAATACGGCAGCTTCTTCGCCGCCGACCAGCAAGCCGCGTGAGGTTCCTTCATTCTGCAATCGGCAATCCGCAATCCGAAATTGTTATGCGCCGCTCCCGCAAATCTCTGCCCATCCCACAACACGAGTTCGGTTTCACGGCGGACACCTTCCGCCTGTTTTCCGAAGCCACGCTGGACGGCGAGCGTCTCGCCCGCGAGCGCGCCGCAGCCGACCAAGCCCAGCGCACCACCGACGCCGCGCAGGCTGCTTTGTTCTCTCCACTCTCAACCCTCCACTCTCAACCCTCCCATGACTGATCTCCTGAAACCCGTCCGCCGTCGTAGCCGCGCCCCGTTTGCCCACTACCGCAAGCGCATCGTCGTTTCGCTGGAGCCGGGCGATGTCCTCGCCATGCGCCTGGAACGCACCCGCACCACCTACCGCGCCACCATTGCCGCTGTCTTCCGCACCTTGGCGGACTGGCATGCCCGCGCCGAGGTGAGACGCAAGCGCGAGGAACGCAAAGCCCGCCGTGGCCTGTAGCCGCCAGAGTTCGCCGCGCGTGGTGGCCGTGCGCTAGCACGTCGCGGCGACCTCTGCCGACTTCGGCAGAAGTCCCGCCGGTGACTGTCCGGCAAAGAGAAAGATCAAACCATGTTTGCACTGAATCCGAGGACTTCGTTCCTCCAAACCCGCCACGAGTTGACCGACGACGACTTGCGCCGCCACGCGCCGTCCATCTTCGCGGGCCAGGCCATGCAAGGCGTGTCCGACCGCTACGCCTTCCTTCCCACCGCTCAGGTTGTTTCCCGCATGAGGGAAGCCGGCTGGGCACCGGTCGAAGCCCGCGAGCAGCGTGTCCGTTTGGAAGGCCGCGCCGGTTTCCAGAAACACTTGCTCCGCTTCCAACGCCGCGACCTGATAGCCGTCAAAGGCGAGTTCGCCGCTGAAATTTGTCTGGTGAACTCCCACGACCGCAGCAGCGCATACCAAATCCACGCCGGACTTTTCCGGTTCATCTGCGGCAATGGGATGATGGTTGCCGACTCCACGTTTGAGCGCGTGAGCATCCGTCACAGCGGCTTCACGCCCGACCAGGTCATTGACGCCAGCTTCCAAGTGCTGGACCAGATTCCGCAAATCACCGCGCACGTTGAAGACTTCCGCGCCCGCCGCTTGTCCCCCGCCGAGTCTCGCGCGTTCGCCGAGTCTGCGCTCTTGCTTCGTTACGACGACTTGCAGACCGCCCCGATTGCCGCCGACAAGCTCCTCCAATCGCGCCGCATGGAGGATGCAGGCGACAATCTTTGGAACGTCTTCAACCGAGTCTCCGAGAATCTCTTGCGCGGTGGCTTGAAGGATTTCACCCGCCGCAAGGCTGACGGGCACCGCTTCCCGCGCACCCGCGCCGTGGCCGGCCTTGACGAAAACATCCGCCTGAACAAGTCCCTTTGGCACCTCGCCAGTGTGCTGAAAGAGCATGGCGAAGCCGGAGTGATGGAGAGCCTGCCCGCGTGACACGCGCGCCCGCGCTGGCCCTGGCTCCCGTCGGGGCCAGCCTTTCTGCATTCTTCATTCTGCCTTCTGCCTTTCCCCCAGGCGGCTGGGGCTACGCGCCCCAGACCCGCGCCAAAGGGTGTCACCCTCTGGACTCCCCTTGTCTTGCTTCCGCAGGAGTCTTCGGGGCAGACGGCCCGCAGTCATTGGGGCTTCGCGTCCGCCCCAAACCCCGGCGGTCCTCAGCCGGACAGGCCATCACGTTCGCGCACCAAGCAGAGCGGTTTCGCCATTTTGTTCGCAAACTCACTCCACGGCTCGCCGCGATTGGCTGCTTCACTGCTTCCGCAGCCAGGCGCGCGAATGCCCACCCCTCCCCTCAGCGCCGGCCATGTTATGGCTCGCCCCCTTCCACTCCCAAAGGGGCTGCGCCTGGCGTCTTCACCCGTGTTCTGCAACGGAGGCCGAGGACAATCCGTGCTGGACAATCCCTTCCTACCGAGCACACTTACTCGCCACCAGCGCGATGGCGACTAATCCATCACATTCCGTCGTTCATGGACGTTGAGCGGCCGCGGACGCCGCGCCAAAACCACAACAGCAAAACGAAAGAACTGAATCAATGAAAACGCTCATGCCAATCTGGGGCTTCAAAAGAAGCCCACGCCGTCTTTCCTCTTCGTTTATGCAAACTTTTGGCAGGATTGCCGGTGTGGTGAGTCTGACCGCGGCGCTTGTTTCTTCCCAAGCGTTGGCGGCGGACGCCAAACTGGCCTTCAGGGGGGACGATCAGGGCAACTTGGTCTTCGACACGGGGGTGGTGAAGGGCACCCTGAAGAAGGACGGACGTGGCGGCGGCCTGAAGCCGATCACGTTCGTCGAACCCAATGTGCCGATCGACAACAATCACGGTTTGCTCGTTCCCTACCGGTTCCTGACGCCCCAGAAGCGCTACGGCTTTGGGTCGTGGGAATGGCCTCGCACCGGCAAACTCCTGGAGGACGGCGGGGCCGAACTCCGCTGGGCCGCGACACCCGACCGGCCCTTCAACTTTTCGTCCACGATGCGTTGGAAAGCCGCCGACACCGTGGACTTCACGGTGGCCTTTACGCCCGACATCGACCAGGACAAGTTCGAGTTGTTCGTCGGCTCCTATTTCCGCATGTTCACGATAGGCAAGGCGTATGTGAAAGACGCCGGCCACGGCCAGCCCGGCTTTGTCGATACCCCCAAGAACAAGGGCGAGATGCAGCTCTTCCCCAAGAACCAGGAGGTCATGCCGCTCATCAAGGACGGGCGCTGGAAATTCCCCCCTTACCCGAACAACTGGTCGTTCCGCCCGGATCTCGCGGCCTCGCTCGGCATCAAACAGGAGCCCAAGAGCGGTGTCACCGTGCTGATCATGGCCCCGCCGGAGGATTGCTTCGCGGTATCCGTGTCACAGCAGGAGGCCGGATTGGGCGCGTTCTACCTGAGCCTGTTTGGTAAAGACGTCAAGAATGGCCAGACCCTCACCGGCCACGCGCGGCTGATCTTCGGCAAAAACATCACCGAGGAGCAGGCCCTACAAAGATACCAACAGTATCTCAAGGACCTCAGGCCGTAGTGGCCCTGGACAAACTGGGGCTTCTTAGAGTTCCGCCAACACAGGCAAGAGAGAGCCGTGTCGGCCAAGGTCCGTCAGGCGAACGGGGACGAGTCGTTTGAGGTTATTGTGTCTGTTGAACGGCATTGCGGCTCATCCCCATCGTTCACCGTGGTCTAATCACAGCCCCCGCAGCTTCCTGACGCTCAGCACCCGCGGCTTCGTCGCGACCAAGTAGCGCAGGGCATCGGCCGCATCATCCCCGCCGATGCCGTCTTCGTCGGCATCGACTTTCAGCACGTCTTCGGGCCGGCTGGGATCGTGTTGCAACGAGGGCAAGGTTTCGATCAATCGACCGCACCGCCGGTGAAGGAACAACGTGGGCCAAATGCCCGCCTCCACATCGCCCAGACGTTGCAGGATCTCCGCCCAGCCGTTCACACGATCCATGTTCGCCGGCTGAAGCCGGAGGCCCAGGCGCGCATACTGCCCCGCCACCGTGGTCCCGTCGCTCTGCCGGCTGAAGACATCCGCGCCGGCCATGAAGCGCCGCAGATCGGACACCGCCAAAGGCCGCAGTTCGGGCTTGCTCACGGGCCGGAACGTGACGCGCGGCACCGTACGCAAGTTCTCATACGCGCCCACTTGATGCCGTGCCAGCATCGCGCGAATCGCCGCCGCGTGGCGGTCGGGCAGCCACTTCCGTTGCGCGTGTTCGTCCACCACGAACACGTTCCCGTCGCCATCGCGGCAGCCGAGCAAAACCACTGTGTAGTGCGTGAACCCATAGTCCAGCGCCGCGAACCACTCGCGTCCCCGCGTGTCATCGAAGTCATCAATCACATGAACCTCGCGCCGCCAGGGCGTGAAGTATTGTCCGGCGGCAATGTCCCAATCGCCGTCAAACCACGCGCGCTTCTGCCAGCCGCTCAGGTTTTGCAGCACTTTCACATAGTCCGCGTTGCAGAACTGGTTGTCCGTGACGCGCGCCGGAATGAAGCGCGTCTCCGTCTCGCGCGACTCGCAGTAGGGCACGATGAACTTGGCGCGATACCAGGCATGGCCTACGCCGCCGGGGTTCGTCGTCGAGTAGATGCGCGGGCGCCAGTTCTGTTTACTCGTCCGACAACAAGTTGTGATGTCCTGGTGTTTGCGATGCGACAGCGTGGTGGCTTCCTCAATGCCGATCACGTCGTATTCCAGGCCGAGATAGTTATCAATGTCCTTCTCCGCTTGGTAATGGCCCGCGACAATGCGCGAGCCGTTGGCGAACGTCAGCAGCCCGCGATAGGCGCTGAACTCATGGCGCAGCTTGCCGAACAAGCGCCGCCGCAGGTCCTCAAAGTTCTCCATGTTCGCCTTGCCAACTTTGCGCAGGAGCAGGCACTTCAGCCCCGGCACGCGCTGGCCATCGTCCGCGCCCATCTGCGCCAGCAGCCAGTGCGACTTGCCGCCGCCGCGCGCCCCGCCGTAGCCGATGGCCGTCGGGCCGTCGGGTTTGTCGCAGAGCCGGGCCGCCGCGCTGGCCAGCAATTGGCGCGGTTGCAGGAAGACGCCCGCTTGCGCGAAGTTCGCCATCTGGTCCCAGGCGCAGCCCAAGTGCCGGCCAGCCTCAAGGTAAAGTTCGAGGTCAGTCATGGTGTGTTCTTGGGTTGAGTGTCGCCGACGGGTTTGGCTGGCGTTGCGGCGCTCGGCGTAGCCGTGCAATCGCCGCGCGGTAGCAGCAAGATTTGCCGGTCGTCGCCCGGCGGCCTGGCTCCCAGCCCGTCGCGCAGGTCCACGATCTCGCCGAAGACCTTGCGCAAGGTCGGCAACAAATCCACTTGGATGGGGCCGCCATGTTCGCCGGTCAGTTCCGTCCGCTCCGTGGCCAGGCCGGTCGCCAACCGCCCCAGCTTCGACCCCACCTCGAAGATGCGGCTCACGTCGCCCAGCGTCGCGCCCCGGCGCGCGTTCTCATAAAACCGCTTCAGCGCCTCTTCGCCGGCCTGAATGCAGGCGTTGCTCACCCGCCACTCCTTTTCCCGCTGCTCCTTCTCGCGGCGTTTCCATTCCGCGCTTTCCGCCCGCATCTGCGCTTCCTCCGCTTCGTGCTTCACGCGGGCCATGCGGGCGTCATAGGTCCAGGCCCGCTCCACCCACTGGTAACGGCGGGACCAGCGCTCAATCAGACTCCCACTCTTGCCCAACGCTTGCCCCACCGCCACCAGCGAGCGGGTGGCGCCCTGGTTGGCGTAGGTGGTGAAGGCTTCAAACGCTTTGGCGCTTTCGTTGGCTTGTCGTTCGTAAGGTTTTTCCGTGTTCATGGTTTGTTCCTGTCGTTCGCATCTCTGGCCGGCCCCGGAGATAGATACGAATGACTACCCCCTTATAGGGGGTAGTCATTCGTATCTATCTCCCCCCTTTCCGGGGCGGTTACAAATGACCGATTTTGCCCATTCGTATCCCCTCATTCGTATCTCAATGGGCCTCTCGTTCATACCCCCAGCCCCCCGTCACTCTGGGCAAAACGCGCCACCCAGATTTGCGGGCGGGTGCGCTCGCGTTTGACCAGCCATTCGTGAACCAGTCCCGCTTCGAGCAACTCCGCCAGCAGGCCGTTGATTCTCACCCAAGGAATGCCCGCCGCGTTGGCCTTGCTCCGCAGCAACTCTTTGGCCATCGGCTCGCGCACGGGCACGTGGGCCAGCACGTCTTCCTTGCGGAAGACGCGCTTGGCCGTTTTCTCCGGCGCTTCTTCCGCCGGCACTTCGCTGGCGTCCGCCTCGCGCCAGCAGATCACGCCCGGTTCCGTGGCGTGCGCGATCATCTTCGTGAAGCGGGGCGTCACACCGTCCGGTTCCCGCCAGCGGAGCCGGGGACCGCGCTTGGCGGCGCGCAGTTCAAAGACCGAGTGCGAACCCACACTGCGCAGCACGATCACGGCCCGCGCCCAGTTGGCCCATTCCGCCGAACCGCCGCCCAGATACGCGAAGTCGCCGGCCTGCCAGTCGGGCTTTTCCTTGCCCGTCGGCGGCTTGTTGGTGTGGTGGACGACCATGCAGCCGCAGTCGAACTCGCGCAGGAGCGGGTTCAGCAGGTTGCGAAGGAACCCGCCCACGTCCTTTTGCGAATTGGCCTCGCCGCCCAAGTAGGCCAGCGCGGGATCAATCCACAGCAGATCAGGCCGGTGCGCCGCCAGCGCCGGCTGCAATGTCTCGACGAAAAACAGCAGCCCCGTGCGCGCATCCTCGCGCACGACGATGATGTTCTCCATCGCTTGCCGCGCGTCCGCTTCGGGCAAGCCGAGTCCCTCAATCACGCCGTCGCGCATCTCCGCCAGGTCGCCGTCATCGTTCTCCGCTTGCACGAGCAGCGACCGCAGCGGACGTGGCGGCGCGATGCCGAACGCTTCCCGTCCCAGCGCCCAGAGGATCATCGCCTGCATGGCGAAGGAGCTTTTGCCGATACCCGTCGGCCCCACCAACAGCAGCCCGCCGCCACGACACAGAAAGCGATGCTTGAGCAACTCGGATGGATCATCCTCGCCGGGCCGGACCAGCTCGCTCAGTCGCTTGCCGGGCGAGGCGCGCGGCGGTGGTTCGTCCGCGACCGCGACGGCGAGCTGGTCCAGGTCGATCACAGAATGCTCCTTTCCGCTGGTTGGGGATTGACGTAGAGGAGCCGCTGGACGCCATCGCCGACCGCGCCGATGACGCGCACTGCGCCTGGCAGCCGCGAGAGCCGCGACGGGTTCTTGTTCTTCCCATCGACGCCGAACTTGGCCAGCAGGCCGAGCAAGCGCGGCACGACGGCACGATACTCTGCCGCGTCGCGGGCATCCAGCTTCACCCAGGCATGAACCGAGCGCCCGCCGCTGCTCAGAATGGCCGCGATGGGCAGCGGCAGCTTCGCAAACAGCGCCAGTTGCAGTTCCATCGGCAGCGTGTCGCTCTCCAGCAACGCGAACCGGCAGGCTGTCACGTTCGCATCGCCGATGCCCTGACCGTCCACGGGATTCATCCGCAACCACCCGCCCGCGTTGCTGCTGTCCGAGCCGTGTTGCTCGAATCGCGACACGAGGGCGTCGCGTTCGAGCGTGATGCCCTTGCCCAATGGCCGGGCCTTGACCTCGCCGGATTTCTCAGTGTGTTCCGCAAACTCCGTCACGAAATTGATGCGCTCGCCCGGCGCATACAGCGCCCGCACCAACACCGCGCCGTCGAAGCGCGGATCACCCTCCAGGACGACCGCGCTCGCGTCCCGCAAATCCGCCTCCCCACACCGAAACCCCTTCAACCACCGCTCCGTCGCCACCACTGGCTCCACTTGGCTATTGGCTATCGGCGATTGCCTATTGCCTTTAGTCCCTTCCACCCCATTCGTCCTTTCCGTCCTCTCCCCTCTGAAATCCGCATTCCGCATTCCGCACTCCGCATTTCCGAGGAGGTAGCCTCTCGGCTGCGCCTGTTGCGCGCTCGCTGCCGACGCGACCTTGTGCAACAACTCCCGCTCGCTCCACGACGGCTGGCACGTCACGTTCCATTCCCGCAGCAGCATCAGGGCGTCGTTTTTGGAGAGCGCGAACCCATGCACCAGGACCGCCGCGACGTGAAACGTCGCGTCATGTCCGCCCTGGCCGCTGATGGCCGGCGCACACTTCGCGATGTAGCGTCGCGCCCGTTCAATCGTGCTGACCATGCCGGTTCACCTTTCAACGCTTTAACGCTTCAACGCTTCCCCTTCCGGCCTCTTCTGTCTTTTGCCTTCTGCCTTCGTTTGCGCTCCCGGGGTCCGCGGGCCAGGCGCGGGCGATTCCGCATTCCGCACTCCGCATTCTGCATTTGCTTGTGGCTCCTTCTCCCGCTCCTGATACCTCTCCACCAGCCGCGCCACCACCGCTGGCCAGTAAAACATCACCGCCCCATCCACCCTGATGCCGAGCACGATGCCCTTCCGGTGCCAGCGTTCCACGGTGCGGGCGGCTTGCTTCAGGCGCGCCGCCAGTTCCGTCGTCGTCAGCATGTCGTCGGGGCCAGGCCGCACCCCGGCGGGCGGCGCTGGCGAACCGTGGACCTCGAGGGCCTTCAGAACTTCTTTGAGGAGGGTTGCGTTCATCGTTTTCTCAGTAGCCGAAGAGTTCGTAAGTGGGCTTCTGAAGCACTGCGGCAATCCGCTGCTTCAGTTCCACCTCCGCTTGGGCGCGGCCGGTTTCGAGCCGCGAGATTTCGATTTCCTTGCGACCGACCTGGTCGGCCAGTTGCAGTTGCGTCAAGCCCCGCAGGACCCGCGCCGCTTTCATTCTCAAGTTCGTTGCCATATCGGTTTTTAGTTGTGGCCGTGGCGAGAACACCTCGCCACTTCACCCCGTATGGCCGGACAAAATTTGTCCCCATGTGACAAATTTTGTCCGCCATGAACCGAAGTGCCTTTCTGTCAAATCCTCCCATGTTCTTAGCCTTCCCAAAAAATTCCCGCCGGCCGCTCATAGATGAAACACCCGGCCACGCCCGCCCGGCACCGCCCCTGCCGACCTTTGGAATACCGCGAAGAGGGAAGGAGTAGATGATGGTTCAAGTGCCGCGCGAACGTGCGCAGCACAGACTGCGGCGCATCGGCCAGCCCATCGTGCAATCTCCAGATGGCTCTGCGAATTGCCCCCACGCATTTGCTGGCCGCGCCATCCGGCTGTCGTTTCACGCTGCGCCTCGCCGCCGCCAGCCTCTCAAGCTCTTCCAGAGCAGCCCGCTTTTCTGACTCGCCCGCCGTGGGATTCTCCACCACCGCCAGGCATTCTCGTGCTTGGTCCTCAATCAGCTTTGCCATCCCCTTGTCGTCCCGCCCCAGAGTGCCTTCCTGCAACACGGGCCGCCCCAGCGCGCGTCCGGCCAGTTGCACACCATGAATCAGTTCGCCGGGTTGGACCTTCAGCAAATAGTCCACATACCACAGCCCCAGTTCATCGCCGACCACCGCCCGTTCCCAGTCGAAGATCACCTCCCACGCGCGATGCCCTCGCCGCAGCGCGTAGCGCGATCCGCTTCCGCCAGCCCGGCCTACCTTCCTCTGCCGCAGGCGCTCGTTGATCGCCGCCGTCAGCACGGGCCGCAGCGCGGCCAAGATTCCTTCGACCATCTCCGGCACGCCTGCCGCCGGCCCAGGCCGCCCAATACCGTTCAGGCACGCCCCCACCGCGGCGTGTGGTGGCGGCGTCTTCTCCTGGAAGCAATGTCCCAGTGGCGTCATCGGCTGGCCTTTGGCTCGCGTTCGGCTCCGGGCCGCCTTCAGGCGGTCCTTTGCGCGCCCGCCACCTTACCGCCCTCTTTTCCCGGCTCCGCAACCGCAACCTCGAAAGTAGAGGAAACCGAAAGAACCTGAGCGAAACTCGACCCCTTTCCCTAGAAACCCCGCTTCTACATTCTTCCGCGTTCCAGCCTTGCCAGTGTTCCAGCCACTCGCTGGAGATTGGATACTCCCGCCGGGCACATTCAACCGCCGCGGAAAAGGAAATCGCCTCCGATCCAGGCACGGTCCCAGCCCCTCGTCGCTGGCAGGCTATCAGCTATTGGCGATTGCCAACGGCCCGCCTCGCCGCAGGGTCTTCATCCACGCTTCCACCTCACTGGACAGGAACCGGATTCGACCCCCAATCCGATAATGCGGCATCTGAAACTTCTGTCGCCAGTTGTCGATCGTTCGTTCCGTCACGTGGAATTTCATCGCGACCTCCTTTCTGCTCAGGTAGTCCCCGTTTCCTGAACCCACTCCTCCGACGTTGTGTTGGGTTGTACGCATTTCTCAAAGGCCAGATGCTGTCCCAGGACCGCTGCGCAGCCGGTGCGCCGTCGTCCCAGAACAGCGTGTTGATATAAAGTTGAACCCTGTCCGGCTTCACCGAAAAAATCGCAATCCTCCTTGCCTCCACACTCGCCCTCCCCCCGCCCCGATGACCCTCGCCAAAAGCCTCATCCGGCCGAACCTTTGCCCACAATTCGGCAAATAATCTCACCCACCGCCCCGCCAGGGCGACACACATTCCCCGCAGGCCGTTGGCTCTCATCGGAGTGGTCATTTATGTGACGAGTATGTGAAGAGTCCATATCAGGTCAACAAAAACTTGACTTTCCGCCTCATTTCCTTCCCAATCCTCATCGACACAGTGAGTAACAAATTGCCAGGCCAAAAAGTCATCAGCGTCTCCCTTCCCCAGACGCTCCTTCGCGACATCGACCGCCGCGCCGCGGCGCTGGGGCTTTCCCGCAGCACCTACCTGAGCCTTCTGGCCCAGCAGGATCTGACCCGGAACAGCCTCCTGCCCGTCCCTGGTTCCGGGACCGCCGAGCCTACCAAGCCGCTGGATTTGACGGCGGAAGCTTACGACTTCCTTCTCCTCGCCATCCCGGCGCTTGAAGACTACGACCGCCAACGCCAGAACCTGCCGCCGTCCGGCAACGTGCCGGAACCGCCGGAGGACTTGGCGGAGAGCCGGCTTTGGCAGTTCTTCCTCCTCGAACGCGAGGAAATCCTGCGCTACAAGTGGCTCCAGTCAGAGAACGAGAAGCGCGACATTGGTCTTTCGCGGGCGGTGCAGGAATGGCTCCGCAACCATCACGCCCTCTGGGCCGCCGCTCATCCGCCTGCCACGCCCTGATCCCGCGGTTCTTCCTCCCCTCTTCACTCTTCGCCCTTCGCGCTCTGCAATGCTGCTTGCCTTCATCTAGTTGACTGGTAGCTTTCAGACATGAACGCAATCGGACTCTTTGAAGCGAAAACGAAGTTTTCAGCAATCTGCGAACGGGTTGCCGCCCGAGGCGTGGCCGTCGTGGTCACGCGGCGCGGCAAACCGCTGGTGACGATTGAGCCGATTCCCGTGGCCAAGCGCCAGCCGGTATCGGTGTGGGACCGCCGCGCCGACTTCGAGAAGAAGCGTGGCCGCTTTACCGAAGATTTCACTTTGCCGCCGCGCGAAAAACAAACCTGGCGCAATCCCCTCGAAGATTAACGTCACTCGGCCGGCCCCGGCCCTCGCCCCATCAGGTTGCCCTTCGCCCATCCACTAGGAGACTTGAGCCGCTTGGGAAGCGGCGAAAGGAATGCGGCGAAGCCGCAGGCCCCCTGCGGGCCGAGCGACCGGGCGGGCGCGAGTCAACGTGTCCGAAGCACGGATGAGGGCTTGCCGTAAACTCTCAACTCTCAACCACGAACCCTCAACCAGCCATGCTTTCCCACCTTCTCGACACCTCCGTCTATTGCCAGCCCATGAAGCCCAAACCCCTGCCATCGGTGGAGCAGCGCTGGCGGGCGCTTGGCGACGTCGCGCTTGCCATCTCGGTGATTGGCGAGGCGGAGATTCTCTACGGTTTGGCGCTGAAACAGTCCCCCAAACTCACCGCGCTTTACGAGCAGTTGCTCAAGAACCGCCTCCACATCTTCCCTGTGGATAGCGCCGTAGCTGAAACTTTCAGCCAGATGAAGGCCGCCTGCCGGAAGAAAGGCCTCTCTCCCTCCGATTTCGATCTCCTCATCGCCGCCACAGCCAAGGCCCACGGGCTGATTCTAGCCACGCTGAACGTGCGCCATTTCAATGGCATCGAAGGTCTCGCCGTTGAAGACTGGTCGTCTGGCTAACGATGAGCTTCACGCTTCGCTAGCTTTCCCTGAGGATTATTGCTGTTCTCAGTTTTCGACCGGAAGTCGGCCGGCGCACATGGTTCGCCTGGAGATGCATCCTGGCATTGGGAGACCAGGTGAAATCCCCGTTTTGCGCGAATAGCCCGACGCCGAGATTCTCGTACCAAAAGGAGACGCGCACGCGCCGGAGCGGGGAAAAGGATTGTCAGCCCATTGTGCAACTGACATGATTGCACATGATGTAATGAAAGCGAGATTCCAAGGTTTATGGTTGGGTTCTGTGCTTCTTGTCGTGGCCGTTGTCTGTTGGCACGCTTGGGAGCAGGGTGAACCACGCCGCGCCTGTCTGAGCACTCTCCAGCACCTCCAAGCCGCCCTGAATTCGCCTGACCCAAACCTTTTGCCGCAAATTACTCTCCTGCCAGTCGCGCTGCAAAGTCGCACCACCGCCGAGCAGTCCGAATTCATCCGTAAAGCCTTGCAGGAGGAGATTTCACCCGAGGGCTTGGCCGTGCTCAAGAAGAAAGGACAATTCGGTTCGTTGACCGAGGTTTTCCCGCAGGAATCCACCAACTGGGCTACCCAAGCCGGTGTGAACCCAGAGGACTGCGTCGCGTTCAAACTTGAACGAAACGGGCTTTGCGCCGAAGTCGTCTTGCAGAAAGACCAAGATGCCTACCGCGTGCTTCGCTGCAATAACGTCAAGCAACTGGCCGTGGCAAAAACTCTTGAAAGAGGATCGTCTAAATGACCAACGATATTCCCAAACCTCAAACGGCACAGCACGGACTGCCTCGCTTTCGTCGCGCTCATGCTGGTCACCACCCTCCGTTCGCCGTCCGCTTGTGGCTTTCCGCGCTGTGCCTGCTGCTGTTTTTGCCTGTGCTTCAGGCTGCAACTTTCTCCGGCAATGCCCGTCTCGAAGTCCCCGACTCTACCGGCGGCCTGAGTTGGAATTCGGGTGTCGGCGCTCTGACGGTTCAATGCTGGTTCAAACTTACCATTCCCACCGGTACCAACCTCACCGAGAACCTCACCATCCTCGCCAACCGCCGCGGCGGCTCGACCAACGACACCCACGCTTACCTCATTGAATTCGACATCTACACCGGCAACATCGAGTTCTCCACGCGCGGCTCCGGCTTCCGCCGCTTCACGCTGGTGGAGCGCCCGTATCTCGACCGCTGGTATCACGTCGCCGTTGTGCGGCAGGCTGAAGAATTCACCGTCTTCGTGGACGGACGTGCCGTGAGTGTGCCCGCCGGTGCGACGGTGGGCGACGCCCGGAGTACCGACGGCGTTGCCATCGGCGGCTGGAACGTCAGCGGCAGCCAGGGCCGTTTTCTCTTCGGCGAAGTCCAGGAAGTCTCGGTCTATCAAGCGGCTTTCGACCAATCCTTCATCAGCCAGAACATGTTCGCGGAACAGCCGGCCATCCCGGAACTGAAGGGCTATTTCAAGCTTGGCTTCTCCACCAACACCGCCCAAAGCCTCGCCAACTCCGCTCCTGCCCCCGTGCCCGCTGGCACCGAAACCGCCAGCAAACAGGGCGTCGGCACGGTGACCTTTGAGGAAGCCAATCAAGCCGGGGAACAATCCGCCTTCGACTCGCGCCGCAACGGCGGTCGGGACGCCGTGACTCCGCTCTCCGGGGCTTTCTCCTGGGAACAGGTCGCTTTCGCCCGGCCCGTGCCGGGCATCGCGTTCGATTTCCGTTTTGGCTACAGCAGCGCCAATGGCGTCGGCGGCTCGAAGTTGGGCGGCATCGACCCGTATGCTGCCGGCCCAATGGGCAAGGGCTGGCGGCACACCTTTGAAACCCGCGTCCTGCCCGCCCAGACCTTTTCGCCCTTGAGCGACACCGACACCCTGGGCCTGATGCTCTGGAACGGCGCTCTCGAAACTTGGGACCTCGACTACGACTTGGGCGAATACCGCCCCCGGACCAGGGAATACAAGGGCGAGTTGTTGGTCACGACGACCAATTGCCAGTGGACCACGCCTGAGCGCCTTCTTTATGTCTTCAAACGCCCCGACACCGGTTCCGCCGTCATGCGTGGACGATTGACCGAGATTCGCGACTTCAACGGCAACCGCGTCAGGGTTCAATGGGATGAAATCCGTGGTCGCCTTACCAATGTCCTGGACACAACCGGTGCCAACTACAGCTTCGACACCAACAGCCTCCTGCGTTTCATCTCCTTCGGCTCCTGGCAGGTGAACTTCTCCTACGACGCCACCAATCGCCTGGTCTCCAAATCCGTCACCAACACCGCCGGCCTCTACGCCAGTGCCAACACCACCTGGCAATTTGCCTACAACGCCACCAACGGCTTGCTCGAAAGCATTCGTGACCCACGCGGCAACATCAACGTCCTCGTTCAATACGACCAATACGGGCGCAAGACCAACGCCGTGGACGCGCTGGGCCGGGCCACCCGCACCGAATACAACGTGCCCGCCAATCGCCAGATTCGGAACACCGACGCCGCTGGCTACCAGTGGCTCGAAACCTACGACCGCAAGGGCCACATCCTGGCGCAGCAAGACCCGCTGACCAACGTCACCCGCTACACCTACGACGGTTTCGGCAACCGCACCTCCGTCACCGAACCGCTGGGCTGGACCACTTTTTTCGGCTACGACGACCGCGCCAACGTAATCGCCCGCACCAACGCCCTGGGCGAAGTCACTCGCTGGAACTTCCATCCGTTCTTCAACAAGGCCGTCCAGCAGATCACGCCACAGCCGCCCGACGCCAGCGGCTGGACGGCTTGGACCAACTTCTACACTTACGACGCCGGCGGAAATCTGACCAACCACTCCGATGCCCTCGGTTCGCTGGTCCGCTACACATACTCCACGAATGGCTTGGTGCTGACCTCCACCGACGCCAACGGCAATGTCTCCCAGTTTGGCTACGACACCAATGGCTTCCTGACTTCCCGCACCGACCCGGCCACGAACACCACCACGTTTGTCGTCAACGATGTCGGCTGGAAACTCCGCGAAATCAATCCGCTGGGCGACGCCACCGCCTACACGCTCGACGTGAACGGAAATCCTGTCCGCGTTCAGGACGTGCTGAGCCGCGTGTTCAACCGCACCTACGACGCCAACGGCAACCTGCTCTCCACCACGGACGGCAAAGGCCAGTTGACCACCCACGCCTACGATGCCGCCAACCAGCGGACGAACACCACCGACCGCACCGGCACGAACCAATGGCTCACGTTCTACACGCTTCGCGGCAAGGTGGACCGCGTCACCGACCCGCTCGGCAACTCGGTGACCAACTTCTACGACGCCGCCAACCGCCTCATCCGCGTCACCGATCCGGTGGGCAATTCCATCACCAACCAATACGACGCCAACGGCAACCTCATCGCCCTGTTCGACAAACTGGGCCAGCGTTGGTCCAAGACTTACGACCGCCTCAACCGCGTCCTGGCCGAAACGGACCCCCTCGGCAACACCCGCAGCACGGCCTACGACACCGCCGGACGCCTCCTCCAAACGACGAGCCCCAACGGAAACCCAACGCTCCATGCGTATGACGGGCGCGGACGGCTGACCAAATGGCACGATGCCGAGGGTTTCGATTGGCTCTACACCTACGACGGGAACGGGAACATCACCGACATCGAAGACGCCCTCCACGGCCACTACGTGATGGCCTACGGGCCGCGCAACGAGCGCATTTTGGAGCGCAACCAGGACGCCTTCGAGTGGCGCTACGAATACGACGAACTCCTTCGCCTCCAGCGCCAGACCGATCCCAACGGCACCACCCGCACGCCCACCTACGATGCGGCCGGGCGCGTGCTCTTCGTGAACTTCAGTACTGGCCGCCGCGACAGCTACGCTTACGACGCCAACAACAATCCCCAGACCATCTCGCGCCGCGTGTCCGGCGTGACCACCGCCACGCAATTCATCTATGACGCCCTCGACCGCCCTATCGAGCAAACCGACGCGCTCGCCCAGACGGTCCGATACGGCTATGACCCGCTGGGCCGCGTCACCACCCTCACCTATCCCGGCGGCAAAACCCTCACGAACCGCTACGACACCCTGGGCCGGCTGACCAGCCAGGTGGATTGGGCCGGGCGGCCAATGACCTACGCCTACGACCGGGCCGATCGCCTCACCCGCCGCGCCTGGCCCAACGGCGTCACCCAGAACAACACCTTCGACGACGCCGGCCGTCTCACCGGCCTCAGCCACTCGGCTATTGGCAATCCGCTATCGGCTATCAACGTGGCGCTCACCTACGCCTACGACCGCAACGGCAACAAAACCAGTTCCAGCGAAAAAGGGACGCTCCCCTGGCCGCAGCCCTCTTTGACGGACGAAACTGCCCGCTTCACCCCCGCTGGCCGCCTGATCGACCGCGACATTGAAATCACGAATCACGTTTCACGCATCACGTATTCCTACGACCCTTCCGGCAACATGACCAACGCCGTGATGGCCAGCGGCGGCGCCACCGCCCAAAGCTGGTCCCTCACCTACGACGAAGACAACCGCACCACCAGCATCCACTGGGATGCCGGCCTCACCGCCAAGCACATCGTCAACCGCTACGACGCCCTGGGACGCCGCATCTCGAAAACCGTGGACGGCGAGACCACCGGCTACGTCCTCTCCCTCGTGGGCGGCATGGAACGTATCCTGTGCGACCTCGACAACGGGGGCACCGTGACCGCCTGGTATATCCACGGCCCGGACCTCTGCTACCGCGTGGACGCCGCCACCAACGTCGTCTGCTACCACGCCGACGCGATGGCCAACATCATCGCCTTGACCGGAACTGGCGGCACGAACCTCGTCCAATACGCCTACACGCCCTACGGCCGCAGCCTCGGCTCTTCGGCGATCTCAAATCTCCAATCGCAGATTTCAAATCCCTACCTCTTCGTCGGCAGCCAGGGCGTGATGGAGGAATTGCCCGGCCTCTACTTCATGCGCGCCCGCTACTACTCGGCCGACGCAGGCGTTTTCCTTTCCACCGATCCTGTGATGAGGATTGGGCCGGGTTGGAAGCCTATGGCTTACGGCTACGGCAGCGATAATCCACTTGGCTTCACGGATCCCAAGGGTGAATACGTCCAAAGGCTGCTCGCCATTTGGGCCTTAAGCGCGGCCAAAGAAGTCCTCAATCAGGGTGTTGATGATCTGGCAATCGAGGTGTCAACGGCTGCTGGGTTCTCACAGGAAACTTCGGAAACCGTTGTCAAAACGGCGAGAGCATTCCACAGTCTCTCGAAGGAAATAGACGAGGCAAGGGACCTCTATCGGAAAGCAAGTGCGGCGGGAGGCAGTGCTGCACAGCTTCTAGCCATAGCGGACTACGCGGCATCAAAGGCGGGGCAGTGGTCTGGGAAACTCATCTACTCCGGTTCCAAGGTAGTCGCAAACAGTGTGGGCGATGCAGGTGCGGCAATTGGCCAGCAATTGAACGCAGCCTTGTTTCAGCGAGGACCCAATGGCCCGATGGCCGTGTCTACGCCCATGTATGTCGGGATGTCGGCACAAACAACTCCGACACTTTTTGGTCTACCTGCGTCACAAATCTCTGCCGCGAACCAGTCCCTTTCCCCTCGTGCCCCTGCGGCTGGCGCCACAGCCAACAGTGTGAATGCCGCAACCTCTGCGAACCCGAGTAGCCCCTCGGCCAGTTCCGGTTCAACGAGCAGCGGAGGCACGAGCATCACGATCCCCAGAGGAGCCACGCTCTCCGGCCTCGCACAGCAGTACGGTACAACTGTCTCAGGCTTGATGTCAGCGAACCCACAAATCTCCAATCCCAACGTGATTTATGCAGGCGCAAGTCTGAACGTGCCAAGCCGGAACACAGGGAACTTCGGCGGTTTCGGTGGCGGAACGAGCCATGGCAGCGGAGCAAGTGGGCGATGGTAAACCGCTCAGAAGGTAGAATATGATGCCAACCCGACAACCTGTTCGCCGATGCGCGGAGTGGCCGCTTCCAGCGGCGGCTCTCGCAGGCACCACCGTCAGCCAAGCCGTCACCAGTGCCGTGACCTCCATCGGCAACTTCTTCAGGGGCCTTTTCTGAGGGAGGAGATAACCATGCGAAACCCGCTTTCCAGCAAGCCTGCCCAAACGATGCCGCCGCCCGGAGCGCCGATTCTCCATCGGCCCGCCCCGTTTCAATTGCCGCGAGAGACCGCACAGAACGCAACGCAAAGCAGGACCGGGTCCCAACTGGCACTCCGTCAACCTCCTCGCCCGATTTCGAGCCATTCAAGCAGCACGTCTTCAATACTTCGCACCTGCGGCTCAGTCATCCGGCCCAGGAGCTTCAAGGCCCGAGGCGTGGGCACCGTGGCTGGAGCCTGCGCGAGAAAAGCGCCCGGCTTGAGGAATGGCAGCGGAACATTGACTTCGAAGCGTGAGCTGCGAAGCGTCGTCGTATGGGGGATGACCGTGATCAGGTCGCGGTCGTTGGCCTGGCACGGGCCACTGAGGACGAGTGCGGGCCGGACCTTCTCGACCATGCCAAGGTCCACCAGCCAGACCTCACCGCGCTTCGGCACGCTTCTCCTCCTCGTCGAGCATGTGGAACGCGACCCGGGCGCTTTGCTCGATGTCCTCATCCGTCAATGGCTCGCCGTGAAGTTCCACGGGCGCAGTCGGCGCCGTTTGGCCGAGCCGCCGTCCCAATTCCTGCCACACCGCCTGCATCTCCTCCGGCGGCAGCGCCCGGATTTCGTCCAGAATGGCCTGGGCCTTCGTGCTCATGCCTCGAACCGTATTCCTGCCCCATGAAAACAGCAAGCCGCGCCACCGATTCAAACCGCGAACCAGTCGATAGACGCAAAACCACTTCGCGCGTTCAGCGGGTTCGGAAACCCGCGACACGGCAGAATGGCAAGTCTGCGCTGCTTTCCCGGCGACTACCCCGCACGCGCTTCGCCGCCGCGCTGCTGCTCGCCATATTTGTCGGCTGCGTCAACGAGCGTGCCCTCGCTCAATCAAACCCGACAAACGGCCTCCTCGCGTACTGGAGCTTTGACAACGGCACAGCCACCAATCCGATCAGCGCCGATTACCAAGGCACGCTCCTTGGCAACTTTTCCGTCGTGGACGGCTACAGCGGCAAGGCGCTCTGGTTCAACGGAACCAACACCAGCATTTCGTTCGGAGCGAAGCCATACCTGCCGAAAATGACACTCGCGATGTTCGTGCTGGTGGACACGCACTTCGTGACCGCGCCGTATCCTGCAGCTCTCGCGGACAAGTGGGGAAACGGGGAGAATTTCAGAATTCTTGCGGGAAATGCCGGCGGGAGTTTCCGTTTCAACAGCAGCTTCCACGCAGCGCCTTTCCCACACAACGGCACCGTGTATCCAGAGCAAGGCGTAGACGCCACAAATACTGTCGCGACGGGACAGTTCCATCACGTCGCCATCACGTATGATGGAGACTACCTGAGACTGTACGTGGATGGGAAACTCAACAACCAAAGCCCCACGGTCAAAAGCCCCTACACTGCAAGCATCCCAGCCGGCATCCCTTTTACAATTGGAAGCCTGACTGGCGGAAGCTGGCCCTTCAACGGCATTATTGACGAGGTGTTTCTCTTTGAGCGCGCCCTCTCCGACGCGGAGATTGGATTGCTCGTTGCGCCAGCCATCCTGATCACCAGCCAACCCCGCGATGCGTACGCGCTGCCGGGTGGGACAGCAAGGTTCAACACCGCCGCCAGCCTCAGCGGGTTCGGCCTCGTCCCCGGCCCGCTCAGCTACCAGTGGCTTCTCAACGGCTCGCCTATCGCAGGTGCGACGAATTCCGCGCTGGCCATCACGAGCGTCCAATCGACAAGTGCCGGCTTCTACAGTGTCATCGTGCGCAATCCCACGGGCACAAGCGTCACCAGTTCTAACGCCACGCTAACCATCGTGACTCCAGGCGTTGACGACGATCACGACGGCCTGTTGAACGAGACGGAAGTCCTGCTTGGCACGGACCCTCTTTCGCCCGACACCGACGGTGACAACCTCTCCGATTACGATGCACTGTTCGTTCATGGCACGAACCCCTTGCTCGCCGACACCGATGCGGACGGGATACCGGACGACTGGGAAGTGGCGAACAGGCTGAACCCACGCATCAATGACGCCAACGACGACCTCGACCTCGACGGTTTGACCAATCTCCAGGAATACCAGAACCGCTCCCTCGGCTACCGGCCCAACCAAGCTGATTCCCTCAGCGACGGCCGGAGCGATTACGAGCGGCTCTTCGGCGGCCAGACCAACCGCTTTTGCTACGACCGCAACGACCGGCTCATCGGTGCGGACTACAATCGCGGCTCCAACGGCTTCGCCATCGCCTACGTCTATGACGGCAACGGCAATCTGCTTCGCCAAAAGAGCCTCGTCCGCGACGCGAACCACAATGGCCTGCCCGACGTGTGGGAATTCCTCCACGGCCTCACCAACAACGCCAGCGCCTACGCTGACAGCGATGGCGACGGCTGGACGGATCTTCAGGAGTGGAAGGCGGGCACGAATCCCGCGAATTCCACGAGCCAACCGGGTCTGCTTGGAAACCCCGGCCTGAACATCGCCTCGCTGGCGCTCCCCTTCACGCCGTCCAATTTCGTAGTGGGCGTGGGCCAACTCGACGGCCAAGGCGCGGAGGAAATCGTCATCGGGGCGGACGGCAATCCGGGCACGAACACGAACTTCCTGCTCGTGCTGGCGCAAACGGGCGCCGGCTGGCAGACGCAGCGGGTGGATGTCGGGCCGTTTGGCGTTACGTCCATTGCCGTTGGCCAACTGACGAATCGGCCTGCGCCGGCGATTTACGTCGGGCTGCGCGGAACAACCAACGGCAGTGGGCGCATAATGGAGTTTCGGCAGAGCAGTGGGACGTGGGATTCGAGCGTGGTTGCGCTCTCCACAAATATGGCGGCGTTTGTTCTCGGCATCCGCCCTGACCCTGGCTTGCTTGCCAGTCTGGCAACAACAAACGCTGCAGACGACGCACTTTACGCGGCCAGCTTTTCTGGGGATTGGAGTCTGGTATTCCTGGACACAAACAGCTCCCATCGAGGGCTGGGAACCCTTCTTCAGCCTCAGTCGCAAACCGGCTCGGCTGCCGCGCTCCGCCTGCTCGATTCCGGTGGAATAGCAGTCAGAACAACGCAATTCTCTGCTTTGATTTCTGAGCTGGTCTCGTACTGGCCGTTGGACGGCAATTCAAAGGATGCCGCTGGTTCCAACAATGGCACTGATACCGCAATCACCTACTCCAACGCCGATGGAAGGATACATCAAGGTGCACGTTTGAATGGTTCTACAAGTGTAATCAGGACAGCGACGCGACTGTCATTTAGTGATTTCACCTTTGCAGCGTGGGTTAAAACAACCGCGAACAACGTTGAAATAGTGGCTGATGACAGTGGTCCAGGACAATATGCTGCATCTATGAGGGTGGCTTCGCATACGGTCATGTTTGGCGTGGGTCTTACGGGTACAGGCTGGATGGGGAATGTGGTGGGTTCAACCCCCGTTGCCTATGGTAATTGGCATTTGGTAGTAGGAACAAGACATGGAAGTACGTACACGATTTATGTTGATGGTAAGCAGGATGGACAAGCAACAGGTTCTCCGATGCCCACAACGAGTATTCCGATCGCTATTGGAGCAGAAATATATGGAGGTGCTCTCTGGGAAGTCATGAATGGGGATATTGACGAAGTCGGCATCTGGTCTAGGGCATTATCAGCAGAGGAAGTGAACCTGCTTTATGGAAATGGTTTTGGAGTAGCGTATGATTCGGCGGTATTGCTCCCCGAGCCAAGCGCCATCCGCACGAACAACTGGCAGGGATGTTCGCTCGCCTCCGGCCTTCTACGCGGCACAAACGGCAGTTCCATTTTCTACACCTTTGCCGACGATAAGAACACCAACGGCTTGATTGATTTCGCGGACGATTTCGTCACCACCGAGTATTTGGTGAGCGGCACAAACGCCGGTTTGTTGACCCTTTCCCGCCAGCCCATCGTCTCCTCGATGCCGGCGCAGAGCTACGGCCTGGCGTCCGTGAATTTCCTCAACAGCAGCAACGACGTCTTCTTCACCGGCGAGCCGGACGGACAGGTTTTCGCCTGGACGGCGGCCGGCGCGACGAATCCGTTGCAGCGGCAGTTGTTCAGCGCCCACCACATGGGCAAGGGTTGGCACGCGATGGCGGGCGTGAATACGTTGGAGCCGGGCGAAGGTCTCGTAGGTCTGCGGGTTGACCCGGCCGCTCCCGACACTTGCGACCTGATTCTCTGGCCGCCGCAGTCGCAACTTCCACAACTGTCCAGTCCACCGCAAACCGCCCCCAGCGCCAGCGTTTTGCCGCAGAGCGGCGTCGCGGGGACGCTGGTGCCCGTCGGCATCCGCCTGTGGGACGCGGAAGGCAACGCCAGCACGCCGTTCCTGGAATATCAGTTGCCCGGCGCCACCAACTGGCAGGACGCGACCATCGCCTCCCTGGACGGCACTTCCTACAGCTCTGCCAGCGAAGTCACGGCCCTTCCCACCGGCAGCGATCATGTCCTCGTTTGGAACGCCAGCACGGTCTTCACCAACGCCGGCCCGACCAACCTCTGGTTCCGCGTCCGCGCCCAGGACATGACGTTGCTGGGCGATTGGAGCGCGCCCATGCCCTACACCGCGACGGTCACGCCAGACACCGACGGCGACGGCCTGCCAGACGCTTGGGAACAGGCGAAGTTGCACGCGCTGACCTATGGTGCCGGCGACGACCCTGACCTCGACGGTTTCACTAACTCGCAGGAATATCTGGCCGACACCGATCCGCTGGACGGCACCGCCTACTTGCGCATTACCGGTGTCAGTCTGTTGCCTGGCGGCGTCAAACTGGATTGGCGAGGTGGCGTGCAGTCCACGCAATACCTGCAACGCACTTTTGCCGTGGGCGGCACAAACAGTTGGCTCAACATCCACATCGTCTCTCCGCCCACGCCCGTTTCTGGCAGCTACACGGATTGGTTTGAAACAAACGCACTGCACTTTTATCGCATTAAAGCGACGCGCCCATGAGCGTCGATGCTTGAAGTGTCAGGCTCGAATTGGGTCCCGCAGGCGCAATTGTGGAACCACCTCCGGGTTTACGGCAACACCATCCTGAAGTGTTACCAATATAATTGGCGTCATATTTCTTGCCGAACAGGCCTCATAGCGATTTTAGAGAGTTTGCCGAACCGGCATCCTATTTTGCGGCCATCGCGTTGTGACAGAGGCGGGCATTTTTCATTTTCGTAAAAGCTGTCGAGTTTTGGCCGCACTGCCACCATGAGGGGCGAGTCTTGACCTGGCTCCGGCTTTTGGCCGAAACTGGGATCATACAGGGGTCGGTTCCTAACCTTGACACATTTCTCCCCTGCCGGCTAGGTTCCCGCGCATGGCTCGCAAGCTCCGTGTCCAGTATCCGGGGGCCGTCTATCACGTTCTCAACCGCGGCGACCGCCGCGAACCCATCTTCCTCGACGACCAGGACCGCCAACGTTTCCTCGACACGCTGGCCGAAGCATTGATGGCTAACAAAATGGCTAACAAACCATAGTGAAACCATCCTGCAAAATCCTTTCGCAATCCTCTTGAATCACCTGTAAAATCAGCCTATTCTTATTCAGAAATCGGGCCGTTTTCGGCCGATTCCGACTCCCGCCTCCAAGTCTAACTGCATGTGCAGCAAGGACAACTGGGGCGTGAGGTCCGCAACGGACATCAAAACGGACACCACTTTTACTACTCCGTCAGAACTTGGCGTAACCGGGCTTTACTCGCCCACTA
>JACRJZ010000065.1 GCA_016219875.1 Verrucomicrobiota bacterium | reverse complement strand
GGACTACGGGACCACAGACTACGGGACCACAGACTACGGGACCACAGACTACGGGACCACAGACTACGGGACCACAGACTACGGGACCACAGACTACGGGACCACAGACTACGGGACCACAGACTACGGACCACAGACTACGGACCACAAAACCCTGAAAGGCAAAAGACCTTTCACGAAGAACTTTGGACTTTGGACTTTGGACTTGTCTGTGGTCTGTGGTCCGTGGTCTTGTGGTCCTGTCGTCTTTATCGGGGGTAGTGAAGTTTCAAGATGTTTTCCACGTGCTCGACGATTTTGGCGAGCGAGGCGCTGGCGCCGACGGCGGAAGGAAGTTTCTTGTCGCGGCGGGCGAGAGTGATCTTGCGGTCCACGTCCTCGATGGTTTCCACCAGAATGAGCCGGCCATCTTGCTGGAGGAAGTGATCCACCGCGCCGATCTTGCCGCGAAAGATGCTGTAAACCGGGACCCCCAGCGCCGCGGCCTCGCGGTTCATGGTGCCTCCGCCGCTGACGACGAGGTCCGAATGCCACAGCAAGTTCAAGCCGTCCACCGCCGTTTGGGGAATGACGGCACGACCCGCCGCGAACCAATGCGGCCAGTGTTTCTGCGTGAACTCGCCCTGCTTCTTATTGCGAGGCAGGAGCACGACACGCACGCCGTCCGTGTGGCAGGCGCGTTCCATGAAGCGGACGAAAAGTTGTTCGCTCTCCGGGTTGTGGTAATGGGCCTCGGTGGCCGGCGGGCGGACGGTCACGATGAGGTCGCGCAGATCGAGGCCGAGCGTCGTCATCAAGGACGGGTCCACCTGAAGCCGGGAGACATAGACGTCTTCTTTGATGCCGGGGTATTTGCGGACGTGGTCCCGGCGGGCGTAGAGCGCGGAATCCGGGACCACTTCCGGCACCAGTTCCCAAGTGGGCCGCATGAGGGGAAGGAGCTTCGCGTGTTCGTAGTCCGTCAGCATCACCGTGGGCAGGCGCAGCAGGTTGCACAGGATAATCTGGGAGCGGGAGCCGTGCGACAGGCCGAGCATCGGCTTTTCACGCAGGGCGTGGGGCATCAATTGGAGGGCGCGGTAAAAGAGGCCGGTGAGTTTGCGGACGGGATTCTTGCCCGAGTGACGGCCGACCCGTGTGTAGCGCAGGCCCTTCTGGTCGGCGAGGTCGCAGACTTGGAAGGCGTCCCGCGCCGTGACCATGACCGCGTAACCGCGACGCTGGAGTTCTTCGATGATCGGCTCGAAGAACGGCACATGCGGGGTGTTGTCGAGATCGATCCAGATTTTGGGCCGCACGGAAGTCGCGGTCGCGCAGCGCGGCGGGCACGCGACAGCGGCTTTGGGTTTCAGCGCGATCGTGGTGGCGACGAACTGGGCGACTTCCCGGGGCAGGGCGTTCCAGAACGTGCCGCCGTGTTTGGAGAGGGCGTATTCAAGGAACTCGCGGTAGAAGTCGATTGGGAACTCCGTGGCGCCGGGAGTGGCGCCGGAAGGAGCCATGTAATCTGGATGGGTGGTCACCATCGCCATGCCGCCGTGAGCGGCGAGCCAATCCAGTTTGCGTTTCCAGAGGTCCGGCCCCTTTTCTCCGAGCAGGATAAACACCGTAAAGTCCTGGGGAAGCGTGTAGGGCAATTCCACGTAGCCGCGGTGGTCGTTTCGCCAAACCCAGAAGGGGAAAACCGTATCGACGCCGTCAGGCTGAGGCTCGAAGGGATCGACATCAAAGGTCGAGGCGTCGTACTCGACCTCGAGTTCCTTGAACCAGTCGAGGTGGTGGAGCATGAAGGCGGCGCGGAAGCCGACGGCCTTCCAATCCTTGAGATGCTGATTGATCCGTGGGGCCTTGGCGCGGAAGCCGCGGCGGGAGAGCAGGAGCTTGCCATCGTGCTTGAGGTCGTGGAGGCCGACTTCAAATCCTTTTGCAGTCAAATCTGCCCGCAACACCGCCGGCGCGGTGTAACTGCCTTCTGGAACAAAGTAGAAACTGGAGCGCAACCCAAGTTCGGCTTCCAGGCGGGCCACCTCCTGGCAACGCGAGACGCCAAGTTCGCCCTCGACATCGTGAGTGAGCACCAGCGCGAACTGCTTGCCGCCCGGCCAACCCGGCCACCCGGCCGGCGGACGTTCGGTGCCGGGCTTGATCGGCCAGCGATCCCCGAAGGCCAGCCTGCGCCGGTGCCCCAGCCAGCGCCGAAATCCCAGACGGAGCGACTGCGGCACCCAGGGCTTGGACAGGTAGTAGGTGTTTCGGAGCAGCGATTTCATCGCGGGGAGAACGACGGCAAATTGCGGGCAGACTTCGTCCCCGTCAGTTCGCAACCGGGCCGGTCAGCGGTCGGCTTTGGCCCCGTGCGACTGGGGAACCTTGTCTGGCCACGCAGGCCGACAGCGAGCGATGTATGGCGGGAACCACTGGAACCGCGCCGTGCGGCCCCACCGTTATCCAACGAAGCCCCCCCAGAGGCTCCTCATCTTCATCGTCATCCTGGCCGCAATCTTCAGCTTGAAAGGCACTGGAGATCGCGGGGGACGATGCCGGCAAATTCGGGAAGTCCTCGGGCGCCTCATGGCCTCAAGGCCGAAGTGGCTGGAAGGGCCGCCTCCATGCGGATCAGATGTCCGGGAGCAATTTGTCCGGCACATAGGTGCGCTTGCGGTTGAGCAGGGCGCCGACGTTGGCCTTGGATTCCTGGAGCGCGGCCGCGGCACGCCTGACCGCATCCAGGTGGTCTTTCTCGGCTTCAATGACCAGCAACGTCATGTCCATGTGCCGCGCGATGCGCGCCGTGGCTGTGGTCTGCCCCACCGGTGGCATGTCGAAGATGATGAAATCGTAATCGCTGGCCTTCATGCGCGGCACGAGGTGCGTGAAGGCTTTGGGGAGAATGCGCGGCAGCTTCTCATCGCTGGAGCCGCCGGCGACGAAATAGAGCTTGTTCTGCTCGGTATCGGCGGCGTTCTCGTTGTCCAGCGCCTCGGCCAAGCTGCGGCACGGCTTGCCTTTGTGGAAGCGATGCGCCGCGCCCTGGTCGTAGTTCATGTCCACGAGCAGCACGTTGCCGTCGCCGGTTTCGGAGAGGACGGCGGCCAAGCCGGTGGCAATGGAGGAGACGCCGGTGCCCGCGGAGCAGCCGGTCACAGCCACGAGCTTGGGCTTGTGGGTCATGTTGCGGACTTCAAAGTAGGTGACGAGCCGGTCGCGCAGAGCTTCGTAGTAATTGCGCAAGGCGTGCTCCGGGTGCCACGGCGCGAGTTCGCCCTGGCTGGCTTCGACTTTGGAAACCCGCATCGGCGGCAGTGGATCGGGTTCTGGCGTTCCGGTCGGCTCGTCCGGTTTGGCGTCGGAAGGTTTCACCTTGGAGCGCCTGAGCCTGATGTCTGGGGCGGGGGGGGCGGGCTTGGCGCGTTTCATGGCGCCGTTGCGCCGGATCTCGGGAATCCACAGCAGGAGGGGAATCTTGAGCTTCCGCTCGATCTCAATGGGCCGCTTGACGCTTTGATCGAAAAAATTCTCGATGAGAAAGGCGAGCACGAGACTGCCGAAAAACCCGCCCAGGAGAATGCCCATGACGACCTTGAGGCGCCCGGAGTTCTCTTTCATGGGTGGGCTGGCCGTCTGGAGTTCGCTCACGCTGGAAGCCTTGCCAGGGCTGCCCAGTTGATCGATGCGGGCCAACTCCAGGGCTTTGGAGTAGTATTCAAGGGCTTTTTCCTCCACCTCCTTCTGGTACATGAGTTGGGCATAGGTGGAAGCGGTTTCGCTGACGCGCGCGGCTTCTTTGCGCAGAGATTCAATCTTCGTGTCCAGGAACTCGATCTTGTTCTTGAGCGCTGCGATGCGGCCTGGACCGTAATCCTGGCCCGGCCCGCTCGCCCTGTCCGAGGCGGCGGTCGGCAGCGCCGCGGCCTCCAGGCTGGGCGTCTCTCTCCTCATGTCCTCTTTCTTCTTTTTGACCTCGGCGATCTGGGTGCGAACTCCTTTCAGTTCGGGATGCTCATCGGTGTAACGGGAAACGAGATTCAGTTCCCTCGACTCCAGATCGTTCAACAGCTTGGCCAAGCTCTGATAGGTGCTGGCCCGACTTACCTGTTCTTGAGAAAGGGTCGTGACAGGGACGACAGGAACGTTGGTGGCGCTGTTCGTGTTGCCACCGGAAACCAAACTCTGCGCCTGGGGGATGATCACTCCGCATTCTGCCAATTCCGTTTCAGCTCTGGTGCGTTCCTGTTGCAGGCGGGCCAGTTCATCCCAGAACGCATTCTTGGAGTCTTCCAGGGGCAGCAAGCCGTGCTGGTCCTTGAGCCGACGCAGTTCCTCCTTCGTGGCCTGGAGCTTGGTCCGATAGGTTTCCGTGTTCTGTTGATAAAGCTCTTCGCGGAGGCTGCTGGCAAGATGCACTTCCTTGTGGCGCTGTTTGTAAGCCAGGACCAATTGCTGGAGGACCTTCTGGGCGATTTCCGGATTTGGGTGCCGAAACGTGATTTTGAGGACACTGCTGCGCCGCGGGATTTCAACCTCAATGCCTTCCATGATCGCGGCCCCTGCTGCCACGCGGGTGGCCTTGGCCCCGACTTTGCCCAGGATCTTCTCGGGGCCGACGACTTCCGCGACTTGCTCGGTCAGATCACGGCTGGTCAAGATTTCGATCTCTGTGTTGATGATCGTATCGGGATTGGCGACGCGAATCTCCTGGGATTCCGGGCTTCCGGGCGTACTTGCGGGATCCTTCCGATCGACGATGCCCCTAATCATCTCTTTGGCCTCGGAGACGTACACGGCCGGCGTCGTGAAGTAGTAGTACACCGACACCACAAAGGCCAGCCCGGTGATGACGGCGATCTTGTACTTCTGGCGGAACAGAGTGTGATAAACATCCGCCAAACTGAAGGGGAGTCCGCCGATGTCGCTCATGCGGCCTCTCCTTTCGGCGCGTCAAGGGCGCACGCGCACGGCCTTTCGGGAGCCGGCCCGTCCGACACCCTGGAAGCGCCGAAGACGCGGCATAGGTTTCCCCGCCGCGCTGCGGCTTGGCGGTTCCAGACGGAATGTGCCAGCAACGTGTTCACGTGGTGTGCTTGTAGGCCAGACGGCCGATCAGGCGGGCCATCGGGATGGGCAGCCGCCGGAACAGCCTGTTGTGCCAGCCATACACATCGTCATTTTCGTGCTCAAACTTCAACTGCCGGAGGTTGAATCGGAAGTACTCCAGCTTCGACTCTTCGCAACCCCAGCCCAACTTAAAGCGCCGCAGTCCGGCGTTGGCCAACGAAGTGCGCCCAAAATGAAGGAATTCACGCCGGTTGTCGATAAGCCATTTGATGGCCGCCCACATGACCAGATTGTTGCCGCGGAGGCCCTGCCAGACGGGATCGGAGGCGCCGTACTTGAACAGCGCCTGCCGGCCCCAAAGAAAGAACATCGCCGCGGCCACCGGTTGGCTGTCCAAGGAGGCCAAGGCCACGAAGCCACGTTTCTGAGACAAGACGTGCCGGTGGATGTTTTGAAAGAAAATAAATGGTTGCGGCGGCAGGCCGTGCTTCTTTCGTGTCAGACAGTAAAGCCGATAAAATGTGGCCACGACTTCCGGGGAATCATCGATGCCAACACGGAGCTTCGACGATTCGGCCTTGCGGATGGCCCGGCGGGTGGCGTCGTCGAACTTGCGGAAGAGCCGATCCGCGCCGTCCGTCAAGTCCAGGGTGTGCCGGAAGAAACTGAGCGACACTGGCGCGGCGCCGGCGAGACGATTTCCGCCTCGACACTGGAAATAGCGCCAGCGGCGGGAGCCGCCAAGTTCGATCAGGCGCGGGAGCAGGTCGAGATCGGCCGCTTCCCTCGAAACCAGCGGCGGGCATTCGTCGCTGAACGGCAGGCACACACCGCGCGTACCGGCCACGAGGCTGTGCGCCTCCATGAACGGCGCGACCGCGTCCGGCTCGGCACCCCGCCTGCCGACGCTGTAGCAGGGGGTGAAGGCGAACGTGTCTGTCAGCACCGCCGCCCAGGCGGCGCTGTGAAAGAAGTTGCTCTCCGGAAACCGGGCCGCGATCTCGTCCCACCCCGGCGAGGCCAGAGGATTGACCAGGCTCCAACTTAAGGCTGTCGCGGAGTCGTGGCTTGAAGCCACGGTCTGCGGCTCGCGGGTTGTGATGTCAGACAGCGCGGCCATCCGGTTGCTCACTCTTGCGGTATTTGACTCAGTGGGCCGCGGTTTGTCCAGCGTGGCGATGGAACGGCCCAACTCAGTTTCGCGTGAACGGATGGGCGGAGAGGCGGTTGGCGCTCCTTCCCAGGTGCTCACGGTTTGGGCAACGTCCTCAGCACCCGCGCCGGATTGCCCGCCACCACGGCATACGGGGGCACATCCTTGGTCACTACGCTGCCGGCCCCCACGATGGCGTGCTCGCCTACGGTGATGCCGCAGAGCAGGGTAGCGCTGGAGCCGATCGACGCGGCCTTCTTCACCAACGTGGGCCGGCATTCCCAGTCCTCGGCTTGCTTGAGTTCTCCGGTCGCCGTGGTCGCACGGGGATAGAGGTCGTTGATGAAAGTGACGTTGTGGCCGACGAAGACTTCGTCCTCCAAGGTCACGCCTTCGCAGATGAAGGTGTGGCTGGAGATTTTGACGCGCTGGCCGACTTTGACGCCTTTCTGGATTTCAACAAACGTCCCGATCTTGGTTTCATCGCCGATTTCGCAGCCATAGAGGTTCACGAAGCCAAACAGGCGGACATCGCGGCCCAGTTTTACATCCGCGGCAATCCGTTCGGTTGAGTCTGTGCGGGCGGCGTCGCTCATTGCGGAGAAGGGGAAACCGCAGACTTGCGACCCACCGACGCCATCATCACCTGTTCGCCGCCGCGGCCCAGGGAAAGCTTGGCCGCTTCCAGGATGCGGACCAGTTCCGCGCCGTGGCGCCCGTGCGTGAGGGGTTGCTTTCCGTGCAGGATGCAGTCCACGAAATGGCTGCATTCCACCTTGAGCGGCTCCTCCTGCTTGATGTGCGGCGCATAGACGTCGCCGTAGTGGTAGGCGTATTGAAATTCGGCGAACGAGTCGTAATGCGGCGGACGCTCCACGCGCGTGTCAAAAATCTTGATCTTCTCCAGCGCCGCCACGTCGTCATAGACGATCATGCGCTTGGTGCCGACGATGGTCATCTCGCGGACTTTCCGAGGGTCGAGCCAACTATTGTGGACGATGGCGCAACGCTTCTTGGAGAAATGGAGAAACAACACCGTCACGTCTTCGATTCCGGGCGTCATGTGGGCCGCGCCGTTGCAACTCACGCTTTCGGGGCATTCGCCCATGATGTGCAGAATGATCGACAGGTCGTGCGGCGCTAGGTCCCAAGCCACATTGATGTCTTTCTGGAAGAGGCCGAGATTGAGCCGCCGTGAAGCGATGTATTGGATTTCCCCAATGTCCCCCCAGTCCACGATCTCCTTGATCTTTCGGATGGGTGGAGCGTAGAGGAACGTGTGGCCCACCATGAGGACGAGTCCATTCTTCTCCGCGATCTCGACCAGTTCTTCACACTCGGCGATAGAACTGGCCATCGGCTTCTCGATCATCGTGTGCTTGCCCGCCAACAGGCTGGCTTTGGCGATCTCGTGATGGAACCGCACCGGGGTGGCCACGACGACCGCGTCGATGCCCGCGCCATTCAAAGCGTGATGGTGGGTGCTGCAGGTTTCGACCTCGGGATAGAGAGACTTCATGTGCTTCAGACGGTTCGCGTCCGCATCGCACACGAGTTTGACTTCACAGTCCGGGATGGACCGGAAATTGCGCACCAAATTGGGACCCCAATACCCGCAACCAACAACGCCGACCTTCAGGGGTTTCTTCATACTGATTGAGCAGCGGGTGCTGCCCCGGCATTCCAGGAAACCGTCTCGACCTTGGGCCGGCGGTTCCGCAGGTGCTCGCGAACCTGGCCCAGCAATGTGGGCAAGGTCTTGGCCAGGATCCTGAGATCCTGGCGGAGCGACAGATTATCGGCGTAACGGATGTCCAGGCAGACCATTTCGTTGAATGTGGTTCTGTTCTTTCCGCTGACCTGCCAAAGCCCCGTCAGTCCAGGCACCGCCGTGAACCGTTGCTTCTGCCACGGTTCATAGAGGTCATATTCGTAACGAGTGCAGGGCCGCGGCCCGATCACACTCATCTCGCCCCGCAACACGTTGATCAGTTGCGGCAACTCGTCCAGCCCGGATGACCGCAGAATCGCACCCAGCGGAATGATTCGTTTGTCAGCGGCGTCCAGTTTTTTCATCGGCCTGTTCGAGTTTATCAACTCGGCCAAATGGTTCATGTGAACGCCAACATCATTGTCGGCATGCATGGTCCGGAACTTAAAGCACCGAAAAGCGCGGCCACGGAGGCCGATACGTTCCTGAGTGAAGAAGACGGGGCCGGACGACACCAGCTTGATATAGGCTGCAAGCGCCGCGAAGATCACCAGCAGCGCGGGCGACAGCAGGAAGATGATTCCCAGATCCATGGCGCGCTTCCACATCGGCAACGGCTGGTCCAGCACGCCTTGCCGATCGGCTTGAGCGCGCAACTGGCGGCACAGGCGCGAAGTCACAGCCCCGGCCAGCCCCGAACCGACCGTGATTCCATGTGCGAACCCCGCCGCACTCCGATTCATCGACACGAAACCCCGTGGATCCGTCATTGTCGTCCGACAAGAGATACCCGTAGTCTGCATAGCGTTTTCCCAATCTGATCGTTTGCCCAACGGCTCGGAAGCTTAACTAGCTGCTTCTGATGGTCAAGTGATGAAGCTTCTGAAAACCGCCCGGAAACCGCGGTAATCTTGTTCAGAGCTAGCCCGTACGCCTATGGGTAATTTCCCTACTAGCGACTGGGTCAAGTATCGAGGAGAGCCAGAACCGTTAGGGGAAACCGCTGTTCTCAGTGCGTGGCGTCATTCTATCCGTCACCGAGGGTTTTCTAGTACGTGAGCGTGGACTTCGAGGATGGTAGAGTACGGCGAGTTCTTCCAGTCGTTAGTGTCCCCATTGCATCGACCGAGGGCAGAAAGGCGGTTTGAGTCAGAGACAAAAACGCTGCGGGAACTCCCGTGTGCTTCCCGGCAGTGTCAAGAAGATGGACTGTCCTGCAAGCAGTGTCCCGTCTTAGGCCACTTCCTCCGTCTCCAGGAATCCCTGCAATTGGCGAATGCGGGTTGGATGGCGCATTTTCCGGAGCGCCTTGGCTTCGATTTGGCGGATCCGCTCGCGGGTGACTTTGAACTGCTTTCCGACCTCTTCCAGCGTGCGGGAATAGCCGTCGGCCAAGCCGAACCGCAGTTCCAGCACTTTGCGTTCGCGTTCCGTCAGGCTGCCCAACACATCCGCCAGCTTGTCTTTGAGCAAGCTGTAGCTGGTCATCTCGGACGGGTTCTCGGCGCTCTTGTCCTCAATAAAATCGCCGAAGTTAGTGTCTTCACTGTCTCCCACCGGCGACTGCAACGAGATGGGTTGCTGGGCCATTTTCAGGACGGCGCGGACCCGGTCCACCGGCATCTGCATTTCGTCCGCGATCTCTTCCGGGGTCGCCTCGCGCCCAAAGTCCTGCACCAGTTGCTTCTGCACTCGCATCAGCTTGTTGATCGTCTCGATCATGTGGACCGGGATGCGGATTGTGCGGGCCTGGTCGGCAATCGAGCGGGTGATGGCTTGGCGGATCCACCAGGTCGCGTAGGTGGAGAACTTGTAACCGCGCCGATACTCGAATTTCTCCACGGCTTTCATCAGGCCCATGTTGCCTTCCTGAATGAGATCCAGGAAAGAAAGGCCGCGGTTGGTGTACTTCTTGGCGATGGAGATGACCAGTCGGAGGTTGGCCTCCACCATTTCGGTCTTGGCCTTCAGGGCTTTGGCGGTGAAATGCTTCAACTGGTCGTAGGCCTTGAGGTAGTCGTGGTATGGCATCCGCACGAACTCCTCCAGCGCCTTGATCTTGCGTTCCTCGGACTGGACGATGGTCTGGAGGTGAGCCGACTTGCGCTGCTGGTTGCACTCGTCAATGGTGCGCAGGCTCATTTGGATCTTGTCATGGATATTCTCCGCGACGAGCGCCATTTCCTCGATCACCTTTTGCTTGTAGTAGAACCTGGCGAAGGAGTCTTGGAGCTTCTTGTCCATTTTTTTGAATTCGCTGCAGATTTTGTCTCGTTTGCCTTTGACGCTGCAGTGCTGCCATTCGCCGTATTTCTCGTCCACCTGCTGGTCGATGGTGCGGACGTTCTTGACCAGCTTGCGCAACTCGCGCAGGTGCTGGTCGCGGCTGTCGATCTTCTTGTCCACAATAACGCGGTCAAAACGCTCTTTGGGTGGCTCGGAAATGAGTTTCTCCGCCAGAGCGATGTGCTCCTTGCCGGCGAAGCCAAAGCTATAGATGATGCGTTTGACCTCGTTTTCCGCGTCTTCGATGCGCTTGGAAATCTCCACCTCCTGCTCGCGGGTCAGCAGCGGCACTTGGCCCATCTGCTTGAGATACATGCGGACTGGATCGTCGAGGATGTCAAGACGGGATTTGTCGTCCTCCTCCTCCGGCTCCGGCTGTTTCACGCGGTCCACTTCGGCTTGATCGACAATCTCGATTTCGAGATTGCGGAGCTTGGTCAAGATGTCGTCCACCTCTTCGGGCGAGACGATGCTCTCGGGCAGCGCGTCGTTGATATCGCTGTACGTGAGGTACCCTTGCTCTTGGGCGAGGCGGATGAGGTCTTTGACTTTCTCCGTGAGTTCGACGCCCGACTGGCTGCGCAATTCGCCGATCGCGTGCAACTGCGCGGCCTGCGCCTCCGGCGTCATCGTAGCGGCGCCCGCCGCCGCCGCCGGCGGGGTCTTCCCCGTCTCGGCTGCAAGCGCGTCGGCTTGGTCCGCCTTCGAGGGGCGGCCACGCTTCCGTTTATGGAGTGAACTCAAAGGTTTCTTAGCGGCGGCTTTGCTGGGTGTCATTGTGAGTCTTGACTTCACCATAAAGTAATGATGCGCCTTACGGCGCATCGTCCAAAAGAGCCGCGCAATATCTATAGACGTGCGCTTCTCGTCAAGCAGGGAAACAGAGCAGAAAAAGCCGTGGAGAAACGGAATGGGAGATGACCGTCTCCGCTTCGGGGCGTTGACGGCGGCGCGACGGTTCCGGCTGCTGCTTTCCAGGCGAGTCTCCGGTGTCCGGTTCGTGGACAAGCAACCCCGTGGCACCGCACCTGCTACCTCGTCCGCGCATGGCGTTGCCATTTTTTAACAATCAGGTGAAGCGAATCGATCAGGTTGTGGCGATCGACCTTGGTGGACGGCAGACCAAAGCCGTCCATATCCAGAACAAGGGCGAACGCCTCGCCCTTCTTGGCTTCGCCATCCAGGATTTGCCCGGTCCGGAAAAGGCCGACAAGCCCCTGAGTGCCGACGCCTTGGGGAACCATCTAAAGAACCTGCTCAAACCGTTGGGCGATCGCACCCGCCTGGCGACGCTGGCCGTGGGCATGCCCGACGCGTTCCTGCGCCACGCCGAACTGCCGCCCATGCCCATCCCGGACATGCGGCAGATGCTCAAGCTCAACAGCAAGGCCTATCTCCAGCAAGAGATGCCGGACCATGTTTTTGACTGCTCGATCATCGTGTCGCGCGGTCCCGTTCCTCCCACGGTGGATGCCAGCAAGCCGGCGCCACCTTCGTCCAATCTGCAGAAGCAACGGGTGCTGGTGGGTGGCGCCAAGCGGCAGACACTGGAAGTTTTGAAAACAGCCTGCAAGGTTGCGGGCATCGCTCCGCACCAGATCACGCCAGGCATGGTCGGCCCCGCCAACGCTCTCGAAGTGGCGGAGCCAGAGGTCTTCGCCAAGGAAGTGGTGGCGCTGGTCGATATTGGCTTCAAGAACACCACCATCACGATGCTCCGCAATGGGGAACTGGCCATGAACCGCGTGGTCACCATCGGCGGGGACCGGATCACCGCGGGCCTCTCCGAATCTCTTGGCATCAGCTACGCCGAAGCCGAAGGCATCAAGCTCGGCATGCCTGGTGAAGTGCAGCAGCACCTGGAGCCGGTCATCGCCAGCCTCGGTCGGGAACTCCGCGCCTCGATTGATTTCTTCGAGCACCAGCAAGACGTCACGGTGGGCACGGTGTTCCTTTCCGGGGGCACGGCCCGCAGCGAGTTCATCGTCCGCACCTTGCAGACGGAGTTGATGGTTCCCTGCAAAGTGTGGAACCCGGCCAAGTCCCTTCAGCTTTCCCTCCCCGCCGACCAGATGGCGGGGCTTGAACAAGCCGCCCCGCAACTGGCCGTGGCCATCGGCGCCGCCATCGCCGCTTTTTGATCTGACCCTTTATGCCGATCCGCATCAATCTGCTTGCAGAAGACCAGGCCGCCGAGGAAATGCGCCGCAAGGATCCCGTCAAGCGCGCCATCTGGATCGCGGGCTTCGTCGTGTTTCTGGTGCTGCTCTACGGGTTCACGGTCTTCCTCAAGTCCACCGTCTGGAGAATGGAACTGGCTGGTCTGGAGGCCCAGTGGCGGTCTATGGAGAAAGCCTGCCGGCAGGTCGAATTCGACCGCACGCGCACCGCCGATATCGAGAAGCGCCTTTCCGCGCTCACCCAATTCACCACGAACCGGTTCCTCTGGGCGAACGCGCTCAACGCCCTTCAGCAGACCAGTGTGGAGCACATCCAGATCGTCCGGTTCAAAGCCGAACAAATCTATGTCGCGGGCGATCCCGCCAAAGGCGCCACCAACCGTCCCGCGGCAGCCGCGCCGGCGGCGTCCGCCACGGCCAACAAGCCCACCCTGGCCATTGAGAGGATTGTCCTTCATCTCGATGGGCGCGACTTCAGCCCCCGGGCGCCGGAGCAGGTGACCCGGTTCAAGGAGGTGCTCGCCGGCGTGCCGTTTTTTCAAAGCACTTTGCAGAAGACCAACGCCATTCTGTTAACGAGCCTTTCCGCTCCTCAAGCCGACGGCTCGGGCAAGAACTCGTTTGTGGTCTTCGGCCTCCAGATCAACTTCGCCGAGAAGGAACGCAAGCTCTATGAGTAAACTCCCCAGGGAGAAACGCGACCGCATCATCCTCGTGGTGGGGGCCACGGCCATCACCGTGATCGCGCTGTGGTTTCTGCTGGTCAGTCCGCTGCGCGGCAAGGTGGCGAGAGTCGCCAAAGAAACCGAAGACGCCCGCAGCCAATACAACAAGGGCCGGGAATTGCTCGCCTCCACCAACAAAGTCGCCTTGGCCCTTGCCAGCGCCTCCGAGCGGCTCAAGACGGCCGAGGGCGCGATGGCCACTGGCGACCTCTACGCCTGGATGATCCAGACGATGAACCATTTCAAGCTCAGCTACGCCGTGGACATCCCGCAGATCAGCCGCGAGATGCCTTCCGAAGTCGGCACTTTCCCGGACTTCCCGTATAAGGCGGCAACTTTCATCGTGCGCGGCACCGCGTTCTACCACGACTTCGGCAAGTTCCTTGCTGATTTCGAAAACGCCTTCCCCTACATGCGCGTCCAGAACCTCGAACTGGACCCGTCCCCTGGCCAGAAGGCGGAGGACAGCGAGAAGCTCAGTTTCAAACTGGAACTGGTCACTCTCATCAAACCCGTGACCCTATGACCGCCTTGCCCATTTCCCATTCCGCCGTGGCGGGCCCTGGAATGAACCTCCAACCCGACCGCCGATCCGGCTGGTTCCGCGTTGCCTTCCTCCTTCGCCCGGCGAAACGCTTTTTTCCTCTGGCCCTGGCGCTGAGTCTCGTTTCCTCCTCCTCCTCCCTCACAGCCCAGGGCCAGACCTCTTCTCCTCCTGCTGATGCCGCGCCGCCGACCGCGCCGAAGGCCGTCTTCACGGACGACCCGCAGTTCGGCCGGGATCCGTTCTTCCCCAACTCCGTGCGCCGGGCGCGGGAGATGGCCCGCGTCAACGCTTCCGCGGCGTTCGCGCAACCCGCCAACCTCTTAAGCCAACTCACGCTCAAAGGCATCTCCATCGCCAAGGGCCGCCGGCTGGCCCTGATCAACAACGTCACCTTCGCCGCCGGCGAGACGGTGGAGTTGAAAGTGAACGCCGAAAACCTCCGCGTGCGCTGTGTCGAAATTCGGGATCGCTCGGTGATCGTGGCCTTGGACGGCTCCAAGGACGCCAGAGAACTTACCTTGCGAAAGGGCCTCTAACCATCGTCCCCCTCCTGCCAACCCACTCCATTATCACATGAAACACCTCATCCAACTCCTGATGCTGGCGGCCTTCTCGTTTTTGACGCTGTCGGGCCAAGCCCAAAACGCACCCGCGTTGGCGGATGCCAAGCCCGTGGCGCCTCCTGCGCGAACCGGCGGCGCGGTGGCGCCGCCGGACGTTGCGCAGACTGTCCCGGTCCCGGCCGCTCCCTTAGTGGCCCCGGCTCCGGCGCTGGTGGCCGAACCCGCGGCGCCGCCCGCCGGCACCAACACCACGGCCGAACCCGCGCCGCCGCCTGCCGGCACCAACGCCGCGCCCGTCTCTCCCGCCGCGGAAATCGTGCCCCTCATCGTCATCGACGACGTGCCGCTGTTGGACGCGGTGAAGAACCTCGCCCGCCAGGCCGCGCTCAACTTCCAGTTCGACCCGCGGGTCATCGCCATGACCAACCAGCCCAACGTCACCATCCGTTTTGAGAACGTCACCTCCGAGGACGCCCTGAGCGCCGTGCTCGACAACTACGGCCTCGCGCTTGCGCAAGACGTGCGGACCAAGATCTACAAAATCACCATCAAGGATCCCAAGGCGAAAGAGCCGCTCGTCTCCCGCGTCATCCAGCTCAAGTACGCCGCGCCGAGCAACATCGTCCAGATCGTCAAGTCCACCCTCTCCCTCGACAGCCAGGTCCTCCCCGACAGCCGCACCAGCCAGATGGTCGTCATGACCACGGAGAAGGAACTCATCGGGCTGGAACTGCTGGTCGAGAAACTCGACACCCCCACCAAACAGGTCTTGATCGAAGCGCAGTTGTGGGAAACCAGCAAGAACCCGCAAACCATGAAGGGCATTGACTGGAGCGGCACTCTGGAATCCCAGCGGATCAGCTTCGGCAACGGCACCACCACCGGCGAAGAAACCATCACCAGCCCGGGGGCCTCGTCCACCGTCACGCTGCCGGGTGGACGCACCGTCACCACCACCCGGCCATCCAGCGCCACCCGCAATCTGATCACCGACATCGGCAGCGGCGGCCTTGGCCTCAACACGGCGATGGGCATGCATCCGGCGACCGCCTTCCTGAACTCCGACGGCTTGCATGCCGTGCTCTCTTTCCTCAACAAAGACAGCGACACCGAACTCGTGGCCACCCCGCGCGCCGTCACGCTCGACAACCAGTTGGCCAACCTGAACGTGAGCCGCGCCTACCCGGTGTACAAGATCACGCCCGGTTCCGCCAACAGCCCCGCCGGCTCGGAAATCACTTGGACGAACGTCGGCGTGATCCTGCAAGTCACCCCGCGCATCAGCGCCAACAGCAACATCGCCCTCCACGTCATCCCGGAAGTTTCCGACATCGCCGCCATCGACCGGCAGGTCATCAACGGCCAGACCTACACCGCCAACATCTACGGCATCCGCAAGGTCGAAACCCACGTCATGATCCCCAGCGGCGCGACGCTCGTCATGGGCGGTCTCCTGAACGACCGGTCGTTCAAGGGCTTCACGAAAGTTCCCGTGCTCGGCGACCTGCCCGGCGTTGGCCTGCTCTTCCGCAAGGAGGAGAAGAAGCGCGACAAGAACAACCTCATGATCTTCGTCACGCCCACCATCATCGAAGACGGCGACTTCCAGTCGAACAAGGGCAGTGGCTTCCTCAAGGCCGCGTTCAAGCCGGAGAACTCCGAAAAGCCGTGGGGACCGTGGGACAGCGGCAAGCCCAAAGATTGGACCGTGCCCCCGTACAACCCGGATGGCCCCAAGGCCGGTGACTTCAAAGGTGCTGGGACTCACTAGGCCTCACCCCACGATCCCAACGATCAACCTCACCAGCCTATGAAATTTGCTGCGATTCAAAAACGGCTCCGCAGCCGCGCGGTCGCGGGCTTGGCCGTGCTACTGGCTGTCGCCTCCGCGCGCGCGGCGAGCGTCGTCTCTGTCGGCGGCGGACCGCTGGAAGGCTATCCTTCCGCCGCGGGCTACATCGACGGCGACACGGCTGCCGTGTCGCAGTTCAACGGCCCTTCCGGCTTGGCGCTGGACAGCACGGGGAACTACCTCTTCGTGGCGGACCGGAACAACAACGCGCTGCGCAAACTCAACCTGCCGGGCAACAGCACCTCCACGTTCGCTGCCACCAACCACGTCTCCAAGCCGGTTGATGTGGCGCTGGATCGCGCGGACAACGTGTACGTCTTGAATGCCGCCAACGGCACCAACGGATTCATCTCCAAGTTTAACACGTTCGGTAACTTCCTGGGGCGTCTGGCCGCTCCGCTGACCAACGCCACCGCCGTCACGATCGACGGCAACACGAACCTCTACATCACCGAACTGGGCGGCACGATCAAGCGCATCAGCCGCTCCGGCGTCGTCACCAAAGTCGTGCGGTTCACCGCTCCCGGCGTGCAACTCAAAGGCATCGCTCTCACGGACGACTGCAACCTGATCGTGAGCGACGCGGCCAACCATGCCCTCTGGCACATTCATCTCGTCACGGGCACCGTCAGCCTCTTCAGCGGCGGCAACGGGGCCGGGGACACGTTTGGCGATCCGGGCTTCGCGCAGTTCAACCAGCCGGAACATTTGGCCCGCGCTGGCAACGGCGTGTTCGTCCTCGCTGACCGCGGCAACCATCGCGTCAAGCTCGTGGACAGCCTCGGCATCGCGACCCCGCTCTACGGCATCAGTTCGAATCGGTGGTTTACCTATCCCTCACCGGACGTGTACCCCGGATGGTGGGACGGCAACGCCTGCGAAGAAGAGGGCTGCGCCGAAGCGCGTGAACCCGTGGGCGTGACCGTTTCCTCCGCCGGCACCGTGTTCACCACGGAAGCCTATTACCACCTCATCCGCTCGGCCGTTGGAGCCGACCTCGCGGCCCCGCTTCCGCCGCCCGTCCCGCCGCTGCTCACCGGGCCGGCCGGGCTGGCCATCAACAGCGCCGGCAGTTTCGTCTTTGTTGCCGATCAATGGAACGACTCTGTCGTTCGCCTCGAATTGGCCTCCAACCGGGAAACCAACTTCGCCACGGTCAACCTCAGCCAACCCATCGCGGTGGCGGTCGATGCCGCGCAAAACGTCTTTGTGCTGAGCCAAGGCGACGGCTCGATCTCCAGGTTCAACCAGTTCGGCAATTTCCTCTCCCGAAGCAATTACGGCCTCGTGCAGCCCACCGGCATGACGATTGACAGCGCCACCAACATCCTGGTCTGCGAACTGGGCGGCGTCATCAAGCGCGTGTCGTCCGCGGGCACGGTGACGTCTCTCGCGTCGGGCTTGCCCGCCGGCGTGCAACTGCGCGGCATCGCCTTCATGGATGACGGCATGATCGCCGTCAGCGACTCGGCCAACCAAGCCGTCTGGCTCATCGACCCGGCCCGCGGCACCAACATGGTGCTCACGGGCAACCACGGCGCGGGCGCGGGCTGGGGCGCGCGAGATTTCGTGCAGTTCAACGGCCCACAACAACTGGCCAAAGCCGGCGGCGACCTCCTCGTGGTCGCCGACCAAGGCAACCACCGCCTCATGGTGGTGGATCGCGCCGGCACGGCCACGAACCTGGTCACCGACAACTCCGTGCTGTTCTTCGGCCGGGCCGGCGACCCTGTGGAACCGGGGGACACAAACTTCCTTTCGGTGAGCCTTCCGTTCGGCGTGCTCGTGGCGCCCAATGGGGATGTCTTCTCCTCCGAAACTTCCCCGACGGGTGTCGGGGTCTTGCGCTGGACCAGCGGCTCCGGGTTGCTAGGACCGGGCGTGGTGGGCGGCGGTGGTGGCGGGGGCGGCAGCGGCATCACGCTGACGGCGCCCGTCATGTCTCCCAACTCCGGCTATTACCCGCTCGGCCAGGCCATCACGATCACGAGTCCCAACTCCGTGTTTTACACGACTGATGGCTCGGACCCGACCACGAACAGCTTCCCCGTGCCCATGAGCGGCAACGTCGGCGCCATCGTCTGGAACGACCCGCAGCACGATCTGACGTTCCTTCGCTTGCGGGCCTATTCCGGGACGAACATGAGCGTCGTCGTCAGCGGCCAAGCCGCCGGCGTCAACACCATTGGCGTCACGCGGGACTTGGTGGCGGGCGTCGGTTCCACCGTGCTGGTTCCTATCGTCATGAACCTTCGCAGCAACGACCAGGTCCGCTCGCTGCAATACCGCGTCGAAGTCACGCCCCAGAACGGCGCGCCGCCGGTGCGGGCAAGCTTTGATGCGATTTCCATTTCGAGCAATGACTTCGTGACCGTGGTGGGCGCCTCGGTGCCGGGCACCATCGGCTATTACACCGCCGCGCCCTACTCGATCCCGAATCCCGCCAATCCGGGCGAGATGATTCCGGGCGGCCTGGCCGTTTCCTCCATTGGCACCAACGCCAATTTCCTGGTGAAGAACTTCGGCACCGTGGCCATGCTCAAGGTGCCCATCCGCGGCGACGCTCCGCTGGGGGCAACGTATCTCATCACGCTCGTCAACCTCTCCGCCACGTCAGACGGCCTGCAAACGCCTGTGACCGTCACCCCGATGCCCACCCGCGCCATCATCGTCTCCAACTTCAGCTACGTGGTCGGTGACTCCTCGCCCGGATACTGGTACAACGCGGGCGAGTTCGGCGATGCCGACCTGAACAACAACGACGTCAACAACGCCTTCTACGCCTCGCTCGGCGTCCACGTCCCGCACACCTTCAGCGACGTGTTCGATGCGATGGACGCTTTTCCGCCGGACGAAGCCAGCTATCTCGGTGGCGACGGCGAAGTACGCTATCTCGACTGGCAGGTGATTCTGTTGCGCTCCCTGCGTCTCGACACCAACAACTACCTGCGCGCGTGGTCCGTCGGCGGCACGCGCGTGAGCAACACCACGCCGCTCAAGAGCGCCAAGACCTCCAAGGGCGGCACGATGCCCCCGCCGCCCGGCCAGGAGTGGCTGCGCCAGGCCGTCATCACCTCGCTGCCTTTCGGCGGCGCGTCGCCCGGCGGTTACGTGTCCATGCCGGTCGTTGTGGATGTCGCTCCGGGCTACAGCCTCGCGGGCCTGAGCTTCCGCGCCATCCTCACGCCGGAAAACGGCGCGCCGCCCGTCAGCGGCATTTCCTTCACCGCCGCGCTGGGCAAACCCACGCCGATGCAAGTGGCCCCGCCGGCGCCCAACGAAATCCTGTGCGGTTGGCCGCTCGTGCCGGCGCCCGCGTTCAATCCGCCGCTGCAGGGCAGCAACGTGATCGGCCACGTCAACTTCTACATGCCGCCGGACGCATTGCCCGGCCACTCCTACGCTCTGCGCTTCAGGTTCGTGGACGGCGCGCCGAACATCGCCACGCAATTCAACCTCGAAACCATCGCGGCCTGCGCCTCGGTGGGCGCCGGCTTCGTCGTGCCGCAGGACCTCGTCTCCGAACAGTGGAAGACCAATTTCTTCGGCAACGTCACCAACCTGATGGCCGACGCCTTCGCGGACGCCGACGGCGACGGCGTGCCGAATTGGAAGGAATACCTCGCCGGCACCAACCCGACGAACGCGCTCTCCCGCCTGCAATTCCTCCGGTCGCACTGGACCAATGCCCCCGTGCGCGGTCCGGTCCTGAGCTGGCTTACCGCGCCTGGCAAACTCTACGCCCTCGAGCGAAGCGACCGCGTCAACGGCACCAACTGGACGACCTTCACCACCGGTCTGACCGGCGATGGCAACGTGCGCTCGTGTCTCGACCCCAACGCGAGCGGCACGTGGTTCTACCGTCTCCGCCTCCAACGCTGATGAGCCTGCCCTTCCTCATCCATTCCCAAGTCATCCGCACCATGAAGACGAAAGCCCTTTCCCAAGTCCTCGCGACCGTGCTGCTGGCCGCCGTGTGGCCGGCCCCGTTGCAGTCGGCCACCGTCGATACTGTGCTCAGCAACTCGCTGCACGAGCCGTTCGGCATCGTGTCCGCGGGGAACGACGTGCTCTACGTGGCGGACGGCGCGAACCACCGCATCGGGAAGTTCGACGCCAGCAGCGGGTCGTTTGTGAACCTGGCTGGTCTGCCCGGCACCATCGGCACCAACAATGGCAGTGGCGCGCAGGCGCGGTTCTACCAGCCGCAAGGGATGACCCTGGCGCGCGGGGGCCTGATTGTGGCGGACTCGGCCAATCACCTTATTCGCTTCGTCTCTACCGTCGGCGCCGTGTCCAATCTGGCCGGCGTCCCGCTCACGCCTGGCCACGTCAACGGCGAGGCCAAGACGGCGCGCTTCCGGTATCCCCTGGGCGTGGCGGCGGACGCCAACGGGAACATCTTCATCGCGGACTCGATGAACAACGCGATTCGCCTGTTGGACGCCACGAACAACATCCTCTCCACCGTGGTCGCGGCCACGGCCGTCGAAGCGAATACCATCGTCATCCCGGACCTCTACCAGCCGGCGGGCGTGCTGGTGACGGCGTCCAACTGGCTCTGGATCGCGAACACGCGCAACCACACGCTGCATCGGGTGGACCTCACCGCGCGCACGGCCGAACTCGTCGCCGGAACCGTGGGCCAGAGCGGGACGGACGATTCCGTCTTTGCCGCCGAAGCGCGGCTGAACATGCCGCGCGGGATGCACTGGAGTGAGCTTTCCCAAACCCTGATCATTTGCGACTCCGGCAACCACACCCTCCGCCGGCTCTACTTCAACACCGAACTGGGCGTTTGGTCCATGACCACCTACGCGGGGGTGGCTGGAGAGGCCGGCGCCAAGAACGGCCCGGCCAGCAGCGCGACGTTCAACAATCCCTCCGGCATCGCGTTCGACCTGCTGAACCGGTCCTACTTGGTCACGGATCGCGCGGGCAACCAAATCCGTCGGGTGCAAGAGGCCCAGCCGCTGCCGCCCGTCGTGCAGCCCCAGATCGGCGTGGTCCGGTTCGTCGCCAACGCCATCGGGGAATTGCGGACCGTGCTCGTGCCCGTGTCGGCCCAAGGGCAGGTCTTCGACAACAACGAGATCATCGCCATGACGTCCGAGGATGACGCCAAGACCTACTTCACCGGCGGCCCAACGCCGGAGGACCTCTGGGCGGACACGATCCCGGATCCCAGCATGTCCGTCACCACCCAGTCGCCGAACTTCACCGGCACGGCTTGGCGCTACGTGGACAACGTGCTCGCGAGCGAGTTTTTCGCCGTGTATGACTCCATGTCGCCCGCCGACCGGATCGCGGAGCACTCCGACCGGCCGCCGGACTTCATGCTCAAAGCGGTCGGCGCGGCCCCGGGCCGCCGGTCCAGCCCGATCACCAAGGCGCGGTTTGTCTTCCAGGTGGCCAAGCCTTCCATCAGCGGCGACAACGCGGCGGATTTCAGGGTCGAGACGGCGACCGATGAGGCCCAACTGTGGTACACGACCGATGGGACGATGCCCACCAACCGGCCGCCGTCCATCAAGCTGGAAGGAACCTATCCCAACGACTTCCCGTTGCCCCTCACCAACGCGGTGATGTTCAAAGTGGGTGGATTCAAGAACCGCTACCTGCCCAGCGTCGTCTCCAGCAACATGTTTTGGCCGAGCAACTACGTGCCCAACCGCATCACCTTCGGCTTCGAGAACGGCGAAGGGTCGAGTGACTTCCAGGCGGCCGCGGGCCAGCAGTACTTCGCGCCCGTCACCCTCAGCTTGCTGCCCAACCAATTCATCTACTCCATGCAGTTTGCGCTGACGGTGACCAACACCTCCGGCGCGGCGTTGGGCGGAGACAAGCTGCGGTTCACGTCCATGCTCATGAAGCCCATCGCCGGCAAAGACCTCATCTACGAGCCGATCCCGCCTGTTATGAGCCTCGGCGGCCTCCAGGAAGTGCCTGTGACCAACATCTATACCGACATCAGCATCACGAACACCATTGCCAGCGCCACGAACAGCAACCCGCTGGACGCGACCAACTTTATCACCCAGTTCACCCTGAAGACCAGCTACGGCCCGTGGGGTGTTACGAACTACCAGTACCCTCCCTTCAACTTCGTGGAGTACATCAACGTCTTCCCGCCCATCCACGTCACCAACGTCGAAACCCGCACCTACGAAGGCTGGGACTTTTTCGACTTCGGGTCCGGCGGCCTGGTCGTCACCAATTACTCGACTAGTCTGCTTGGCGTCGGCTGGCTGGAGCGGCGGGGCGAAGACACGGTTTATGACACCAAGGCGCATGATCTGATTCGGTATTCCCAGGCCCGCAACCGCATCTTTGACGCGCGGACCGATCGCCAGGTGTTTGCCGGGGCGTATGGATTTCCCATCAGTTCGACCGCTCCGGAAGGCGATGTCTATCGGATCGAAATCCTCCGGCCCTCCGCCACGTCAGACGGCATCTACCAGAATCTCCGGATGTACGCCTGGACCAACGGCTCGTTGACCAATGGATTCATCAACGCCATCAAGCACGTCCAAATCCATCGGATTGGCCGCAGCTACGTGGTGGGCGACGCTGAGCCGTTCCGCTGGGTCAACGCGGGGGAGTTCGGCGACAGGATCTTGATCAATAACGATGTCATGCAGGCGTTTCAGTCTGCGGAGTACGGCTACAATGTTCCGCCGGTGGGGAGTGATCTGTTCGACGCCATGGACTCTTCCGATGGTTCGACCAATAGCCTCCTGAATCCTGGGCCGGGCAACGACTACCTGATGGACAACATCCACTTTGGCGACGGCCAACTGAACGTGGACGACGTCTATGTCACCTTCCGCCGCTCGCTGGACCCGGCGCTGAAATGGTACGCCCGCTTCTGGTCGAACGGCGTTCGGGCTTGGGTCGAAGTGCCAAACAACGTTCCCGGCGGCGCGGGCAAATCCCTCTCCGCGCCGAAATCCGGGACCGCGTCTGGTCCCGCGGCTTCGGTCACTTTCCTGGCCGACGATGTGGTCGTGGGATCAGGCGGCGTGGCGCAGGTGCCCATTCGCGCCACGATCAGCGCGGAAGGGCGGCTGAAAGTCCTGATGCTCAGCCTGACCGTGGACGTCCTCGATGGCTCGCCCGAACTCACGCAGCCGCCGGTGTTCACGCCGGTCGGCACCCTGGGCACGCCCACGTTCACGCGTTCCTTCACCAACGGCTACGCTGCGGCTTGGCTGAATCCGGATGTCGAGGGACTGACCGGCTCCAGCCTCGTGGGCAGCCTCACGCTCACGCTGCCCACCAACGCCACGGCCGCTTCCGCTTACCGCGTCCGTTTCCTGCACGCTTCCGCTTCGCCCAACGGGCTGGGCCTCTACGCCGTGACGACCGCCGACGGTCTGACCACCCGCACCGATCGCTCCGCGTCGTCGTGGGGCGACGGCATTTCCGATGGGTGGCGCCTGAAGTACTTCGGCACGCTCAATAACCTTCTCTCTGCCGCCACGGCGGACGCCGACGGCGACGAGGTGCCGAACCGGAGCGAATTCCGCGCTGGCACGAATCCCAACAACCGCCTTTCTGCGCTCAAGCTTCGGACCAGTGCGCTCCGCACCAACGCGGTCGCAGGCGTGCGGCTCCAATGGCCCACCGTGCCGAACCGCCGTTACGTGTTGGAATGCTCCACCCGTCTCGGCGGCACCAACTGGCTGCCGGTGGCTTCGGACATTTCTGGGGATGGAACCATGCGGGAGTTTCTCGACACCAACCCGGCTCCGGCCGTCCGTTTCTACAGGGTGCGCGTGGCGGAATAATGGGAGTTTGGGTTGGGTTGCTGAGAGTGACGGGCGCGGCGGTTGCAGCCGCGCCCGTTCGCTTTGGAGGCGCAGGCGGCGTGGCAGGATTCGTTTCAGAATTGGGATTGCCCGCGGCCCCTCCTCTGTTCAACACTTCCCGCCGCACCTGGAACGACGATGAACAACGAGAAATGGGAACTCTTCAAACGGGCCGCGCGAGGCGGAGACTTCGACGCGCCGCCCGTCGCACTGATTGTCGATAGCCCGTGGATTCCAGGCTACCTCAGCCTCTCCACGCTCGACTACCTCACCGTGCCGGAGGTCTGGCTGGACGCCAACCTGCGCGTGGAGCGGGAGTTTTCCGAAGTGATCTTCCTGCCCGGCTTCTGGGCCGAGACCGGCATGTGCGCCGAACCGAGCGCTTTCGGCTGCAAGATCAGCCTTTACCGCGACAAGACCCCGGTGGCGCATCCGATGATCAGCGGCATCGAGGAACTCGACCGCCTCGCCGTGCCCAATCCGCTGACGGACGGCTTCATGCCGATGATCCTGAATCTCTATCGACGCCTGGAGCCGCGCGTCAACGACGCGGGCCACGTCATCAAGATGGTCGCCGCGCGCGGGCCGCTCACCGTGGCCACGCACCTGATGGGCGTGTCGAATTTTCTGCTGGGCATGAAGCTGGAACCCGCGGCCACGCACCGGCTCCTGCGTCTGACGGTGACGCTGGTTCGCCAGTGGCTCGACGCCCAGGCCGCCGCGCTCAAAGAGGTTGAGGCCATCATGGTGCTGGACGACATCGCAGGCTTCATGTCGCCGAAGGACTACCTGGAGTTCGCGCATCCGTATTTGAAAGAGGTGTTCGACGCCTTTCCCAACGCCGTGAGAGTCTTCCACGATGACACGGACAATGTGGTTCCCTTCAAGCACCTCCGCGATCTCGGCATCCATGTCTTCAACTTCACGCACCTGCAGCCCATCGCGAAAGTGCGTGAGTTGGTCGGGCCGGACCTCTGCCTCATGGGCAACGTGCCGCCGCTGGATGTCCTGACCAACGGCACGCCGGAGTTGGTGGCGCAGTCAGCCCGCGAGTGTGTGACGAGCCACCTCGGCAAGCGCGGCCTGATTCTCTCCGCTGGCGGCGGCACCTCGCCCGGCACGCCCGGCGCGAACATCCGTGCTCTTGTCGAAGCGGCGAAAACTCTTTAACCCGAAATCCGAAGTGGGCACCACGAAACACACGAAAGCAGAACCGGAACCGTCATGCTGGCCCTGCACAAGAGTCGCGCGATGGAAAATGATGAAATGGGGCCAGCCTTTTCGTGTGTTTCGTGTGTTTCGTGGTGATTTAAAATCGGGGTTCAGGTTTAACCCTTCAACCCTTCACCTCTTCATCCAACCATGTTGAAAATCGCCATCCTCGGCGCCGGCGCCATCTCCGACAGCCACATCGGCGCTTACCTCAAGTTCAAAGACCAAGCCCAAGTCGTCGCGCTCGTGGACCTGTTCCCCGAAAAAGCTGCTGAGAAAGCTGCCAGGCACGGCCTGCAAGCCAAGGTCTTCAAGAACTACGACGAGTTGCTCAAGGGCTGCGACTTCGACGCCGCGTCGATCTGCCTGCCACCGTTCGAGCACGCGCCCGCCAGCGTGGGCTTGCTCCGCGCCGGCAAGCACGTCCTCACCGAGAAGCCGATGGCCACGTGTCTTCAGGAATGCGACGACATGCTCGCGGCCGCCCGCGCCGGTGGAAAACTCCTTGGCGTCGTGGCGCAAAACCGCTTCAAGACGCCGATGATGAAACTCAAGCGCGTGCTGGAATCCGGCTTGCTGGGCAAAGTGCTCCACGCGCAGGTCGATTCGTTTTGGTGGCGCGGCAGCAACTACTACGACCTCTGGTGGCGCGGCACGTGGGCCAAAGAAGGCGGCGGCTGCACCATGAACCACGCCGTGCATCACATCGACATTTTCCAGTGGATGATGGGCCAGCCCGCCGAAGTACAAGCCGTGACCGTGAACTTCTGCCACCAGAACTCGGAGGTTGAAGACTTCTCTACCGCCGTGCTCACCTATCCCAACGGCAGCGTGGGCCAGATCACGGCGTCGCTCGTCCATCACGGCGAGGAGCAGCAACTCGTCGTGCAAGCCGAGCGCGCCAAGGTCGCCGTGCCTTGGGCGGTCAAGGCGATGAAACAAAAAGAAAACGGCTTCCCGGAAGACGACCCCGCGGTTGTGGCCGAAATCCAGTCCTTCTACGACCAACTACCCACTGTCCGCACCGAAGGCCACGACGGCCAGATCGAGAACTTCCTCAACGCCATCCAGGGCCGCGAGCCGCTCCTTGTCGATGGTGAAGCGGGCCGCCGCACCCTCGAACTGATTTCTGCCATCTTTCAGTCCGGCCACCTCGGCGGCAAAGTAAAGCTGCCGCTCCAGCCCACCGATCCGTTCTACACGCGCGACAGCATCCTGAAGCACGCCCGTCACTTCCACGAGAAGACCAAGAGCGTGGAGAACTTCGCCAGCAACGAGATCACGTTGGGGAGGAATTTGGGCAGGTGACGGCAAGGGCGAGGAACCTTGAAGTGGGCTTGTTTCTTTCCGCAGCAGCCGCTAATTTCCGGCCATGAATACAGTTAAAGAAATCGAGCGGGTCATCGAGAAACTCCCGCCCGAGGATTTCGGCAGGCTGTCGGCGTGGATGGCGCAGCGCAACGCCAGCGCCAAGCCAGGGCCACCCGCCCCACCAGTCGTCCCTTGGCGCGACCACAGCGCCTTCCTGAACAGTTACGCCCCGGAAGACGAGGGCCTCTACGACGATGCCGCAAGCCGGTGAACTTTGGCTGGCGGACATCCCCTTCACCAGCGGTGTGGCCTCCAAACTCCGGCCCGTGCTTGTCCTGTGGGAAGACGCCGCCGATGTCGTCGTGGCGGCGGTGACCAAAGCCACGCCCCGCTCGCTCACCGATGTTCCTCTCGAAGACTGGCAACAGGAGGGATTGGTCGCGCACTCGACCGTGCGATTGTCCCGGCTGGACTGTCTGGAGCAGGTGTTATTGCGGCGCCAGTTGGGGCGCGTTTCTCAAGGCGATGCCCAACGGATCAAGACGGTCTGGGCACAGCACGTCCAATTGCGTTTTTGATCCAGGGAGCCTGGAATACTCCGCGAACAACCAGATCACGTCGAGTGTGAAGCCCAGAAGAGCATGACCAACCACGACTACGTTCACGGCTACACCGAGCGCGAGAGCCTCCGCTTGGTGGATCAAGCCACCACGCTGACGGACCTGCTCCACTCGGACACGGCGTATTCACCCGGCAGCCACGTTTTGGAAGCAGGCTGCGGCGTGGGCGCGCAGACGGTGACGCTCGCTGCCAACAGCCCGGGCGCGCGCATCACTTCGGTGGACATTTCGGAGGATTCGTTGCGCGTGGCGCGGGAGCGTGTCGCCGCGGCGGGCTTCACCAACGTCACCTTCCAGCAGGCCGACATCTTCAATCTTCCGTTCGCTTCGGAGAGCCTTGACCACTTGTTCCTCTGCTTCGTCCTGGAACACTTGCCCCGGCCGGACGAAGCCCTGGCGCGGCTCAAACGCGTCGTGAAACCCGGCGGCACCGTCACCGTCATCGAGGGCGATCACGGCTCGGCCTACTTTCATCCCGACAGTCTTGCCGCGCGCCGAGCCATCCAGTGCCTGATCGATCTGCAAGCGCAGGCCGGCGGCAACTCGCTGATCGGGCGTCAGCTTTACCCGTTGGTGAGCGCGGCAGGCTTCCGCCACGTCCGTGTTTCGCCGCGCATGGTCTATGTGGACAGCAGCCGCCCCGCGTTGGTCGAGGGCTTCACCAAGAAGACCTTCACAGCGATGGTCGAAGGCGTGCGCGCCCAAGCCGTCGCTGTCAAGCTGATGGACGCCGCGGCCTTCGATCAAGGCGTCGCCGACCTCTACCGAACGGCGGAAGCCGACGGCACGTTCTGCTACACGTTCTTCAAAGCGGTCGGCGAGGCGTAGGAACTTCCGGCTTGCCGAATGGGCGGTCCTCCGGCACAACTCAGCTCAGCAACTGCAATGAAACCACCACGAGTGACCGCGCTAGACTACGAATGCGGTTGCTTTGAGAAGATGACAAGGAGCGACCACTCGCGATGCGGGAAACTGTCAACCAGTGAGGTACGTAAATGAGTTTCGGGTCCTACATAGCCTTCTGTTTCGGATTGAGCGCCGGAGGTCTTATTGGTGTCCTTCTTGGCCAGCGAGAGAGGCGCAGATATTTACGAGCAGCCACTGAGAGGATGCGACGGTCGGGCGAAGTGCATGACAGTATGGCAGCCACCCTGCATGTGGGGCTTCTGTCGGTCTTGGAAGGGCTGGAGTCGGGAGACGTAGGCGCAGCGAAGCAGGAGTTGAGCAGATACATTGGCCATTTCTACCGCAACCAGAAACAGGGACTCCGCAATCTGGCATCCTGTGGCATCTTTCTCAACGAACAGGATCCGATTGGTAGAGCACTACGGTCTATCGAACGCGATGCAGAGCGTTTCGAGTGCCTTCGCGTCGCGTTGGCAAACGTGGAAGGCGAGCCTCGTGGCTGACTTGGCTGGCCTCGTTCGGACGTGGATTGTCCCCCTCTCTCTCACGCCAACAAAAATTCCAGCTTCTCCCCCTCTTTCACCATCGCTGCTTCCCGCAGTGTGATCACTGCCTTGCCGTCCGTCATCGCCAGCGTCGCGGGCACCGGCTTGCCGGCCAGCGTCACCGTCACTTTCACCGGCTGGAAACCCGCTTGCGGCGCCAGCACAAACGTGCGCAGACGCAGTTGTCCGAACTTGACCTGGATTCCGCACTCCGCACTCCGCACTCCGCATTTTTGCGTGTATGTGCCCCAGCCTTCCGCCGTCGTGAACGCGCAGCGAAAATTCTCCGGTGTCAGGCGCGGCGCGAAGCCGAGATGCCCCTTCGGCCCGTGATGCTCGTAGCCGCACGCCGCCAGGAACACGCCGTAGCTGGCCATGCTGCGCGCGTAATGGTCGCCGCACTCAATCTCGTTCCACGGGTTGCGCCGGAGCGGATGGTAACGGTCGTGGACCATGCGCGTGATGGCGAGGCCCTCCATGACCAAGCCCTCGGCGATGCTATGCCAGGCGACCTGATACTCGAAGCCGTTCATGCACTCGTTGAAGTAGCCCGCCGCCCACTCCGGCCCTTTGCCTTTGGCCTGCGCGTAGTCCCAATCCTTGCGCGGGAAGCTGCACATGAGCAAGCCGCCCTCACCCGGCATCGCATACCAACGGCCGGGTTTGTAGGCGTCGCGATAGGGGCCGACATCCGGCGTGAAGTTGTAGCGCCAAAGTGACTTCAGCGCGGCGACGGTTTCCTTCTCCGGCAGCACGCGACCGAGGCCGACCTGAAAGGCCCAACTCTGGCCGAAGACCTGGTCAATGTGGCAGCCCGTGCCGGAGTTAATCGCATCAAGGTGCTTCGGGTCGGGCTTGTTGATGAAGTATTCGCCGTCGAACAGTTCGGCCACGAGCTTGGGCTGGCCTTTGTCGAAAATCTCGCGGCATTGCCGGGCGAAGTCCGTATCACCTACTTCTGTCGCCATCTCCTCGCCCGCGCGCAACGCGGCGAGATACATGCCGCTGAGCCACGCGACGGGGCCGAACCAATCCGTGTCGAGCGTGTTGTGCTGGTTGCCGACGATGAGGCCGTCGCCGTCGCCATCCTTGGCGATGAGCCACTCGATGGACTTCTTGATGCCTGGCCAGTTCTTCTTCAGCCACGCGCCGTCGGCGCACATCTGGTGTTCGCGGAGGGCGCGCAGGATCGTGCCGGCTTGGGCGTCGATGGCGGGGATGTCGTTGAACTCGGCGCGGAAATGGATCGCGCCGTCGTCCTTGAGCGCGAGGCCGAAGTCCACACGCTCGCGGGTATCGCGTTCGAGCGAGGGAAAGAGGCGGGCCATCGCCTGGGCGTATTGCCAGACGTGGCCGCAGGTGCCGTGGCAGCAGCCCACGCCTTCCCAGCCCCAGAAGCGGCCGTCGCCGAAGCGGAACGCGGTCGAGGTGGCGAGGATCGAAGTGTTGAGGAACGTGCGATCGAGAAACCAGTAGGGCAGCGTCGAGTTGTACCAGGTGTCATGCCAGAGGTGCGTCTGCTGGCGAAGCTGGGTGAAGTTATTCGCCAGGTGCTCCGCCACGGCGAGCGCGGAGTTAAAGCGCGTCCCATAGTGCCGGCCCGGCGGGAGACGATCCATTTTCAGGTTCGCGAAGTGCCAGGTGACGAGGAAAACGACTTCGCCGGACTCGCCGGGGGCGAGCGCAAGCTTGCGCGTGAGCGAACCAACCAGCTTCTGTCCGAACGGCCGCGTCGCGCTCGCGCTCGCGTCGGCCATGCTCCTGGAGAAAAGACCGGAGGGAACGGAACTGTCTGGCAGCGCGGCCACCCCCCACTCGGCCGTAGCAGCCGACGTGAGGAGGCTCTGATTTCCTCCGGTTCCAGGAGCAAGCGCAGAAGGAGTTTGAGCCTCCTCACGTCGGTCGCTACGGGAGTCGGAGAGCATCGCCAGCGCCATCGAACCGAAGTCTTGTTCTTCCGCCAGCGGGCCGGCGGCAGCGCGCGGTCGGTCGGTGAAAACGATGTCGTCGATGCTGATGTTGCCCCACGCGCCAGTCTCGTTATCCACGACTTGAATTTTCGCCATCCTGCCGGCCCACTTCCGCACATCCCAGTTCTGCGGCGCCATGCGGTTATCGCTTTTGCCGGTCGCGGAGAGGACCACCTTGTCTTCGACGAGCAGGTTCACGCAAGTCTTGCCCTTGTGCGCGCCGCCGCCGATGAGGAAAGTGATGAAGTTGCGCTCGATGGTGAACGACTTGCTCGTCAGCGTGCCCGTGGCCGAATCTTTCGCGCCGACGTCGCCGCCGGGCGCGCTGGCGTGGGAGTTCACGACGCGCTGGCCGTGTCCGGCGACCTTGCCCTGATACGCGGGCATATTGTCCTGCTCCACAGGGCTGGCGCCAAACGCGGTGCCGGTTGCCGTCCAGCTTTCGTAGGCTGCGCGCTCGAAGTCATCGAAGAGAATGTCAGGGCGCTTGGGCGCGGTCTTGTCTTCGGGCGCAGGTTCGGCGCTGCACTCCAGGAAAGTGAAGCCGGAAATAGCCGATAGCCGATCGCCAATGGCCAAGGGGCGGCGTCCGACACGATTGCGCCGCAGCACATCACGCTGCGGCCCGCTGTGGAGGCACACGGCGTTCTCCAGCCAGCCGGCGAGTTCGGCTTCGACCTTCTGCGTGCTGGTGTTCTTCACCGTGAACCGCATCACCGTCGCGGGCAGCGAGGAATCGTCCACGTTGAGCGGGATGAACGGCGAGAACGCCTCGAGCGAAACCGTCACGGCCGCCGCGGCGTCGCGGTATTCGACAAACGCCATCGGATACTCACCGTTGAACGAAATTTCGCTCCAGCCGGTGCGGTCCAGCGCGCGCACCTGCGACTGGCTGCCGGAGGTCACCATCAGCGCGAAGCCCTGGTCGAGCGGCGATTGCGGCTTCATCGGATTCGCGTAGTGCTCCGCGCCCGTGCCGACGTGCTTGTTGAAGATGTCCCAGTGCCAGAGTTTGCCGTCGCCGCCAAGATAGACTTGGCCCGCGCAGATGCCTCCGATGGGCATACCGATCTTCTCCAGTTCTCGTCCGCGATAGACCGTGCGCTGGCCACGCTCGAAGAGCGACTTCACCCATTCGGGGCTGAGCTTCTTGTCCGCGGGGACGAGTTTCTCGAAGTCCGCCCGCGTGAACGGGCCAGCGATGACGGGCAGTTCCGCCAGCGCCAGGCTGGTGGCGGCGAGGCCGCTGAGCTTGAGAAAGTCGCGACGGGCCAGGCCACCGGAGCCGCACGCACAGGAAGCCGGGTTGCAGGCGGGAACTGAAGTGAGCGTGTTCATGACGCGGCAGTTCTAGCGGAGGCCACTGCGGCGTCCAAGCGCGTTCTTGCCTCCCTGGCGAAGCCCGGCAGCGCCTGGCGTGGTGCTGGGAGAGCTTCCTCATTTTGCCGTTCCCGCGCCGCTCAAGTTGCGCGCGATTCGTTCCGATGATTTAAGCATGGGCCATCCGGTGGACGCTGCGCGACACAGAATTCTGTTGGTCGATGATGATCAGGATTTCCTGGAAGTGTACTGGGAACTCCTGAAGGGAATGCCTTCGCAGCCGGAAGTCCACACCGCGTCCACCGCGGCGCGGGCGTTGGCGCTGCTGGAGTCCGCCCCGTTCAGCGCGATGATCGTCGATCTGCACATGCCGAAGATGGACGGCCTGCAGTTGCTGGCCATCGCGCGGCGCAAGCATCCCCAACTCCGCATCGTGGTGCTCACGGCGGTTTGCGACGAGCAGTTCCGTGCGCGGGCTTACGGCATGGGCGTGGACCAATTCTGGCAGAAGCCGGACAAGGAGCACGAGGTCAAGCTGTTCACGGAGTCGCTGGAGGCGCTGCTGCAACAGGAGAACCACGGCGGTTTCCGCGGTGTGCAGAGCAAGAGCCTGGTCGATATCATCCAACTGGAGTGCCTCTCGCAAGCCTCCGGGGTGCTCAAGATCAAACGCGGCGTGTTGGAGGCGCGCATCTGGATTCAAGGCGGCGCGGTCATCGATGCTGAAGCGCAGGAACTGACCGGCGAAGCGGCCTTCCAGCGCATCCTGGAATGGAAGACCGGCAGTTTCGAGATGCTGCCCCCGGAGCCGGATCGCGAGCGGAAGATTTTTGTCTCTTACCAGGCGCTGCTGCTCGAATCCGCCCAGGCGTTGGACGAAGCCGGCAGCACTCGAGGCTCGACCGAGATTATCACCGCCCCGCCATCGCCCCTGTCCGATCTGACAAGTTTCCCCGATGTGCAGTTCGTCCTCTCCGTGGGGGTGGGCCGCAAGTGCGAAGTGGATTCCTGGGGACTGGAAAGCCCGGAACTGGTTTCCGAGTGGGCGCAGAAAACGCTGCATGGCTTTCAGTTGTTGGGGGATCGTCTCCAGGTCGGGGACGTGCAGCAAGTGGCGGGACTGGGTTCCCCCAGCCATGTGGCGATGGCGGATTCGTCGCGTGGCATCCTGACGGTGGGGTTCCGGCCAGCCCTCGACCGGGAGGAATTACGGGAGAGCATGAAAAACGTCACCGCGAAATGGGCTTCCTGAGCAAATGGTTCAAGCCGTCGCCGTCGCGCCTGATGCGGCTGCCTTCGGGCAGCTTCACCGTGGACCGCGACGGACGCGTCATCACCTACACGCTGCCGCAGACGTTTCCCGTGGGGCACATGCAGGAGATCGGGCGCGAAGTGCTGGCCTACTTCCGCGGCGCGCAGCAGGCGCAGATGCCGGTGAAAGAACTCGTCGTGAACTACCCGTCCCTCAAACTGACCGCGCGCGAGCTGCGCGGGGGAGCGATCGTCTTCCTCGCGCCGCAATCGTTGACCAAGAACTGACTACCCCGGAGCGTTATGCGCAACAAGCAACTCGAAGAATTGATCGTGCGGCTGGAGAACTACCTGGAGTGTTGGAAGCAATTCAACCACTACATGAACCAGGCGCGCTTCAAGAAATTCACCCTCGACGACGAGAACCAGTTCCTCGAAGTGAAGAGCATCATCACCCAGGAGCTGGAGCTGATCTTGGCCGCGATTGAGAGCGGGCCGGTGACGCGCGAAGACGTGCATGGTCTGATCTCCGCCGCGCCCTCCATCCGCTACTTGAGCGAAACCAACGAGTCGTCGCTGCGCGAAGTGGAGAACCGCTGGCACAAGCAGTTCATCACCCTCCAGTCCATCCTGGGGCAGCTCAAGGTGAAGAAGAAGCAACTGGAGCAACGGTCGTTCTGGCCGGCGCTGCTGGGGAAGCCGGCTTGAACGGGAGGGCGCGCGGCGGGACAGGCGCCGACGTGTCGCGCGGCGGTGGAGTTTGTCACAAGGTGGGTGCGGCCAGGGGGCAGCTTCGCGGAGCGGAGATTTGCTTTGAATTCCGCGGCGGTCCCCGCCAACATCCGCCCCCTGTTTTGACATGAAACGCACGCACCACTGCAACGAATTGCGCCCCGCCCACGTCGGGCAAACCGTCACGCTCTCCGGCTGGGTCCACTCCCGGCGCGACCTGGGCGGCGTCATTTTCATTGACGTGCGCGACCGCGAAGGCCGCACGCAGACGGTCTTTGATCCGTCGGATTTGCCGAAGGCGCTGTTCGAGCAGGCGGCGGGGTTGCGGAGCGAGTGCGTGATCTCGGTCGCCGGCAAAGTGCGTCAGCGTCCCGACGGGACCATCAATCCCAAAATCGCCACCGGAGAAGTCGAAGTCCTGGTCCAGTCGCTCGAAGTGCTGAATTACGCCGACGTGCTGCCGTTCCAGGTGGATGATCCCGAAGCTGCCGCCAAGGTGAACGAAGAGTTGCGCCTGCAATACCGCTACCTCGATCTGCGCCGCCCGGAGATGGCGCGCAACCTGCGCCTGCGGTCCAAAGTGGCCATCGCCACCCGCGCGTTCATGGACGAGCAGGGCTTTCTGGAAGTCGAGACGCCGACGTTGTTCAAGTCCACGCCGGAGGGCGCGCGCGAGTTCATCGTGCCCTGCCGGACCAATCCGGGGCTGTTCTACGCGCTGCCGCAATCGCCGCAGCAGTTCAAGCAAATCCTCATGGTCGCGGGCGTGGAGAAATACTTCCAACTGGCCCGCTGCTATCGCGACGAAGACCTGCGCGCCGACCGCCAGCCGGAGTTCACGCAGATCGACATCGAGATGTCGTTCATCGAACGACAGGACATTTACGATGTGATCGAGGGCCTCTTGAAGCGCGTCTGGAAGACCGCGCTCAACGTGGAACTGCCCACTTCGTTCAAACGCATCACCTTCCAGGAAGCGCTGGACCGTTACGGCATCGACAAGCCGGACACGCGCTTCGGCATGGAACTGGCGGACTTCACGGAGGAGTTCCGCGCCAGCACGTTCAAAGTCTTCAGCGGGGCCATCGCCAACGGTGGCGTGGTGAAGGCCATCAACGCCAAAGGCCTCGCCTGCGTCACGCAAGGGCAGATCGAAGCCATGACCGAGACAGCCAAAGGTTTCGGGGCCAAGGGACTGGCCTACATCAAGGTCGAGGGCGGCGAATGGAAATCGCCGATCGTGAAATTCTTCAGCGCCGCGGAGAAAGACGCGCTGGCGAAGAAGCTGGCGATGGCGGAGGGCGACTTGATTCTCTTCGCGGCGGACCAATGGCTGAACGCCTGCGAAATCCTTGGCAAGATCCGGCTCTATTGCGCCGACGTGCTGAAGGCGCAGGGCAAGCTGGTCGTCGATCCGAACCGGTTCGACTTCTTGTGGGTGGTGGATTTCCCGCTGCTCAGCTTCGACAAGGAAATGAACCGCTGGTATTCGAGCCATCATCCGTTCACCGCGCCGGTGGCGGAGGACATCCCGCTGCTCAAACAGGATCCGAAGAAAGTCCGCGGCCAGCACTACGATGTGGTGGTCAACGGCGTCGAACTGGGCGGCGGCAGCATCCGCATCCACCAGCGCGACGTGCAGAAAACGATCTTCGAGGACATCCTGGCGATCCCGCCGGACATGGTGACGGCGCGGTTTGGCTACATGCTCGAAGCCTTCCGCTACGGCGCGCCGCCGCACGGAGGCATCGCGCTGGGCTTTGACCGCATGATCGCCATCCTGTGCGGCACCCCGAGCATCCGCGACGTCATCGCCTTCCCGAAGACGGCCAAAGGCACCTGCCTGATGACCGACTCGCCCGGCGGCGTGGAGCCAAAACAACTCCGCGACCTGCATCTCGAGTTGAAGGTGGGGAAGAAGGAGTGACATCTGGTGGAGACGATGATGAACTGCGCGCGCGTCGAGGGCCGCCTCGGCCTATTCGGCGGCTCGTTCGATCCGGTTCATCTGGGGCACCTCCTGGTTGCTCAAGCCGCGTGCGAAGAATTGGGCCTGTCGCGGCTGTTCTTCATTCCTGCCGCTCAGTCGCCGTTCAAGCCCGGGGCTGAACCGGCTCCCGCGTCCGCCCGGTTGGCGATGCTGCGACTGGCCTTGGCAGGGGAAGCCCGTTACGAGATCGACGACCAGGAGATCCGCCGCGGCGGCGTCTCTTACACCATCGACACCGTGCGCGATTACGCAGCGAGGTTTGCGCCGGCCGAGTTGTTCTACCTCATCGGCGCCGACCACGTCTCCAAACTGCCGCAGTGGCGCGAGGCGGACGAACTGGCGCGCCTGGCGCAGTTTGTGGTCATCCCCCGGCCCGGCGAGGTGATGGCGCCGCCGCCGGTTCCATTTCGTGTGCGGACGCTGGGCGGGTTCCCGCTCGCTGTGTCTTCGTCGCAAGTCCGTCAGCGGGTGAAAGCCCGGCAGGCCGTCACCCATTTGGTCCCTGCCGCCGTGGCCGAATTCATCTACAACAATCGGCTTTATCTTTGATGGCTATGGGGTCATCGTCCCGCCCAGCAATGGATTCAAAGAAACTGGCTCTGGCCTGCCGCAAGTTTGCGGACGACAAGAAAGCGGAGAACCTCGTGGTGCTCGACGTGAGGAAGCTCTCCAGCGTGACGGACTTCTTTGTCATCGTCTCCGCCACCAGCGAACCGCACATGCGCGCCATCGCGGAGGAAATCAGTGAGAAGAACCGCGAGAAGAACGGCGAGCGCCCCCGCGCTGTGGATGGGACGCTGCGCGCGTCGTGGATGGTGATCGACTACGTGGACGTCATTGTCCACATCATGCGTTCCGATTTGCGGAGCCACTACGATCTGGAAGGTCTCTGGGGTGATGCGCCGCGCGTGGTGCCGCGTGCTCCGCGCGCCCGCAAGAAACCGACGGCTTCGGACTCAGCCCCGGCCGGGCTATAGCGCGACGGGTTCGGGCTTGATCGGCATGTCTTGCGAGGCCCGCAGCATGTCATCGACGATGCGCTTGAAATCCTCCAAACCCGTTGAGGGAACAATGATACTGTCCCGCCGTCCTCCCACGTCCTCGGTGATGCGGAGAAACCGGCCGCGCGCGTTTTCTTTCAGGACCAGGATGAACGTCTTCCGCTCGACCTGAATCTTCTCACTCTTCAGCGTCTCCTCCTGGACCGGTGGCTTGTGGCTCCGGAACCCGGAAACTGTAGGACTCGAATGGATGCTCATAGTCATTCCCATATAAGCGTTCTCCGCTTTTCTCGATGCCAACACTAATTCGTTACGCGCTGCGGTTTGTCAAATGGTTCGCTCAAGTCTTTTTTCCGCCGCGCGGCCCCAGTCCGCAGCGACGGCGCTGGCCCGGCTTCCTGCGGGCGCGCTTCTGCAAAGTCAGAGAGGCCGCGGGGAGCGGCGGGAAGTGTCGCCCTGCGTTTTCGCCGGCGCTGAGGTTGGTGCGCGGCCCGCTTACGCGATGAAGCCGTAGTCGTACGGCTTCCGCATTTCGCGGGCGACGTGGGCGTTGGCTTCTTTCGCGCCGTCGCCGACGAATTGCTCCGCGTTCGGGTCCCACTTTAACTTGCGGCGCAACCGCAGCGCGATGGCGGCGAGGTGGCAGATGCTGGCGGAGCGGTGGCCGACTTCGACGTGGGCGACCGGGTTTTTGCGCGAGCGCACGCAGTCGAAGAGGTTGCCCATGTGGTCGCTGCTCACGGGCAGGCGGATCGCGTTTTCTGGCAAGGGCGTCGAAATAATGGCGTCGTTGCTGGCATTGAAATCGCCGCGGTTCACCCAAATCCAACCGTCGGTGCCCTCGAACTTGAGGCCGTTGCGCTGGCCCTCTTTGTTCACGGCACCGCCGAAGATGTTGTCATCCTTGGTGGTCTTGGCGATCTGTTTCACGCCGTTCGCGTAGGTGAAGGTGACTTCGTATTCGCTGATCGCCGTGTAACCGCCGGGGATCGGTTCAGCCAGGACCTTGCCCTCTACTTCGGTCGGGCCGTCGAGTCCGATGGCCCAGCGGGCGATGTCGTTGTGGTGCGCGCCCCAGTCGGTCATGGTGCCGCCGGAGTATTCCAGGAAGTAGCGGAAGAACGTGTGGCAGCGTTGCGGCACGTAGTCGGTCGCGGGCGCCTGGCCTTGCCAGTAATCCCAGTTCAGTCCGGCGGGCACCGGCACCGTCCTGAACGGCCCCTCGCGCAATCCGGCGGGCAGGAACGCGGTCACTTGCTTGAGCTGGCCGATGCGCCCGTTGCGGACCAGTTCGCAGGCGAGGCGGAACTTGCGGTCGCTGCGCTGTTGGCTGCCGGTCTGGAGGACGGCCTTGCGCGCGCGCACCAACTGCACGAGACGCTTGCCCTCGTCGATGGTGAGCGTGAGCGGTTTCTCGCAATAGACATCCTTCCCCGCCTTGACCGCGGCCATGCTGGCCAGCGTGTGCCAGTGGTCCGGCGTGCCCACGAGCACGACGTGGACATCGTCGCGTTCCAGGAGTTTGCGGAAGTCGTTGAACTGCGCCGGCGCCTTGCCGTCTTTCGTGAACTGCTTGGCCGCCGCCTCCACGTGGCCCTGGTCCACGTCGCACACGGCCACAATGTCGCCCAAGCGCCGCGCGTTGCCCGCGTCGCCGCGGCCCATGCCGCCGCAGCCGATGAGCGCGACGCCGGGCCGGTCATTCGGGCCAAGCGGCTTGCGTTCCGCGGCGCGGGCCTGCTCCTGTTCCAGCCACCAGAGCGGCAGACCGGTGGCGGCGGAAGCGGCGAGAGCGGACTTGAGAAAACGGCGACGATGAATCTGGAACGGCGTTGAGTTCATGGGCCGGATTCCACTCGCGCGCCGGAGCAGCGTCAAGGGGGAAAGGGGAGGCGAGGTAAGGTTCCCGTCTTGCCCAGCGAGCGTCGGAGCGCAGGCTTTCCAGCCTGCGGGTTCTGCGGACTTCCCAGTCCGCAGAACCCCCGCTCGTCGAACTGGAAAGTTCGGCGAACCCGCAGACAAGAATGTCTGCGCTACGGCGGAAGCTCCTGCGTGCGGTCAGCGACGGACAAATTCCCCTCAACCCCTGGGCGGCAAGTTGCTGACCGACATGGGCCAGACGCTGACACCGCCCGCTCTTCAAACAGGGCAAGCTAAAAAGCCACAATCGGTCCGGTCACGATCACCCGCACCGGGACGCCGTCCAATTGGCTCGGCACGCGGCCTTTCGCCGGCTCATCCTCCACATAGACCTCGATGACAGGCTGCCCTCCCGGCGAGTGTCCCACGCCGTGGCCATGCACGCCCGGAGTGTCCAAGAGCGCCTGCGAATGGCGCTCCTTCGCGGCCTTGGCTGTCGCCAAGAAATCGGCCCCACCGACCGTCACGCCCGAGGCGGTGGTCGTCGTTCCGCCCACCATCGTCACGCCCAAGCCAGTGAGGACATTGCCAATGCGGTTGGCAAAGGTCGAAGTGGCGCCACCGGCGAAAAGGAGTCCGACGGCGCGGGGCCTGCCGTCCGCTCCGCCCGGCGCCAGTTCGACGATCAACGAGCCGGAGTCTCCGCCCGCACTGAAGCCAGCGCCGTCGATGCGAATCTGGTCACTGAACGTCGCCGTCAGGTTGTTGGCGCCGCCGCAGGTTTGGGAATACGCGACGTTCACGGTGACGCCGACCGCCGCAATCACTCCCGCGGTGTAGCCCGTCGTTCGCCCGCTTTTCGCGACCACCAAACCGGCGGAGGGAGCCACCGTTTCGCTGCTCACCGTCCCGATGTCCAAGATCGTGCCGTCGGCCTGCACGTAGCCGTTCGGGTTGGACGCATCCGCCGGCCGGATCGCCGCGATGGCGGCGTCCACATAGTTGAGGGGCCTCTTCTTTCCGCTCCAGAATTGAATCCGCACGAAACTCGACAAATCAGCGACCGCTCCTTGCTGACTGCAGTTCTGATCGATCATGCCAGGTTGGTTGATGTCTTCTCCCAGGGCTGCCTGATTGCCTCGGGCCAGGACGTGGTTGTTGCTGAGAATGTACTTCTTGCCCGCGGCATCCTGCACCAACGCCCCCAGCGTCCCGCTGCAGCAATACCGTCTGCTTCGATCGGCGATGTTGCCGCCGCTGGTCCCCAAAGCGACAGGACGAAGTTGTGGCACTCGATGCTGCGGCCCGTTGTCGGCCTGAGCGTTGCCCAAGCCCACCATCACCAGCAAGGCGGACAAGATCTGAAGGTTGATTTTGGTTGAGTTGTTCCGAGTTTTCATAGGGTGCGGCATTGACTGTTGAACCGGCGGTTCGCTGGCATTCCTGCTCAGCCTATCGCTGGCGAGGCTTGGTCCGCGGCGCCGCCTGTGTCAATGCTTTTTTGGGCTTTTCCAGGGGCCGGCGCTCCGTTTGTGGGCTTGCCTGCAAAGCCGGTCAGCGGAATCATCCCGCCATGAAAACGCTCGTGCTCCTGTTGGTCAGTTTGTCGTTGGCGTTCACCGCTGCCGCCGCGGACGTGCTTATCGTCGCCGATGAATTCCCCGCGATGGAACTCCTCGCCGCCAAACTCAAAGCGGCGGAGAACCTCTCCAGCCAGATCGTCGCGCAGACCAACCTGCCGCCCGACTTGGCGCGCTTCGCGGCGGTGATCGTCTATATCCACCGCGATCTCAAGGAGCCGGCGGAGCGGGCCTTCATCGACTACACCCGCGCGGGCGGCAAACTGGTGGCGCTGCACCACTCCATCAGCTCCGGCAAGCGCAAGAACAAGCAGTGGTTCAAGTTCCTCGGCGTGGACTTACCGCCGGGCGACGCGGCCCAAGGCGGCTACAAGTGGATCGAGCCGGTCACGCTCGACCTCGTGAATCTCGCCCCGGCCCACTTCATCACCACGCACGGCGTCACCTACCCTGCGAGGATCGACTTGCCTGCCACGGCCGCAGGCGCAGGCGAGAAGTCGCTGCCGGGCTTCACGCTGCCGAAGTCGGAGGTGTATCTGAACCATGTCCTCACCGAGCCGCGCACGGTGTTGCTGGGCTTCAAATACCAGGACGCCAAATCCGGCCAGACCTACTTCCAGAAACACGCTGGCTGGGTCCGCGCGGCGGGGAAGGGTTGGATCGTGTATCTCCTGCCCGGCCACAGCGCGTTGGACTTCGAGAATCCCGCCTACGCGCGCATCGTGCTGAACGCGGTGGTGTGGAAGCCGTGACCGACCGCGGCGGGCTTACTTCCCGCCTTCGGGCAGCGGCCTCACCCGGATGTTCCGCAACACGCCCGTCGTGGACCACGTGGCTACGCCCAGCGGCAGGCACGGTTCGCATTCGAGACGGATGCCGACGCGCCGGTCGGTGGTGACGACGTCCACCAGCTTCTCGTCGTCGATCCAGGCCAGAATTTTTTCCGGCAACACCTGGACGCGGACGTGGTACCACTGGTTCTGTTTGAACTCGACCGTCTTGCTCGTCTCGTTGTTGGCCGCGTCTTCGCCGTCCAGGCACGACAGCCCGACCAAGCCGCCACCCCAGCCGCCCACGACGAGCGAGCAGGGATTCGTCCCCACCGGGAACGTCAGCGTGGAGAAGAAGTCGCTGCCCTCCGTGCGTTTGGCTTCGAGTTCGATCTCGTAGTTCATGCGCAGCAGATCGTGGGTGTTGGTCCACACGATGCCGGTCATGTAGCCCGTGCGCAGCACGATTTCGCCGTTCGTCACCGTGACCGGCCCGCGCCCGGCGAAGTCCGCTTCCTGCCAGCCGGTCAGCGTCTTGCCGTCGAAGAGGCTCCGCCAGCCGTCGGCGTTGGCGGCGGCGGGCACGGCCTTCGCCGCCGGCACCGGCTCGGCTTTGGCCGGAGGCGGACTCGGCGGCGGCGTGGCGGGCACCGCCGATTGGGCAGGAGTGGATTTGCAGCAACAGGCGGGCTCGGCGCAACCCGCAAGCCAGAGCATGGCCAGCGCGCCAACGATCGAGAGGCAATAGATGTTCCGCATGGCCGGAGTTATGGCGCGATTTTTGTTTCCTGAGAAGCACAAAGCTGGTTCAGTCGGCCGCAGAAGACCGCACGAAACCAAGTTCTGTCGAGAACCGTCACCGTCATCGATTTGATATGAAAGCGAACCGACACCTTCTCCTCTCTGCTGCCCTCGGCGCGGGCGTGTTGCTGGCCGCCGGTTGCAGGAAGTCCCAAGACTCAGACAAGCCGAAGGACGCGCCGGTGAGCGGCAAGCCCTCCGATCCGCCGGCGGAACTCAAGGCGGAATGGAAACCCGGCTACCGCTTCGTCATGCACATGGAGATGAACCAGAACTCCCAGTGGCAGTTCGGGCCGCGGCCCACCACGCAAGACACCTCCATGTCCACGGACTACGCGCTCTCTGTCACCAACGCGCCCGACGGCCACCGCGGGATGGAACTGGAAATCCAGTCGCTGGCGCTGGACGTGAGCTTTGGCGAGAACACGATCATCCGCTACGACTCGCTCAACAAGGTCGCGCCCAGCGAAGGCCCGGGCGTGGACGCGCTCGACAAACTCATCGGCGGCCGCATCCGTTACCTCGTCGCGCCGAACAACGAGATCGTCCAGGTGGACGGCGTGAAGGAACTGGTGGACCGCGTGGAAGGCACCGGCGGCGGGGCGGGGGCCGGTGGCCCCGGGGGCGGACGGCGGGGCGCGCGCGGCTTGGGCATGATGGGCGGCGCGCTGCGCGGGATCTACAACGCCGAATACTTCAAGCAACTCGTTGATCTCAGCGGCCTGCCGAAGGAGGCCGTGCGCGTCGGCGACCACTGGACCATGGACAAGGAGATTTCCGCCGCCGCGGTGGGCACCATCCTCCTCCGCACGACCAACACGCTCGCTGGCTGGCAGGAACGCGAGGGGCGCAAATGCGCCCGCATTGAATTCACCGGCACCATGTCCACCAAACCCGGGGCGGCGGGAGCCACCGGTCCCGCCGCCGCGCCGTGGGGCGGCGGAATGAAATTGGAGGACGGAAAGGTGAACGGCACCTCGTGGTTCGCGCCGGAGATCGGCATGGTGATTGAGAGTGCCAGCGAGCAAAGCTACAACGTCAGCGGCACCCGGCCGGCGATGGGCGGACGCCGCGGCACCAACGCGCCTCCGCAAGCCACCAACGCCCCACCGGAGAAATTCACCAGCCCCGTGAAGCAGACCGTCTCCGTCAAACTCGTCGAGGTGTCGTCGCTCGACCAGCCGTCCAAGTCCGCGGCCGCGCCGGAAGGCCAAGCGGAGAAGAAGTGAGCGTTCGGCGAAGGCAATCGCAGAACTTCGCGGGCGGAGCGGCGTCTCGGCGAAGCGACGCGCTTTTTGACCCAGACCGAGCTTGACGCCATCCCGCGCCCGCCCGCTCCACTTTTCGACCGGCTTGACACTCAGCCGGAGGGCGCAAACAATTCTCCCGCCTATGGCAAAGAACGTCAGAGCGAACAAAACCAGCGCCGCTCGCGCGCGCGACCTCGATGTCGAAATCCGTTTCCTCGAAGGACTCGCGGCCCGGGACGCGCACTGGATCGACGCCTTGAAGCTGCTGGGCGACAGCTACACCAGACGCGGCCGCGTGCAAGACGGTCTGCGCATCGATGAGGAACTGGCGCGGCTTTGCCCCGATGACGCTTTGGTTTTTTACAACCTCGCCTGCAGCCTCGCGCTGGCCGAGCGGTTCAGCGACGCTTTCGATGCCCTCCACCGAGCCTTCGCGCTCGGCTACCACGATTTCAAATGGCTGGCCAAGGATCCAGACTTGGCGAAGCTCCGCCGCCAGCCGGCCTACAAGGAATTCCTGGCGCGATTCGGCGTGGCCAAGTGAGCCGGGGCGGCCACGGATCGGCGCCGGACGGAATTCCGCAATCTCCATGAACGTCACCCGCAGTTGGGAAGCCACCGATGGCACCGATGGCACAGAAGCAGCAAGGCTTGAGCGAAGACAGGCCGTTCACTCACTGGATGAGCCGCCGGGAACAGGTTCCGACGTTTCAACTCCTTCGATCAGTGTCATCGGTGCCACCTGTGGCCCACACCAACTGCCCCTCTCAGGATGAACGTCACGCTTGGCCATCACACCCGGCACTACCGCACGGTTTGGTTTGAAGCCAAGACCAACCGCGTCCACCTCATCGAACAGCGGCTCCTGCCGCATCGCTTCGAGATTGTCGCCACGCGCGACTTCCGCGAAACCGCCCGCGCCATCCGCGACATGATCGTGCGCGGCGCTCCGGCCATCGCGGCCACGGCGGCCTATGGATTGGCCCAAGGCGTTCTGGCGTTTCGTGGCAGCAACCTCGACCGCTTCACGGCGCACGCTGAATCGGTCTATCAGACGATCAAGTCGGCCCGGCCCACAGCGGTCGATCCCGTGAACGCCATGAACCAAGTCCGCGCCGTAATGGCCGGCGGCGAAACCGTCGGCGAACAGCAAGCCCTCGCTCTGGCCGCGGCGGAGCAGTTTGCCAACGAAAGCGTCGAACACTGCCGCGCTATCGGCCGTCACGGAGCCGCCTTGATCCGCCGCGGCCTGAACGTCCTGACCCACTGCAACGCCGGCTGGCTGGCCTGCGTGGACCTCGGCACCGCCACCGCGCCGATCTACACCGCACAGGCGCAGGGCCGGAAGTTTCACGTCTTCTGCGACGAAACCCGCCCGCGCTGCCAGGGATCGACCCTCACCGCCTGGGAACTGGCGCAGCAAGGCGTCCCTCACCACGTCATCGCGGACAACGCCGCCGGCCATCTGATGCAGCGCGGCGAGATTGACCTCGTCATCGTCGGCAGCGACCGCGTGCTGGGCCGCACCGGCGAGGTCGCCAACAAGATCGGCACCTACACCAAGGCCGTGCTGGCCCACCGGCACGGGATTCCGTTTTACGTGGCCATCCCGCTTTCCACCATCGACTGGACCCTGAAGCGCGGCTTCGACATTCCCATCGAGGAGCGCGAGGAAGCCGAAGTGCTCGGAGCGTGGGGCGTCGTGCGAGGTTCAAGGTTCAAGGTTCAAGGTTCCAAGTTGGGGCAGCGTGTGTTCGTGCAAGTGGGGAACCCGACGAGTGGCGCGAGAAACCCGGGCTTCGATGTGACGCCGCCGGAGCTGATCACTGGGATCATCACGCCGGCCGGAATTTTAAAGCCGAAGGAGCTGTGGCCGCGGCGGCGTGAACTGGGCTGGTAAATCGTCCCGTCTGTGTTGAGCGTCCTAGCGCAGGCTTTCCAGCCTGCCGTATCGCCGACTTGCAGTCGGCAGGGCCTGGCCAGTTCAGAAACACGCCGAGTTCGTCCACGCCTTCGCCCGGCACAACGTCCCGCAGGTTGAAAACCTGCGCTACGGCAGGCTGGAAAGCCTGCGCTACGCCAAACCCATACCGAGTTTCGGAGAGACGATTTCAAAACCTCGTTGCAACCGACTCTCCTCACGGCCGCGGCGGCAGTCGTGAACGAAGCCCGTCAGATTTCAGACTTGAAGGTCGCACTTGGCGCGGGGCGGGTTGCTGCGTAGATTGGCCACGTTAACCATCTTAAACATGGTCATCATCACGGATGAACGTTGCACGGGCTACGCAGCACCAGGCCACCCGGAGGGGCCGGCGCGGGTCAGCGGCACCCTGGACCGGTTGCGCCGCCAGAACGAAATCCCCCTCACCTGGACTGCCCCGTGCAGTGCGCGCGAGGAACAGGTCTTGCGCGCGCACAGTTCCGCCCACCTGCATCACCTCTTGAGCACCACGGACGACTTCGATCCCGACACGCCCTGGGTCCATGACATCGCGGAACACGCCTGGCGTTCCGCAGGCGGCGCGTTGCGGGCGATGTCCCTGGCGCGGGACGGCCAGGCCGCCTTCAGCATCATGCGCCCGCCGGGCCACCACGCGACGCGCGGCCGGGCCATGGGTTTCTGCTACCTGAACAACGTCGCCATCGCCGCACTGGAGGCGATCTCGGACTGCGGCGAGCGGCTGGCGGTGTTTGATTTCGACGTGCATCACGGCAACGGAACCGAGGCCATCCTGCTCAACAATTCGCACGCGGCGACGTTTTCCGTCCACCAGTACCCGTGCTATCCGGGCACGGGCACCGAGCACATCGGGAACAACGCCTTCAACTATCCCGTCGCGCCCATGACGCCGCGCGTGGACTACCGGAAGGTCTTGGCCCAGGCCCTCGAAGACGTGAAAGCGTTCCGGCCCGACTTGGTGGCGGTGAGCGCGGGCTTCGACGCCTACGTGGACGATCCCATCGCGCAGGAAACGCTCGAGGCAGAGGATTTCCACTGGATCGGCGCGCAAGTGCGCAGCCTTGGCGTGCCGGCGTTCCACGTCCTGGAAGGCGGCTACAGCACGGCCTTGCCCGAACTGGTCCTGGCCTACTTGCGCGGCGTGGAGGGCAAATGACACGATGGATTCAAGAATCCCTGGATCGTAGCAGCCGACGTGAGGAGGCTCTGACTTGTTTCTGACTTCTGACTTCTGACTTCTGACCTCTGAATGGAGCCTCCTCACGTCGTCTGCTACGCTTTCTTGAATCAGCCCTGGGCAAGTGAGGACAGGCAAAAAACCGGCTTTGATTTCCCAACCTCCGCTGGCTACGCTGCGCCCGGCTTTGACGACATGAAACCGGGTTTGCACTTTTCCGCTCTGTTGGCCGCAGCGATGCCGCTGCTGGCGGACACGAATGCTCCGGGAACAAACATCCTCCTTCCGGCCAACGCGGTACCGCCCTCCGTCCTGGCGTGGGACGCCGACGCGACCCAGGGGCTGAAGCAGTACGACGCCAAGCCCGGCGAGCAAAACGCCTTCTTCACGTTTTGGGTGACCAACGTTTCGCCTGCGGACGTTTCGATCACCGGCGTCAGTTCTTCGTGCGGCTGCACGGTCGCGCAGTTGCCCAGCCAGCCGTGGTTGCTCAAGCCGGGCGCGCACGGGCCGCTCAAAGTGACGGTGGATCTGCGCGGGCGTTACGGTTTGGTGATGAAAGGCGTCACGGTCCAAACCACCGCTGGGATCAAGCCGCTGGTCGTGCGGGTGAACGTTCCGCAACCAACCAACTCCGCGGCCTTTGCCGTGCCGGGCCAAGCCGGCGCCCCAGCCGCCGGATCACCACCTCAAAGCCACGCCATGATGTCCGCCGACCGCGCCCGCAATCTCCAGGTCGCGCTCGGCGACCGGCAGGCCGTCTTCAAGGACGACTGCGCACGCTGTCACGTCGAGCCAGGGCGCCACAAGCAAGGGCCGGAACTCTACGCCGCCGTCTGCGGCATCTGCCACGACGCCACGCCGCGCGCCGCGATGGTGCCGGACCTGCGCCAGCCCCGCACGCCGCGCACGGTGGAGTTTTGGCGCAAGACGATTTCGGAGGGCCGCCCCGGCTCCCTCATGCCTGCGTGCGCCGCCTCGGAAGGCGGGCCGTTGAACGACGCGCAAGTGGAGTCGCTGGTGACTTACCTCGATCAGCACTTCCCCAAGGAGCCGGACGCTGCGCCGCGGTTGATCCGTGACAATCCAGTTGAACCACGAAAGACACGAAACACACGAAAGAGAAACCAAAGAAACCGGCGGACCGCGAAGAAACAAAGCGGAGAACGGGTCCAGTCACCTTTTGGTGATGCCGGCATGGTCGCTCAGCCCAAGATTTGGCCTCTCCTGAGCCTCTTTCAAAACGGTAGCAGCCGACGTGAGGAGGCTCTGTTTCCCTTGAAGTTTGAGCCTCCTCACGTCGGCTGCTACCGAGTTTTTAAATTGCCTCTCCTTTCGTGTGTTTCGTGTCTTTCGTGGTTCCCTCTATTGCACGGATACGCCTGAAACCGTGACGACCCCAACCGAATCCATGCGCCCCTTGTTCATCACCTTTGAAGGCACGGAAGGCGGCGGCAAAAGCACCCAGATCGCCCTGCTCGCGGCGCGGTTGCGCGCAACGGGCCGGGCCGTGCGCGTCCTGCGCGAACCGGGCGGCACGCCCATCGGCGAGGAAATCCGCCACACCCTCAAGCACAGCCTCGACAACGCGGCCATGACCGCCGAAGCGGAGTTGCTGCTCATGAACGCCAGCCGCGCCCAGTTGGTGCGCGAAGTCATCCGTCCCGCGCTCGCGGCGGGCGAGACCGTGCTCTGCGACCGCTTCTACGATTCCACCACCGCGTATCAAGGCTACGGACGGGAACTCGATTTGCCGACGGTGCAGCGGATCATCGACTTTGCCGTGGGCGAGACGCGGCCGGACTTGACGCTGCTGCTGCACGTGCCGCTCGAAGTCAGCGAGGCCCGGCGACGGCTGCGGCAGGAACAACTGCAATTGTTGCAGGAGCCGCCCCATCCCAGCGCGCACGCGAAACTGCCCTTTGACGAACCGCTCCGCGACCGCATGGAAGAGGCCGACCGCAGTTTCTTCGAGCGCGTGGACCGCGGGTTTGCCGCCATCGCCGCGGCCGAACCGGAGCGGGTGCGCTGGATAGACGCCACGCAAAGCGTCCCCGCCGTGCAAGCCGCCGTCTGGCGCTGGGTGGAGCCACTCCTGTCGTGATCGGCGGGACGCGCTGGCTCGTAACGCCGGTTGCCAAACCTGCTGTGAGCCTCTTTCAGAACTGTAGCAGCCGACGTGAGGAGGCTCTGACTTGTTTCTGACTTCTGACTTCTGACCTCTGAACTCGAACTCCGAAGTGGGCACCACGAAACACACGAAACACACGAAAGCAGAACCGGAACCGTCGTGCTGGCCCTGCCCAAGAGTCGCGCGATGGAAAATGATGAAATAGGGCCACCTTTTCGTGTGTTTCGTGTGTTTCGTGGTGATTCAAAATCGGGGTTCGGGCGTGCGCCGGTGAAGCTGGCCGCCACGCGGGTGCGAGTCCCGCCGGTCGAATTAGACTGTTCACGACCGAAAGCTGGGTCTGGGAAGAGGCCGCGAGGCCGAACCCGAAAGCACGACCCCGTCTGAACCGTCCG
>JACRJZ010000066.1 GCA_016219875.1 Verrucomicrobiota bacterium | reverse complement strand
GGCCGCGGGGGCGGTGGGAATGGGGCAGGTCTGCCCCAAAGCGCTTTGGCAGGTGGAAACTGGGGAAAATGGGGCGATTTGCAGGATCGATGCCCCGGAAAAAATCAGAAAACGGGTTGAGTTGCGAAAGTTGGGCTAGGCGGCGGCCCCGGCAAGCTGGTGACGTTTTTCACCGATGAAGTCACGGCGGAGAAACCCATCGGCAAGCCCTACGGCCTCGCGTTGCGCCACGCCAAACTTTACGTCTGCGACACGGCGTTAAACGCCATCCGCGTCCTGGATTTGGAGAAGCGCACGATGACGGTCTTCGCGCCGGAGGGCGAGGGCCGGCTGCACAAGCCGGTGAACGTGGCCGTGGACGCCGACGGTACCCGCTACGTGGCCGACACCGGGCGCAACCAAGTGCTCATCTACACCAGCGGCGGGGAGTTTGTCGGCGCCATCGGCCCCAAGCCCACCAACGCGCCGCTGGAGATGGTCGTGCCTCCGACCAGCCCGATCACCACCGACGACCTCGCCGGCTGGCGCCCCACCGACGTGCTCGTGGCGGGGAACTGGCTTTACGTGGCCGATCTGAAGAACCACCTGGTGCGCGTGTACGACAAAGCCACGCGCCAACCTCTGTTCACGGTGCCCAAGGACACCAACGCCGAGCCGGCCAAGCTGCTCGTGCCGACGAATCTCGCGCTCGATGCGCAAGGCCGGCTGTACGTGTCCGACATCGGCGGCTGCCGCGTGCAGCAGTACGATGCCGAGGGAAATTTTCTGCGCTCGTTCGGCGGCATCGGCGACCGGCCCGGCGAATTTGCGCGGCCCAAAGGCGTGGCCGTGGACCAGCAAGGCCGGCTTTACGTCGTGGATGCGGCGGCGCAGGTCGTGCAGATCTTCGACGACCAGGGCCGGCTGCTGCTCTACTTCGGCGAGCCGCAATCCAGCGCGGCGGCGTTGGATTTGCCGGCGAAGGTGGTGATCGACTACGAGCACGTCCCGTTCTTCCAAAAATTCGCCGCGCCCGGTTTCCAGCTTGAATACCTAGTGCTCGTCTCGAACCAGTATGGCCAACACAAGGTGAGCGTCTTCGGCTTCGGACAAAAACGATGAATCCGCGGAATGCACTACCTGGCTTGAGGAATGGACGGACGATTCGGCCCCAGCCCGTAGCGCAGATTTTCAATCTGCCGTATCGCCGGTTTTCCAACCGGCGAGCCGCCCGAACGACGCCGGTGCTGGACAAGTTGGAACGCCTCCGAACCTCGCCCGCCCCGCCGACTGGAAAGTCGGCGATACGGCAGGCTGGAAAGCCTGCGCTACTTGCTCTCTGCGCCGCGCTCGTGCTGGCCGGTTGCAGCAGCTCCACACCGCATCCCTGGCTGGCGCATTTCATCGACGGCTACCCGCCCAAGCCGAAGCAGAAGCGCAGCGCTGTCACGCCGGCGCCGCAGCCCGACCCGCCGGGCCGCTCGCTGACCGCGCCCCCGGAGCCGGAGCCGGTTTCCGTTCACGCGCCGTATCGCGAACACAAGTGCCGATCCTGTCACGAGTCGAGCTATTCCCAGAAGTTGAGCTGCGCTGTGCCCGAGCTGTGTTTGGGCTGCCACGAAGGCTTCCTGGCCAAGGCCGCCTTCCGCCACGCGCCCGCTGAATCCGGCGAATGCACGCTTTGCCACGCGCCGCACGACGCGAACGTGAGGGCGCTGCTCCTGAAAGCGGACCCGGCGTTGTGCCACGACTGCCACGACGCGGCGGACACCGCCCGAGTCGCCGCCCACCGCGACACCGCTCAGCGTAGTTGCACGGCCTGCCACGATCCGCACCGCGGCGACAACCGGCTGTTCCTCCGCACCAATACCGTCGCCCGCGCAGGCGCGGCGGTCGGCGCTTCGGTCCCATGAACCCACTTTGGCGCCATGTCGGCCTTTGCGCACAACTCAGTTGCATTTTTTTTTTGCGAATATGAATTCGCTCGCCGCTAACGTGACCGCCAGGCCGGAGCAGCCTCGCTGGCTCAAGCTGCGCCTGACCGAAGCCGACGTGGGCACAGAAGTGGAGAGCTACAGCGAAACCCGCGCCGTCTCCGGCGTCGGCAGCCCGATCACTCACGAGCGGCTCTCCCTGGCCCCGATCGTCGGGCTGAAGTTGCACGGCTCCGTGTTTCATCCGAACACCCTACGCTTCACGCTCGGCGCAGAGAACGGGTTGTGGTCGGAAGACGAAACGCTCTCCGGCCCCAGCGGCGGCGGGTTCGTCGGCCACCGCGAAAAATTCGGCTGGCTCCAGCGCTACCACGCCACGGCGACGTTCTTGCGGAAGAAGCCGTACGCCGCGACTCTGACCGCTAACAAGGACCACTCCTTCCGCGACTACGATTTTTTTACCCGCGTGACCGTTGACCGCGAGAACTACGGCGCGCGGCTCGGCTACTCGCGCGGCCCGGTGCCCGTGAGCGTGTCGCTGCGGCACCTCGACGAACAGGTGACCGGCTGGTCCTTCCCGACCTCGTTGCGTGAAACGGCGCTCACCCTGGACGCGCGCAACGAGCGCAAGACCGGCCAGACCGATCTCTCCTACGAAGTCGAGAACTACGCGCGCACCGACGGCGGCTTCCGCCAAACCGGCCTCAACCAGTACGCCAATCTGCTCGACACTCAGGACTTCGGCCAGCCGGAGAAACTGCGCTTGAACTCCAGTCTGCTCTTCACCGACCTCGCCAGCAGCGTGCTGCCCACGCGCAGTTTCACGGCCCTCGAGCATTTCCACTGGCAACACACCGACGACCTGGAGAGCAACTACGATTACGGCTACAACCACCACGAGTCCGGTGAACTCAACAACGCCGGCCACCACGCCCGCGCCGAACTTCGCCACCAATTCTGCGAGAGCATCACCTCCACGCTCGACCTCCACGGCCAGACCTTTTCGGCCAGCAGCCCGAACGCCTCCACGGACACCACCCGCTACGGCGTTGGCTGGGGCGAGCGTTACACCAAGAAACTCGGCTCCTGGGGCCGCCTCACCTTGGACAACCACGTCACCTTCGACCAGGAAGAGCGCCGGAACGTCGGCGCCCTCGCCACGGTCATCAACGAATCCCACACGCTCAACGACGGCGTCGTCACGTTCCTCAAGCAACCGCGCGTGCTCGAGTCCACCATCCGCGTCACCGACCGTACCGGCACCGCGTATCAATTGCTGCTCCACTACCTGGTCGTCGCGCACGGCGAGCAGACCGAACTGCGCCGCGTGCCGGGCGTCACCGGCGGTATTCCCGACGGCGGCCCCGTGCTGGTGTCTTACTCGTATGCGCTGCCGCCCTCCGACTCGTTTCAACGGCTGGCGGACTTGGCGCAAATCCGGCTCGACCTGTTCGACAAGTTGTTCGGCGTGTACGCGCGGCTCAACACGGTCAACAACTACGGCGGCCAATCGCTCGTCTTGCAGGAAATCACCGACCAGGTCGCCGGCGCGGACGTGAACTGGCGCTGGCTGCGCGTCGGTGCCGAGTACGAGCACTTCGACTCGAACCTCTCGCCCTTCCGCTCGCGGCGCGTGTTCGAGAACCTGAACTTCAATCTCGGCGAAGGCGCGAAACTGACGTTCGATTTCTCGCAAAACTGGATCGTGTTCCTCGACGCGAACCGCGACCTGACCAGCTACCAGTTCATCGGGCGGCTCTGCCTGCCGTTGAGCCGGCGCCTCGCCTACACGGCCGAAGGCGGCGTGCGCGTCGAGCGCGGCGTGGGTTTCGACCAGAACCTGGCCACGGCGCGCACGAGCCTGGACTTCCGCTACGGCAAGCTGTCCGCGGCGCTCAGCTACGACTACCAGGACCAGCAATTCCTCGGCGAACTGCGCACGCGCCACTTCTTCTACCTGCGCGTGAGACGCGCGTTCTGACATGGGCGCCTTCTTCCATAACCCGGTCGCAGCCCACGTCAGGAGGCTCTACCGTCGTCATCCGCGACGATTTTGGAGTGCGGTGGCAG
>JACRJZ010000064.1 GCA_016219875.1 Verrucomicrobiota bacterium | reverse complement strand
GGTCAACCCAAGAGCGTGGTTTGGCGAGTTTGTTTCAACTCAGCACGCCCGGTTCGCTTTCGGTCAGGGATGCGACTGCCCCAGCTATATCGGGGTGTGTTCATAATCCGGGTGCAATGATCTGTCATCTGAAATGAAACCCCTCGTGATTCTTTTGCTGGGCACGCTGGCCGTGCCCGCTCAACTCGCGGTCACGGTGTCACCGCCGCGAATCGCAGGTAACAAAGCGGTAGTTCCCCTCGCGATGAAGAACCACTTCGCAGAGAAGGTGGAGTCCGCGCGGGCGGTGGTGTTCTTGCTTGATGAACACGGCAAAGTCGCAGCTCAAGCCACGCGCTGGGTCATTGGCGGCATCAACACCAACGGCCTCGCGTCCGGTGCGACGAACGCCTTTCACTTCGTCCTCGCGAGCGACAAGCCGTTCACCACCACGAACCTGACGCCCAAGGTCAGCTTCAGCCGTGTGGTGCTTGAAGGCGGCAAGCTCGCGGATGTCGCCAAAGAAGTGATTGTGACACCGAGCACGAAGTAACGATTTTGGTCCGGGCGGTGGCACAAATGCGAGGTCTGTCCTCCTGCCTCGACAGCCTCGCTCCCTCCCCTGGCGTCGCCGCCGCCCGGCCTCTCAGAAAGAACCCTGCCACAGGTTCTTGCCCGGCGCGGGCTCGCTCCACTGCGTCGGAAAATCCACAACCACCAACTTCGGCGCGGTCGTCTGTTGTCCGTCGGCCTGTAGTGCGGATCAGCTAGCGGACACCAAAACGGACACCAAAAGAGTTAAAAAGGGTATAGTCAGGTTATGCCGAATTATCTTGAATCCTCAATGAAATCAGGCATATTGAGGCTGCAACGGCGGTAAATTCTGGCCGATTCCGACTCCCGCCTCCAGTCTTAACTGTGAGTGCAGCAAGGACTTGGGAGGTTGGAAAAGCCCGTGGCTAACGGTTTGGCTAACCGCCGGAGTGATGGTGTCACGATTGCTCCAGGATTCTGGCCGATGGTGCCATGATTCCTTAACCGCCGGAATCGGTTCGCAGATAGGCTCGAGACACGAGTCTATGAAACTGCGCTATCGCCTGTTCCTCCGCCGCAAGAGCGTTTTCTACGCCTTCGACAACACCACCAAAACCTTCCAGAGCCTCAAGACCAAAGACCGCGCCGAGGCCGAACGCTTGCTCATGGCGATGAATGAAGCCGGGCGTCAGCCAGCCATGAATCTGGGCCTGGCCCGCGTTTACTTGAAGCACAGCGACCCGCTGGTGTCCCAGCGCACTTGGCAACACGTCTTCGACGAGATCATCCAACTCAAGTCCGGCCCCACCCAGGCGCGCTGGAAAGTGGCGGCCAAGGACAAGGCGTTCGATCTCCTCCGCCATCGCCTGCTCATTGTGACGCAGGCCGAGCACTTCCTGGAAGTGCTGAAGAAGGGCACGGTGTCCACCAACGCCTACTTGCGCAAAACGCACAACTTCGCCGTGGACATGAACTGGCTGCCGGCCACGGTCATTCCTCGCCGGCAATGGCCGCCCATTCACTTCAAAGAGAAACGGGCCATCACGTTTGCGGAGCATCAGCGGATCATCGCCGCCGAGGTCAATGCCGAGCGCAAGGTGTTCTACCAGGTTTGCTGGCACTTGGGCGCCAGCCAGGGCGATCTCGCCAACCTCAAGGGCGAGGACATCGACTGGGCGAACAACACGGTGAGTTTCTTCCGCAAGAAGACGGGCGTGCCCGTGCTGGTGCATCTGGGCAGCGACGCGCTGAACCTCCTGAAAGACCTGCCGAGCGAAGGCCCGCTCTTTCCCTACATGGCGCGCGTCCGCGCGGGCGACCGCGCGACGGAGTTCAAGCAGCGCTGTCGGCAGTTGGGCATCGAAGGCGTGACCTTGCACAGCTACCGCTACGCGTGGGCCGAGCGTGCCAAAACCGCCGGCTACCCGGAGCGATTCGCGCAAGAGGCGCTGGGGCACAACTCGAAAGCGGTGCATCGCGCTTACGCGAAGCGGGCCTTGGTGAAAATCCCTTCCTTGGAAGACTACGAAAAGCGGGCCGGGCAGCCCGCTGTGGCCTCGCTCTGACGCGGCTTAGACTTCATCCCGATCCAGCGGGGCCAGGCCCGGCTCTGGTGCCCGGCCCCGCTGTTGGCGGTTCGCTTCCTGGACGTGCCGCTCAACGATGCGAATGGCCTTGTCCAGCCATTCCGGGTCGCGGCGGAGACGTTCCAGTTCGCATGTCGCGAACCACTTCCTGGCATTCTGCACCGGCTTGCCGAGCGGCTTCAGGTGCCCGACGCGCATCAGCACGGGGAAGAAGTAGAGCGGCCAGCCGAACAGGCGCGCAGCTTCTTCCACGCCCACACAGGCGGGCCAGGCAGAATCGCTGGCTCCCGCCTGGTGGCTGATAGGATAATTCCGGTTCACGATGTTCCTGCCTCCGTTCTCAGCCAATTTAACTCGCCGCTATGGGCCGTGCCGGTTGTGCCCGTTGGATTCGCTCCATGATTTCCTGAGCGGTCAATTTCGCGGCGGGGTTGTCACTCAGGCTATCGACCAGTCCGGAAATCGTGGTGAACACGCCGGCTTCCTTTTGGTGTTCCATCAGCCAGTGGACGAATTGAGCGTCCGCCGCTTGGCCTTGTGGCGTGGTTTCCAGCACGGCCCGCGCGGTTTCGACGCCTTGAATGAGCGCTTCGTTCACCTTGCGGTTGCGAACTTGCGAGTAGCCGTGATACAGGCCGCCGAGGGCCAGGGCCAGGATGCTGCCGATCCCCGGCAAGAACGTGTTCACGATGGACCCAGCCGCTTGGATCGTAGCCTCCGCTTCCGGCTTGGCCACCAGGTTGGTCACCGGCACCTGGACCAAGTTCGTGTAAAAAACCGGGATGGTGTTCGTCACGAGGAGCGTGACCATGTTGGTCGCCACCGGCTCGCGCGTGGCGACGCCGGAAACGGCGCCGGTGTTCAGGTTCGTCACGAGCACGATGTTCGTGCGCTCGATGACCTGAGCCACGGTGTTGGTGGCGATGAGGGTGTTGGTGACGACCTGGACCACGGGCGCGTTGGTCCACGTCACTTGCTTGGTGTAGGCCCGATCCATCGAGGTGCAGCCGGTTGACAGCAGCAGGCCGACTCCAAGAACTCCCGTGGCCGCCCACGTGAGGGGGATCCATCCCGGCGCGCTGACTTCTGACTTCTGATTTTTGATTTGTGCTTTCATTGGTTCCTTTCTCGAATCCGGCGCAACTCCTGGGTGCAGTCTTGCAAGGCGACCGTATTGCGGTCGAGGCAGACAGCCAGTTGCAGCGCCGTCTCGTTTTGGTTTTGGATGAGGTGCGCGAGGGCGGTGTGATGCTCCTCGCGCAGGTGCTTGTGATCTGCGATGACCGCTTGGAGTTGGCGGACGAGCCAGTGGATGACCACGCCACACAAGACCAGCAGCAGGCAGAAGGCCGCCAGAAACAGCCAGCGGTCATTCATACCAGCCGCGTGATCGACCAGTCGCAGAAAGTCGTTTGGATTCATGTTCGTCATAAGGGTGGAGTCACGTGCGCACCAGGCGCACGACGGAGTTGCCGCGCCGGACGGAGACGCCGTATTTGGCGAGGAGGGATTGCACGAGATAGGAGAGCACGGGGCGTTTGTCGGTCTTGCTGTATTTCGTGCCGGTGGTGTCCGTCCAAGTGGCGATGACGCCCTCCCCCGGCGGGGCGGTGGTGCGGTCCTGAAGCAGAAGTTCCTTGGCCAACTCGCACGTGGCCTTCACGACGGCGGAAGGAACCTGATCACTCGCCAGATAGCATTCTGCATTCTGCATTCTCCCTTCCGCCTTTCCCCGGTCGGGATCGGGGCAGTTGGCACGCGGCCATTGCAGGGCTTGCGTCTCCGTGGACTTCACGCCCTTGAATTGCCGCTCGGCATCAATCAAGCGCGTGGCGAAGACCAGCGCCTTCTCTTTGTTCGCCGTCGTCGCCGCCGTCCACTGGCTGGCGTAGAGATGCCCGTCGAAGTAGGCGTCGCCATCCGCAACGCTGGCGTAGCTGTTGGCGTCCGCCTTGCCCGTGCCGTCTTCTTTGATGAGAGTGAGGGCCATACTTCTCAGGCGACGCGATAAGCGGCGACGGCGAACACCTCCAGCGGGAAGGCCGACTTGTTCCAAAACACGTTCACCGTGTCCAGCGTGCCGCCCGTCTCGCTGAACGTGCGCGTGGTGGGACTGCCCGCCGTGAGGGTCTGCCCATTGAGCACGGGCGTTCCAGGCTGCTCCAACCCATCCAAGAAATGCGCCGGCGTGAAATCCATCACCGCCTGCGCCGCCGTGGGCGTGAACGCCTTCAGCGTGAAATCGGGCGCGCCTTTCGTGATGTCCAGATACAAGGGCGAGCGCCGCGGCAGCGTGCCGTTGTTGGCGGCCAGCGCCTGGTTCGTGCTGTTGGCCGTGCCGCAATAATCCGTGCCCGCGGCCCGGTGGCGCACGCCCCAGAACACGCCGCTCAAATACGGATTGCCCGCCCCTGCGTTGAACGTGAGCAGGCCGGGAGCGGAACTGCCGTCCAACGAGAAATCCGCCCCAAGGAAGTTCGCCGGGTTGCCGGGCGTGTGCCGAGCGAAGCCCACCGTGTTGGAGAACGGCTCGCCCGCGGAGCACAGGCCGAGGACGAACGTGCAGCCGATCAGATTGCTCGTGCCGTCGGGCGTGAGCGCGACCAGCAGCCCCAGGCGCAGCTTCGTCCAATCACTGCCGATGCCCAGTTGGCGCACCCATTCCTCGTTGCCGAGGATCAGGAATTTGTCGGGCGTCAGATTGAAGAGGCGAGAACTAATCGTGGCCATAGGATTCCTTTCTGGGAACTCCACGCCGATTCAGGGCCGAACGCCGATTCGTTTCCTGAACGGCTTTCCTTCCATCGGCGTTCCGTCCTGAATCGGTGTGGGAGTTCATGGTTGGTGAAACAAGTCCGAAGGGAGCCGGGATTTTCTAGAAGGCGAAGAGCGCCGCTACGCCGGCCCAGCCGGTGCCGCCGGTCATCTCCGGGCCGGTGATCGGGCCGGCTTGGTAAGTCTCAAACGGTTCGTCGCCCACGCGGCGCGCGTGCGGTGCGAGGAGAAGACCGCCGCCGGCGGCCCAGCCGTAGCCACCGTCCATCGCCGTTGGGGCCGCGCCTTCCGCGTAGTCGAACAGTTCCAATCCACGTCCCGTCATGGCCGGGGCCAGAGACGGCGCGCCGTTGCTGAAGGCCAATTGCAGGTCCGCCTTGCCGTTGGGCACGGAGGCGAGATAGCCGAGCACGACGGTTCCGCTGCCGCCGGAGGCGCTGCCACCTGCGGGCCGGCGCGAGACGATCATCGTATGACCCAAGCGGGTCGAGAGCCGGCTACTTGGAGGGAATTTTCTCACGGGTATCGCGTCGTTTGGGTTTGGTTTCCATCCCGGCGTCCGGGAGCAACTCCGGACACGCCTTCGCGCTGCTCGCAGGCCGCTCGACAACAGGGGCCGCCGGCGCAGGAGGAGATTGGACCGGCGGCCCCACCGGCGTTTCGCTGACGGGCGTCGCAGCCGAGGTGACGAGGCTCTGACTGACTTCTGACTTCTGACTTCTGACCTCTGCCTTCTGAGTTTGAGCCTCCTCACGTCGGCTGCTGCGAGGCTCCTCGACGGGCACGAGCGGGCGGCGGACGCGGCGGATGATGGGATACAAGTGTTTCATGGTTGATGGAGGCGGCGTGCCGAGGGCTGGCGCTCGACGCTCGACCCTCGGCTCTCGACCCGTTCAGTTGTTATGCACGACGGCGACGACGCGGACGTTCTTGTTCTCCCACACGCGCGTCCAGTTCGCGCCGTTCTCCAACTCGGCGTTGGTGGGCGACTCGCCCACGACCGCGGCGGAGGTGAACTTCACGCCCCGCGGATGCAGAATGTAGCGGCGGCGATTGACCAGCGTGCTGTCACTGGCTTTGGCGTCCCGTTCGAGTTCCACGCCTTTCGTGCCAATGCCCCCTTCCACCGGCTCTGCGCCGAGCGAGGCTGCGCCTTTGGCGAACGCGCCAGGGCCGAAGAGAAACGTCGTATAGACCTGCCCGTCGGTGGTGCCCGCGCGCACCGGCATGGAGTCATCGACGATCACGCGCCGGCCCTGGAAGACGCGGATTTGCGCCTTGCCCTCGCTGTCGGGGATGAAGTCGATCAAGTCGAGCTTGCGCAACGCGGCTTCCGTGGCGCTGTGCATCGCCACCGCCGTCAAGCGGTCGGCGCGATCCCCGAGCTTGAGGCAGGCGTCGATGAACGTGAGGCCGTTCAAGCGCGTGGCCGCGCTCTGGCCGGCGACACTTTCACTGGCGATGCTCAGGAGGTTGCCCGCCATGCTCGCCGCGGCGAACAGGCCCTTGAGACTGGCGATGATGAGGCCCGCGTCCTGACGCGCCCAGTAGTCGCCCACCAGGTCCAGGATGGCTTGCATCGGGTCCGCGCCCGCGAGCAGGCCGGCCAGGTCGTTGACGGACCAGGCGTTCGCGTCATTGTGAATCCGGGCGAGGTCTTGGCCGGTGGTGATTTTGTTGACGGTGAGCGGCGCGGAGTCACTCAGGATTTGGCGTCCGGCGGCGAGGTCTTTCCAGAAGGGCATGTTGACTTCGCGCCCGCCGCCGCTGGCCAGGGCGTCGAATTCCGGGGCGTGTTCGACGATGCCGCACTGGGCGAACGGGGAAAGTTCGGCGGTGCGTTCGATTGCGTAACTTTCAAAAAGAACGGGAACGATGATGTCGGCAATGGCGGTTTTGGCCATAGGTTTCTGTTGGTTGAAGGTTCAAGGTTGAAGGTTGAAGGTTGCTGGCGACGGCGTTTCGCCAGCTCGCCGGTTCTCCGTTTCAGTTATGCCGCCGCGCGCAAGCGCGCCGCCAATTGCGGATCACTCTTCATCAGCCGCATCTGCTCGGTGAGATTCCAGTCCGCGCCTTTGCGGAACGGATTCTTGCGCGCGCCGGCACCGATGGAGCCGCTGCCCGGCGCGCCGCTGCCAATGTTGGCTTCAAAGAGATGCGGTGCTTCGCTCACTTGCAGGTCAATCCACTCGGCCAGCGAGAGCGGCGTGACACCGTCCTTGCCGACGCGCACGGTTTGACCGTCGCGCTCGAAGGCTTGCGGGACTCCATTGACCAAACGGAACGTGTGCCGCGCTCGCGCCGTGATGTCGGGCAGGGCCGTCGCGCGCAGGCCGCGCTTGGTCGCCTCGCTGACGACGGCTTGGTCAATCTGAATGCTGACCAGCCGGGCGTTCAAGGCGTCGCGCTCGGAGGTGAGCGCCCCAAGCTGTTGCTCCCAGGTGAGGGTTGCTTGTTTGAGACGGGACTCCACGACCTTTTCCACTTCACCGGACTTGAGCAGTTGCTGTTCTTCCAGCTTGCGCTTCTCCTCACTCAATTTCCTCACTTCATCGGGATCAATGCCGTCGAAGCGTTGACGGTGGGCGTGGAGTTCTTGCACGAGATCAGCGTTGCTCTTCTTGAGTTCATCCGCGTGGCTCTTGTCCACGACACCAGCTACGTCGAGCAGGAACACACCGTCTCGCTCGACGTAGAGGTGCGCGAGCGCAGCCGGGATTTCATCTTGGGTTTTTACTTTGTAGGGCAGGGGCATGAGTTAGTTCATGGTTGAGGGTTGATGGTTGGGGTTGACTTGGTCATTGGTCATTTGGCCTTGGTCATTGCCTCCGGCATGGGTGGTTGCGATTGAGCAATCAGAGCTTTCTCCTCTTGGTTGCTGCGTCCGTCGGGCACCACGCCACCGCGACGGAACAGTTCATGGAGCGTATCGGTGCTGATGGCTCTGGCTTCCCAGGCTTTGAGCACCGCGATGACTTCATCCGAGGCCAGTCCTTTCGTGCTGTAGTCGGTGTTGAGGGTGAGGATCACTTCGGACTCAGGCACGGCATCAGGGATTTCTTCGGTGGAGTTCCACCAGTAGGCCCAGCGCAGGACTTGGGTGAGGGAACCACTGACACTGGTAGCGATGTTGCCGAGGATGCTGTTCTCGCCGCTCTGACGAATCTCCAGCGCGTCGGCCGTTTCACCGACGCGCTTCTGTTCGGCGAGCAGACGGGAACCGAGCACGGACATCTGGCGTTCGTCGCGGTCGAGTGCTTTCTCAAACGTGCCGAGGCCTTGACCTTTGAATTCGAGGAAACCCGCGGTGGCACCGGGCGTCTGCGTGGACCAGGCGGTTTGGGATCCGATGCGACGGTCCTCGTCATCCTCGAAGCCGCTCAGCCAGGCGGTGGGCAGGGCCGTGTAGTGGATGCCATGCTTGTAGTCGGCATTGAGCCGGTAATGGTCCAGATTCACGGCGATGATGTCACTGAGCGGCATCTTGTCCACCGCCGGCAGCGAGTGCCGGGGACCGTGGAACACGAACGGCAGGAGCGGCAGCGGCTTGCCACGGCGCAGAGGCGTGCGTGTCTCGACCACCTGCCACTCGGGTTCCTTCTGGCCGCTCTTCTTCTCGACACGCCTCCAGATTTCCACCTGGCACTGATACTCGCGTCGGATCGCTGACCGCTGACGGCTGACCTCTCCGCCGCTCACAAGCTTCAAGACTCGGAACTGTTCAATCTTCTTGGAGGCGAAGAAATCCTCGTCGGGACCGAAGGAGCTCGGGTCTTCCACTTGTTCTTGCAGGACGATCAGCGTGGGGACGTTCCTGCCGTTCACACGCTCAACTCTCCAGTTGAGGATGCTTTCCGCCGGATACAGCGTCGCAAACGCGCGGTGCTCGATGTCCCCTTCCCAGTCGATCAGCGTCCCGACGCGACCGAGCGAGATGACTTCGTTGACGACGTTCTTGGCGTAGTTTTCCAGCGACGTGCCGAGCATGTCGGCATCGTGCGTGAAGTCCGACATCGCCTGCCCTACGCCGCTCTGGCCGCTGGGAATCTTCAGGAACGGGGAGCGTCGGAAGATGAGGCCCAGGTAGCCATCGGCGGTCCGCGCCGTCGCGTTGAAAAACGAGGCGCGCTCGACATAGGCGGCGAATTCGGCATCCGTTTGCGAGTCCAAACGCGGCAGATAACGCGCGGCGGCGGCCTTGACGGCGGGTTCGCCAGCCAGGACATCGCGAGCTTGGAGCCAGCTTGCGAGGCTGGCTTCGAACTCCGGATGGGTCGAATTCACGTTCATCGCGCGGCGAAACTAGCACGCGCTTTTCACGCTCCAGTGAGGCTCGGAAGGGGTGTCCGTCACTGACGGACCACAGTGCATCGTAGTCCGTCAGTGACGGACACCGGCCCTCAAAAAAAGATTTGACAGGGTTCAGATTCTCACGGTTGGCCGCGCGCAATGAAGGTCTTGCGCGTGGAGAAGCATGAACCGCCTCTCCTGCGTGAACGCGCCAGGTGCCTCTGCTGCGGGGTCTGGGCGGCGGCGGTGGGCAGGGGCCGCGCCAGCCGCCTTGCTCTCGGGTAATCCAGAGTCGCGGATAACAGACGGCGGCTGTCACGGCGCCTGCTGTTCCACCGCCGCCACCCAGACCCACTCCGCAGAGGCAGAGCTCCGCCGGCACAATGCGCAGGGTAAAATCCCTCGCGCTCACGCGCTCGACGCCAGGGGCCATCAAACGTCCTACGCTTCGCAGTCTGAACGCACGTCCGCTAATCCCTCGCGCTGTGCGCTCGACGCGCCGGGCAACTGAACGTCCTACGCTTCGCCGGCACAACGCGAGGGGTGAAATCCCTCGCGCTCACGCGCTCGACGCCAGGGGCAATCGAACGTCCTACGCTTCGCAGTCTGAACGCACGTCCGCCAATTCCTCGCGCTGCGCGCTCGACGCGCAGGGCAACTGAACGTCCTACGCTTCGCCGGCACACTGCGCAGGGTGAAATCCCTCGCGCTCACGCGCTCGACGCCAGGGGCCATCAAACGTCCTACGCTTCGCAGTCCAAACGCACGTCCGCTAATCCCTCGCGCTGCGCGCTCGACGCGCCAGACAACTGAACGTCCTACGCTTCGCCGGCACAACGCGAGGGGCGAAATCCCTCGCGCTCACGCGCTCGACGCCAGGGACCATCGAACGCCCAATAGCTGCGCTGGCTCCACTGCGTTCCGCAAACCTCACGTGCATGCCCTTCACTGCGTTCCGGGTCAGTCACGCGCACGCGCTCCACTGCGTTTCGCATCAGTGACGCGCACTCCCTTCACTATGTTCCGGGTGAGTTGACTTGCACGTGCTCCACTGCGTTTCGCGTGAGTAACGCCGTCCAAACGCGCGTCCGCGAGAGGAACGCGCAACACCGTTGAACGCCCACGAGGCCTTCCAGTTCGCCAGGCTCAGGAATCAGATGGTTCGCGCTTTGTTCGCCGATTCACGGCGCGCTCAACCGCGTTGAACCACGAAGGCGCGCCCCGGCCCACGGTTCTTCCGGCAGGAAGCCAGGGACCGCGCGCGGAAGTGCCGACGCTCGTGCCCCTCCCGCTCCATGTGATGGCGCGCGGTCGGGGCACCGGGGCGCCGTTCACCGACGTTCCAAGGCGTGGGCCAGGCGCCCCTCTCGCTACAGCGCGCGCGGAGGAACGCACTTTCCAGGAGAAGGCGAGGGAAGCCGACCACGCGTCGGATAGGGAAGGTATTCACGCGCGCTGTCGGCACGAAAGATCAGCCGCTTCGCGGATAGGTCTTCGCAGAACTCGCGCTGGCGCGCTCGCGGACCATCGCCCCGGCGGCGTGAGCACGGTCAGTTCCGCTTCGGCGACGATGCTCATGCTTGCGCGTCTGGGCCTCCGCGGAGCCTGCCCGACCTCACGCCGCCCCCGAAATTGGTCTGCCCACCAGGGCGAGCCGCCGAGGCACTCCACTTGGCCGCGGAACCCGTCTTGCCCGCGCGGCCCTGTGGAGCTGCCTCGGCGGTTCGCCCCGGACGGCAGAACCGCGCACGAACCCTCACCCGCCCTCCGGGCACCCTCTCCCATCCAATGGGCGAGGGGCGGCGGACAAGTGTCTCTTCGCTGCGCGCGGCGGCGTGGCACGGCGGGCCGCAGACCTGAAACGCTTCTCCTGTCGCCCGAAGCTGGCAGGTCTGCTTGCGGTCCGCGGGGCC
>JACRJZ010000062.1 GCA_016219875.1 Verrucomicrobiota bacterium | reverse complement strand
TCTCGGCAGAGCGCCGCAGTCTTCTCCTGATCGAGATGGCGGCGCTCTGCCGAGACGCCGCTACGGTTCCGCGTTGGATAAAGCTGGTTCAGGCTTCGTCCCACCATCAGCGAGATCATCCGCTCGGCCGTGAACTCAGGGCGTGGGCCTGTGGCCACCACTTCCCCATCACGCAGCACTGCAATGTCGTCGCAGAGGCGCAGCACATCGCCCAGCGTGTGCGAGATGTAGATCATCGCGAGGCCGCGTTGACGGAGACGCCCCATCAACTCGAACAGCTTCTCCGCCTCCCGCGTGCCGAGCGAAGTGGTCGGCTCGTCCAGGATGATGAGCCGGGCCTCGAGGCTCAGGGCCTTGGCGATCTCAACGAGCTGGCGTTCGCCGGCCGAGAGCCGCTCCACCGGAGTGTCCGGCGAGAGCGTCAGCCCCGCTTGCGCCAGCAGCGACGCGGCTTTCGCGCGCATCACGTTGCGGTTGATGAGCGGCAGCCCGGCCGTTCGCGGGAACGCGGTCAGAAAAATGTTCTCGGCGAGGGTGAGGTTCGGAAAGAGGTTCAGCTCCTGGTGAATGAAGGCGATGCCGCGGCGCGCGGCGTCGAGCGGCCCGCGCGGCGCGTAGGGCTGGCCATTCAAACTCATCCGCCCGGCGTCAGCCCGAAGATTGCCGCCGAGGATGTTCATCAGGGTGGACTTGCCCGCGCCATTCTCGCCAACGAGTCCCAGCGTGTGACGGGCCGACACGGCAAAGCTCACGTCCCGCAGGACGCGCACGCCGGCGAAGCTTTTGGAGATGGCGTGGAAGGCGATCATCGTTCGGGGGTTCGTGGTTCGTTGTTGGTGGTTCGTCGTTGGTCGCTGCGAGACGAACGACGAACGACGAACAACCAACAACGAACAAGGAAATGCGCTTTCATCTGGCTCCGAGCTTGGTCCTCGCTGTGTCCATCAACGCCGCAAACAGGATCACCGCGCCCTTGACCATCATGATGGTGAAGTACGACAGGTCGAGGAGGTTCAGGCTGTTGTCGATGAGCTTGAGAAAGAGCACGCCGAAGAAGGTCCAGAGGATCTTCCCCTTGCCGCCGAAGAGGCTCGTGCCGCCGATGACCGTAGCCCCGACAATGTCGAGCAGGAGGCGTTGCGCCAGCACGGGCGAACCGCTCTCCGCCTGCCCGGTGTAGAGCACCGCCGCCACCGCCGCGAGCAGGCCGCTCGCGATGTAGGCGCTGACGATGACGCCGTTGACCGGCACGCCGGAGACGAGCGAAGTGCGGGCATTGTGGCCCACGGCGTAAAGCCAGCGTCCCCAGAGCGAGCGACTCAACATGACGTGCGCCGCCGCGGCCAACGGCACGCTGACCACCAAGGCCAGCCAAGTCTTGCCGCCGAGGGCGTTGAAAGCCGCCGGCAGGTTGCCGATGTTCTTCGACTTCGTGAGCCAGATGGCGAGGCCGCTGAAAAACATCATCGCCGTCAGCGTGACGATGAACGGGGGCATCCGAAACTGGGTGATGGCCACGCCGTTCAGCAGGCCGACCAGCGCGCCCACGAGCAACATGGCAGCGATGCCCGCCGGCACGGCGAGCGGATGGCCCGCCAGCCAGCCGTGATCGCCGCTCATGACTGCGGCGCCGGTAATGCTGCACAGGGCGATGATCGAGGTGACGGAGAGATCAATCCCGCCGGTGATGAGCACGACCGTCTGGCCCATCGCAACGATGAAGAGCGGGAGCAGCGTGGCGAGGATGTTGGCTGCGTTCTCGGTGGAGGCGAAGCCGGGGGTGAAGGGAAGGAAGGCGAAGAAGTAGGCGGCGCTAAGGAGCAGGACGAGGTATTCAGATTGGAGGAGGCGAACGAGGGGGTTCGTGGTTCGTGGTTCGTTGTTCGTGGCGGTGGCAGCGGTCATCCGGGGTTCTTCGAAGTTCGTGGTTCGTGGTTCGTGGCGGCGGTGGGCAGCATTTGGTTTGTGGGTTTTGGTCCGCTGTTGGCGTTCGACCGCTTTCGGCTCGCCATCTGGTCAACGCACAACGAACAACAAACAACGAACCGCTTTCATTCTGTTTGCTCAGGAAACCGGCCGATGGACCTCAGATACGCATTGAGCCGCGGGGCCAGTTCGTCCACGACAGGCTTGAGCGTCTCAACTTGGGCGGTGGTAAGCAGCTTGCGGCGATAGGAGCGACGGAGGAAGTGTTGAGTTTCGTTCAGCGAGCCGCGAGCCGTGCGCACGAACCGCTTGTTGTCCGCGTGGCTCCCGCGTCCCACACCTTCGGCGATGTTGGCACCTATGCTGTCAGCAGCGCGGACGATTTGCTTGCCGACGGTGGTTTTGGCAAACGAGTCCCAGCCCGCCACGACATCCCAGATGCCATCCGCCAACCGTTCGGACAATCGATAGACTTCCAGGTTCTCAAAGTTGGTTTTAGCCATTTGTTCTTTTGTTCGTGGTTTGTTGTTCGTTGTCGGTGACTCGTCGTTCATCGTGGCTTTGCGCGGGATTGCGACCAACCACGAACCACGGACGACTAACAACGAACTACTTCTTCGCCCCCCACATCCGCGGCGCCTTCTCCTTCAAGTTGCCTTGGTGGATGACGAAGCCGGGATCCTTGATCGTGTCCTCGACCGGCTTGTCGGCGCGGGCGTCCAGGATGGCCTTCACGCAGGCTTCTACCTCGAAATACACATCCTGCACGCCGGTCGCGTCGAGGTAGCCGTCGGCGAGCATCTGGTAGGCGGTGGCATCACCGTCGAAACCGCCGAGGATGACGTGGCCGGGTTCGCCGACCTTCTTGTATTTGCCCGTGGACTTCAGCGCGGAGACGATGCTCGGGAAGAGGAAATCCGACGAGGTGAAGATGAAGCTGATGTCCGGGTTGGCCTGGAGCGCGTTGACCACGCCGGCCTGGGCCTTCTCCTGGTTCCACTCGGTGGGCACGCGGGCCACGACATCGAGCACGTCGGGCGCTGCCTTGGCCGCCGCCTCGAACCCGTCGCGCCGGCCGATGGCGTTGATGTCGCCGAGATCGCCGATCAGGAGCATCGCCTTGTGTTTGCGGCCAGTCCTCTTCGCTTCGCCGATCATGTAGGTCACGGTTTCCTTCGTGAGCGCGAAGTTGTCGGCCACGACCGCGACCGCTTTGGCGTCGCTTTTGTCGGGCGGGCGGTTGTAGAGCACGATGGGGATGTTCGCGGCGTTGGCGGCCTTGATGATGGGGATGCACGCCTTCGCATCCTTCGGCACGAGGACGATGCCGTCCACCTTGCGGGTGATGAAGTTCTTCACCTGCTCGATCTGGCGGTTGGCGTCGCCGTCGGCGATGGCCTGGATCATCTTCATGTTGCGCTTGGCCAACTCGGCCTGGAAGGCATCGAGCGACGCAACCCAGAAGCCGGTTTGCAGCGTCTCGAAGGAGATGCCGATGGTGAGGGGTTTGTCGGCTGAACCGCTGGCAGGCATGGAACTGGAGGAATCGGATTTGCCGCAGCCGGTGAGCAGGACGGTTCCGATCGCGAATAGCCAGCAGCCGAGACTCCAGAAGCTGTTCGTGGTTCGTGGTCCGTAGTTTGTGGAGGGTCGTGTCCGCAGACGTCCTCCGCCGGCCCAACGAACCACGAACGACGAACAACAAACAACAAGCAGGAAACAGAGAGGCTTCATAGGATCGAATTCATTCGGTGATGAATTGGCGCAAGTACCACACGCTCTCTTCCGCCCACGCCGCTTCACGGGCGATGGTTTCTTCAAGCGTCGGCCCAAAGGGCGTCCAGAGTTCGAGGACGGCATTCACGTCGCGACCGGCGGCACGAAGCTGGTCGAGCAGCCAAGGCACGTTGAGCCGGCCCTGGCCGGCGGCGCAGCCATTCACGACAAAGCCCATCTGCGAACTCACGCGGGCGATGGTGAAGTCTTTGACGTGAAGATTCAACGTGTAAGGCGCCAGCGTCTTGACCACGACTTCCGGCCCTTCGAGCGCGCCGAACGAATTGACCGTGTCGAGGCAGATGCCGACCTGGTCCGGGCCGAGTTGCTCGACAATTCGCGCGAGCGTGGCGCAGGTGAAGCGGTCGTGGTTCTCGAGGGCGAGTTTCACGCCCACGTCAGCGAAGCGTGGCAACAACGGGCGCAATCGCGCCATGACTTCCGCCGGCGAAGGCTCGTCACTCTTGGTGTCGGTGACGACGCGAACGAAAGGAGCATTGAAGCGGCGAGCCAGTCCGAGGTGGGCCAGGAGATTCTCGGAGTCGAGGCCCCGCGTGCCGAGTTCGACGCTGATTCGGTGCTGACTCGCGAAGTCGGTGAACTCCTCCAGTCCCTTCGGCGCGAGCCGTGTCAGCGGCAGGTTGTCGCAGAACTGCGCCACGCGAAGGCCCAGTTGCCTGGCCCGATCAAGCAGCGCCAGCGGGCTGAGCGGCTGCGCCGGCGTGTGTCCCGGCACGCCCACCGCCCAGGTGAAGGTGTAGGAGCCAAGGCCGAGTTTCATGGGCGGTGGCGCACGTTTTCACTCCGGCGTAGCGCGGGTGTTCCCAGCGGCAAAACGTCTGATGCAACCGGCTCCGGACAAGTTAGAAAGCTCTCGAACGTCGCCCGCCCCGCCGACTGAAAGTCGGCGATACGGCAGGCTGGAAAGCCTGCGCTACTCACGCGGCAACCCGGCGACGCTTTCACCGTTGCGTTCATTGGCCAGCCTTGAACTTCCCTTCCACGATGGCCCGCACCTGCTCCTTCACGCTTTCCGGCTCGAACACCTTCTTCCAGTCCAGCCGCAGCACGGCTTGGCGTCCGAACTCGGCGATGAGCTTCGCGCCGTCGGAGAAGTTGAAGTCCACCCGGTTGAAGGCGATGCCCAGCGGCACCTTGATGTGGCCGAACAGAAAATCTTCCGCCGCCGCGCGCGGCACGCCGCGTTTGACGACTTCCTCCAAGGACTCGCGCAAGGCCATGACCAGCGCGATCCCCACAGTCTCGGCCATCGCCGGCTCGAGCAGGGCCATTTGCTCGACGGTGATGCGATGCGAGCGCGTGACCGGCGCAAAGAACGCGCGGGCCAGCTTCTCGCCTTTGGCGTAGTCCGCCTCCGGGCCTTGCATCAGGGCACAGACGATGGGCTGACGCGCCTTCGTGCCGCCGAAGAAATCCGCGCGGGCCGCCGCGTCTTCCTCGTACTCGAATACGCTGGGATGGCACGGGTGCGTGACGAAGTAAGTGATGTCAGGCCGCGCCGGAAGCTCGCCCGCGTGGGCCGCGGCGGGATCGAGCGTGATCACCATCGCGCCAGGCTTCAGCTTGGGCACGACCTCGTGGGCGACCTTCCCCAAAACCCTGTCGGGCAAAGCGAGGATCGCCACGTCGGCACCGGCCAGAGCCGCGTCCAGCGGCGTCGGAGCGAGGCTGCGCCCGGCAAGATTGGCCAAGCCGGGCGGGCTGACTTCGACGCAGCGCAACTGGTATTCGGGATCGTGTTGAAGGTGGTCAATGATGCGGCAGCCCATTTTGCCGCCGGCACCGAGGAGAGCGATGGAGGTCATTTGTTCGTCGTCAGTTGTTCGTGGTTGGTGGTTTGGCGCACGCTGGATTTCAAGTCGGCAATCGGATGGCTTGGCCGGTCATGGCGGATTCGTACGAGCCGAAGACGAGGCTGAGCGTCTTCAAGTTGTCTTCGCCGGTGGTTTCCGCAGCAGAGACGCCTTGGAGCGCACCGAGCAAATTGGCGTTGCAGGCGACGCCCGCCGTTTGGGCCAAGGCGTAGCGTGGATCGGCCCAGGCGAAGAACGGCGGCGGACAGCGTCGCGCCAGCGTGCCACTAGCAGCCGTGGTGACGCGAATCCAGTAATCCGGCCCCAGTTCGGCGGAGCCTCGCTCACCTTCGATGAACACGAAGGTCTCTGGAAAACGGTCGTGCTCCACCCGGCTGGCGTAGCTCATCTCGCAGGTCACCGTGGCCCCGGACGCCATGCCCAGCATCACGGTGGCAACGTCTTCGCCGCGAATGTCAGGATGCACGCGCGTCGTCCGGCAGAAGAGCGTCCGCGCTTCGCCGAAGAGCATCCGGGCCGTGTCCAGAATGTGCGTGCCGATGTCGGTGAGGATGAACTGTTCCAGTTCTTTTAGGAACGGCTGGTTGTCGAAGACGGGGAAGCTATTCGAGTAGGTCACGCGCGCCCGGAAGACGCGGCCCATCACGCCTGAGTCCAGCACCTTCTTCAACTCACGGAGCGGGGCCTGCCAACGCCAGTTTTCATGGACGAAGAGCGGCACGCCGGCCTTGCTGCACGCCGCGAGCATGGCCCGCGCCTCGGCCAGCGTGGGCGCAAGTGGCTTCTGGCAGATGACCGGCGTCTTGTGAGCGGCGGCCAGTTCGGCAAACTGCCGATGGGTGCCCACATCGGTGATGATGTCCACGAAGTCAGGCCGCGCTTTGCGGAAGAGTTCCTCAGCGTCGTCATACACGGCCGGCACGCCGAACTCCTGCGCCAGTTTTTCCGCCTTGGCGCGGGTGCGATTGAAAAGCGCCACACAGCGGGCGCCCTGCAACTCCCGCCAAGCCGCGAGTTGATAGCGCGCCCAAAACCCCGTACCGAGGATGGCGAAACGAAGTTCACGCATAAACTGTCGCCAGGTTCACGGTTGATAACGCCAGTCCACCTTGCCGCCGTAGGCCATCGTTTCGTGGACGAGCGCGAAGAGGTCGGGATCGTAATGCTGGAGTGCCTCGCGGGTGCCGATCGGATGCGCCGCGTCGTCGGGAGCGGCATCCTGACCCAGGGCGTCGAAATAGGCCAGCACGCCCTCGGCCCAATACGCCGCGCGATCATGGACGGCCGCCGTGCCCTTCCACTTGCCGGCGCTCACGGTATTTTCGTAAATCGCCTTCAGCCGCTGATCGAACCGCAGGTCCAGGCGTTGGACGCGCAGTTCGTATTGCTGCACGTTGCGGTCGCGCTGCTCCCAGTTCGGATCGACCGGGCGCGTGCCGGTCAGGTGGTAGAGCGCCTTGGCGAGCCCGCGAATCACTTGGTTGTCGCCCACATTCGGCACCTTGGGATTGGCCAACACGTTTTCCTCGCCGACCACCAGCAGCTTGGTTTCGCGCGTGTAGTCCAGCGTGCGCGCGAGGGCGTCGAAACCCTTGGCTTCCTTGAGCGATGGGAATTCCGGCAGGTCGGCCAGGCGCTCGTTTCGGCCCAGCACCACCAACTTCACGCCGTCGGCGATCAGGGCCTTCAGAAGGTCGTGCCGATAGGCGAGCAGCTTGCGAATGGTGTCGTTGGCTTTGAGGAGCGCGGCGTCGCTGGCCTGGCGACCGAGGACCGTAAATTCGCGCGCCCACGTGAACTTCGTGTAGTAGGGATCGATTTTGAACTTCGCCGGCGGCGCCGTCACGTTGGGCAGCGGTCGCAGAAAGCGGTAACGCCAGTCCTGGTCGGGCTTCAGATTGAAGGCCGTGCGCGCCAACTCGTAGCCTTCCGGATCGTAGGCCTTGAGTTGCTCGCGCGTGCCGATGGGGCCGTGGTTCCAGTTGTTGATGCGGTTGCAGTCGAAATAGGCTTGGGCGATCTCCGCCCAGTACTCGCCCGCGTTCGATCCGGCGTAAGTGTCCTTAAACAGCCCCTTCAGGCGCGCGTTCTGGTAAGCGCGGTTCCGTCGCTCGTTCCAGGTGGCATCCACCGCGCGCAAGGTGCCATCGATCGTGTGGCAGAACTCATGCACGGCGATGCTTTCGTCGTCGTAGCGGTCAAGCGGGAGGCTGAGCAGGTTCTCCTCGCCGAAGCTGGTGGGCCGGCCGCCGGTGCCACGCACCCGCTCGTTCTGGTAAGCCGGATTGGGATGGTTCCGATACTCAGGCATGTCGGTATAGACCTGGTCCTTCCCGATTACGATGAGATACATCCGGTTCTTGACCATCGCCTCGATGACGTCCGGCCGGCCGGCCAACATGTGGGAGACGATCGAATGCGTGCGTTGCAGCGCCAAGTCCGCCACTTCGTCGGACGCCACGACCGGCAGGCCTCGAACCTCGACGTGCTTTTTGTAGAACTGGCGGGCCGCGTCGCGGTCTCGTTCGCGGACCATGTCGAAGAACGGCTCTGGAGGCGCGGTCACTGGCGGATGGTCTGCGGCGGCGTTCGTTTGAGATTGGGCGCCGCACAGGCCGGCGCCCCACAGCCAGACCACGGCGGCGAACCAAGCCAACTGAACCATGCCTGCGTTGGCTTGAGCGCCCGGCTTGGAGGTGCCTGCCAAGGGAACTGGTTGTGCATTCATGTCACTTCCGGGACCGGCATTAAGGTTGCGGCCCCAATCTACACATCCTCTCGCGACCGCCGCCAGTCTGTTCTTCCGCTCGCGGATTGACCTGCCCCAATCGTTAGCGAACCGGAGGAAACTGCATTTGCGGCGAACGCCGGGTCAGGGGACCCGGCCTACACATCTGCCTTGTAGGCCGCGTGCCCTCACGCGGCGGGCCACCACTTCCGTAAGGATCGGAGGATTGACCTGCCCCACGGGCACTCGCTAGAACTGGCAGCGACATGAAGCACTCGCAGCATCTCGCTACTTGGCCAATCCGGGGGGCCAACGCCTGCATCGTTCGCCTCGCAACCTGGCTCTGCCTCGTCACTGCCGGAGCCGTTGCTGGGCCGATCACCAATGTGGTCCCCGACGCCGCGCGTCCCCTGCCCTTGTCTGCCGTCCGTCTCACCGGCGGCCCGCTCAAGCACGCGCAGGATCTGGATGCCAAGTTTCTGCTCGCGCTGGAGCCGGATCGCTTGATGGCCGGCTACCGCCTGCGCGCCGGTCTAGAGCCGAAGGCCAAGGGCTACGGCGGCTGGGATTCCGTGACCGGCAAACAACTCACCGGCCACATCGGCGGGCATTACCTCTCGGCCGTAAGCCTGATGTATGCCGCCACGGGCGATCCTCGCTTCAAGGACCGCGCCGACTACTTGGTGAAAGAACTGAAGGCAGTCCAGGCCAAGCGCGGCAACGGATACCTCGGCGCTCTCACCGACAACAAGGGCACCGACGCCGCGGCGATCTTCGAACAGGTGTCGGAGGGCGACATCCGCTCCGGCGGCTTTGACCTGAACGGCATGTGGTCGCCGTGGTACACGCTGCACAAGACTTACGCCGGCTTGCGCGACGCCTGGCGCTTCACCGGCAATAAGACCGCGCTGGACCTTGAGATCAAGTTTTCCGCCTGGGCCGAAGGCATCGTGGCCAAGATGACCGACGCCCAGGTGCAGCGCATGTTGAACACCGAGTTCGGCGGCATGAACGAAATCTTCGCCGACCTCTACGCCGACACCGGGGATCGGCGCTGGCTCGATCTCTCCTACAAGTTCGAGCACCGCGCGTTCACCGACCCGCTCAAGCGCCATCAAGATCGCCTCGGCGGCACGCACGGCAACACCCAGGTCCCGAAAATGATCGGCTCGCTCGCACGCTTCGCTTACACGGGCGATCCTGGCGACGGCTGGGCTGCGAGCTTCTTCTGGGATCGCGTCGCGCAGCATCACAGCTATGCGACAGGCGGTCATGGCAAAGACGAATACTTCGGCGAAGCGGACAAGCTAAACGACCGCGTGGATGGCCGCACCGCCGAGACGTGCAACGTTTATAACATGCTCAAGATGACTCGCACGCTGTTCGCCCTCCGGCCCGACGCGCACTACGCCGACTTCCACGAGCGCGCCCTCTTCAACCACATCCTCGCCTCGCTTGACCCCCAGGACGGTTGGGCCTGCTACATGGTGCCGGTGGGCCGCGGCGTGCAGCACGAATACGAGCGCAACATGCTCGACGGCGGTTTCACTTGCTGCACCGGCTCCAGCATGGAGAGCCACGCGCTTCACAGCCACGGTCTTTACTACGAGTCTGGCGATAAACTGTGGGTGAACCTCTATGCGCCCTCCACCGCCGAGTGGCAGGCTGTGGGCGTGAAGCTCACGATGGAAACGGATTTCCCGGAAGGCGAGTCCGCCACGCTCAAGCTCGCAGTCGCGACGCCGAAGGAATTCACCATCGCCCTGCGGCGTCCTTTCTGGGTGGGCACGAACTTCTCCATCCACGTCAATGACGAGGCTGCGGCGCCAGAGCTGCTTGGCGCACCACGCACTGAAACCGGCAGCCGTCGCGGTGGTCCCGGCCCGGCGCCGAGGACGAGTTCGTTTGTCGAACTCAAGCGCACCTGGAAAAGCGGCGACACCATCGCGCTGACGCTGTCGAAAACGCTGCGCCTCGAACCGCTGCCCGATAATCCCCGTCGCGTTGCCATCCTGTGGGGACCGTTGGTGCTCGCCGGCGACCTGGGCGAGGAACAAGCCCGGCGCGGACGCGGGCGCAGCGCCGTGGTGGACAACGTGCCCGTGTTTGTCTCCGCCGAACAGCCCGTCGCTGACTGGCTCAAGCCGGTGCCCGACAAACCGGGTTCCTTCCGCACCGACGGCGTGGGCCGGGATCGCGACGTGGACTTCGTGCCCTTCTACCGGCTGCACCGGCGCACCTACGGAATCTATTGGGACCTCTTCACGCCGCAGGAATGGGAGAAACGCGCCGCCGAGATCGCGGCGGAGCGCGAGAAGCAGCGCAAGCTGGAAGCCGCCACGATCGGTTTTGCGCAACCCGGCGAAATGCAAGCCGAGCGCGATGCCAACATGCAGGGCGAGGACACCCAACCCGTCCGCGTCATGGGCCGACCGGGCCGCCGCGGCACGAAGTGGTTCTCCTTTGACTTGCCGGTCGATCCGGCGCATCCGATGGCGCTGGTCGTGACCTACAACCACGACGAGTGGCAGGAACGCACGTTTGAAATCCTGGTGGACGGCACGCGCGTGGGCGAACAAACAATTGAACGCCGTGGCCCAATGCGCTTCTTCGACGTGGAGTACACCGTCCCGCCCGAAGCCGTGAGAGGGAAGCAGAAGGTGGCCGTGAAGTTCCAGGCCACCAAGGGCAACGAGATCGGCGCCATCTTTGGCCTCCGCATGATTCGCGCAGACGGGGCGCGGTGAAGTCTCCTGTTCCTTTCGGACTTGCTCACGGCCCAGGAACCTGAGCGTAGCGGCGTCTCGACAGAGCGCCGCCATTTTTGCCTCTTGCCTTCTACCTTTGGGCTTGCAGTGCGGCGCTCTGCCGAGACGCCGCTACGCCCGCAAGGTTCTGCAATGGGCTTACCCTGTCGCGATTTCAAAAACCCGTAGCAGCCGACGTGAGGAGGCTCAAACTTCAAGGGAAACAGAGCCTCCTCACGTCGGCTGCTACGGTTTTGAAAGATGCTCCCCTGACGGCGATTTCCCTCGTTCGACAAGCAGCTCTTGCGCCGCGCCCGCCTCACTGGCTTGAGGTGAATGGCCTTGCCGCGTGCGTCGTCGGATTGGGCACGAAAGTCCGAATCTGAGTTTTGAATCGCATGACCCGACAACTGCTCCACGCTCTCGCCGCTGCTGTCAGCTTGGCCACCGCCGCGATGCTGTCACCGGCCGCTGAAGAGAAGCCCTCTGTTCCCACGGCCGCTGCCGGCCGCGCCCTTCTGGCGAACGAAGCCCGACAGGCCACGACCACCAATGCCGTTTCCACCAACCTCCTCTCGACGAACGCCGCCGGCACGAACCTGGCCTTCTCCGCCCAAGGCACCAACGCGCCCGCCGGCCAGGTCAAGTACACCTCCGGCTGGGGCCAGAAACTCAAGGAGGGCGGCACGACCGCGCTGGTGCAACTGGGCTTGTCCGTCTTCGGGGCGGGATTCATTTTCGAGCGGTTCTTCCGCCTGCGCCGCCGTTACGTCGTGCCCGAAGGGCTGGCGCGTCGCGCCCGCGAGTTGTGGAACGAGGGCAAGTTCGCCGAACTGGAGAAGCTGGGCGAAACCGATCCCAGCACATTGGCGCGCGTCATTTCATTCATCACCAAGAACCGCACCTCGCCCATGCTGGAAGTTTCCGAGATTTGCGGTGACATCGTGACGCGCGAGTTGAGCAACCACTACCAGCGCGCCTACCCGCTGGGCATCGTGGCCACGCTCGAACCGTTGCTGGGACTGCTGGGCATGATCCTGGGCATGATCGAAACCTTCGAGACCGTCGCCCTGGCCGGTGCGCTGGGCGACGCCACGCAACTGGCCTCCGGCATCTCCGAGGCGCTCGTCACCACCGGCCTCGGCCTGGCCATCGCGATTCCGTTCCTCGCGCTCTACCACGTCTTCAAGCACAAGACCACGGGCTTCGGCGCGCTGCTCGAAGAGGAAGTCACAAACCTGCTCAGCGAATGGCTGATGAAACGGGAGGGGAAGCAATGACCAATGCCCAATGACGCAATGACCAAGGAATGACCAATGCAGCAATGCTCAAATGAACTTCGGGAAACGCCGACCCTGCGCATGAAGACGACAGATGAATTCGCTGGCTATGCTCCCAGTTGCGGGACCGCAATCGTCGCCGCTCTGGTCATTGGTCATTGGGAATTCCTTGGTCATTGGTCATTGCGTCATTGGTCATTGCGTCATTGGTCATTCACCCCGCTCGTTTCCGATTAATCCTGTTATTCCGCTCCGTCCCCCATGCGCACGAAGAAACCCGAAGAAGAGCCGTTTGAGATCATGCTCATTCCGATGATCGACTGCATGCTGGTCATCATCATTTTCTTCCTCGTCGCCACCACGCTCAAGAACCGCGAGAAGGAACTGCCCCTCGAACTGCCCGAATCCGCCGCCGCGGCCAGCGTCGAGCAGCCGCCGGACATTTTCATCATCGGCATCGACAAGGAGGGCCGCGCCTTCCTTGGCACCGGCGACCGCGTCGAACCCGTGGACACCGAGCGTCTCCACCAGCGCATCCGCGACGTGGCCAAGGTGAATCCCAACCAGCGCATCCGCATCGACGGCGACCGCAATACCCGCTTCGAGGACATCATTCACATCATTGACCTCTGCCAGTTCGAGGGACTGAAAAATGTCGGACTCCATACCAGGAAAAACTCCGGCGCCCGCTGAGCTCACGCTCCGCCAGCGCCTCGCCCGCATCCCCATTTGGTGGGTGATGTCAGCGATCTTTCACGCCATCGTGCTGGGCTGGCTCGTGCTCTTCTCGCCCATCCGCATGATCAACCTCGAGGAGCGCAAGGCCGAGTTCACCGCCGGCAGCGCCAAGATTCAGGAGGTCATGGACCAGGTCCGCGAGCGCCAGGCGAACATCCTCGCGCCCGACGTGCGCACGTTGCAGGACATCCTCCTCGAACTCTCCGAACTCGAAAGCAACAAGCTCGCGGAATTCCAGAAGTTCTCCGCCGACTTCGCGCAAAACGCCCCCGGCCTCGCCGAAGAAGCCCAGGCCGCCGCCGCCAAGGCCCAGGCCGAAGCGATGGCCGCCCAGTCCGCCAGCGACGCGCCGCTCGCCAAAGTCCGCCAGACTCACACCTCCGACGACTTGAAGGAACTCGCCGCCGCGCTGAAGAAGGTCGAAGAACCGCAGGACCGCGCCGGCCAGTCCATGGAGCGCGCGCTCTCGGCCCTGACCATGAGCGACACCGGATTCGATTCCGCCCGTCAGGCTCAGGCCGACGCCAACGCCGCCCAGCGCCGCGCCAGCCAGGCTCAACTCACCGTCGGTGCTGCGCGTGAGGACGCCCAGTGGCCACGCGATCACGCCGGGAGCAAAGCCCGCGAAGTCGAACGCCACGGGGAATCAATCAAGCGCGCCGAGAACGACATCGCCAACGTCCAGACCAACCTCACCAAAGCCCGCGCCGAATCCGCCCAGGCCCAGACCGACTTCCAGGACGCCCAGACCAACGCCGTCCAAACCAAGCTCGACGCCGACGACGCCAAAGAAAAAGCCACCCAAGCCAAGGCCGACTACGACAAGCTCGACAACAAAGATCCCGACAAGAAAACCGCCCGCCAGGCTTCCGTCACCGCTCAGACCGCAGCGGGCGACGCCAAGCGCCGTGCCGATACCGCGCAGCGCAAAGTCGAATCCACCAAGACCCGCGTCGAGTCCGCGCAGAAGAAGATCGAGCGCGTCCAAACCGATCTGACCAAAGCCCAGGAGCGCCTCGTCACCCAGCAGACCCGCGCCAAGCAATTGCAGACCGAAGCCACCGAGGCCGTCACCAAAGCCGACGAAGCCGAGAACAAACTGGCCCAGTCTCAAGCCGACGCGAAGAAAGCCCAGGCCGAAGCCCTGCTGGCCCAGACCAAGGCCAGCCGCGTTCTCGCCACCGTGCGCCTGACCGCCGCGACCAACGCCCTCGCCGCGCTCACGAACAACTTCGATTTCCCCACCAACCTCTCCGCCACCCTGCCGAACGTTTATGACATGAACTTGCCGGAGCTTTATCAGACTGCGGTTACGACCGAGGGCCAGTTGACCGAAGCCTACAAGCGCATCCGCGCCACCGAGTTGGCCATGCTCCGGCAAATCCCACTGAAGCGCGCGATGGAGCTGACCGAGGTGGCCAAAGTCGTGCGTCCGAATCTCAAGCCCGCGCTGCAAGCCACCGCCACGTCCGGCGAAGACGTGCCCGCCGTGCGCGAAACCGTGCAGGCCGCCAGTTCCGAGATCAACGCCATGGTCACGCTGGGTCTGTCGCTGTTCGCACAGGCCAAGGGCCTCGACCACGGTGGTTCTGGCAGTGCCGAAGGCGCGTCCCTTTCGCTCGACTGGATCAAGGCCCAGTCCGAGCAAATGCAAGCGATGGAAGGACTGGCGATGGAGGATTCCAACGAGCGCGCGAAAGATTTGTCCGGCGCGATGAAGGGCGGAGCCAGCCAAGGCGCGCAAGGGCAAGGCCAGCAGGGTCCCGGTCCCGGCCCGGGTGCCGGTGTCCCCGGCGGCAAAGGTCCTCCGGGCGGCTTCGGCTTCGGCGGACCACCGCCCGTGCCCGACAAACTCAAGGCCCTTCCCGGCCGCAAGGTCAAGACCTCCGCGCCGTCCGCCTCCTGGATGTATGTGGATAGCTGGTATGTCCTCGGCCCCTTCGACAACGCCCGCCGCGAGAACATCGAGAAAAAATTCCCGCCCGAGACCGTCGTTGATCTGAACGCGACCTACGTGGGCAAGGACAACCAGCCCATCCGCTGGGAATTCGCACAAACACCCGAACCGCGCCTCACGCCGACCTTCACCCACTTCCATCCCGAGCGACGCCGCCCCGCTCCGCCCGGCGACTATTGGCTCGGCGGGTTGGAATACATCATCTACTACGCCTACACCGAGCTTTACTTCGAAAAAGCCACCGACCTCTGGATCGCAGTGGGCAGCGACGACTTCTCCAAAGTCTGGATCGAGAACCAGCTCGTCTGGTCCAGCGGCAAGCAGCAGAAGTCTTGGCGCGTGGATGAGGGACTGCGCAAGGTCCACTTCAAGCAGGGCCTCAACCGCGTCCTCTACCGCGTGGAAAACGGCTGGCACGGCACCGACTTCTCGCTCGTGCTTTGTTTGAAATAGCGTCGCAAGTTTGATGGAATGGCTCCGTGAAGACTGACTGCATTCGCAACTGCATCGTGGTGCTGACTTGGCTGTGTGTCGGGTGGGCACCTCACGAGGGCCGCGGAGGTGAAGGCGCCCAAACTGCCAGTCCGTCGCGTGACGCCACGCTGGAAATCACCGTCCTCAAGCCGGCCATGCCCAGCGGCTCGGTCAGCGCCTTCTGGAACGTCGATCGCCAATACCTCAACCAACCTGCGTTGACGCCGCGGTCGCGAGTCACCGTCGCCGACCTGAAAGGGCCGGGCGTGATCACGCTGCTGCGTTTCGCCGACGTCCCCGGAATCGCCAGGGCACGTCTGCTGCGCGGCATCGTGGTCGAAATCTACTTCGACGACGCTTCGGAACCGGCGGTGCTTTGCCCGCTGCCTGACTTCTTCGGCGACGGCGCGAACGGGAAGAGCGTCGAGTTCGCCAGCCGCTTCGTGGAGAAAGTCCCTGTCGCTTGGAACGCCTACTTCCCGATGCCCTTCAAGACGTCGGCCAAGGTGATCTTCCGCAACGACACCGACGTGAACACGATGGCCTACATGTATCTGGAGTGGGAGAAGTCTCCGGAGTGGAATCCGGCGCTCGGCTACTTCCACGCCACCTACCGGCGCAAGGGCTTCGTGCTCTCGAACGATTCGCGCGAGGAGTTCCTCCGCGTTCAAGGGCGCGGACATTTCTTGGGCCGTCAGTTCACGATTGCCAGCGACCAGCCGCGCTATGCCGGTTTCAACTTCATCATGGAAGGCAACAACGAGGTGGACGTGGACGGACGCCGGCGCGCGTTTGATTACCTCGGCAGCGAAGACTCGTTCACCTTCAGTTGGGGCTTCAACCGGACGTGGACCGGGCCGCACGCCGGCATGACGCACATCCTCACCCGCGGCCCCACCTCGCGGCTCTCGATCTATCGCTTCCACGATCACATGCCCATTCGTTTCGACCGCGAACTGGTGTGGACCATCGACTGGAGAAGCGAAGACGTGGGCTTCGGCAAGCAGCGGGGCTGGGTGGACTACGCCACGGTCTTCTATTGGTATCAGGACAGCCCCGGCGGATTCCGACACGAGCCGCTCCCACCGGTGGCTGAGCGATGCCTGGACATTCTGGCGAGTCCGGAGCCGACCACCAACCTCCTCGCCGGGTTCGAAAAGCTGCCGCTGGATCAGCAACTGGCGAACACCTTTGACTCAAGCAACGATCTGCAACGCGTGGCTCTGCTGAACATGTATCCCAAGACCCATCCGTTCTGGATTGATGAACCGCAGCCACGCGGCGGGCATCCTGGCCAACCCAATCTCGGTAAACGCGGCATCCTCGCCGTCCACGCCGAAGACGCCGACACGCCCGCCATCATGCTGCGCAAGGTAACCGTACCGGCGGGGAACCCCGTGCTGCGATTGGTGGTTTCGGGCGATCCCTACGAGATACCCGGCAAGAGCGACTTCCTGCTCCAAGCCGGTGTGCTCGTGGAGGGCCGACTCGATTGGTTCGCGCTGGAAACCTTTGATGCTGGCTCTCCACCTGCCTCAACGAACTGGAAGACGTTTGAGTATCCGCTGCGGGCGTATGCCGGAAAGACGGTCGGAGTGGTGGTGAAGGTCGCGTACGGCGGCCCGAATGGCGTCTTCAACGAAGAAGCGTTCTTCGATGAGATCAGTGTGATTGAGCGATGAAACCAGTCTCTCCAGCGCGTGATCGCGTGACTCCACTCCGCACCTTCCTGCCAGCGCTGGGCGTGTTTCTCCTGGCGGTTGAGCGCGTCCTCGCGATTGAGGTGGAGGACCTGCCGCTGCTCGCTCCCGAGGTCTCCGCCTACCAAGTTTCCAGCCACAACAAGAAGGGCCTGAATGGTGACGGCGGCTGGTACCTCCACGAGGGCGAGGTCCAGCGAGAGGGCTTGGCGGGTTGGGCGGACGTGGACGAGGGAGCGACGGCGGCTTACACCAAGGACCGCGTCCACGAGGGCCACGGCGCTCTCGTTCACACGATCCGGCTGACGGGACGCTCCACGGGGTGGCGCTCCGTGCGGAAACAGCTTTCGGGCGGCTTGAACCTGGATCACTGCGACCGCCTCTCGATGTTCGTGTGGCCGACGCACGCCGACGGGCAGATCGACTACGCGGTGCGCCTCGACAGCGGCGGCCGCGCCACGCAACTCGACGTTCGCGACTTGCAGCCGAACCAGTGGAACCACGTGCTCCTCGACGTGTCGAAGGTCCAGCGCCAGGGCGTGGAAGCGTTTTGGCTCCTCTTCCAAGTCCGGTGGGGCGCCGTCGATGGTATGCAGTTTTTCGTCGATGACATCCGTTTCCTGCAGAAGGACGGCACGCCCTTCGGCATCGACGACTTTGAAACCGGCGTCCGGCGCGCCGTCCTCTTTGACGCGGTCGGCGCGGGCGCCATCCGCAACATCTGGGGGCTGGGCGAACACGACCTCCGCATTGAGGTGGACGGAAAAGTGATCGTGGACGCAACGCAGGACGATTTCTTCCAGGGGCGCGTTCCCGGATTTCCGTCGCCGCTCGTGAGAAAGGCCCTGGTGGCGAGCGGCCCGTGGCAGTGCATCTCGCACTGGTCGTTCGTGCCAATCGGCTTCCAGGAGCGCTGCCGCATCACAACGCTCCACCCGGCGCCGTTCTACCACGTGATCGCCGAACGCTTCCGCGAGACCTCGCGCGCCGTGCCGTGGAGCCGCGAGCAAGACCTCTCGGCGTTGAAGTCACTCTGGAATCGTCCGGGCGAGGATCCCAAGGGCTGGACCGGACTCCGCGTGGAGCGCCGCACCATCGATCTTGCCGCCGGTGCATCCACGAATCTCGCGGACCTCGCCGGCGCCGGTGCGGTCGCCTCCTTGCGCCTGTCGTTGCCGCAAGCCAAGGAGGCCATCGAGTCGCTTTGGTTGCGGATGGATTGGGACGGCGGCGCGCGAGATGTCGAAGCGCCCGTCGGCTTCTTCTTCGGGGCTGGCGTCCGCTGGCAGGACGTCCCGTCGCTCTGTTTCGGCATCCGTGGCGACGAGGGCTACTGCCACTTTCCGATGCCGTTTTGGAAGAGCGCCCGGATTCGTCTGGAGAACCGCGGAACAAAACCGGCGACGCAGATCGGCTCCGTCGTGTCCTGGCGACCGGAGCCGTATCCCGAGCACCGCGCGGGTTACTTTCGCGCCCGCTTCCACGAAGGCCCGACGGTGCGCGGGCGCGACTGGGTTTTCCTGGAGACGGAAGGGCAAGGCCAGTTCGTCGGCGTGGTGCATCGCCTGATCGGCGGGCATTACTGCGAAGGCGACATCCGGTTCTACCTCGACGGCAGCCGTTCGCCGGCGTTTTACGGCACGGGCACTGAGGATTACTACCACCAAGCCTGCTGGCCCAACTCGGACAATCACACTCCCTTCCACGGTTGCACCGGAGACGTGGCGGCCGAAGCCAAGCGGGCCGGCGGCGGCAAGACCTTCTACGACTTTCCCGCCTGCTACTACCGCGTCCACCTGGAAGCGCCCGTGCGCTTCCGCAGCGCGATCCGCTGCGGCATCGAGCATGGCGGCGTGAACGACACGGACAGCCGTTACGCCAGCCTCGCCTTCTGGTACGGACGCGATCGGATCGGCCTCGTCCAGAGCGACGCCGTCTCGTTCTCCGGGCCGGGCGTGGAGTCGCTCAATCATTTCTTCGAAGGCGACAACGATGAGCTTGCCGTTCCGTGCGCCCTTCTCAAGACCACGGAACCGATCACCCGGATCCTCGCGGTCGATCCGGCGAACACCGGAGTGAGGCTTCGCCGCGTGTTGGATCAATCCTCCGGCCCCCAGCGCGCTCTCGTTTCGGTGGATGGCGTCGCGGCGGGAACCTGGTATGACCCGGATCGAAATCCGTGGAAGCGTCTGGCCGAAAGTGAGGTCGAATTGCCGCCCAGGCTGGTCCGGGGAAAGACCTCGATCCGCGTCACGTTCCAACCGCAGGAAGGCGCGTGGACCATCGGCGAATTGCGTGCCCTCTCGCACGTGGACCGGCCCCTTCCGGCGAAGGCCAGCGGCCCTCCGAACCGTTCGGGTCCCGCCCCGCGACGATCCTCTGGCGATTCCAGAATCGAGAACTGATCCGCGGCCTGACTCAGCAGGGGGGCCTTTCGGCACAAGGTGCGTGTCTCACACGCCTTCGCCGAACAGGTTGGCCAGGCGCGCGGCCAGTTTGCGCCGGGCGACCGCGTAGGAAAAATATTTCAGCCCCAAAGCGAAGTTGGTCTTCGCCCACTCGCCTCGCAGCGTCGTGTCGTGCAGGACGGCGCGGACTTGCTCCACGACCTCGCGGGTCACCAGTTGGGACATCTCGACGGTCTTGAACCCGAGCGGATCAATGTCGCGCGCATAGACCGCGTAGGTGTTCACGACCACCTGTTTGCCGAAATAGACCGCTTCCAGGAAGGCGTTGCCGAAGCCTTCATAGTGGCTCGGATAGGTGACAAGGTCGGCGTGCGGATAGATGTCGAAGAGCGTATAGACCTTGCGCCCCTCCGTGTTCAAGCCGCGCGTCTCCCCCACCCGATCCGCGATGAAGCGCACGTCCACTCCCGCATCGGCGATGCGATCGTTGAGCATGGCCATGTAGGCGCTGCCCTCGTCGCCGGCCGGATGCGAGACGACCAGTTTGGCGCGGGGATCGTTGAGCCGGCGGACCAGATCAATCGCGTGCTCGATACCCTTGCGGAAAACGACGCGCGTCGGCTGGAGGATGAACCAGTCGTCGTCCCGTAGGCCAATTTCGCGGCGCAGGTCGCGGTTGTAGTCATCCAGGCCGGGCGGCGGCGTCTCGAAGTCGAGCACGTTCGGAATGATCTGCGATGGGATGCCCAGTCGGCGGGCCAGTTCTTTTTGGGCCATCGAGTTGATGACCACGTGTTCCATGCCGTGGAGCAGCGGCGGGAAGGCGGCTTGGAGGTAATCGTTCACCGCGTTGAGCGTGAACCGCTCACGCTCCCAGGCGAAGTCGTGATGATGCGAGATCACCGGCAGCGTGTTTTCGGCGATCACTTCCGTCATCGCCAGCCCCAACGGCACATGCATCGGGATGGCGAGAATGTTTTCCGGGATGAGCACTTCGATCTGGAATCTGTCGATGAAGCGATAGAGGTCGTCCTTCAATCGCTCCTTGATGGCCTGGATCTGGCCGGTGATGGCGCGCGTGCGGCAGGCGACCCCGAAGAGCTTGGCCTGCACGTCCGCGACCTCGGGGTGGTTGAAGAACGCGAGCGGCGCGGGGTGGCTGATTTCGGGCGGCGCGTCGAGCAAGCCGGCCATCCAAAAGCAGGAGTGGCCCAGGCCCTGGAAGATGTGCGCCCACTTGCGCGCCTCCAGAGTCACGCCGTCGGTTCCATGAAACCGCGTCGAGATGAAACCAATTCGTCTCGGCGCGCCGGTCGTCAACAAACAACTGCTTGTCACAAGAGCGGAAGCTACCGCGATCCGTGGCCGACCGCCAATCCGCGATCTTCGCGAGGCCCAGCAACCAGCGACCTGATCGGCGATCGGCACTACCCCGCATTTCTCACCACAAGATCGGCGCAGCCGCAAGGTGTCGGACCGCGACCGGTCCCCGGTCGCAACAGGATGCCATGTGACAGGCGCTGCGGCCGGGGACCGGCCGCGGTCCGGTGAGAAATGCGGGCTACCGCCGAATCCAAACCCGCTCACGGTTTTTGGACCCGACTTGGGCGGCCAAGGAAGTCGCGAAAGGAAAGGATCGGGCGGTGGCGACACCAAGGAATCTCCAAGGCGGAGTCTCCTCGCAGTTGAATGCCGCCACCCGAATCAAAAGTTGCTTCTCTCAAAGTTTGTCAGCGCTGGATGGTCGCAAGCCTGTCCGGTGAAACCTTCTTGAAGCAGCGGAACGCCGTGCCCCGTCCACTTTCTTGACTCAGCCGGGTGTGGGCCTGCCCGGTCGAGACTATCGCCTTGCCTTTCGATCTCGAATCGTTTTCCATCGCGCGCACAAGCACACGTATGAAACGAATCGCTCTTGTTGTACTGACGGCTCTCGTGTTCACGCCTTCTTCGCTTCGGGCACAAACCCCTGTCTTCACCTATCAGGGCCAGCTCTCGGCAGCGGGCGGCGTGCCTGCTTCCGGCTGGTACGATTTCACGTTCAAACTCTATGACGCCCTGGGCGGCGCTGCCCAGGTCGGCGGCACCGTCTCGACCAACGCGCTGCCCGTGACCGGGGGCAACTTCGCCGTCACCCTGGGTTTCGGAGCCGGCGCGTTCTCCGGCGCGGACCGCTGGCTGGAGATCGCCGTGCGCACCAACGGCTCCGGGACCTTCACCACCCTTTCGCCCCGGCAGCGGATCACGCCGACTCCCTACGCGATCCGCGCCGCGGACGCCGCCGTCGCCGCGGGAGTCGCAGCCGGCGCCGTGGGAAGCGCGGCGCTGCAGGCCGGTTCGGTCGATGCCTCCAAGATCGCCGATGGCGCGATCAGCCTCGCGGACCTGAGCGGGACGGTGGCGTCGAACACGTTCTGGCGCCTGAGCGGAAATCTGGGCACCACAGCCGGCACTCACTTCATCGGCACCCGCGACAACCAGGCGGTCGAAGTGAAGGTGAACGATCAGCGCGCGTTGCGTCTGGAGCCCAACGCCACCAGCCCCAACCTCGTGGGCGGCTACAGCGGCAACGTGGTGAGCAACGGCGTGGCGGGCGCGGTGATCGGCGGCGGCGGGTTTGCCGCGAATGAAAACCGGGTGGGTGGGAACAACAGCGCCGTGCTGTCCGGCTACAGGAACGAGGCCTATGGCGGAAGCGCCGTCGTGGCCGGCGGCGACAACAACGTGGCCGGACGGGACCGCGGCACGATCGGCGGCGGCTATGGCAATCGTGTTACCGGCACGCTGGGCACCGTGGCGGGCGGTGATTCGAACAGCGCTGCCGGTTGGTATTCGACCGTGCCCGGCGGTTCGCGGAACGTGGCCGGCGCCGACTACAGCCTGGCCGCCGGCAACCGCGCCAAGGCGACCAACCGGGGTGCCTTCGTCTGGTCGGATGCGCAGAACGCCGACTTCGGTTCAACCGGCACGAATCAATTCCTCGTTCGCGCCAGCGGCGGCGTGGGCCTGGGCACGAACAATCCTCAAGCCCAGTTGCACGTGCGCGGGACAAACGCAGCGGATTATTTCCGCGGAGACGGCTCGCTGTTGACCAACCTGGCTTTCGGCTCCGTCTTGGGCACGAACAACACGTTCACCGCCTCGAATCGATTCGCCGGCGTGACCACCGCCACCAACGGGGCCAACCAGTTCGGCGGCACCTTCAGCGGTGCGGTGCGCGGGGATGGTTCCGGGCTGACCAACCTGAACGTCAGCCTGGCCGGAGCATGGGGCATCAACGGCAACGCCGGCACCAGCTCCGGCACGCACTTCCTGGGCACGACCGACGACCGGGCCCTGGACTTCCGGGTCAATTCCGCTCGCGCGCTACGCCTCGAGCCCAACGCTACCAGCCCCAACGTGGTGGCCGGTTACAGCGGCAACGTCGTGAGTAACGGCGTCTATGGCTCGGTCATCGCGGGGGGTGGCATGCAGTTCAACGTGAATCGCATGGGCGGTAACTTCAGCGCCATCAGCGGCGGCTACAACAACGAAGTGCGCGGCGCCGCGTCGTTCGTGGGCGGCGGCGCCTACAACGTCGCCGCCGGCAATTACGCGGCCGTCCCGGGCGGGCTTCGCAATGAAGCTGCCCAGCACTATTCCTTCGCCGCCGGGCGTCGCGCCAAAGCCAACCACCAGGGCGCGTTCGTCTGGGCGGACTCGCAAGATCTCGATTTTGCCTCGTCGGCGGAAAACCAGTTCCTGGTCCGCGCCGGCGGCGGCGTGGGCATCGGCACCGCCAACGTCACCGGGTTGCTCACCGTGCGCGGCAGTCGCACGGGCAACTGGACCTCGCCCCTCAGCTTCATCGAGAACAACAACCCCAGCGGCAACTCCGGTCCCGCCCTGCGATTGCTCTCCGCCGGCCATTCGCCCGACGCCGTGTTGAATGTCGGTTCCACCGGGACCGGCAAGTTGGCCGCGTTCGGAAACGCCGCAGGCGAAGTGGCCAACCTCGACACCAACGGCCTGCTGACGCTGAAGGCCGGCGTGATCGTCGATGCCAACAGCGCCAACTCGAACGGCCTCTCTTCCGGGATTCAGTTTGGCCTCGGAAGTGGCGAGGGCATTTTCTCGCGCCGCGGCGTCGCGGGTCCCAACCAATGGGGGCTTGACCTCTGCACCTACTGGGCTCCGCGCGTGAGCATCGCCAACAACGGTGATGTGGGCATCGGCACCGGCACCAACGGTCCTCAAGCCAAGTTCCACGTGGCCGGCAGTCTCCTGCGGGTCGATGGCCCCGCCAACGAGCAGGCCTATCTCGGCGGCGACGGCATCGGCAACGACGTGCAGGTGGGCAGCCTGAACTCCAACGTCACCCAGGTGACGCTTTACAACGCGAGCACGCGCAGTTTCATGGACCTTTACGCCCAGCAAGCCTCGGTGACCGTCCTGGACATTCGGGGCGGCAGCGACGTGGCGGAACCCTTCGAGCTTTCCCAGCAGAACATCCCCAAAGGCGCGGTGGTCGTGATCGACGACGAGAACCCCGGCAAGCTCAAGCTGGCTGATCGCCCCTACGACACTCGCGTGGCCGGCATCGTCAGCGGCGCCAACGGCGTGCGACCCGGACTCACGCTCCGGCAAGAGGGCGTGCTGGAAGGCACCGAACACATCGCGTTGACCGGCCGCGTCTATGCGTTGGCCGACGCCGGTGAGACACCGATCAAACCCGGCGACTTGCTGACCACGTCCGCGACACCGGGCCACGTCATGACGGCGAGTGACCGCACGCAAGCCTACGGCGCAATCCTCGGCAAAGCGATGACCGGGCTGAAGGAAGGCCGAGGCCTGGTCCTGGTGTTGGTGAGCCTGCAATAGGGAGCCTGCGATGAACGCAATCCAACGACACGGTCTGATGCTCCTGGTGTTTGGCGGTTTCCTCCTGGCCGCTCACGATGCGGCGGCTTGGATTCAGTGGCGGGTATCGGTGAAGGTCTTTCGCAATGCGGCCGGCAACTGGCCCGCCTCCGCCGACTCAAATCCGGAGCGGCACAACTTCGACGCGCAGAGCAACATCGTCGCCCACATCGCCGAGAACAACCGGTTGCTGGCCAGCATGGGCTGGGGCTACCAGTTCGAACTCACCGAGATCGTCGAGCTCCCCACCTCGCTGAGCAACTGGTTCAATGCCGATCCTTACGATGACCAAACGTGGACCGACCTCGAGCGGGAAATCGATCGCCATCGTCTCACGGACAACGTGTATCGGTACCGGCGCGAGGCGATCAACGTGTACATTTCGAATGCTCAAGGCGGCGGCGGGGCGACTTCGCCGCGGCCGATCCTGCCGGTGCTGAGCGACCTGATCATCATGCGGGTGGACGCTGGCAAGACCACGTTCTTCCACGAATTCGGCCACGCCATGGATTTGTGCCACACGCACGGCTGCTGCAACACGTGCGATGACTGCAAAGACGAATTCGGCGTGGAGTCTTCCAGCGATCGGATTGCGGACACCGTCCGCGACTCCGACTGCTGGCACAGCACCAACGAAATCGCCTTGGAGAACTTCAACCAGTTCTACGCCGCGCTCAGCGCAGGCCAGCGGCGCCAGGTGGACGACGTGTTTCACAACCTGATGTCCTACCACCGCGATGACGGCGGCCTTGCCAACCGCCTGACTCACGACCAATGGGACCACATGGTGGACATCGCGAATGCGGCCCGCCGGGAGATCAGCAGCGGCACGACCGTCTTCGTGGACAAGGATGCCCTTGGCCTTTCCCCCTGCGAGTTGTTGAGCCAACTGGCCGGCCTGGTCGAGCATCTTCCAGGGCCGACTTCCTGGTACACGGACGAACTGAACGCGCATCCGCCGGGACCGGAATATTACCTGCGGCGAACCTGCAACACCTTCCCCATCGACCCCTCGACGCCACCGCGCCCGCCCAAGGTGCCCTCGGATTGGCCGTGGCCCCCGCCGGACTACCTGGGCAAACCGCCCGAGTATCCGTCCGACTGGCCCTGGCCGCTGCTTGATCCGGCGCTCTTCGAGGTCTGCGTGGGCGGCGCCTACAAGACCGTGGCGGACGCCATCAACTGCGCGGCCCAGGAAGGGGACCGCCTGCAAATCAAGGCGGGCACCTACGTCGGCCCCCTCCGGATCACCAAGCGCCTCACCCTGGCCACCGACCGCGGCACCGTGCGCCTGCAAGGAAACTGAGCGCGCCGGAGTAGAATCCTATTTTCCGCGACGACAGCTCGTCGCTCGTCGTCGTCCTTCGTCCTTCGTCCTCGTCCTCGAAACTCCACGCCAGGAGCCGAGGACAACGAGCGACGACAAGCGCGGAGTCAATAACAGTTCAATACCGCGACAACAAAGGCAGAAGCCCGTCCTTGCGGACGGGCTTCTGCGGTTTGAATTCGGGTGTGGGACGGCTACTTCTTGTCGCCTTCCGTCTTCTCCTCGGGCTTGGTTTCCGCCGGCTTGGGAGCTTCGACGGCCTCGATGGGAAGTTCGACCCATTCGAGGATGGCGCGCTGGGCGGCATCACCACGGCGCTGTCCCAGGTGCATGATGCGGGTGTAGCCGCCACGACGGTCCTTGAAGAGGGGGCCGAATTCCTTGAACAGGCGTTTGACGGGACCATTCTGGTGCAGCCGCGCCACGCACAAGCGGCGCGCGTGGAGCGTGCCCTTCTTGGCCAGGGTGACCATCTTCTCCGCGACGGATCGGGCGGCTTTGGCCTTGGCCAGGGTGGTGGTGATGCGATTCTCGGTGATGAGGCTGCACACGAGGTTCGCCAGCATCATGTTCCGATGCTCGCTCGTGCGGCCCAGCTTGGCGGTTCGTTTAAGGTGTCGCATAGCAAATCAGTCTTGAGGTGTGTCCGAGGGCGGTCAGAGGACCGGCTCTTCCTTCGGCGCGGGTGTCTCGAAGAGTTCCTGGTCGAAGGTCATGCCCAAGGTCAGGCCGAGGCCGGCCAGCTTGTCCTTGATCTCGTTGAGGGACTTCTTGCCGAAATTGCGGTACTTGAGCATCTCCTGCTCGGTCTTCATGGCCAACTGGCCCACGGTGGTGATGTTGGCGTTGTTGAGGCAGTTGGCAGCGCGCACGCTCAGTTCGATCTCGTTGACCGACATGTTAAGCAGCTTCTTGAGCTTCACGCGCTCGTCGTCCTCCTTGCGCACTTCTTCCTCGAACATGATGGCGTTCTTGTCGTAGCCGACAAACACGTCGAGATGATGCTGGAGGATGGCCGACGCCTGGGTGAGGGCGTCCTCGGGCAGGAGGCGGCCATCGGTCCAGACTTCGAGGATGAGTTTGTCGTAATCGGTGCGCTGGCCCACGCGCGCGGCTTCGACCGCGTAACGGACGCGCGACACCGGCGAGAAGAGCGAGTCGATGGCGATGACGCCAATGGCCTGATCCACCTTCTTGTTCTCGTCGCCGGGGCAGAATCCGCGGCCCACCTTCACCTCCATCTCCATCTCGAACTTCTTTTTGCGGTCGAGAGTGCAGATCAATTGGTCGGGCGTGACGCACTCGACGTTTTGGTTGAGCTGAATGTCCGCGGCGGTGATGGGGCCTTCCTTGTTGACGGAAAGGAGCAAGGTCTGCGCATCGCGGCTATGGCACTTAAACTTGACCTTCTTGAGGTTGAGCACGATTTCGGTCACGTCCTCCACCACGCCATCGATGGTCGTGAACTCGTGCATCGCCCCGTCCATTTTGACGGAGGTGACGGCCGCCCCCTCGAGCGAGCTGAGGAGCACCCGGCGTAGGCTGTTGCCGATGGTGTGGCCGTAGCCGGTTTCAAACGGCTCGGCGATGAACTTCACGTAAGTGGGGGTGGCGGTCGCGTCTTCTTTGACCAACCGTTTGGGCATCTCGAAACGTCCTAGACGTACTGGCATAGGTTTCTTTCTCGCAATTTTAATCTGGCCGTTCCGGCTTGGTTCCCGCTGCCGGGCCGGCCCGTGTAATTGCGTTTGGAGTGGCGAAGTCGCGGAGCGATCGGATGATGCCCGTAAGGCATCACTCCAACACTCCAGTACCGCATCACTCCGGGTTCATCTCTTAGCGGGAATAAAACTCGACGACCGCTTGCTCGTTGGCAATGGGTTGAATCTCGTCGCGCGTCGGAATGCGCATGACCACGCCCTTGAGGGCGTTCTTGTCGAGCGCCAGCCAGTCCGGCGCCACGCGGCTCGCGCCGCCGCTCTCCAACGATTTCATGGCCATCTGCTTGGAGGCGCTCTTGTCCACCACCTCGATCACGTCGTTCACCTTGAGGGCGAACGAGGGGATGGAAACCTTGCGCCCGTTCACCTTGATGTGGCCGTGGTTGACCATCTGGCGGGCCTGGGGACGGGTGTTGGCCAAGCCGAGGTGATACACCACGTTGTCGAGGCGGGTTTCGAGGATCTGGAGCATCTGCTCGCCGGTCACGCCGCGCCGCTTGAGGGCTTTCTCATAAACGCCCCGGAACTGGCGTTCGAGCAGGCCGTAGAAATAACGGAACTTTTGTTTTTCCATCAGTCCGAGCGCGTAGTCGGTGTGCTTGCGGCGGGACTTCGGACCATGAACGCCCGGACCGTATTGGCGGCGTTCGAGATACTTGGAAGGGCCAAAAATCGGGAGGCCAAACCGGCGGCTGATGCGGACGCGGGGACCAGTGTAACGAGCCATACTTCTATGATTTCAAATTGGAGATTTGAGATTTGAGATTCTTCAGACGCGGCGCTTCTTGCAGGGACGGCAGCCGTTGTGCGGCACGGGCGTCACGTCCTTGATCGTGCTGATTTCAAGGCCGATGGCCTGAAGGGCGCGGATGGCCGACTCGCGGCCCGCGCCAGGGCCTTTGACACGGATTTCGATCTCGCGCATCCCGTGGGCCATGGCCTGACGGGCGGCGTCCTGGGCGACTTGCATGGCGGCGTAGGCCGTGCTCTTGCGCGACCCCTTGAAGCCGACGCGCCCGGCGGTGCTCCAGCCGATGACGTTGCCCTGCATGTCGGTGATGGAGACCTGGGTATTGTTGAACGTGGCCAGAATGGTGGCGATGCCGCTGACGACGTTCTTGGCGTGTTTCGCCTTGAGAACCTTGGCGGGCTTCAACTCTTCCCCGAGCAACTCGGCAGCGGTCGGGGCGGTGCCGCCGGCCACGGGGCCTTCGGGCGCCTTGGCCTCAGCCGCAGGCGCCGCGCCTTCGCCGGGCTTGGCCGCCTTGTCTGTCTTCTCGGCCTTGGGGGCCTTGTCGGTTTTTTCCTTCTTCGCCGGAGCAGCCTTGGCTTCGCCGACTTCGGCAGCGGGCTTGGCCGGTCGTTCTTTCTTCTCGGCCTTCGGCGCCTTCTCGGCCGGAGGCGTCGTCTCGGGAGTCTGTTCCGCAGGTTTCTTGATCTCGTCAGCCATAGGAGGGAATTAGTGGATGCCGGTCTTGGCGTTCGGGTTGCGCTGCACGCCGACGGTCTTGCGCGGACCCTTGCGCGTGCGGGCGTTGGTGCTGGTGCGCTGGCCGCGCACGGGCAGGCCGCGCAAGTGGCGGACGCCGCGGTAGCACTTGATGGTGGTGAGGCGCTTGAGGTTGATGCCCAGTTCGCGGCGCAGGTCGCCCTCGATCACGTACTTGCCCTCCTGGATGGCGTGGACGATGGCCGAGATCTGTTGCTCGGTCAGGTCTTTGGCCCGGATGTTTGGCTCGATCTTGGCGGCTTGGAGGATGTCCACGGCGTTGTTGGCGCCGATGCCGTAAATGTAGCGGAGCGCGATGTCGATGCGCTTCTTGTCGGGGATTTCAACACCGATGATGCGTGCCATAGAGTCTTAGCCTTGACGTTGCTTGTGCCGCGTATTCGTGCAAATGACACGAATGACGCCCTTGCGACGCACGATCTTGCAGTGCTCGCAGAGTTTCTTCACTGATGCGCGAACTTTCATAGTTGAATTCGATTCGTAATGCAGCCCTTCGACATGTCGTAGGGCGACATTTCCACTGTGACCCGGTCCCCGGCGTCGATGCGGGTGAAATTCATCCGCATCTTGCTGGACCGGTGGGCCAGAATCCGATGCCCGTTGGGCAACTCGATCCGGCACACCGTATTGGGCAGGACTTCGATCACCCTGCCTTCGACTTCAATGCCGTCTTTTCGTGGCACGTCAGGATTTCCGGGCCGTTCTCGGTGATGAGCACCGTGTGCTCAAAATGGGCGGACAGTTGACCATCTTCCGTCACCACTGTCCAGCCGTCTTTCAAAACTTTCACGTTGGCCGAGCCGGCGTTGACCATCGGCTCGATCGCAATCGTCATGCCCGGCTTGAGCTTCGCCTGGTGCTTGCCTGTTTCGACGAAGTTGGGCACCTGCGGGTCTTCATGCATCGACTTGCCGACGCCGTGCCCGACGAACTCGCGGACCACGCTGTAGCCGTTGCTCTCGACGAAACGCTGCACGGCGTGGCTGATATCAGTCACCCGATTGCCCGGTTTCGCCACCGCGATGCCTTCGTAGAGCGCCTGCTCCGTGATGTCGAGCAGCCGTTGGGCTTTCAGGTCGCAGCCCCCGACCGCCACGGTGCGCGCATTGTCGCCGATCCAGCCGTTGTAGCGCACACCCACGTCCAGGCTGACGAGATCGCCAAAGTCCACCCGGCGCTCCGATGCCAGCCCATGCACCACCTGGTCGTTCACCGAGATGCACAGGTGGCAAGGAAACTTTTTATAGCCCAGAAACGCGCTCTTGGCCCCGTAGCCGGCGATGCGCTGCGCGGCGAACTCGTCGATCATCCGCGTCGTCACGCCCGGCTGGATAAAGGCCGAGACTTCATCCAGCACCACGGCCGCCAGCCGGCAGGCGGGCCGCATGGCCTGCAAGTCGCGTTCAGTTTTGAGAATGATCATCGGGCGGCCCCGGCTGCCGGCGGGGAAGGTTTCACGGGTTCCCCGCGGGCGAACTAAAACCGCCCGCGCATCCGGCCCTTCTTGAGGAAGCCGTCGTAGTGCCGCATCAAGAGGTGGGATTCCATCTGCCGCATCGTGTCGAGCATCACGCCCACCAGAATCAACATGCTGGTGCCGCCAAAGTAGGTCGAGACGTACGGATTCACGTTCATCTCCTGCGCCAGCCAGATGGGAATCAGCGCAATCACCGTCAGGAAGACCGCCCCGGCCAGAGTAATCCGGTGCATGGCGTTGTGCAGAAAATCACTGGTGGCCGTGCCCGGACGAACTCCGGGAATGTAGCCGCCGTACTTCTTCAAGTCGTCCGCAATCTGGATTTCGTTGAACTGCGTCGCCACCCAGAAATAGGAGAAAAACAGGATCATCATCCCGTAGAGGAGCATGTAGAGGATAGCGCCCTCGTTGAGCAGCACGGCGGTGTCCCGCAGAAACTTGACATCGAAGCTGCTGCCCGCCGTCTGGAGGATCTTCTGCGGGAACATGAGGATGGCCTGCGCGAAAATGACGGGCATGACCCCGGCGTAGTTGACCCGCAGCGGCATGAAGGAAGTGCCACCCTGGAAGACCTTGCGGCCGACGGCGCGCTGGGCGTACTGCACGGGGATCTTGCGTTGCGCCTGCGTCACGGCGATCACGCCCGCGACCACGGCCACGAGCAAGAGCACCAGGGCGATGGCGTGGAAGAAGTTGAACTGGCTCTCCACGCCTCGGGCCGGGAAGAACATGTCGCGCAAGCCCTGTCCGGCCTGGGGCAGGCGGGCCAGAATGCCAATGGTGATGACCAGCGAGACACCGTTGCCGATGCCGCGCTCGGAAATCTGTTCACCCAGCCACATCAACAGCATCGTGCCGGTCGTGAGGATGATCGTCGTCTGGATGCGGTACCACCAGAGGTTCTCCGACAGCACCAAGTTGCCGGTGAAGCCGTTGAAAATGCTCTCCGCACGCTCCCAGCCGTAGGCCATCACCAGCGCCTGGCCGAGGCACAGCGGGACGGTGAGGTAACGGCCATACTGGATGACTTTGATCCGGCCGCCTTCCTCGCGCACCATTTTGCTCAACTGGGGAATGACCGCGGTCAGCAACTGGATGATGATCGTGGCCGAGATGTAGGGCATGATGCCGAGCGAGCCGACCGCGCACCGCTCCAGCGCTCCGCCGGTGAACATTGAGTACATCCCCAGGAATCCTCCGCCGGCGGAACCGGCCTTGGCAAAATGCTCCGCCAACGCCGCACCATCCAGTCCCGGCACTGGAATCATCGAAACCAGCCGGCAGATGCCGAGCACGACCAGGGTAAAGATGATCCGCGACTTCAGCTCCGGAATCTTGAAGCAGTTCGCGAAGGTGTTGAAGATGTTGGCAAGCATGGGAGTATCGGGCTAAGCCTTCGCCGGTGCGGCCGCCGCCGCCCTCTTCGCAATGATCTCGACGGTCCCGCCCGCCTTTTCAATCTTCTCTTTGGCGGAGGCGCTGAAGCCGTGGGCCACGACCGTGAGTTTCTTCTTCAGTTCGCCGTCGCCCAGGATCTTGATGCGTTTGAGCGTGCCGTTGGCCAAGCCGGTCTTGCGGAGGACGGCTTCGTCCACCCGGGTGCCGTCTTCAAACACGTTCAGGCATTCCAGGTTCACCGGTATGTACCGCACCGTGAAACGGGCGTTGTTGAAGCCGCGCTTGGGGATGCGGCGGATCAGCGGCATCTGGCCGCCTTCAAATCCGGGACGGATCGAACTGCCGGAACGGGCCGTTTGGCCCTTGCCGCCGCGGCCGGAGGTCTTGCCGTGGCCGCTGCTTTCCCCTTGGCCAAGCCGCTTGCGGCGATGGCGTGCTCCCGGACGATTGGTAAGAGTGTGTAGGCGCATAATGGGCTTCCTCAGGCAATGACCGTCGCGACCGCCTCAACGGAGGGCGCCGTCGGTGCCGGCTTGGGTTCCTCCCAAGCCAGGCCCCGGGTCTTGAAAATTTGCTCCTTCAAGCGAAGCTGCCGCAGCGCCGCCAGGGTGGCCTTCACCACGTTGGCCGCATTCTTGGAGCCGAGCGATTTCGTCAGGACATCCTTGACGCCGACGGATTCCAGCACGGCGCGGACGGTCTTGCCCGCAATGACGCCGGTGCCCGGAGACGCGGGGCGGAGCAGGACTTTCGCGCCGCAGAACTCGGCATAAACTTCGTGCGGCAGCGTCGCCCCCTTGAGGCAGACGGGCTGCATGTTCGCGCGGGCGTCCTGGCCGCCTTTGCGGATGGCGTCGGCGACTTCGCCGGCTTTGCCGAGGCCGATACCGACCTTGCCCTGCCGGTCGCCGGTGACGATCAGCGCGCTGAAGCTGAAGCGGCGTCCACCCTTCACCACCTTGGCCGAGCGGTTGATATAGACCACTTTCTCAGTCAACTGGTCTTTCTCGTCCTGGCCCTCGCCTTCCCCCGGTTCGCGGCGGCGACCGCGGCGGGGTCCGCGTCCCGGCCCGCGCGGCCCGCGGCCTTCACCACGGAACTCGCCCCTGGGCTTGGCTTCCACGGCGGCGGCGGGTTCGGGGGTGGTTTCGATGACAACTTTGATCTCGTCAGACACAGTATCGCTCCTGGTTAAAATTTGAGGCCGGCTTCGCGCGCGGCATCAGCCAGTTCCTTGACCTTGCCATGGTACTTCGCGCCGGCCCGGTCAAAGACGACCACCGAGATGCCTTTGGCTTTGGCGGCTTCGCCGGCGGCTTTGCCGACGACCTTCGCGCTGGCCTTGTTGGCCGCCAGTTGGTCGCGATTCTCGATGGTCTTGCAGCGCGTGCTCATGCTGGCGAGGGTCACGCCTTTCACGTCGTCGATGAACTGCACGTAGATGTGCTCGCCGGTGAATTTGACCGCCATGCGCGGACGCTCGGCGGTGCCGCTCACCTTCTTGCGGATGCGCCAGCGGCGGAGTTGGGAAAGTTTCTTTTTAACCTGGGGTCTCATGGTCTTGGGGCCGCGGTCCTGGCCGCCGCCTGGAAATCAGTGTTATTGCACCGTCTTGCCTTCCTTGCGCTTGACGTGCTCGCCGGCATAACGAACACCCTTGCCCTTGTAGGGCTCCGGCGGGTAGAAGCTGCGGAGGTCCGCCGCCACCTGCCCCACATTCTGCTTGTCCGGGCCTTCCACGGTGATCTTGGTGTTCTCCTCGACGGTCACCTTCACGTTGTTGGGGAAGGTGTAGTTGATCGGGTGCGAGTAACCGAGGTTGAGGGTGATGGTCTGGCCGGCGACCGCCGCCTTGAAACCCACGCCCTGGATTTCGAGCTTCTTCACGTAGCCCTGCGTGACGCCCTTGACCATGTTGTTGATGAGGGCGCGGCCCAAGCCGTGCATGGCTTTGGCTTCGGCATCGTCGCCATCGCGGCTGACGAGCACCTTGCCCGCTTCCACCTTGGCGCTGGTGCGGGCGGGCAGGACGAAATCAAGCTTGCCTTTCGGGCCTTCGACGAAGACCTGGCGCTCGTTCACGCTGGCCTTCACGCCGGCGGGAATGATAACGGGAATTTTGCCGATTCGTGACATAGTCTTAAGCGGTCAGTTCACCAGACATAACAGAGGAGTTCTCCGCCCAGGTGCTTCTTCCGGGCCTCGGCCCCGGTCATCACGCCCTCGGGCGTGGACACAATGGAGATGCCCATGCCGCCCAGCACGCGCGGAATCTCCGCACTGCCCACGTAGCGGCGCAAGCCCGGCCGGCTGATCCGCCGCAGCCCCTCGATCGTGCCTTTCTTGCCGGCATACTTGAGCACCACCTTCATGGTCTTTTTGGTCGAGCCTTCCACGGTCACCGCGCCGACATAGCCCTCGGCCTTGAGGATCTTCGCGATGGACTCCTTGATCTTGGAGTGGGAAACCTCGATGTGTTTCAGCAGCCCCCCCTGGGCGTTGCGGATGCGCGTGAGCAGATCGGAAATCGGGTCAGTCATAATTTACCAACTGGCTTTGGTGATACCTGGGATCAAGCCGTTCAGGGCCGCCTGGCGGAAGGTGAGACGGGAACAGTTGAACTTGCGGAGGTAGCCGTGGCGGCGTCCGCTCTCGGCGCAACGGTTGGTCACGCGGCTGGGCGAGGCGTCGCGGGGCAGCTTGGCCAAGCCGGCATAGTCGTGCTTGGCCTTCAGTTCGGCGCGGAGCGCGGCGTATTTCTTGACCGTCTCGGCCTTGCGTTTCGTGCGGGTGAACCAGGCTTTCTTTGCCATAAATCAATTCAGGTGGAGCGCTATTTCTCGGCAAACGGGAACCCAATCATCGCCAACAGATCGCGCGCTTCGTCGTCGGTCCGGGCCGAGGTGACGATCGTGATGTCCATGCCCTGGGTGCGCTTGATCTTGTCCAGTTCGATTTCGGGAAAGACCGTTTGCTCGGCCAGTCCCAAGGAGTAGTTGCCGCGGCCGTCGAACGAGCGGGGGCTCATGCCGCGGAAGTCGCGGATGCGCGGCAGCGTGACCGAGATGAGGCGGTCCAGGAACTCAAACATCACATCGCGGCGCAGCGTGACGTGGCAGGCACAGGGCTGGTTCTCGCGCAGTTTGAAGTTGGCGATGCTCTTGCGGGACTTGGCAATGACAGGCTTGCGGCCCGTAATGGCGGCCAGATCCTTGGCGGCATCTTCCACGGCCGTCTTCTCCAACTCGGCACTCACGCCCATGTTGATGACGATCTTCTCCACGTGGGGGACTTGAAAAGGGTTCTTGTACCCGCGCTTCTGGATGAGCGCGGGCCGAACGTCCTTCATGTATTTTTGATAAAGTCTCGATTTCATGGTGTTCGATGCGGAGGTTGCCGGAGCGTAATCAACTCAACTCTGTTCCGTCTTGGCCGGAGCGGCCCCGCGCTTGGCGGCCCGGGCGTCGAACTTCGAGGCCAGCATGAGGTTCGAGATGTGGATGGTGCCTTCGCGTTCGATGATGGCGCCGTTGGGATGCTGCTGGCTCTTGCGCATGTGGCGCTTGATCATCTGGCAGCCTTCGACGATGGCGCGGCTCTTCTTGGTCTGCACTGCGATGATCTTGCCGCGCTTGCCCTTCTCGGTGCCGGCGAGGATCACCACTTCGTCGCCCTTCTTCACGTGGAATGTGTTCATAGCTTCGGGTCTCCTGCGGCCTCAGATGACTTCCGGGGCCAGCGAGATGATTTTCATGAACTTCTTGTCGCGCAGCTCGCGCGCCACGGGGCCAAAGATGCGCGTGCCGCGGGGGTTGAGTTCGGCGTCGATGATGACCATGGCGTTGCTGTCAAAGCGCAGGTAGCTGCCGTCGCTGCGGCGGATGGCCTTGCGGGTGCGGACCACCACGGCGTCCACCACTTCGCCCTTCTTCACGGTGCCGTCGGGAGCGGCTTCCTTGATGTGGGCTTTGATGATGTCGCCCACAAAGGCGTAGCGCTGGCTGGGTTTGTGATGCACCCCGATGCACGCGGCGCGCTTGGCGCCGGTGTTGTCGGCCACGTCCAAAATTGATCTGATCTGCAGCATAGCTCGGTTCCCTCGGTTGGCGGGCTTACTTGGAGGCTTCGGCCTTCTCCATCACTTCGACCAAGCGCCAGCGCTTCAGCTTGGAGAGCGGGCGGGTTTCGACGATGCGCACCCGGTCGCCGAGCTTGGCCTCGTTCTTCTCGTCGTGGGCGTAGAATTTCTTGTAGGCCGTGACGATCTTCTTGAACTTCGGGTGGGGGAAGCGCCGCTCGACTTCCACCACGATCGTCTTGTTCATCTTGTTGGAGAGGACGGCGCCCACGCGTTCCTTGACGTTGGGGGATTTCAGATTCGCTGGGATCGTTTCAGACATAGGTCAGTTAGGCGGCGGTCGCGGTCGTCTTGGCTGGGGCCTCGTGGCGCAGTTGGGAAATCCGGGTTTCGATGCGCGCGATGTCCTTGCGGAGGAGACGCAGGCGCGCGGGCTTCTCAAGCTGGCTGCTGGCCTGCTGGAGGCGGAGGTTGAACATCTCCTGCCGGAGATCGCGGCCCTTGGCCGCCAACTCCGTGACCGTCATGTCTTTGAGTTCGGTAAATTTCATGGCGTTCCTCGCTAGGCCATCTTTAGGTGCCGGGAAATGAATTTGGTGCGGATGCAGAGCTTGGTCGCCGCCAGCCGCAGGCACTCGCGGGCCTCGGCCTCGGTGACGCCGTCGATTTCAAACAGAATCTGGGCCGGGCGGATGACCGCCACCCAGGACTCCAGGGGGCCTTTGCCGTGGCCCATGCGGGTTTCCAGCGGCTTCTTGGTGAAACTCTTGTCCGGGAAGATGCGAATCCACATCTTGCCGTGGCGCTTCATCTGGCGGCTGATGGCGACGCGGGCGGCCTCGATCTGCTTGGTGTCGAGCCAGCACCGCTCCAGGGCTTGCAGGCCGTATTCGCCAAACGCGACGCTGTTGCAACTCATCGCCAAGCCGGCGCGGTTGCCGCGTTGCATCTTGCGGTACTTCACTCTTGCGGGCATCAACGGCATATCAAAATCTCCTGTAAAAAGGTTACGCGGTCATGGGCACCGCTTCGGGCTTCCGCTCGGCCTTCGTTTCGCCTTTGCAGACCCAGCATTTGATGCCGAGTTTGCCGTAGAGAGTGCGGGCTTCGGCGAAGCCGTAATCAATGTTCGCGCGCAAGGTGTGCAACGGCACGCGGCCTTCGTGGTACGTCTCTACGCGGGCCAATTCCGCCCCGCCCAGGCGTCCGGCGCAACGAATCTTGATCCCCTCGGCGCCCATGTCCATCGCCGTCTGGATGGCCTTTTTCATGGCGCGGCGGAAGCTGACGCGGCGCTCCAGTTGCACGGCCACGCCTTCGGCCACCAGTTGCGCGTCGGTTTCCGGAGACTTGATCTCCAGGATGTCGATGTAGCACTCCTTGCCGGTCATTTTGGAGAGGTCTTCCTTGAGCTTGTCGATCTCCGCGCCCTTGCGGCCAATGACCACGCCGGGCCGGGCAGTGAGGATGGTGACGCGGCAGCGGTTGGCCGCGCGCTCGATGAGGATCCTGGGCACGCCGGCTTCCCTCAGCTTGCCCTTGAGCAGATCGCGGATCTTCCGGTCCTCGGTGAGCAGTGGGCCGAACTCTTTCTTGTTGGCAAACCACTTGGAGCGCCAGTCCTTGTTGACGGCGACGCGCAGACCAATCGGATTAGTTTTCTGACCCATAGGCTTACTCTTCGTCTGTCAAAACGATCTTGATGTGGCAGTAGCGTTTGATGATCGGGCCGGCGGAGCCGCGGGCCTTGGGGGTAAAGCGTTTCATTCTCATGCCGGTCTGGGCTACGGCCTCGCGCACGATAAGCGTTTCGGCCTTGGCCTTCGCCGCGCCGTTTTCGGCGTTGGCGATGGCGCTCTTGAGGGTCTTCTCCACTTCGCGGGCCGACTTGCGGCAAACAAACTGAAGAGCGGCCTTGGCCTTGAGGGCCGGCAGACCCTGAATCTGGCGGCACACCTCCCGCATCTTCTGCGGGGACATGTGAACGTTGCGGGTGATGGCTTGGACTTCCATGTGATTACTTGGCCTCCGCCTTGGCAGTGTGGGCGCCGTGCTTCTTGAAAATGCGGGTCAGTGAGAATTCGCCGAGCCGGTGCCCCACCATGTTTTCCGTCACGAAGACCGGGTTGAAGACCTTGCCGTTATGCACGTTGAAGGTCAGACCCACGAAGTCCGGCGTGATCACCGAGCGGCGCGACCAAGTCTTGATCGGCGCCTTGCTGCTCGCGGCCTTGGCCTTCTGGATTTTTTCCATCAGATGGCCGTCAATGAACGGGCCTTTTTTGATTGATCGTCCCATAGGAACTTAAAAACGGGTTGAACTAGCGTTGCTTCATGGGACGGCCATCGCGCCGCACCAGGATGAACCGGTTGGAAAATTTCTTCTTCACCCGGGTCCGATAGCCCTTGGCGATCAAGCCCCACGGCGAGGTCAACTGCTGCCAGCCGCCGCCGGACTTGGACTTGCCGGCGCCGCCACCATTGGGATGATCGACCGGATTGCGCGACACGCCACGGTTCACCGGACGGATGCCGAGATGGCGGGACTTGCCGGCCTTGCCGAGCACTTCCAACTCATGGTCGGGATTGCCGACCTGGCCGATGCACGCGTAACAATTCTCGTTGACCTTGCGGATTTCACCCGAAGGCAGACGGATCTGGGCGTAACCCTGATCGCGGGACATCAACGTGGCGGACGACCCCGCCGTGCGCACCATCTGACCGCCGCGGCCCGGATTCAACTCGATGTTGTGAATCGGGAGACCGACGGGAATGGACCGGAGAGGAAGATAATTGCCGAGATCGGGTCCCGCGGTCGGGCCGCTGAGGATGGTGGTGCCCACTTGAAGACCCAACGGCGCGACGATGTAGCGCTTCTCGCCGTCCTTGTATTCGAGCAGAGCCAGCCGGGCCGATCGGCAAGGATCGTATTCGATGGCCACCACTTTGGCTTCCATGCCGTGCTTCTCGCGTTTGAAATCGACGAGGCGGAGCTTCTGCTTGTGGCCCCCGCCGATGCCCCGGGCCGTGACGCGACCGTAGCAGTTGCGGCCACCGGTCTTCTTGCGAATCTGGACCAGCGACTTCTCCGGCTTCGTCTTGGTAATCTCGTCGAACGACGCTATGGCTATGTAGCGTCGTGACGGCGTCAGCGGTCTAAATGTCTTAACTGGCATAAAATTCTAAAACACAATCCCAAGTCAGCGCCTTGGAGTGGTCCGACCATCATTCCCGCCCCGAGTCCGGGGATCGGTTATCGGCCAGCCGAATCAATGCGTTCCGTGATCCCTTCTGCCGGGAAAACGGAGCGCGGAATTTACCAATGCGCCAAGCAGATGCAACAAGTTTTTTGGAAATTGTGAAGATTCTCACCTCTCCCTGACCCGATAGAACCGCTGGACGCAGTTCGTGGCCGATGGATCGAAGAACCACCACGTCCCCTCGCCGTTCAGAGCGTTGGTGCCCGCGCCGGCCCAATTCACCAGATCGGAAGACGCCTCCACCGCGCATCGGCTTCCAGGCTCGCCGCTCACCCGCAACCAGAAGCCTTGCGTCGCACTGAAGGTCCCCGGTTCGACGCGAGCCGCGATGGGAGGCAGGAGGGTGATGGCCGCCACCAGCGACTCGACGGCCAATCCTTCTGCGTCCCGCGCCCAAGCTCTGAGGAAATGCGGCCCAGCCGCTCCGTTGGTCCAAACGAACCGGTATGGCGGAGAGGTCACTTCTTCGAGCCGATTCGTTCCATCGAGGAACTCGACGGCTTGCAGATTGCCATCCGGGTCTTCCGCCACCGCTTCCAACACCACCGGAGCGTATCGGCCGAACACCGCGCCGTTGGTCGGACTGGTGAGCGTCACCGTCGGCGCCATGTTCACTTCCCGCACGACGACCGTGAAACTGTTGGTCGCACTCAGGCTGGGCGCGCCGTCGTCGAACACCCGCAAACTCACCACGTTCGTGCTCGGCCCTTGGGCTTCCATGGGAGTCCAGGCAAGGACTCCGGTGTTCGTGGCCAACGTCATTCCCGTCGGCCCGGCCAGCAACTCACAGGTCAGCTTGTTGCCGGGAACGTCCTCATCTGTGGCGCTGGCGCTGAGGCTCAACGTTGTGAGTTCATCGATGGTCTGATCAGCCGGCACCGCCAACTGCGGCGCGGTGTTCACTTCCCGCACCACCACGCCGAAACTCTGCGTCGCACTCAGATTACCCACGCCATCATCGAACACTCGCACTGTGATCCAGTTTGTGCTCGGCCCTTGCGTTTCGGTGGGCGTCCACGTCAGAACCCCTGTCGCTGGATTCAAGACCATCCCCACTGGCCCGGCCAGCAGTTCAAAGGTCATCTGGCTGGCTGGAAAGTCCGCGTCCGTGACCAGGTTCGTCAGGTTCAACGTCGCCAACTCATTGACCGTCCGATCCGATTGCGCCGCCAACTGAGGCGCCGTGTTTACCTCACGCACCACCACCGTGAAGCTCTGCGTCACGCTCTCACTCGGCTCACCGTCGTCAAACACCCGGACAGTGACGGTATGGACGCCCGGCCCGTGCGCCTCACTGGGTGTCCAGGCGATGCCCCCGTTGGAACTCACGGTCAATCCCACCGGGTTCACGCCCACCTTCTCAAAGCTCAGCGCATTGGTCGGGATGTCCGGGTCAGTCGCAGACGCCGTGTCGCTCCAAGCCGCCAGTTCATTAATCGTCTGATTCGTCGGCACGGTGAGCACCGGAGGACTGTTCGTCTCGTTGACAATGACGGTGAAGCTGTTGTTGGCGCTCAGGCTGGGAATGCCATCGTCGGAAACCCGCAGAGTCACCAGATTCGTGCTTGGCCCCTGGGCTTCTGTGGGTGTCCACGAAAACTCGCCTGTCGCGGGATCAATCATCGCCCCATCGGGACTGCCCGGAGCCAGAGTCCACCTCAATTGTTGTGCCGGGTTGTTGTCATCGAAACCAGGAACGGTAAAGCTGATTGTGCTGCCTTCGCTGACTGGCAGCACCGACACAGGCGAGAGATTGGCCAATCGCAAATCCCGAAAGACCGCCCGCGTGGTCTGCCCGGCGGCGTTGTTATCTGAACTGGCATAGAAGCCCACCAAGACGCTGTTGGAAGACGCCAGCACTTCTGGAAGATCGAAGCTCGCGTTGGTGCGCCATAACCAGCCGTGGGTTGGGTCTTGGTAAGTCGTGATGCGAGTGCCCTCCCGCCGCAGTCGCAGCCAGACGTTCGGAAGTTCTCCAATGTAAGCGCCGCCGCGCTCCCAAGCATTTTGCCCAAGCACCGTACGTGTGAAAGTGCGAACGCCCTGATCTCCCGCGCAGATGGCGGCCTCCACGGCGTCCGGCGCGAGGCTGCGTCGAATCATGATGCCGGCCCGTCTGCCGGGATTCACCGGGAGCAGATTATCCGCCCGCACTACGAGGTCAAAGTCTCCGGCCAGTTCCGTCCACGCATACCGCCCGGCGTCCAGGTTGACTTCGCTCTTTCCGCCTGCCACCACTTCAACCACTCCATTGGTGATCAAGGTACTGCCCGGCTCCAAGGGATTCCCGCTGATTCCGAGGACGGCACTCTGGGTGAAGTGGTTTTCCGGAAACTCAACGAGGCGACCAATGATCGGCGCCAGATTGCTGTCCATCCAGCACTTCTCGATGCGCACAGCCGGCGCGGGCCGAATCGCATCGGCCCAGCAGTTGGTTATGAATCCCGTGCCGACCCTGATGTTGTAATCCTGCGGTGCTCCCGAAACGCGGAAGTGCTCAACCCAGTTGGTCGTGGTGCCGGAGTCCAGACCACGTCCCGCATATCCTTGGGTGCCCGCGACATAATCCGGGGAGGTGTAGGATCCGCCGACGACACGCAGAGAGTAACCGCTGTAGCCTCTGATGCCCCAGAGCACCTCCTGCCGGCTATTCATGTAGCCCTGTTGCTCGATCCGCACGTTTTCCAAAAGGAACTGTTGCCCGGGATCCTGGCTTCCGCTGAGGAATATCACGGCCCGGTCAATCGGTGTCCAATAGTCCTGCCCCTCTTGAACCATGGCATCGAAGAGAAACTGACTGTTGCGGATCACCAGGTTGCCCCCGCCCAGTAAAGTCACATTGCGCCCCCGCACGTCGTCCCATACCATGTTGTCCGCATCCCAAGTCTTGACTCCCAACGCCAGCCAATCGCTGTCGAGAACCAAATTGCTTACTGAACCGCGGTTGAACCAATCAAACTCGACCAACGCACCTGAACCAAGAGTGGGGGTGCGTTTTCGAATCGCGACACTCTCAACCGCGAATGAATCGCAGGAGACAACCCATAGCCCCGCACCCGCGTCGCTGAGTGGGTCCGTAATCAGGACGTCGCGAGTTCTACCCTCCGGGCACAGGTAGAATTGCAGAGAACCACGGCCTGCGGCGTCACCTGAAGTCTCCGTGACCCCATTCCAAAATCCACTGCGCGGATGATAAAAGGGCAGTCCAAAGCCCTCAAGCAGCCCATTCCCCTGCAAATGAATCGACTCCACGAAAGCATTGGAAGAGCCGAAGACAAACACGCTGGCCGAAGGCGTCCCTTTCGGGCTGAACAGCCGCGTGGTATTCGTGCCAGTTCCGCGAATGCCACAGCCAGGCCGGTTGAGCAACCAGACCGGATCGCCCATCGCAAAATTGCCGGCAGGAACGGACAACACGAAGCGCATCGGCATTGTTGACTTCATCCATTCGGGTTCGCCAAACGTCATGTTGAGAACCGGTGCGTTGTCGAAGAAGACACTGGCATTCGTTACCGAGGCTTGGGCCGCCTCGCTGAGGGTCAACACCAAGCCATCCAGGGAGACTGCCGCCACCTGTGCCCGCAGCGCTTTGGGGACGGCTTTGGCTAGATAGTAATTGGTGACAGCCCGTTCGCCGTCCATATAGCGTGCCCGGTCCTGCCAGACGGTGCCGTCCCACTGGTAAACGCTCCCGTCGTCCTCAGTCCAGCAATAGGTGTTCACCGGTTGGCTGGCATCGGTATCGCGGGCGGACAGATTTGGGTACCGCAGGCTTGGCCAAATGCCGCCTACGCCCACTGTTCCTCGCTTGCCTTGTCCGGCTTCGCCACCCGTTTCCACGATGATCCAGTCGCCCGGCTTGAACGGCGGATTCGGTGAAGCACTCAACGACAACTGCGTACTTCCCGCCGCCATCGACCCGGTCACTTGGACCGACCTCAACCCGAAGTCCCGCATATCGAAAAGGCCATTGGCCAGGTCGCTGAAGAGCGGCTTTTCCGCCTTGAACCGAACGTGGATGAAACGCAGACCGTCATCGTAGCCCCAGAGCCTGACCCCTGCGGACCCGGACTTCGTTTGTCGGTACTGAGGAAAGCGAAGGAACTCAACACCCTGGTATTTGGCATAAATCTCCACGCCCTCGACGCCAAAGGTGAAAGAGTCCTCATCGGCTATCGGCAGATGAAAACCTGGGATCATGGCGACCAAATTGTTCGTCGTCCAGATGGTGTAGCCTGACGAGGGATTGCCACTCAGGTCAGCCAAACCAAAGACGATATCCACATTCAAGCGGCCGGAACCGGACAACTCGTAGTCGATACGGAGAGCGCTGCCATCCTCGGCGAACCGGAGGAAGACCGGGCCGCGTGTCTTCCAAACCTCCACTTCGTGGTCGCGGGAAGCCTGCTGTGATCGCAAGACACAAGGTATGTTTGCGTCCCAATCGAACATCAAAACTGCGGAAGGATTCGTCGCCCCCGCGGGAGTCATCTGCGAGATGCGGCCCCGCCAGTTGAACCATTCCGGCCCCAGAGTGTTGGACGCAATGATGGTGCTGTTGGCGTACGCTGTCGCCGCCAGTTGGATTTCCGCCAGGATGCTGGCGGGCAAGAGTTGGATGTCGAAGCTGGTTTCGCCAGTTCGAGGTGGAACCCAGTTGTCCATCGCCTGAACAACAACGTGGTACAAACCAGTCGCCATTGTCAAACTGGGCAGCCACGAGATCACTCCCGATTCAGGATGAATGGTCATTCCCGGCGGGCCTTGCAGCAGATTCCAGGTGACTTGGTTCGTTTCGGCGTCTACGGCCATTGGCAGGGAGAAGAGAAATCCTTTCGAAGCAAACAGATTGGTGACCACCGGCAGAACTACGGGTGGGTGATTCGTGTAAATCACAGCGATGAAAAACTGCTGGGTGGCGGACAAGGGCGGGCTGCCATCGTCCACGACTCGGACGGTGACGGGATAGGTGTTGCTGACGGTGAAGGGGCCAGGCGTCCAGGAAAAGAGGCCGTTCGTGGGGTTGATGGTCGCGCCTGTGGGCGCCTCCAGCAGACTGTAGGTGAGCAGATTGAACGGAAGGTCGGGATCGCTGGCGGCGCAATTCACCTGGAGAGAAGAGTGCTCAGGCACCTGCTGGGTGGAAACTGTGGCGAAGGAGGGAGGGGAGTTGGATCGTGTCAGGACAAGGCCGACATCGGCGACATAGATAAACACCCGGTAAATGCGGGCATCGGTCACCCCGGAGGGCAAGGGCACCAGCGGACGAGGGGCGGTGTCGCGGGCGCGCGCCAGCATACGTCGCAAGAACTCCGGCGAAGCGTCGCCTTGATCGGGCTTCGGCAACAATGAAGCTCGCGACTGCGAAAGCAAGGCACCCACCTCGGCGTCCTGCGAATCATTTTGAACGAAGCCGCGGTAATCGGTCTCACTGCCCAGCACCAAAACGTGAGCGTTCTCATTCCCTTCACGCACCCGGAAAACGGGTCCGTCGTAGGTGGGGTCCCACCAATAGTAGCGTGAAAAGGAGATGCCGAGGAAGGTCGCCTCGCCGTCGAAGCCGTCGATGTCCACGGCCGGGGCGTCAGGGTTGGTGTTGGCCGTGTTCACCCGGCCGCCATGAACGGTGAAATGTCCATGTCCGCTGGCCTTGAAGCACCTCGGCGTGGTGTCCTCGAACCAGGCCTCCTGGAGCAGGAGATCCGCTCCGTTGAGAACCTCATAGGTGTAGCGAACTGGATGCGCCACACAGACGGACGAATAAAGCGAAGTTCGTCCTGGGGCGGAGCCTCCTGCGCCAAGTCTTGGCCCACCGATGACGCGGACCCCAGCTTCGCTCACGTCATAAAACTGAAGACGGTGCATTTGCACGTCGGTGTTGTCCAAACGATCCATCAAGGCACACAACCGACCTGAACCGTAGTTCAGTTGGTCGGTGAAGATCCGAGAGCCGGGTTGGTCCACGTCTTCAAGCACGATGGCGGTCGCAGGATGAGTGCTTTGGCTGACACTCAGGTCACGCAGCGTGGCCCGCACCGGGCCGACCAGGCGCAGGATCGGACCCGATCCGCTACCCTCCCAAATCAACTCACTCACATGGCAATTGCCGTCACCCACCAGTTGAAGATCCGTCGAGGCGGGGATGATGATGGTATTCGTCACGCGATAGAGGCTTTGTGGGAGGTGGACCACGGGGCGTTCCCCCTGGAGCTGGGCAGCTTGGTTGATGATCTGCTGGAGGGTGGCTGCGTCAGCCCCGACGGGCACCTCGAAGACCGTGCGATGGCGGTTCGGCAAGGTTTGGGGCATCGCCGGAACGGTCAGATCAAGGGAGTCCTCCGTGGCCACCTCGTTATCTAGGAAGACGGTGCGGCCGTTGCACCACAGGGCGTTGGTGACGGTGAACAGGTTGCCGACCGCCAGCAGGTTGTCCTGCGTGACAACCACCGGACCCTCCGCATTCTCAGGCCGGCTCTTGAAGATGTTGTCCAGGAGCGTAACGGGCACTCGGGATTGAATGAGGATCGAATCCGGCTCGATCGTGTCGATGATTGTGTTTTCCGCCACCGCGATCCCGGTTGGCACCCCCTCCGGAGGGCCGTAGATGAAGCGTCGCGAACCAATTGAGGTATTGCGGCGGATGCCCGTGTAGGTGATGTACGCAACGGCGGGAATTACGTCCACCTGGGTCGAGCGCAGAAACAGCGAATCGTAAACGTGGATCGATCCGTTGCGTGCGTAGGCCCCAATGGCGCAATCTTCGAAAGTGCAGTGTCGGGCGAGCATTTCCAAAGCCATCGAATGATCGGTCATCATGCCGGCGGTGGAGCAACGCTGGAACCGGCAGCGCATGATCGAGATGGTGTCACCCAAACCAAACTGCGGGTCAGGCCGCGACAGCACGCCGGTCTCCATGTCTCGAAAGATCTCGTCGGAGTGTTCCAGGTCCGTTACGCCGAAACCGCCGGGCGTCTGGGTATGAAACACGCCGGTGCGGGCCTTGGTTCCCCCATCCCAGGTCAGGCGAGTCCACTTCGACCGGCGGGTGCCGTCGGCGACCAGCATATCCGCACCGACCGGCCCGTCCCAGAGAATCGTTGTCGTATCCGGATGCTCGCCCACCATGGAAACGCTATCACGGGCGAAGAGTCGGACGCTGCGGGTGATCCGGTAGGTGCCAGCAGGAAAGTAAAGAGACGCTGGGTGATCGGAGAAACCCTCTACCCCCTGCGTTCCCAAATTATCCAACGCTTGCTGGATGGCGTCGGTATCGTCGGTCACCCCGTCGCCTTTGGCCCCGAAATCCCGGCGAACGTCCGCCCAACTGGAGAATGGCCCCACAAATTCCTCGTTCTGCCAGGCGTAGAACGCGATTGGAGAGTTGGATGCGATGAGGTTGCCCGCCGCACTTTGGTCGCGCAACCCGCTGACCGTCACGGTGTATTCAACTCCCTCGGCCTGCGGAGTGGTTTGAAGCACGAGGTTGGTGCCATTTCTCGCCAGCCTGGCCGACAGGACGTTGATTCCGCCGCTGAGTGCATAATGGCTGAGGTTGGTGACATCCGCAGACAGCAACGGCTCACTGAAACTGAGGGTCACCCTATCCAGCCCAATCCCTCCTTCCGCAGCCAGCAACTGCGGCGGGTCGGCGTCCGCCACCACCGTCAGAGTGGCTTCCTGACTGACAGCGCTTGCCCCCGGAATGCTGACCAGACAACGATACCGAGCACCCGAGTCGGCCAATGACACTCTCGGCGTGGTGAATGTTCGGCCATTGGCCCCCGGAATGTCTTCGCCATTCCGCTGCCACTGGTAAAACCGATCCTGAGCTGACGCCCTGGCTTTGACTTCAAAGGTGGCGTTCTGGTGATCGGCAATCGTGACGCTGGCTGGGTTGCTGACGATACTGAGCGAAGCTCCGGGGGCGACCACATAGGTCGCCAAATACGTGCCAGCGATCGGGTCGCTAAAATTCTCCGGGGCTGGATCGCCCGGCTTTTGCCAAGCCACTTCCAGGTGGTCTCCGCCGTCTCCTTCTTTCATCAGCGCTTCGACATAGTAGCGCTGTCCGGCTTCGAGATGAATCGGAGCCGAGACGTTGGCAGGTGGTGTGCCTCGTGACGACTGGTTCACGGCGTTGTGCCATTGCCGTAGCGGATTCCACAACGGCTCGCGGGCAATCTGCACTTTGTTGGACGGAGCCTCGTTCGTGCTGAGGTAAAGGACCCCTTCGTCATCCGAGCACAGGAAAAACACGTAATCTCCAGTCACCGGCGGGCAAAGAAGTCCGCTGAGGCGCAGCCCGTAGCTATCCATGGCCAGGTAAGATGATTCGAAGCGGCTGACATGATCCGAGACGTCAGGCATGAGCGGGAACTTCGGATTCGCCAGCAAATTAGCCAGGGAGGAGCCAGGAATGCCGGTGAAGCATTCGCGGGTCAGGAAGCCCCGCGTCAGGACCGGAGCGGTGAAGCCAACCTGGGTGTTATCGGCAACAAGGTTCGCCGCCGCCGAACGGTCGCGAATTCCATGCAGCGAAACCGTGTACACCGCGCCTGTCGTTTGCAGGCTGGTGTCGAGCACCACTGTCTTGCCATCAGACAACAGGAAAGCGCCAGCAACCTCAAGGCCCGAAACCGTGAAGTTGACCGTGTTCGTGGCATCCTGCGGATTGATCTCCTCCGAGAACAGGATCGTGACGCGGTTGAAGATGTGGCCCGCCGTCACGCTCACCACCAAAGGCGGGGTTAGATCAGGCAGAACGGTTAGCATGGCCGGAGCGCTGGTCACACTGCCCCAGGCGTTGGAAGCCATCAATTGAAGCTGCGCCCCGTCATCCACCAACGCCGCCGAGGAAAGCGTCAGCACTCCATTGGTCGCGTCAGCAACCGGCGTGGCGTTCTTCAACCATTGCAGCGTCACCGGCGGCAGCGCGGCCAAGTCCGCTGAAAACGAGGGTCGTCCGAGTTCGCCAACCGTCTGGTTCTGCGGCGGTCCACAAAACACCGCCGGACCTGTCACCCAAGGAGCGGAGAGATACGCGCTGGGAATTGGAGCAGAGCCGGTTTCAGGCGGGCTGCCGCCGGGCATCTGCCAAGCCACCGAGAGACTGTCGTCTCCACTGCCTTCCTTGAGCCAGGCTTCCACATAGTAGGTGCCGCCGGCTTCGAGGTGGATGGGGGGCGAGACGTTTGCCGGTGGAGTGCCGCGCGAGGACTGGTTCGCACTGTTGGTCCATTGGCGCAGGCCGTTCCACTGGGGCTCCCAAGCGACAAGTTGTTTGCCTGCCGGACTGGAGTTCGTGCTCAAAAAGAGCGCCCCTTGGTCGTCTGACGAGAGGTAGAATATGTAGTCACCGCTGGCAGGAGGAGTCAGATAGCCCTGGAGCATCGCGCCGTAATGGTCGCCACTGTTGACCGGCGTCTCGGACTGGCTCACGTAGCCCACCAGGTCCGGCTGGTTGGGAAAGCGGCTCTGATTCGTGAGGTCGGCCACGAGCACGCCGGAGAGGTTGGTGAAGACCTTGTGCAGCAGCGCGCCGTTGGTGAGCGCCAGCCCCGGCGGTGGAGGCGGCGGGTCAACGGCTCGCGCCGTCGGACTGCCGCAAAGAAGCAAAGAAAACGCAAGGCAGGCGGCGAGGGCGGAATGGCCATAAAGAACACAAGAGAGCGCAAAGAGGCGGAGCTGCAACCGGCGCTCCACCGCCTCCAGAGAATCCTTGCAGCCCGCGAGGATTAGGAAGGGTCGCGCTCCAAAGAGGGGCCAACGTGTGTTCCCTCTTTGCGTCTCTTTGAGTTCTTTGCGGCAATGAAAAGGTCCGTCAGTTGCCTCTCGGTTTTCAGATTCCTGCTTGAACAGAGTCGGTTTCATGGGCCTGGTGGCCGGGTTTTTTGCAGAAAGCCCGCCGGCTGTCAGCAGGAAAAAGGGAAGGGGGACCAGAAGACAGAGGGCAGAGGGGAATGCAGGACGCGCACGGAGATGGCGTTTTGGTCGCGGCAAAGCGATGAATTGCTTTCGCGCGATCGCAACCTGGACTTCCGATCACGATGACAACGAAAGTCAAAGCGCTGTCCAAGACGGCGGTGCTGCTGCCGCCGAAGAACCGGACCTACCTGGAGGAGCGGTTGCTCGCCAGCTTGGACGAAGCGGACCTCGAACAGCAGTGGGCCGCCGAGGCCCTGCGCCGTCGGGACGAAGTCCGCTTTGGGCAAGTGAGGCCCATTCCAGCCGAGGAAGTGTATCGCCGCATTGACCGGCTCCTGGGGAAGTGAACTACGTCTTCCATCCTGACGCGGTCTTGGAATTCGAGGAGGCGGTGCGGTATTACCGCGCTCGCGGGCCGGTGCTCGGAGACCGCTTCGCCGCCAAAGTGCGGTTCGCGATCCGCCGCATTCTTGACACCGGAGCGATGGCGCGTGCTGAAGAATGATGTGCGGCGGTGTCTGGTGCGCGTGTTCCCCTGCAGCGTGCTCGACACGATTGAGCCTGATTTCATCGTGGGAGTCACGGCAGCCGCTTCAGCCCTTCCCAGCGCACGATCCACTTGCCGTTTCTCGGAAAGCCTGGTGCGTTCCCGTCCGCGCAGCCGTCCCAGCCTGCGGCCATCATCGCTACGGCGGCGAGCAGACCGCCGTTCGACGGAAAATAGGGATACGGCCCGCCGGTGCTGAAGCCATTCGCGACGAACTGGTTCTTCGGCGTGGGATGGAACATCGCTTCGATGGCCAGTTCCGGTTCCCCGTTGCGCGCGGCGGCCATCGCCATCATTGGGAAATCCCAGCCCCAGTTCTTGCGTTCCCAGTCCCAGGTCTGCCAGACCCTTTTCACGGTGGCACGCATGGTCGCCGGGTCTGCGCCGTCGCCGGGCAACATGCCAAGCGGGCCAACGAGCGAAGGATGCTCCCAGTTCCATTTGGTGAAGGCGTTGGTCAGACCTTCTTGCGGGAGATAGACACCGTCCTGCGTCGGGAGCGGCGCGAGGCCGCGTAGCACTTGGTCCCAGACTGCTTCGCGTGGCAGGCCCAGCTTCTCCCGCCACTGCTGCGCAACCCGCAAGCCAAACCGCCAGTAGCTCAGCTCGAACGTTGGATTGCGGGCCGCGCGCGGGTCGGTGTTTTCGGGAACGGTCCTGATGGGAGGACCGAGCGCGTAGCAGCCCGTCGCTTTGTCCAACACCGCGAACGACGCCAGGAACTCCGCCGTGTCGAACACCACGTCGCGCCACCGCTCCAGCGTCTCGCGCGTTGGGTGCAAGCGGTAGTCGAGGTTCGCGTAGTAGATCGGATGCGGTTGTTGCCAGATCAGCAGCGGGCCGACGCCCGACGGCGCATCGCGGCCATCGGGACCGACCATTTTCGGCCAACGCGCGCCGCGATAGCCCTGGCTGGCTGCGAGCCGCCGCGCCACGGGGAGCGTCTGCCGATACCAGCCGAGGCTGCGCTCGAAGAGCGGCCAGCGGTCCCAGAGCGCGAACTGCACGGCGTGCCACCAATGCATTTCCAGGTGGAACTTGCCGTTCCAGCCGTTGTTCACGAGGCAACTCTCCTGCGGCGGCAGCGACCCAGCGGCCTGGATGGCCATCAGGTATTGCGAAAGCACGATGCGCCGCTCCAACTCGCGCCAGCGCGGGTCTTGGCTTTCGGACAAATCCATCGCGCCGCCGGAGTTCCAGAACTTCGGCCAGTGCGCGGCACAGGCGGACTTCACCTGCGCGAAGTCGGGCAGTCCTGTTGAATCGGGTTTGAGTGAGAAGGCGCACACGAATTCCAAAGCGCGCTCCGTGGTCGCCGGCACGAGCGAAAAAGTGTGCGGTCCCGTTGCCTTCGACTCTGCCGCGCTCGTCCAGGCAAAACTCACGGCGTAATGGTCGGCGTCAAGCCGGCGAGCAAAGTCCGCCCGCGGCGTGCCGCGCCGGGTCATCGTGGTCTGATGCGCGTCCGGCTTCGTCCAATCGCCGCCAGTGACGGTCGGGCTGCCGTAAGGAAACGCCAGTTCCACCGTCAGCCTTCCAGCCTGAAGGAGCGCGGACTCGATCCGCACCGCGACAAGGTCGCGCGCCGGATGACAGAGCGTCTCCACTTGCACGGGCTGTCCTTCGATCTCAAAGCGGCTCGTGATCAGCCCGCGCCAGAGATCAAGCGTCTGGCGGAGTTGCTTCAGGTCGCTCAGCGCGACCGCCGTGCCGTCCACCTTGGTCATTCGTAGCGCGAGCCGGCCGAGGTTGAAGCGATGCGGGTTTTCGCGCAGCCAATTGTAGATCGCTTCCTGCCCTTTCGCGCTGGTGGCGTAGCCCACGGGCCGGCCGTAGGTGTCGTAGTCCTGCAGCTTGAGGTCTTCCGGTCGCTGGCCCGGCGGCAAGGAGAACGTGTGCCAGCCCCAATGTGACATCGTGTTGGCGGGCAGAAACGTTTGCAGCCCCGTGATGTCGGCGCTGAACGCGAACTCGCCGTTGCCGACTTGGAGCGGCGTCCGGGCGTCGGCGTTCGTGAGCACGATGTTGTGCCGCGTGACGAGGGCGTGGCGATCGATGGGGCGAGCGGCCAGCGCGGCCAAGCCCAGGCAGAGCATGGAAGCCAGTAAGAATCGTCGCGCGGCGTTCATCGTTGGAGAACGTGGGACGCGTCTCGACGCAAACTCCGAAGTTGGGGAGCACGCCCGCGGGCGCGCTCCCCATGCCATTTGGGAGTTCGGGATCAACGCGTCCATGATCTGTTGCTCGGCAAAGCCAGAAACTGCTTCGCCGTGCCCGCTCACTCAGACGATTTCTTCCTTCACCGGGTCCCAGCGCACCTGTCGCTTCTGTTTGTAGGCTTCCACCGACATGAGGAACGTGGCTGTCTCGACGAAGGCCTCGTCCACGGGGCACTTCGGCGTGCCGCGGCTGCGGACGCAATTGAAGAAGTCCTGCAGGTGGTTGGGCTGCGACGGTGTCTTGCCCTTCTCGAAGCCCTTGGGCAGGCCGGAGTTCTTGTTGAAGCTCTCCGGGAGGATCGTGAAGCCCGTCGCGTCGTGTGCGATGCCGTCGAAACGCAACGCCGCCTCCTTGCCGCAGAACTCGACCGGCTGGCCGATGCTGGTGTTCATGCTCGCGTCGAAGGTCACGGTGCAACCGCGCTTCTCGTATTGATAGACCGCGTTCCAGGTGTCGGGCACTTCGCGGTCGTCGTTGAGAAGGGCGTTGAGGCCGGAGCAGGAGCAGGTGTCCGGAATGCCGTAGCCGAGGATGTATTGAACGAAATCAAGCTCGTGCGACAACAGGTCGCCCGCCTGGCCCGTGCCGTAATTCCAGTAACAGCGCCAGTGCCAGAAGTGCCGTTCGTTGAAGTCGATCTTCGGCGCAGCGCCCAGCCAGCGGGTCCAGTCCACGTCTTTCGCGACCTTGGCCGGATCGGGATGGTCCCAGGCGTTGTAGTAGCCGTACCAGCGCCAGATGTTTTGGCCAAGCGGCAGATTGCCGTAGCGGCCCGTGCGCACGAGCGTCACGGGACCGAGCAGCCCTTTGGCGATCAGTTCCTTCGCCTGCAAGGCGCACGTCGCTTGCCGCGCTTGGTGGCCGAGTTGAAAGACGAGGCCGCTCTTCTTGATCGCCTCGCGCATGAGCTTCGCCTCGGGGAGCGTGCGGGAGAATCCTTTCTCGCAGTAGATGTCTTTGCCGGCTTTCACGGCGTCGAGCACCATCTGGCAATGCCAGTGGTCGGGCGCAGAGACGACGACAACATCGACGTTCTTGTCAGCGAGCATTTCGCGGTAATCCACGTAGGTCTTCACGTCGGGGTTCTGGCTGCGCTCGACGCCTTTCTGGCGGTGCGGCCCGTAAACGTCGCAGACCGCCGTGACCTTCACGCCCGGCACATAGACGATGGAGTTGATGAGGTCGCCGCCGCGCGTGCCCAGGCCGATCTGGCCGACGCCGATGGTTTCGTTCGGGCCTTTGGCGGCGAGTACGGAAGGGGCGACAGACGAAAACGCCGCGACGGCGGCCGCGGTCTTGGTGGTGGTTTTGAGGAACTCCCGGCGAGTGGTTGGCTCAGATGTTTTCATAGCGTTGTGCATTTGCTGCCGCCATGTGTCTCAAATCTTCCGGCGGACTGCAACTGGTTCGCGCAGCGGGACGCGGGCGGGAAGGAAGCCGTTGCTCGGACCTCGGCGTCGCGGCGGCTCGGCAGAGCGCCGCTCTGCAAGGCAGAAGGCAAAAGGCGAAAGGCAGAAAAGGAAAATGGCGGCACTCTGCCGAGACGCCGCTAAGGCCAGCCTTCACCACGCGATTTCCGGCACGGCGAACTCGCCGTCCATTCGGGCCGGCAGGCGCCAGACGTGAGTGCCGTCGCGGTCGGTGAAGTAGAGGCAGGATTCGGAGGGCTGGCGCGCGTGGCCGTCGGCCCACAGGGCGTAGAAGCCCGGATGCGCGTCGAGCGGACGGCGGGCGTAAGTATGATTGCGCGAGCTGTTGCGCGTGAGTTGCTTCGCGCGCTGCCAAGTCCGGCCCTGGTCGCGACTGGTCCACATCACGATTTCTCCGCCGGGGTTGTAGGGCTGAGGACCGAGGTCCGTCGGAGCGATGACGCGCCAGGTTCCGTCCGCCTCAATGTAGAGCGAGCCATGATCGTAGTTGTTGCCGGAGGTGGTGAGCGCGCGGATGTCCCACGCGGCACCGGTCCAGCGGGCGGTCTTCCATTCGCGTGGGCCGTTGGCGGGGCCGGGTTCAAACCCCTTGCTGGTGAGGAAGAGGATCACGGGCCGGCCTTGCGCGTCGAAGTTCAGGTCCTTGAGATAAACCAGGCGAGCCTCCTTCCGCGAGTCGTAGATCAGGGCCGCGTTGGCGGAGTTGGTCAGAGGCGTGGTCACTGGCTGCCCCGCGACCGTGCGCCAAGTGCGGCCGAGGTCCGCGGTTTCCAGATAGTAGAGGTTCGCGCGAGCATTCAGCCCAAGGGGACGCGGATGGAAGTCGAACGCCGTACCCACGCGTCCGCCGCACGGCCAACTGATCTGGTAGTCGCCCATCTCGATGCAGGCCAGCCGCTGGGCTTCGGTCCATTGCGAACCGTCCGCGCTCGTGATCCAGAACAAGTTCCGCCGTCCTCTCACGTAGCGGGTGTGAAGGAAGAGGAAGCCCTGTCCGGCGAGATGCCACGGCTGGCCGTAGGAGAAGTTCGTCGTCAGCACGCGTTCGAACTCGTCCACGGAATACGGCCGTGTGCTTCGATGGATGTAGGAAGGCCGCCCGGTGCCGTGCGAGTTGGAGAAGATCCACAGCCGTCCGGCGTCGTCGATCTGGAGCGTCGGGTTGTCGTGCGCGTCGTCGGTGTGTTTGTTCAGCAAGATCGTGGGGCGCGGCACCCGGCCCGTGGCGTGGTCAAAGCAGGAAACCAGGTGCAGCAATTCCGGTTGGTCGCCGGGCTGCCGCGCGGTGGTGCCGCCATAGGCGAAGAACGTCTTGTTGACTTCCTTCCGGTAGATCGCGATGGGCGCGTGCTGCTGCGGGTACGTGGCCATGCCGCCACTGTACTTGTAGCGGTATTCGTCTTTGGTCGGCTGGTTGAAGTACCAGATGCCGCGGTAGCCGTCGGCTTTGGCCGGCCGAGCGAGCGGCTGTGTGCCCGGCGGCTGGCCTGGCTCTGTTGCAGGAGCGGCCTCCGCTCGCGCAGAGGCCGCCATGCGCGGCGACGCAGCGGCGAATGCCAGGAGAACCACCCACGCACCCGCGCCGCGCATTACGCAGCCCGTCCGACCAAGCCGCAACGCGGCCCGGCTCCAACCTGAAACCGCGCCTCTGTCCGTGAACTGTTTCATCGTGGCGGGCATCGTGCCACCACAACCCGTTCGAGGGAATCACGAACCGCGGAAGCTTGGAGTCGTCCTTCGGAACCGCCGGGCTTTCCTTGTCAGCCCAGCCGCCAAACGATCCGCCCTTTGGTCAGATCGTACGGCGACATCTCCATCTTGACCCGGTCGCCCGTCGTCAGGCGGACATAGCGCCGGCGCATCCGGCCTGCCACGGTGGCGAGCACGAGGTGCTGGTTCTCCAATTCGACCCGAAACATCATCCCCGCCAGCACGGCGATGATGCGGCCTTCGACTTCAATGTGCTCTTCCATGGCGGCGCCTGCCATCCTGCCGGTCGGCGACACGCGACGGCATCCCGAGACCGGCCAAAAGGGACGCCGCCAAAGAAAAAAAGCGGAGCCTGGTCGAACCAAGCCCCGCGCAAAAACCGATCAACGCTTAGTAGCGATTGCGACCGCCGCCGCCGTAACCACCACCACCGCCGCCACCGCCGCGGTAACCGCCGCCGCCACCACCGCCACCGCCACGATAACCGCCCCCGCCGCCAGCCGGACGCTCTTCCTTCGGGCGCGCGATGTTCACCGTGATGTTGCGGCCGTCGAGGGACGCGTTGTTCATGGCTTCAATCGCCTTCTGGGCCTCTTCGGGCGTGCTCATGGTGACGAAGCCGAAGCCCCGGGGACGGCCGCTCATGCGGTCCATCATCAGGTTGGCTTCGACGACGACGCCGTGCGCGGCGAAGGCGTCCTGTAGATCGTTCTCCGTGGTGTTGAACGAGAGGTTGCCGACGAATAATTTCGTGCTCATGTGATGTTTCTATTGTCCTAGACGGAATCTTGCTTTCTCCAAACTGTTCCCGAACGCCGGGTTTCAAATCATCACTGAACGGGGTTCAACTGAAGATCTACCATGTCTTGGGAGCGCTAAGTTCTCTAACAGACGGGCGGAAGATGCCGTCTCGCCGCCGAATTGCAAGCAGTTTTCTCGAAAATCTTTTCCGGCCCAGGACCCGTCCTAGGCCGGCGGCGCGGCCACGCCGGCGCGGTACTCGATCACGCGGACCTTCTCCAACGTCACCAGCCCGCCGCCCAACATGCCGTCCAGCACGGGCAGGAAGGCCTGGATTTTCTCCTCGCTGTCCACAATCTCGATGACCAGCGGCAGGTCCATGGAGAGCCGGAGGATTTTGGCCGTGTGGAGGCGGCTGGACTTGCCAAAACCCATCGGCCCGCGCAGCACCGTGGCGCCGGCCAGGTGCAGCTCGCGCGCTTTGAGCACGATGGCTTCGTAGAGCGGCCGGTGTTCCCATCGGTCGCTTTCGCCGATGAAGATGCGCAGGAGGACGGCTTCGTGGGGGATTTGCATGTCAGTGGCCTCAAAGAGTTCCGAGTTCCGGGTTTCGAGTTTCGAGTGGGTGGCGTGCCGCAGGATTCCGCATTCTGCATTCTGCAGAGCCTCTTTCAAAACCGTAGCTGCCGACGTGAGGAGGCTCTGTTTCCCTTGAAGTTTGAGCCTCCTCACGTCGGCTGCGACGGAGTTTTGAAATCGCCTCTGCATTCTGCATTTCAGTGTCCTTTCATCGAGTTGAGGCTCAGGGCGGCGACATGGCCGAGCCAGACGCCTAGCAGGCAGAAGACGACGGAGCCAACCACGTTGCCGCCCGCGCGCAGCCACTCGCCCTCCTCCGCAAGATTCATGGTTTGCAGGCTGAAGGAGGAGAACGTGGTGTAGCCGCCACAGATTCCGATCATGAAGAACTCACGCCAACGCGCCGGCACCAGCCAGCGTCCGTCCGGTCCCGTGAGCGTGGCGAACAAGCCGATGGCGAAGGAGCCGAGGACGTTCACCAACAGCGTGCCCCAGGGAAACGTCTCGCCAAAATGCCGGGCGACGAAGCCGGAACACCAGAACCGCGCCACGCTGCCGAGCGCGCCGCCAAGAGCGATCCAGAGGTAGCTCATGGCCGCAGCAGCGCGCGATAGAACCGCTCCAGGAAGTTCGTGCTGCCTAGATCGATGAACTGGAACACGCCGTCGCCCGTGCTGTTCGTGCGGACGGGCTGCCAGTCAAGAAGGTTCGTGGAAGCTTCGATCACCACCGTGAGGTTCGTTGGCGCGGCAAACTGAAGGACGAACTGGCCGTTGGAATTCACGCCGCTGCTGCCGGCGCCCAACGTGATTTGCGGCGACGCGGTCACGGTGAGACGGGCCACAACGCTGGTCGCGGAAAGGCCCGCGGCATCTGTCACGACCGCGACGTAGTCTCCCGCGTCAGCAGCCTGAACGTTCGTTCGCGACAGCGCGGTGTTGGCCTCGCCCGTGAGGACGATTCCGTCGTGCTGCCACACAAAAGTCAGCGGCTCCAGACCGCTGGCCGCCACGCTGAACGCCACGTCTGAACCGGGCCTGACCACGCGGCTCTCCGGCTGGGTCGTGAAACTTGGCGGCAAGCCGACCGTTGCAGCCGCTTCGCTCGAATAATCTGAGTTCGTGATGATGTTCACGCCGCGCACCCGGTAGCGGCAAACGAGCCCGGCCGCCAGATTAGCATCCACGTAGTTGGTCGTATCGGCGGGCACGGTGACGAGACGGGTGAAGGCTGAGCCGTTGGTGGACCGTTCCACTTCGTAAGCCGCCTCGCTTGGACCGCTGTCGTGCCACGAGAGGCTGATGAAGTTGCGGCCCGCCACCGCCACCAGATTGCTCGGCGCGTGGATGTGCGCACCGACCGGGAGATAGACACCCATGTTCATTCCGCCCTGGCCGGTGCCGAGGCACGGCGAGCCGGGGCTGAGCCGGTAATCGTCCTGGGCCGCGTTCACGAACAGCGGATCGGCGTCGAGGTTGCCGAGGCCGGGCCAGTTGGTGCCCTGGGCGTCCGTGTAGTTGACCGAGATGATCGAGTTGGTTTCGATGGTGATCGCCGAACCGTTGTTCCAGAGAATGTTGTTGTAGGTGTTGGTCGCGGACCCGCCGGGGCCGGGCACTTTTTGATAACAATGAATGCCGATGCCGGAGTTCACAATCGTGCAGTTGGCGATGGTGGCGGTGGACGTGTCCTTCACCTGCACGCCGCGATCCGTGGCGATCATGAGGCAGTTGCTCACGACCACGCCGCGGGCGCCTTCGCCGATAGAGACGCCTTTGTCGGTGAGGTCCTGCATCAGGCAGTCGATGATGAGCGTTTCCACGGAGGGCTGCCCATCGCCGAAGCCGATGTCGATGGCGTCGGTGTTGGACTGCGGGCCGTTGCGATATGTGCAGCGCCGCACGATCGAGCCGGCCGGCGCCGCGTCGAAGTCCATGCAGTCGCTGTTCGCATTGTTGGCGTCCTCGAACAAACAGTCCTCCACCAGCATCAGCGTGAACTGAAAGAGGGTTTCGTGATAATGGTCGAAGCGCGAGCGGCGCAGGGTGACGGACGAGGCGCGCGTGGAGCCGATCATGGGGTCGGTGCCGGCGGCGTAATGATGCACATGGCTGTCTTCGATGAGGGCGATGGCGTTGGTGAACGACTTCACCGAGCCGTGCGAGATGTCCGCGTGGCGAATGAGGAGCGAGGCGTTGGGGCCGCTGGCGGAGAGCTGGCCCCAGTGGTTCGTTCCGTCCAGCGAACGGAGGACGACCTTGTTCGTGTAGGCGCCTTCGATGTCAATTGTGCCGCCCGCGACCGCGCGGATGGAGACGCCGTTCGAGATGTTCACCACCGTGCCAGGCTCAATGGTGAGGGTGAGGTTCGTGGGAACGGTGAGGGTCGAGCCAACGATGATCGTGCCGAGCGCCGGCGACCAGACGGTGTTGCTCGTGAGCACGCCGCCCACGACAAGCCGCGGCGGGCTGCGCCGGGCCGACGCGAGGTTCGACCACGGCGACAGGCCGGAGTCGTTCATGGCGCGGGCGCGGTAGTAATACAGTTGCTCCAGGTCCGTCGTGCCGTCGGTGAAGTTCGTGGCGTTGGCGACCGCGACGCCCAACGGCTGCCACGCCCGGGCGTCGGTCGAGCGTTCCACAAGAAACACCGTCTCGTTTTCGGAATCGTCCCGCCAAGTCAACTGGATGGCGTTGGTGCCGGCAGTGAGGGCCGCGAGCCGCAACGGCGCCGCCGGGAGGCCGCCCACGGGCAGCGCCACGCCCATGTTCGCGCCGGCCAAACCCGTGCCCAGGGCGGGCGAACCGGCCCGCAGGCGATAATCTCCTGCCGCGGCATTCACAAACAACGGGTCGGCGTTGGCGTTGCCCGCGCCGGGGAACACGCTCGCGCCTTCGATGTCGCTGTAGGAAACGTCCAGCGTGGCGCCGTCGGCGAGATGGACGTTGGTGACGTTGCCCCAGATGATGTTGTTGGTCCCGACGGCATGGCCCGCGCCCGGGAAGCCCGGCCGGAGATACAGGCTCACGCCGCTGGTGGAGTTGGCAATCGTGTTCTGAGAATAGACCACGTCCGACGAAGCGTAGGTGGCGATCCCGATGCCGACGTTGTAGATCAGGCAATTTCGGATCACCGCTCCGTGCGAGTTGTCCGCCACCGAGACGCCTTTGTCCGGGAAGTCATGGATCAGGCAGTCCTCCGCCAGGAAGTTCGTGCTGCCGCCCAGATCAAGGGCGTCCGTGTTCGAGCCGTGGCCGAACCGGTACGTGCTCCGGCGCACCACGATGTCGGATTGGTTCGAGAAATCCGTCGTGTCCGAACCGATCTCCTCGAACAACGAGTCCTCGATCAACAACGGCGTCTGCGCAAAGCGGCATTGCTCGTAGCGCCGCAGGTGCGCGCGCCGCAGCGTCAACTGCCGCGCGTTCAGTCCTTGGACCATGTTCCGCCCACTGACGTGGAAGTCGCGCACGAGCGTGTCTTCGACCGTGACCACGGAGTTCGTCGCGGCGACGACCTGTCCGCCCGCCACTTCTGCGTGGCGCAGCGTCAGTACAGCGTTCGTGCCGTCGGCCCAAAGCGATTGCCACGGCGTCGTGCCATCGGACGGGAAAAAGCACACTGGGCGTTCGTCGCTGCCCGCCACATCGACAGTCCCGTTCGTCTTGGCTTGAATGCCGGCGCTGGGCGCGAGCAACACCACCACGCCTTCGCCGATGGAAAGCGTCACGCCGTCGGCGACCGTGAGCGTGTTCGTCACGCGCACCACGCCCTGCGCCGCGGTCCAGGACGTGTTGCCGGTGAGGAGGCCGCCCGTCGTCGTCGTGGCTGATTCGCACACGATGTCCCGGTTGGTGCTGGCGAGGATGACGCCGCTGGCATCCAGCGCCGCGATGAACAGCCGGTTCAAGCCGGGCGCCAGCGTCAGAGCGTGCGTCCAAGTGCCTTGGACGGGGTCGAACACTACTTCGTCTCCGTTGACCGCTACCCGTGTCGATCCTGGCACGGTGTTCGTGCCGGACAGCGTCACTGTGTTCGTCGTCACCAGCGAGAACAACTCTCCGTTGAGCACGGCTGAAGCGCCGCCGTCCAAAATCAAATCCGCGATCAGATGAAAGTCCGAGCTGCCCAGAGTGCCGTTGATGCCGATGATGGCCAGGACGTGCGTGCCGGGCGCCAGCCGCGTCCCCACGATGCCGAGGTCGATGGTTTCCGCCGGGTTCGTCGGCGCGTTACAGCAAGAGGCTTCGTGGCTGTTGGTGGTGGTCGCGGTGCGGGGCACGAAGGTGCCGGGCGAATTCGTGAGGAACATGCGCCGGGCCACTTCCACACCGTCGAGATAGGCCACGAAGCCGTCGTCGTAATCTACCCGGAGCCGGAGATGGGCGTTGGCGTCGGCGAGTTCACCCACCGTGAACGACTGTCGCACGTAAAGCGTGGAGTGGACGCCGGTCATGCCGCTGATGGTGGTGGTTTCGCCCGCGATGCCCGAATCGCCGTAGCCGAAGCCGCCGCGGCTGAGTTGCCAAGCAGCATCCAGCGCGGCATCGGCGCTGATGCGCCAGTCGGCGGGCGGCTCGCTGGTGCCGCGGCGCCAGAACCAGAAATTGGTGTGGCTGGCCAGCACGGTGGGAGGCGCGGGCGGCGAACCGATTTGGAGAGTGAGAGCGGAAGCGGCTTGGCTAGGTGCGGTCGCCGCCAGCCAGCAGCAACCGAGCAACCCAGCCAGCAGATGCGGGACGACTTCGGCAAAACGTGAGCGTAGCATGTGGGGCGAGACTATTGCAGAAGACGGCGGGGGTGACAATGAAGGAAGTCGGAGCGCCGGCGCGCGGCCCGAACCGCCTCAAGCTCCGGCTGGCATTGTCCGCGGCGCAGGCTTTCCTGTCTGCCGTGAGACAATCTCCAAACCTCGTAGCAGCCGACGTGAGGAGGCTCCATTCAAAGGTCAGAAGGCAGAATCTGCAATCTGCAATCCAGACAGAGACTCCTTACATCGGCTGCTACGAGCCGGCCGTGGCGAGGTTTTGAAATCGCCTTTCGGTTTTCGGATTCTGGATGTCAGGTTCGGCTCGCGCTTCGCTTCACTGCCGGGCAGGTTCACCCGGCGGGGCGGCGATACAGTAGAGGTGGCGGTGCCCGCGGAGGAAAAGTTCTCTGTCCACCACGGCGGGCGAGGCGTCGAATCGGTCATCGAGCGGATTGAAGGAGAGGAGTTCGAAGCTCGGGCCGTGCTTGAGGACGGCGCATTTGCCGTCGCGCCCGGCGATGTAGATTCGGCCCGCCGCGCCGACGGGCGCGGCATACATGCCGAAGATGCCGGCCAGCCGTTCGGCCTTGAAGTGCGGCTGGCCGGTGCGCGCATCAAGGCACGACAGCATGGCGTCGTTCCCCGAAAAGAAATACAACAGGCCATCATAGAGCAGCGGCGACGGCGCATAGGGCGTGTTGCCGGTGTGCCGCCAAGCGATGGCGTCGGTGCCCGTCAGGTCGCCGCGACGGCCCAGTTTGATGGCCAGCAGGGCGCTGCCGCGGAAGCCGCTGATGAAGTAGGCGAGGCCGCCGTCCACGAGGGCGCACGGAATCGGATTGGCCGTCATGCCGGCGCATTCCCAGAGCGGCTGGCCGGTGGCGAAGTCGTAGCTGCGGATTTTGCCGGTGGCGCTGACCATGACTTCGGTGCGGTCGGCGCGCGAGACGACGAGAGGCGTGGTCCAGCCGGTCGGCTCGTCGCGGCCTTGACGCCAGAGTTCCTGGCCGGTGCGTTTGTCGAGCGCCACGATGAAGTCGTCGCCTTCGTGATCGAAGAGGATGACGAGTGTGTCGCCGTGGAGCGCGGGGGAACTGCCTTCGCCAAACGAATTACGGGTCTGCATTTTTCCGAGACGTTTCGACCACTGCAGCTTCCCCGCGAAGTCGTAGCAGTACAGGCCGCGGGAACCGAAGTAGGCATAAACGTGCTGGCCGTCGGTCACGGGCGACGCCGAGGCAAAGCCGTGGTCGCGGTGATGGCCTTCGTGCGGAACTTCCTCGCACGCCGTCTGCTGCCACAGCAGCTTCCCGGACGCGCGGTCGTAGGCAAGGACGAGGAAGCGAGCCGCCGCCGTGGGTTTCTCAATGCCGAAACCGCCGCCGCCACCACGCGAACCGCGCGGCCGGTCCCCGGCGGACGAAGCCGCATCCGCTCTCGGCGTCTCGGCGGGCGCGTTCCTTCCCGGCTCCATCGCGCTGAGAACAAAAACATGGTTTCCCCAGATGATCGGCGTGGAAGTGCCGTAGCCCGGCAGCACGGTCTTCCAACGGAGGTTGTTCGTCTCACTCCACTTCACAGGCGGGTCGCCGGCGGGGGCGACGCCGTTGCAGAGCGGGCCACGCCATTGAGGCCAGTAACGGGCCGGGCCTTCAGCAGAGTGAAGTGGAGCCAGCGCCCAGCAACTCAAAATGGCCGTGAAGAGAATGCGGACGGAAACCACGCGAACAAATTTGTTGTGCATCAGCATGGCGTCAAGATGGCGGGGTCCTCCGCCGCTGGCAAGACCGGGCAAGCTGAGCACCTATTCTTGGTTTCGGAGGAAGCGATTTCAAAAAACCGTAGCAGCCGACGTGAGGAGGCTCCAATCAGAAGTCAGAGGTCAGAGGTCGGAATCGGCAATCCGCAATCTGCAATCCAGATAGGGCCTCCTCACGTCGGCGGCTACAGTCTTGCAGGAGGCCCAACTTTCAACCTGCGGCTTTCAACCTTCAACGGAGCGAGCGAGCTGCTTCCCGTTTTCCCTCCCCTGCCCTATTCCCCCAGGTTGCGGCGCAACAGCGCGGAAAGCCCGGAAGGATTCAAGACCGTGAGGACTTTGCCTTTGACCGAAACTAGTTTCTGTTCCCGGAATTTCGCCAGGGTGCGGGAGAAGGTTTCACTCACGGTGCCCAGTTCGGCGGCCAGCACGCGTTTCGTCATGGCGAGCGTAATGGGCGCGGGCCGCGTGCTGTTCGGGTCGGGGCAACGCTTGACGAGCCAGTTGGCAAGGCGCGTCTCGACATCCTTGAGGGTAAGGTCCTCAAGCTGGCCCACGAGCGTGCGCAAGTGGAGGCTCATGGACGCGAGCATTCTCAGGGCGAGATCGGGATGCCGGCGCAGCACGCTGAGGAACCCCGACTTCTGGATCAACAACACCTGCGTGGACTCCAGCGCCCGCGCGTCGGCGGGGTAGCCGGTGTCCGTGGCCAGGGTGGCTTCCGCGAAGGATTCGCCCGCGCGGAAGACGTGAATGATCTGTTCCTTCCCGGCGGCATTGACGCGGTGAATGTTGATCGCGCCTTTCTGCACGATGTAGAAACCCAGGGCCGGGTCGCGCTCGCGGAAGAGGTACTGGTCCTTCTCCAGCGGCTTGACCACGGTGATCGCGGCGACTTGGTCAAGATCGTCCGGGGCCAAGCCGGCGAAGAGGCGGCAGCCGCGCAGCGTGTTGACGATGGCCGCGAGTTTCAGGATGGCGAGTGGCGAAGCGGTGGTGTTCATGCTCGGATGCGTCGTGCGGCGCACTCTAGCGGCAGCGAGCGCGGAAGACAACATCGGCTTCTTCGTGAGCTTCTTTCAAGGCCGTAGCAGCCGACGTGAGGAGGCTCAAACTTCAAGGGAAACAGAGCCTCCTCACGTCGGCTGCTACGGAGTATTGAAATCGCCTCTCGTGATTCACATTTGGCCACAGCACGCTTGACACGTTTCTTCTTAACCCAAGAAATCGGCCAAGTTCAAAATTGACTTCCCAGAGGATTTCTGATTCCATCCGCACCGTAGCCGAATAGCCCGTCTGGTGCGCATGAACGTTGTCAATCCATCGGGCGCGGTTTTCGTTTTGCCGCGATGCAAGACGGGTGGCGTCGATCAGTACGGGCGACACCAATCCGAGGAGGGAGTTCCACACCCATCAGCCAGCAGTCATCCCATGAAACCATTCCTCTCTGTCAACCCACACCGGCCGGCGGCCCTGTTGTCGCTGGCCGTCTTCTTCACCGTCCTCACCCTCACGCTGGCCCCGCCCGCGGGCGCGGACTGGCCCAATGCCAACCCGACGAAGTACGTCCAGTACCCGGAGACCAGCTCGATGGGACTGGACGTACTCGCTTCTCGAGACCTCAGCGGCCAGCCCAATCGGCTGGGGGATGACTTCCCCTGCACCGTCACCGGCCCGATCACCGACATTCACATCTGGGGTTCCTGGCTGAGCAACCTGGTCGATACCGCGCCCACTTTCGAGGTGTCGATTTTCACCGACCAGCCCGCGACGCCCACCCAGCCCAGCATGCCCGCCGCGCTCGTGTGGAGCCAAGTCTTCGGCCCCGGCCAATATGTGGCGCGACAAATCCTAACAGGCATGCAAGAGGGTTTCTACGTGCCCAAGCCCAGGCCGGGCACCATCGTTGGCTACGACACCCAAATCTGGCAGTACAACTTCTATCCGACCAATCCGTTCGTACAGCAAGGCTCCGCGGCCAATCCCCAAGTCTATTGGGTCGTGGTGTCTTGCACGTCGGCCACCGGCCGGCGCTTCGGCTGGAAAACGTCCGCTACGCACTGGAACGACGATGGGGTGTACTACGGCCCCCCCGAGCAAGGAGAGCCGTGGCTCTGGCACGAACTGCGCCATCCACAGACGCAGATGAGCCTGGACCTGGCGTTCGCCATCACCACCAGCGATCCGTGCCCGCCTCCGGCCCCACCGCCGCCGCCCCCGCCGCCGGAGACGAATGTGATCAAGTTCATCCAGCCGCCCAACCCGATGGGCTTCGACGTGCGGGCCTGCGGGCCGGTGGTGTTGGCCGATGATTTCCTCTGCACCAACAGCCGCCCGGTCACCGACATCCACCTCTGGACGTCCTGGCTGAACGACAACTGGGTGTCGAACACGCCCATCTGGCTGGCGATTTACAGCGACGTGCCGCGCACGAACGCGGCCTTCCCCAGCCACCCCGGACAGTTGCTCTGGCAGCAGTGGTTCAGTCCGGGCGACTACCAGCCGTACTTCGCCTCCGACGCCCAGGAGCAGTTCCTCGATCCCAGCGTCACCAATTTCCTCGGCGCCGACACCTGGATGCTCTTCTACAGCTTCTATCCGACCAATCCCTTCGTGCAGACCGGCACGCCGGAGAAACCCATGGTCTATTGGCTCGTCATGCACGCGCCCGTGCCCACGAACTGCCACCAGCAGTTCGGCTGGAAGACCTCCGTGGAGCATTGGAACGACGCCGCCGTGTGGGGGCCGTGGTCCCAAGCGCAGGGCGTGCCGACCGGTCCTTGGCAAGTCGTCTCCGTGCCGGGCATGAGCGAGCCGGTGGACTTGGCGTTCTACCTCACCACCGAACCGTGTCCGCCGCCGCCGCCCTTGCCTCCACAGCCGCCGCCAGAGACAAACGCCGTCAAGTGGCTCCAACGGCCCAACCCGACGGGCTTCGACATCCTGGCTTGCCGCAGCACGGTGCTGGCGGACGATTTCCTGTGTACGAACCGCGGCCCCGTGACGGACATCCATCTCTGGGCCTCGTGGCTGGACGACTACTGGGCCGCGAACGCGCCCGTCTGGCTTGGCATCTACACCGACGTGCCGCGCACGAATGCGCTCTTCCCCAGTCATCCGGGTCAGTTGAAATGGGCGCAGTGGTTCCAACCGGGCAGCTACCAAGTGTTCCTGGATGGCACGGCGAACGAGCGGTTCTACGATCCGACCACGACCAACCTCCTCGGCTTCGACCACCAGATGTTTTACTACACGTTCTACCCGACGAACCCGTTCGCGCAGGACGGCACCTTGGACAAGCCCATCGTGTACTGGCTGGCCGCCTACGCCGCGGTGCCGACGGAGTGCAACCCGCTCTTCGGATGGAAGACTTCCATCGATCTGTTCAACGACGCGCCCGTCTGGGGTCACTGGCTCAGCGGCCAAGGGCCGATGGGGGACTGGACGGAAATCGCCAACCTCTTCGGTGAGCCGGCCAGCCTCGCTTTCAAACTGACAACGACAGTGCCCACGCCGACCAACTGCGTGCGCGTGGTCTGTCCAACAGGCGCGACGGTGGTTTGCGCGCCCGCCAGCGGAGCGGTCGTGAACTACACGGCTTACGCCACCAACTTCTGCACCGGCGGTCTGGTGCCGGTGAACTGTGTGCCGCCCTCCGGCAGCCTCTTCCCGCCGGGCACGACGCAAGTCTGTTGCACCAACATCACGCCGCCCTTCACCAACTTCTGTTGCTTCCCGGTCACGGTGCTGCGCGACACCAATCCCCCCAGCATCACTTGCCCGGCCAACCTCACGTTCAACACCGACTCCAACCAGTGCTCCAAGAGCAACGTCATCTTCACGGTGACGGTGAGCGATGATTGCCAGCAGCCCGTGAACGTGACCTGCACTCCGCCCAGCGGCTCGACCTTCCCGAAAGGCGGGACCACGGTGACCTGCGTGGCCACCGACCAGGGCGGCAACACTCGCAACTGCAGCTTCACCGTGACGGTCAACGACACGCAGGCGCCCGGCATCTCCTGCCCGAACAGCCTCACGGCCGGCACCGATCCGGGCCTGTGCTCCAAGAGCAACGTGACCTTCACCGTCGGCGTGAGCGACAACTGTCCGGGCGCGACCCTGACTTGCTTGCCGGCCAGCGGCACGACCTTCCCGGTGGGCGCCACCACTGTGACCTGCGTGGCCACCGACACCTCCGGCAACGTCAGCCGTTGCACCTTCACCGTGACCATCAACGACGGGGAAGCGCCGGGCGTCACCTGCCCGGCCGACCTCATGTTCAACGCCGACCCCGGCCAATGCTCCAAGAGCAACGTCACCTTCACCGCCACGGCCACCGACAACTGCCCGGGCGTCAGCGTGACCTGCAACCCGCCCAGCGGCTCGACCTTCCCCGTGGGCGGCACGCTCGTCGTCTGCACCGCCACCGACGCGGCCGGCAACATCGCCGCCTGCAACTTCACCGTCTCGGTCTTCGGCACGCTGCCCCCGCCGCCGCCCCCGCCGCCGACCGAAACCAACGCCGTCAAGTGGATCCAGTGGCCCAACCCGGTGGGCTTAGACGTGCTGGACTGCCAGCAAGTGGTCCTGGCTGATGACTTCCTTTGCACCAATCGCGGCCCGATCACCGACATCCACCTGTGGACCTCGTGGCTGCGGGACCGCTGGAGCACCAACATCCCGATCTGGCTGGGCTTGTTCAGCGACGTGCCGAAGACGAACGCCAACTTCCCCAGCCATCCGGGCGCCTTGCTCTGGCAACAGTGGTTCCGGCCGAGCGACTACCAAATCTACTTGGCGGGCACGGCCAGCGAGCAATTCCTCGATCCGCAGGCCATGCAAGTGCTCGGGCCGGACACGCAAATGTTCTACTACACGTTCTACCCGACGAATCCGTTTGTGCAGACCGGTTCGGCCACGCAGCCGATCGTCTATTGGCTGGCCGCCTACGCCGTGGTGCCGACGAACTGCGACCTGCTCTTCGGCTGGAAGAGCGCAGTGGAGCCGTGGAACGACGCGCCGGTCTGGGGCCACTGGCTCCAAGGGCAGGGCGTGCCGGTGGGCGACTGGAAAGCCATCGAAGGCGCCGCCGCGCCCCTGCCCGGCCTGGCCTTCAAGCTGACGACGCCACAACCGCCGACGCCCACCAACTGCGTGCGCGTGATCTGCCCCACCAACATGACGGTGAACTGCGCCGGCCCGAACGGCGCGGTCGTCAATTACCAGGCTTACGCCACCAACGTCTGCACGGGCGCGGTGTTGCCGGTGAATTGCGTGCCGCCTTCAGGCAGCTTCTTCCCGCCGGGCACCACGCAGGTTTGTTGTACCAACATCACGCCGCCGTGGACGAACTTCTGTTGCTTCCAGGTAACGGTGAACCGTGACACCAACCCGCCCACCATCACGTGTCCGGCCAACTTGGTGCTCAACGCCGATCCGGGCACCTGCGCCAAGAGCAACGTCGTGTACGGGCCGCCCAGCGTGAGCGACGACTGCCCACCGATCACGGTGAGTTGCGCTCCGCCTAGCGGTGCGACCTTCCCGGTGGGCGTGACGACGGTAACCTGCACGGCCACCGACTCGTCCGGCCTCAGCGCGTCCTGCAACTTCACCGTCACCATCGTGGGCACGCTCCCGCCGCCGCCACCGCCTCCGCCGCTGGAAACCAACGCCGTCAAGTGGGTCCAGTGGCCGAACCCGAACGGCTTCGACGTGCTGGACTGCCAGCAGATCGTGCTGGCCGATGACTTCCTTTGCACCAATCGCGGCCCGATCACCGACATCCACCTGTGGACCTCGTGGCTGCGGGACCGCTGGAGCACCAACATCCCCATCTGGCTGGGCTTGTTCAGCGACGTGCCGAAGACGAACGCCAACTTCCCCAGCCATCCGGGCCAGTTGCTCTGGCAGCAGTGGTTCCGGCCGAGCGACTACCAGATTTACCTGGCGGGCACGGCCAGCGAGCAATTCCTCGATCCGCAGGCCATGCAAGTGCTCGGGCCGGACACGCAAATGTTCTACTACACGTTCTACCCGACGAACCCGTTTGTGCAGACCGGTTCGGCCACGCAGCCGATCGTCTATTGGCTGGCGGCCTACGCCGTGGTGCCGACCAACTGCGACCTGCTCTTCGGCTGGAAGACCACCATTACCAGTTGGAACGACGCGCCGGTCTGGGGCCACTGGATGCATGGGCAAGGCGTGCCGGTGGGCGACTGGAAAGCCATCGAAGGCGCCGCCGCACCCCTGCCCGGCCTGGCCTTCAAGCTGACGACGCCACAATCGCCGACGCCCACCAACTGCGTGCGCGTGATCTGCCCCACCAACATGACGGTGAACTGCGCCGGCCCGAACGGCGCGGTCGTCAATTACCAGGCCTACGCCACCAACGACTGCACCGGCGGAGTGTTGCCGGTCACGTGCGTGCCGCCTTCGGGCAGCTTCTTCCCGCCGGGCGCCACGCAGGTTTGTTGTACCAACATCACGCCGCCCTTCACCAACTTCTGTTGCTTCCAAGTGACGGTGAACCGCGACATCAATCCGCCGGTCATCACGTGCCCGGCCAACCTCACCCTCAACGCCGATCCGGGCACCTGCGCCAAGAGCAACGTCACCTTCACTGCCACCGCCACCGACGACTGCCCACCAATCACGGTGAGTTGCACTCCGCCTAGTGGCTCGACCTTCCCGGTGGGCGTGACGACCGTGACTTGCATGGCCACCGACGCGGCCGGCCTCAGCGCCAACTGCACCTTCACCGTCACGATCATCGGCACGCTCCCGCCGCCGCCGCCCCCGCCGCCGACCGAAACCAACGCCGTCAAGTGGGTCCAGTGGCCGAACCCGAACGGCTTCGACGTGCTGGACTGCCAGCAGATCGTGCTGGCCGATGACTTCCTTTGCACCAACCGCGGCCCGATCACCGACATCCACCTGTGGACCTCGTGGCTGCGGGACCGCTGGAGCACCAACATCCCGATCTGGCTGGGCTTGTTCAGCGACGTGCCGAAGACGAACGCCAACTTCCCCAGCCATCCTGGACAAATGCTCTGGCAGCAGTGGTTTGGCCCGACCGACTACCAGATCTACTTGGCGGGCACGGCCAGCGAGCAATTCCTCGATCCGCAGGCCATGCAAGTGCTCGGGCCGGACACGCAAATGTTCTACTACTCGTTCTATCCGACGAACCCGTTTGTGCAGACGGGTTCGGCCACGCAGCCGATCGTCTATTGGCTGGCGGCCTACGCCGTGGTGCCGACCAACTGCGACCTGCTCTTCGGCTGGAAGACCACCTTGACCAATTGGAACGACGCGCCGGTCTGGGGCCACTGGATGCATGGACAGGCCCTGCCGCTGGGCGACTGGAAAGCAATCGAAGAGGCGCTCGCACCTCTCCCCGGCCTGGCCTTCAAACTGACGACGACCGCGCCGCCACCGCCGGTGCCGACGAACAAAGTCTATATCCAGCCGCCGGACCTCACGACCAACGGCCTCGACGTGCGGGCCACCGTCCCGACGATGCTCGCCGACGACTTCCCCTGCACGAACGCCGGTCCGATCACCAACATCGTGATCTGGGCTTCGTGGCTCGATGACAAACCCAACCTCCAAGCCCGCATCCAACTCGCGTTCTGGACCGACGTGCCGCGCACGAACACCTTCTACCCGAGCCATCCGGGCCAACGGTTGTGGACCGATTGGTTTGCGCCGGGCACCGTCGGCGCCTCGGTGCCGGGGACGTATGAAATGCGGCCGTTCCAGACGGCCAATGAAAGGTTCTTTGATCCGAACTTGGCCGGCATGAACGGCTTGATTGGTGGAGACAAGACGGTCTGGCAGATCAACTTCTTCCCGCGTCGCGCCTTCTGGCAGACCGGGACGGTCGCGCAGCCGACGGTTTATTGGCTCTCCATGGCCGCGCGGACGACGACCAACACCCTGCTGCTGGGATGGAAGACTTCCCAGACGCACTGGAACGACGACGGCGTCTTTGGCCACGTCTTGTCGTCCGGTTTGCCGCTGAACGATTGGCGCGAACTGCGCGATCCGCGCACGAGCAACAGCCTCGACTTGTCCTTCGCCCTCCTCACGGGAGCGTCCACGACCACGAACAATCCGAACCCCGACCAGAATCTGTTGATCAAGTTCCGGCAGCCGCCGGACGTGACCGATCGCGGCCTGGATGTGCGCGCCTCGGGACTGAAGATTCTGGCGGATGACTTCTACTGCTGGCGCGCCGGACGCATCCGCGGCGTGAGCGTGTGGGGTTCATGGCTGAACGACGTGGTCGATCCCAACGCCGCTTTCCTGCTCGGCCTGTGGAGCGACGTGCCGGCCACACGCACCAACGCCAGCCATCCGGGTTCGCTGCTGGCCAGCACTTGGTTCTATCCGCCGGGGAGCACCAACTCCGCCGTCTCGCGCTACCGCTACCAACTCGAAGCCGCCAACCTGCACGAGCAGTTCTTCGATCCGAACGTGCCCGGCATTGTCGGCAACGACACCCAGCTCTGGCGCTACGACTTCTATCCGAGCGCGACGAACTGGCATCAGACCGGCTCGCCGTTCCAACGGAAGGTCTATTGGCTCTCCGTCGCGGCGAAGACGACGAACGACACCGTGTTCGGCTGGAAGACTTCACCGATGCATTACAACGACGATGCCGTGTTTGGCCACGTGAACAGCCAATGGCAGCCGCAGAGGGATTGGCAGGAACTGCGCGACCCGCGCACCAGCAACAGCCTCGATCTCGCCTTCGCCATCAAGACCTACCGGCCTTACGCGTTGAATGCCGACTTCACCAACACCACCGGCAAAGCGGCCACGTCCTTCGACGTGCTGCTCTCCGGCGTGCATGAGGTGATCGCACACTTCGACGGCTATCCGGGTGCGGTCTGGCCAAGTTTCCGGGTCCTGTACGTCAATGGCAACACGCTGCTCCGCTGGTCCGGCCTGACCGTGCCGCCGCGGGGTTGGACACATCTGGGCTTCGTCGTGACCGACGACGCCGTGAATCCCGTCACCATGCGCGGCTGGTGGTGGGACCCGGATGGCGAGATCATCGGCAGCCCGCCGCAGGTCAACCTCGTCCGCGGCAACCAGACCCTGACCCTGTGGAACGACGTGCTGGATCCGCCGGAACCCGTGTTGATCGGCGGCCTCTCCATCGAGTATCACGAGACCGACGTGCCGCTGGACGACCTCAATCCGCTCGCCGCGAGCAACCGCCATCCCGTGCGCGTGGACGAGATCCTGCCGCCGGGCGCCGCGATGCCGATCCCTGGGGGCGGCAGCTTGACCCTGCCGGTGCCGGTGCCGCCGGAGCGCGCGGCCTACGCCGTCCACGTCTTCCAAGTGCGGTCCACCGGCACGGCCACCGAGGGCGTGACCACGGACTTCATCCAAACTCCGACCGACTGGGCGGCCATGCCGGTCATCCATAGCGCCCAGTGGTCCGACGGAGTCACGGAATTGACCTGGGACACCGTCGTCGGCCGGACCTACCGCGTGCAGTACCGCGATCAGATCAATGAGTCGATCTGGCATGACCTGCCCGGGGACGTCACGGCCGAGGAAGAAGTCTCGAGCTTCTTCGACGTGTTCCTAACGCTGCCTTCCCAGCGGCACTACCGAATCCTCCTGTTGCCGTAGTGGTGGTTCGCTTCGCTGCGGCCACAGACACGCCCTCCGCCCCGCCGGGTGGAGGGCGTTGGTTTTTGGCGCCGTCACCGTGAAGGATGGGGGCGGTTGAAGGGTTGAAGGGTTGAAGGGTGAAGAGGCCACGGCACAGGGCAAAAGCCATTGCCTGGAGCCTCTTTAACTCTTCAACCCTTCAACCCTTCACCTCTCCCAAAGCGCCCGTGCCTTTTCCCTGGTCCTGGTCAATCCGCGCCAGAATCCCGCTCCAAAGCTCTCGCTCCGCCTCCGTTCGCATCTCCGGCACGAAACCGAACTTGAGATAAAGCCCAATCACCGGCAGCCGTTCCAGGTGCAAGCCGTCGCTCCAACTTGCCGGCCTTCCGAAAGACTCTGATC
>JACRJZ010000061.1 GCA_016219875.1 Verrucomicrobiota bacterium | reverse complement strand
GCCGTCCAGCGATTATGATCGGAGCCGCTGCGCGCTGGCGATGGTGTGGCTCGGCACCAACCTGACCACCGTGGCTTACAGCAACACGATCCGCTCCGAGAGCATGTACTGGCCCGCTTTCGTGACCAACGAACCGGTGGAAGGTCTGACCGCGTTGATGCGGTATCGGCTCAGCAACAACCCCGCGCTGGGGCCGGTGTCCGCGGGCAACAAGGTGCTGATCGCCTGGAACTCGGTGAACAAGTTCGGCACGCCGGTCAACGGCACGAGCTACACCACCAACCAAGCCCTGCCCTACAGCAACGGCGGGCCGGCGTTGACCGCGGGTGTGGTGATCGCGTCGTTTGATCCGGGGACGAATACCTTCACGTTGACGAAGGCCAGTCTTCCGAACGGCTCGACGAATTTTTACAAGATTTGGGCGGTGGATGCGAACCTGAACTACTCCGCCGGGCCGGTGGCCGGCGTAACGAACGACGGGTTGCCGCGGCTGTTCGTCAATGAGTTCTACGCGGCGGCGGCGGGAACGGTCGGCGACCCAGATTGGATTGAGTTGTACAATCCAGCCTTCGTTCCGGTAAACGTGGGCGGGCTGCAAATCAGGGGCAGAGACAGCGAGGGTTTCCAGAATCTTCCTGCCGGCACAAACATTCCTGCTCGGGGCTTCCTCCGCTTCCTCGCGAACAGAAGCCAAGGCGGCATGAACTTGCTGCTTGAACTAACCAATAACGGGGGGAGGATCGTCCTTCAAAGAGCATCCCCACAGCGTGAAATAGCCGTCTATCCCTACGCCACGCAGTACCCCGGCTACACTGAAGGTCCGGCCTGGGATGGCGGGCCGCGCGGCTACGTTTCCCCGACCACGCCTGCTCGCGGGGCCATGTTCTACAACGGCACGACTCAGCCCACCACGCCGGGCACGAACAACGACCGCGCCCCGCATCGGTACCTGACCGTGACCGCCGACGTGACGGGCACGAGCAACTATTTGGCTTGGCAGAATGTCGGCGTGACGCCCGCCACCTGGCGCTACAGCCCCAAGCAGTATGACGGTCACGCCCTGAACGTGGAGGACCTCGCCTTCCGGACCACCAATGAAATGATCATCGCCCTGCGGGCGCCGCTCACCAACCGGACGAGCGGCAACGCGTATTACTTCCGCGTGACGAACGTGTGGGGTTTCGCGACTTCGGCCAATTGGGACTATGGCGCTGCCATGACGGGGATTGCCGGGCCGTATCAAATGAATCTGGGCGGGCTGGGGTTCCGGAGTATCAAATGGTGTCCGGCGCTGGCGGGGGGAGCAGGGCGCTACTTGATCCTGGCCGGCACTGCCAATGGTGGGCCACTCCAACGCGAGGAGTTCCGACAGAAGTTCTCGCTGTATAGCTGGACGGGAAACACGAACACGGCACCCACCAAGCTCATCGACGACCTGTGGCCGTACGCGATCCGGCCCGAAGGGGCGGACTTGATGAACGTGGGCGGGGTGTGGCGAGTGCTGTTTGTGGAGGACCGCTTCCTGGGGACCGGCTACGCGACGCGCAACGCCATCCACTGGCCCTTGGACATCTTGGGCACCGTGCCGTGAGCAAGGAGTGCATGAAGCGGATTCTCTCCTTCTGTCTGGCTCTCTGGCCGCTCTGTTCGGAGGCGGAAGTTCGCTACCGGATCATCCAAGTCGAGAGCGGCCCCCAAGTTCCTGCGACCTACACGAGTTCTGCGACTGGGATCAACAATCGAGGCGAGATCGTAGGTTTTTTTGACTCCCCTGACCAGACGTTCTATCACATTTTCGTCTTCACGCTGATCGGCGGCATGGTGGACTTGAGTCCTACGATCACGAGCGGCGATGGTGCGTTCGCTTCGGACATCAACGATCTTGGGCAGATCGTTGGGTGGGTGGCTAGCAGCGGCGCGTTTTGCTATACGCCGGGCGTGGGGTTTGAGTATCTGGGGCTATCCGAGGATGCCAATGCCATCAACAACCGTGGCCAGATCGCCGGCGGAACTGGCGGTAGCGCTTGGCGATTCACGCCCGGCGTAGGCGTGGAAGTCTTCGATCAGACTTGGTCGGGACGTGGGATCAACGAAGCGGGGTGGGTAGTCGGGCGGGGGCCTCCCTGGAATGCGTTTCTGTATCGTGACGATCAAGGCGTGATCAACTTGGGGCCAGGAGTCGGGATTGCGATTAACAACCAAGGCGTGGTCGTGGGCGAGTGGTGGGGCTTGCCATCGGTGTATTACTCGGCCGTGGTGTGGACCAACGGCCAAGCCCGCTTGCTTGGCACATGGGGCGGGGACTGGAGCAGCGCCCACGCCATCAATAACAAAAACCAAGTCGTGGGGATCTCCACCATTCCTAACGGGGATGGCTACGGGTTCCTCTGGACCGAAGAGGAAGGAATGGTGCAACTCGATGCCCTTGTCGCACCGAATAGCGACTGGTATTTGGGCGAAGCCAATGATATCAACGACGACGGCTGGATCGTCGGCTTTGGCGCTTATCAAGGCAAATCTCAAGCCTACCTCCTCGTCCCCATCCCGCCAAAGCTGGAGATTGCGCGGGCCGGCACGAACGTCGTGATCTCCTGGTCGCCGCACTGGCCGCGGCTGGTCTTGGAAACCGCGCCGTATCATTCCGCCACGAACTGGCTGCCCGTCCCCGGCGGCACGAACGACCCGGTCGTCCTGCCCGCCCTCGGCCCCGGCCAAGTCTTCCGCCTCACCCAGTACGACACGCTGGATCCCAAGCTCAGCCTCCGAGCCACAGGTTCCAACCTCGTTGCTTCCTGGACTCCTCCTTGGCCCGATTACTCGCTGGAGTCCACGCCGAGCCTCACTGCGCCGACTTGGCTGCCCGTTGCCGGCGCGACGAACAGCCCGGTCCACTTGCCCCGCGTTGGCACCAGCGGTTTCTTTCGCCTGCGCCGATAGACCCTGACCGGACCTCAGGACTGCATCAAGCTCGGTATCACCTTGCGCAAGGGAAGCCCTCGATTCCGAGAGCCTTGCCCTCCTGTGGGCCGAGGCGCTCCTGTTTTCTGAGCTTGCGCCGCCCGGCGCAATTGGCTTAGGTATCGCGCACTGAACCGGAACATTCGTCAGAACAGAACGGCGCCGCGCCACATCAGAAACAGAACAACGAAGCCTATGGCCGCATTTCCCAACGTCTCGAAAATCCAGTACGAAGGACCGAAATCCAAAGACCCCCTCGCCTTCAAGTGGTACAACCCCGACGAAATCGTCGAAGGCAAGTCCATGAAGGAACACCTCCGGTTCTCGGTGGTGTACTGGCACACGTTTCGCAACCGCCTCTCGGACCCCTTCGGCATGGGCACGGCCATCCGCCCCTGGGACGACGGCAGCGAAAGCGTGGAAAACGCCAAGAAGCGCGTCCGCGCCGCGTTCGAGTTCATGGACAAGCTCGGCGCGCCCTTCTACGCGTTTCACGACCGCGACGTTGCGCCCGAAGGGCCGACGCTCAAACACACCAACCGCAACCTCGACGCCGTGGTCAAGGTGCTCAAAGAAGAGCAGCGGCGCACCGGCGTCCGGTTGCTCTGGGGCACGGCCTGCCTGTTCGCGCACCCGCGCTACGCGATGGGCGCGGCCACGAGTTGCAATGCCGACGTGTTCGCCTACGCCGGTGCGCAGGTGAAGAAGGCCATCGAGGTCACCCATGAACTGGGCGGCGAGGGCTACGTCTTTTGGGGCGGACGCGAAGGCTACAGCAGCCTCCTCAACACCGACCTGAAGCGCGAGTTGGAGCACTTGGCCAAGTTCCTCCACATGGCGGTGGACTGGAAAAAGCAACTCGGCTTCAAGGGCCAGTTCTACATCGAGCCGAAGCCCAAGGAGCCGACCAAGCACCAGTACGACTCCGACGCCGCGGCCTGCCTGAACTTCCTCCGCGAACACGGGCTGAAGGACCACCTGAAGCTCAACCTCGAAACCAACCACGCCACGCTGGCCGGCCACACCATGCAGCACGAACTCGAGGTGGCGGGCGCCGCCGGCGCGCTGGGGTCCATCGACGCCAACACCGGCGACATGCTCATCGGGTGGGACACCGACCAGTTCCCGACGGACATTTACCTGACCACGCAGGTCATGCTCACGATCCTGAAGTATGGCGGCCTCGCCACTGGCGGCGTGAACTTCGACGCCAAGGTGCGCCGTGAAAGCTTCGAGCCGATCGACCTCTTCTACGCGCACATCGGCGGCATGGACGCTTTTGCCCGCGGCCTGAAGATCGCCGCCGCCATCCGCAAGGACGGCCGCCTGGACGACTTCGTCAGGCAGCGTTACAGCTCCTGGGACAGCGGGATCGGCCTCAAGGTCGAGCAAGGCCGCGCCTCACTGCGCGACCTGGAGACGTACATCCTGAAAAAGGGCGACGCCGACCCGAACGACAGCGGGCGCCAGGAGTTTCTGGAGAACCTCATCAACGAGTTCATCTGAGTCGGTGGGACTCAACTTGGATTCAGCCAGCGCGGGCGAACAGTCCGCGCTTTTGTTTTTAGCCGAATTACGCCGCGCTCGCCGCAAGCACACCACGCTGCCGCCCACCGCGTGAGCCAAGTCCTGTCCAGGCTTGGCGGCCGAACTTAGATCGATCCGGCTTTCACACCACCGCCGCCTCCCACGCCAGGCCGTGGGCTTCGGCCACCACCTTGCAGGTCAGTTTGCCGTTCTGGACGTTGATTCCACCCACCAACGCGGGCTGACGATGGCAGGCTTCGGCGAGGCCGTGGTCGGCGAGCAGTTCCACGAAATGGTAGGTGGCATTCGTGAGTGCCTGCGTCGCGGTGCGCGCGTAGGCGGCGGGCATGTTGGCCACGCAGTAGTGCGTGACGCCTTCCTCGACGAAGACCGGATCGTGATGCGTCGTGGGCCGCGAGGTTTCCGCGCAGCCGCCTTGGTCGATGGCGATATCGACCAGCACGCTGCCGGGCCTCATGCGGCGGAGCATGTCGCGGCGGATGAGCCGCGGCGCCTTCGCCCCCGGCACCAGCACCGCGCCGACGAGCAAATCCACGGAGGGGAGCAGTTCCAGGAGATGCGATTCATCCGAGTAAAGCGTATGCGCGGTGTGCAGCGTGATGTCGAGATAGCGCATCCGCTCCAGATCGACCTCCAGGATCGTCACGTCGGCGCCCAACCCCGTGGCCATACGTGCGGCGTTGATGCCCGAAACGCCGCCGCCCAGGACCACGATGCGCCCCGGCAGCACGCCCGGCACCCCGCCGATCAACGTCCCGCTGCCGCCAAAATGTTTCGCCAGAAAGTATCCGCCCACGAGGATCGACATGCGCCCGGCGATCTCGCTCATCGGCTCCAAGAGCGGCAAGCGGTGGTTCACCTCGATCGTTTCGTAGGCGATGCCGGTCACGCCGGATTTCAGCAGCGCGTCCGTGAGCGCGCGGTCGGCCGCGAGGTGCAGGTAGGTGAACAGCATTTGACCGCGGCGCAGCAGCGCGAACTCTTCCGGTTGCGGCTCCTTCACCTTTACCACCAATTCGCTGCGCTCGAAGACGGCTTTGTGTTCCGACACGATTTCCGCGCCGGCGTTTTCGTAATCCGCATCCGGGAAGGCCGCGCCCGTGCCGGCGCCGCGCTCGACGAGGACACGGTGGCCGCGCTTGATGAGTTGATACGCCGCGGAAGGCGAAAGGCCCACGCGGTATTCCTGGGGTTTGATCTCTTTCGGAACGGCAACGATCATAGCGTCAAGTCGAGGGTCGAGGATCGAGGACCGGGAGTTTGGGATCGTGTTCGACGCGCGGTGCTCGGCTGACCATCGCCTCCAGCGTCAACGTCTCCGCCACCGCCTGCTCGGCTTGGCGGATGCGGTCGTAGTCGTCGCGGACGGCTGCGCGCAAGGCATCGTCCCGCGTCGCCAGTTCCGCGCCCTGGCCCGTCCGCAGCGCCTGCACGATCTGATGGGCGGTGATCTGGTCCAACGGCCGTGCTGGGGCAATGCCGTTTTCGCGGTCCACAACTTCGACGACCAGCCGGGCGCGGAGCAGACTTTGCAGGATTTGGCTGATGAGCCGCGTGGGCACGCCGAGGAGGTTGGCGAGTTGATCGACGCTGGGAGCTTTGTCGCCACGTTGGAAGCCGGCCGCCACGTGGGCCATGATCCGCAGCGCGACGAACTCGCGTCCGCGTTGGGTGACGCTCTCCGCCACTTTGTCCTGGAGGTAGGCCTGGCGGTTTTGAAAAGCGTAGGCGACCTGCGCGCCAAACAGGACGATCAGCCAGGAAACGTAGAGGCCGATGAGGAACAGCGGGATGATGCTGAGGCTGCCGTAAATCTTGCTGTAGGCCTCCATCTTCGAGATGACGCGCGAGGCGTAGAGAACGTTGAAGAGGTTGTTGAATTGCCAGAGGCAGCCGCCCACGACGCCGCCCGCCAGCGCCGCCGACCAGCGGACCCGCGTGTTGGGCATGAACTGGTAAAACAGCCCGAACGCCAGGCTCAACACCACGAACGGCAGAAGCTGCAAGAACGCTGTGCCGAAGATGCCGAGGCTCTCCAGCAGCCGGGCCGTCCGCTCGAGATGCGGACTGGTCGTCAGACCCAAGGCCAGCGCCAGGCTGATCGGCCCCAACGTGATCGCGGCCCAATACTGCACGAAGCTCCGCACCCAGCCGCGCCCGCGGGTGACGCCCCAGATGTCGTTGAAGGCCGCCTCGATGGTGCGCAACAGCCCGATGGCCACGAACATGAGCGCGATGGTACTGGTCACGCCCAGGGTGCCGCTGCGGATGTTGGCGATGAAGCGGGTGATTTGCGCGACGACCTCGGCGCGCTTGCCGGCGGCGGCGGTGTCGCCGTCCTTGACTTCCAGATTCAGCGCGGGGGCGACGTTGGCGACGAGATAGTCGATGGCGGCGCGGATGGGTTTCTCGCCCTCGCTCTGGAGCAAGCTCATCGTCACGCTGACCGCGATGGCCAGCATGGGGATGAGCGCCAGCAGGGTCGTGTAAGCCAGCGCCGACGCGCGCACCGGACAACGATTGCGCCAGAAGCTTTTTCCCACCAACATCCAGAAGTGCGCGGTGCGCCGCCACCACGCCGACTCGAAGGTTTCGAGGGAATCGATCTTCTCTTCGAGGAAATCCTGCGTGGCGCTGGTGAGGCGCTTGAACTTGCCGACCGAGTCGCTGGCCATGCGCGGAACGTAGCAGCCGCCGGAGCGGGAGGGAAAGAGGGAAGATGAAGATTCCCTTCCGCGGCGCGTCCAACTCCCCGCAATGAAATCGACCACCCTTGGCCTCCTGCTCGCTCTCTCCCTCGGCGTCTTTGGCGCGGAATCGCCACTGACCGAATGCTCCCCGCGCGCCGGGCTGCCGAACTTCTTCGCCAAGCTCGGGCGCGGCGACGCGGTTCGCATCGCCTATCTCGGCGGCAGCATCACCGCGCAGGACGGCTGGCGGCCCAAGACGCTGAAGTGGTTTCAGCAGGAATTCCCGAAAGCCACCGTTAGCGAGATCAACGCCGCCATCGGCGGCACCGGCTCGGACCTCGGCGTGTTCCGTCTGCGGCACGATGTGCTCGATCACAAGCCTGACCTGCTGTTCGTGGAGTTCGCGGTGAACGACGGCGGCGCGTCGCCGGAGCAGATTCATCGCGGCATGGAGGGCATCGTTCGCCAGACGTGGCGCGAGAATCCGGCCACGGACATTTGCTACGTCTATACCATCGCCGGCAACATGCTCGACACGCTGAAAGAGGGGAAACTGCCCCGCTCGTACGCCGCGATGGAGAAGCTCGCTGCCCACTACGGCATCCCGTCGATCAACATGGGCCTCGAAGTCGCCCGGCTGGAGAAGGCCGGCAAGCTCGTCTTCAAAGGCGCCAAGCCCAAGACCGACGCCGAGAAGGCCGTGCTCGGGGACAAAATCCTGTTCTCGCCCGATGCCGTGCATCCGTTCGCGGACAGCGGGCACCAGCTTTATCTCGACGCCATCGTGCGCAGTCTGGGGCCGATCCAACGCGCCGGCAAAGCCGCGGCAGACCAGCCGTCGCCCCATGCGCTGATAAAACCGCTGGTGGCCGACAACTGGGAACAAGCGAAGATGATCCCGCTCAGCCGCGCCCGGCTCAGCGGCGGCTGGACCCAACTCGACGCCGAGACGAACAACCTCGCGAAGAGCTTCGGCAAACGCCTGCCGGAAGTGTGGAAAGCCAGCCAGCCCGGCGACACCATCGAGTTCAAGTTCAAGGGAACCTCGGCCGGCATCTACGACCTCGTAGGTCCGGATTGCGGCCAAGTCATTGTGCGGCTTGACGACAAGCCCGCCGCCCTTCGCCCGCGCTTCGACGCCTACTGCACCTATCATCGGCTGGCCACGCTCATGGTTGGCTCGAATCTCACCAACTCGCTCCATACGGTGAAGCTCGAAATCCACCCGGACCAACCCGACAAGGCCAAAATCCTTGCCCAGCGCCAGGAGACGATGGACAACCCGAAGCGGTTCGAGGGACGGGCGTGGTATGCCGGCGCGCTGATGCTGATCGGCGACTTGGTGGGCGATTGAGCCTGAGATCGTGACTCAGAGGGCCACAGATGGCCCAGATGACACAGAAACCGAGAGGCGTGGGCGGCACGGGCTGGGCCTCTGCTGGATGAGCCTCCGGGAACAGATTTCGTCTTTCAATTCCTTTCGTCTGTGTCATCTGAGCCATCTGTGGCTCCTTCCAAATGATCCGTCCAGACTGAGCCGCTTGTGGAGGAGGTGATGTCCTCCACGGGCCGCTCGGCCAGTTGCGGCCACCACGGTTCTATGCTACTGGACGCAGCATGAACGAACATGGACATGAAGGCCGGGGCGCTTGGGACATGGCGCACTTCGCGGTGATTTTCTTCGGGACGGTCATCGGCGCGGCGGGCATCGTCGTCAGCTCGGTTCCGGTCCTGCTTGCGGGCGGAGCGTTGGCCGGATGGGGAGTGCTGTATTTCGCGGTCCAGCAGGCGCTGGTGGAGTAGGGGGGCGCAGTCGTTGCGCGAGGCGGGCTTTCGCGAAATCTCCTCTTGCAATCACTCTGCGCTTGGCTAGCTTCCCGGCTCCCTGCTGGTAAAGGCAGGAACGAACAGATTTAGATATGGCATCAGCAAACGATCTTCGCCGCGGCATGGCGATCAACTACAACAGTGACATCACGGTGGTGTTGGACGTGCAACACCGCACGCCGGGCAATTTGCGCGCTTTCGTCCAGGCGACGCTGCGCAGCATCAAGACCGGCAAGTCCTCCAACGTGCGCTTCAGCTCGACCGAGCCGATCGAAGTCATTCCCATGTCCGTCCGCAAAATGGACTACAGCTACAAGGACGGCGACGATTTCGTGTTCTCCGACCCGGAGACGTTTGAAACCGTGAACATGAGCGCGGACCTCGTGGGTGACGGCAAGAACTACCTCGTCGAAAACGGCCAGGTGACGGTGACGTTCGTGGAGGGCAAAGCCATCCAGGTCGAGCTGCCGGCCAGCGTGGTGCTGACCATCACCAACGCCCCGGAAGGCGTGCGCGGCGATTCGGCCAACAACGTCATGAAAGCTGCGACCCTGGAAACCGGCATCGAAATCCAGGTGCCGCTCTTCATCAAGACCGGCGAGAAGGTCAAGGTGGATACCCGCACGGGCAAGTACATGGAGCGGGCCTGAGCGGGGACAGGTCTTGTCTTAACACGCTTGAGAAGCCCGCCGGCTGGCGGGCTTTTTCTTGGTTTCTTCAGAGAAATGCCGCGGAGCCTGATCCAGCGGTCAGAATTCGTTCGGCTCCAGCGGCGGGGCGAAGCCGTGTTTCTTGCCGATGCCCAGGGACGTGTTCAGCCCCTTGACGCCCGCGGTGCAGGTCGGATCCAGCAGACAGGCGGCGGCCAGGCACGACGCGGTCTGCAGGCAACGCGGCAGGTCCCAATCCTCGTGCAAGCCCAGCAACATGCCGGCGGCAAACGCGTCTCCCGCTCCGGCCGTTCCAGCGATCAGCTTGGCGGGCACTTTCACTGTGGATTGCCAGTGGTCTTCTCCCTTGCGCGTGCGGGCGAAGCCCCCTTCCGGGAAATGCACCACCACAAGTTCGCGCACGCCGAGTTGCAGGAGCGCGCCCGCCGCATGGCGCAGGGCCACCGTGTCGAGCTTGCCGTCCGGGCCGCGGGTCTTGAACCCGGTGATCTTCCCGGCCTCAAATTCGTTGATGATGAGGTAATCGGCGTACTTCAATGTCGGAGTGACGATCTGCTTGAACCGGTCGCTGTCCTCGCTGACCACATCCACGCTGGTCTTGAGGCCCGCGTCCTGCGCGGCGGAGAGCAGGCGCCCTGCTTTGGTGCCGAACTTGGCGTCCGGCTCATCGAGCGCGTCGAGCAGAAGCAGGTAGCCGAGGTGGAAGAGCTTGGCCTTGGTCTTGGCAAAGTCGAGGCCTTCGCCTTTCCAGAGGGCGTTGGCCCCCCGGTAATGGAAGAAGGTGCGGCGGCCGTTGCCCTTTTCGGTCATCACGTCGGTGTAGGACGTGGCGGCCTTGTCCGTCGCTTGGAGACACCGGGTGTCGATCTTGTTCCGCTTGCAGTCTTCCAGAATGAGTTTGCCGTCGGCGTCATTGCCGACCAGCCCTGCCGCCAGGAGCGGAAACGGCGCGCCGGAATGGGCGAGATCGATGAGCACGTTGTAGGGCGCGCCGCCGGTGCCTTGGGACTGGCCGAGGATGTTCGCCAGATGCTCGCGCTGCGGGAAGACATCGATGATTTTGACGTGGTCAATGATCCAGTTGCCGCCGGCGATCAGGCCGCGACACGAGGAAGTGCTTTTCGCTTTCATGGCACAAGAGATGTGCGCTCGGTGCAATCAGTCTTCGTCACGTGCGAAAGGTGCTGGATGCAGGGGCGCAGCACCCTTGAGTGAACGGGAAAGCCGCGCGCTCGGCAAGCCAATTTATGGGGAGAATCAGGCACCGGCGCCGTGCCCCATCTCTATCCTTGCGCGGCCCCGTTTTGCGCCTAGAGTCGGCGGCGCATGGTTTCACTGGAATGCTGCCGGCTTTTCGGTGCCCTGTCGCCCGGCGAACTGCAACAACTTCGCGAAGCGGCCAGGGAGATTCGTGTTCCCGCGGGCCGAGAGATTTTCTGCGAGGGCGACGCCGGCGACGGGCTGTACGTCGTGCAGTCGGGCGGGGTGCTGATTTCGGCGGTCGTCGGCGACAAGGAGCGGCACGAGTTCTCGAAGATTCCCCCCGGCGAAACGTTCGGCGAAATGGCCGTCGTCGATAACCAGCCGCGTTCGGCCTGCGCGGTGGCGGAAACCGACTCCGTGCTCTACTTCATCCCGCGGGAGCCGCTGCTCGCGGTCTTGAACCGCTCGCCGCAGTTTGGCCTGGCGCTGTTGCAGGAAGTCACCCACCGGCTGCGCGAGTTCAACCGGCAGTACCTGCGCAAGGTCATCCACGTCGAGCGCATGGCGCTGGTGGGCCGGTTCGCCAGTTCCATCGTGCATGACCTGAAGAATCCGCTCACGATCATCGGCATTGCCGCCGACCTGTCCTCGCTCGACAGCGCCACGCCGGACTCGCGCAAGACGGCCCAGAAGCGCATCCGCCGCCAGGTCGAGCGCATCAACGCCATGGTGTCGGACATCCTTGAATTTACCCGCGGCCCCGGCAAACCGCTCGAATTGGCCGCGACCGATTACGCGGAGTTCCTGCGGTCGGTGGTGCAGGAGATCGAGCACGAAGTCACCCTCAAGGGCGTGAGCATCGTTTGCCAAAACGAGCCGCCGGCGGTCAAGCTGCTCCTCAATCCCCAGCGCCTGATGCGGGTCTTCTACAACCTCATGTTCAACGCCGTCGATGCCATGCCGGAAGGCGGCACGATCAAGCTCCGCTTCGAGGTGACGGCCCAGGAGGTCATCACCGAGATCGAGGACACCGGCTCGGGCCTCGCGCCGGAAGTGCTGAACCGGCTGTTCGAGGCGTTCACCACTTACGGCAAGCCGCGCGGCACGGGCCTCGGCCTGAGCATCACAAAGCGGATTGTCGAGGAGCACGGCGGCCGCATCGACGCCCGTAACGTGCCGGGCGGCGGGGCGCTCTTCCGCTTCGCGCTGCCGGTGCCGAAGACCGTGGTTCCCGGTTGAAGGAGGAACCTAAACGGAGCCGTTGGGAGCCACCGATAGCACCGATGGCACCGATGAAAGGACTTGAAGAGGTGAAACCGACACATCTGAGTCCCACCCTGAATCTCTGAGCCGGAACGATTCAGTTGAACCACGAAATACACGAAACACACGAAAGGAACGCCCAAGAGAATCGCTGGCCGTGCCGCGGCAGGACGGGGGCTTCGTCCCGTCACCGTTTGGTGATGCCGGCACACCAGCCAAGAACCGCACGGCGGCCTTTGCTTTCGTGTGTTTCGTGTATTTCGTGGTTCCCTCGTCTGCATCGATGCGGCTGAGGAGAGCCGTGGGAAGTCCCTGCTCCCGCTTCAGTCGCGGTCACTTCCTCAGCTCCGCCTTGAAGGCGCGGAAGTACTCTTCGCGAAAGTCGTTGCCCGCTTTCGTGCTCGTGAGGCAGCGGTCCCAGTCCAAGCTCGGACGCTGACCCAGTTGGCGCGGGGAAATCGCCCGCTCCCGGAACTGCGCCGAGAGCTTCTGAAACTCCCGGCCCCACGCTTTGGTCTGGTCATCGACCGTCAGCAAGCCCGTGAGTTCACTCACATCATGCGCTTGCGGGTGATCGTGGAAGCCCCAGTTGAGCCAGCCCGTGGCGAGGCCCGCCGTGGTTTCGATCAGGCGACGATTCCAGCGCGCCTGCTGCTCTTCCGTGGCCGCAGGATGACGCCCGCCGTCGAAGCGAGGTTTCGCACCGCCGTACCAGCCGAATTCCGCAAGCACCACCGGTTTGGCCGTCGCCGCGACTTCGCGCACCACGCTTTCGAGGTAGGCGAGGTTCCGCAACTCGTCCTCGTCTCCGGCGTATTCGTACGCGCCCTTGTTCAGCGGATAAAAGTGGACCTCCATGAAGTCGAGGTAGCGCGCCTGCCGCGCCGGACGAAACGCCGCGTAGTGCTGCACGCCAGGCAGCAACGACGGCACGGACCATTGGATCAAGCCCACCGTCACCAGCGCGGCGGAATCGGCGGCCTTGATGGCGGCGGCCTGTCGCCGCGTCCACTCATCGGCGATCTCTTCGCGGAAGAGTTGATAGTCGAGCAGAAGCCGGCTGCCCGGCGCGTTGGTCGTGGGTGGTGCTGCCACCTGGCCCCACGCGACGCTGTTCGGCTTCACGCTCCACGCGGTGGCGGCCTTCTCCGCGGTGCTGTAGCGGCGCGCGAGCCATTGATTCCATTTCTCGCGCAGGGTTGGCGAGTCCCACGGAACCGAAGGCTCATTCAACAGGTCGTAAGCGAAGAGGGTCGCTCGTCCGCGATACCGCGCGGCAAAGGCCTTCCAAAACGCCTCCAGCGCCTGCAAGTGCGACTCGCTCGCGAAGCGGTCGCCGCGCGCCCAGGCCGGCGTGCCTTCCCAGTGGTCCGGCCCCGTTGGATGCACGTAGATGCCGGCTTCCTCCGCCAGCGCGAGGAACCGGTCGAACTTCGCCAGCCCGTCCGGCGACAGGACGCCCGGCTCAGAGCAGAACGAACCGTAAGTGAGAAAGACACGCACGCAGTTGCCTCCCAGCGCGCGAAGCCGGACGAAGTCGCGGCGGGTGGCGTCGGCATCGAACTGCTTCCAGACTTGCGGCGCCCAGCCGGTGCCGGGGCGGTAGTAGTTCACGCCAAACGGCACGAACGGCTGGCCCGCTGCCGTGACAAACGAACGTCCGTCGTGCGCCACACGGACTTTCGGCAGCGCGCGGGCGACGACAGACTCCGCGCCGGGCGCGGAAGGAGCGGAAAGAGTGGCCAGCAACGTGACGGCGAGGACCGGAAGCAGATGAAACCGGGTTTTCATGACGCGCATTGGTCTGACGGCAAATCTAGGCTCCGGCAATGCAATTCGGGCCAGAACGCACACTTTGCGAAGTGTGCGTGGTGCCGCTGGTCGAGCCTTCACCCCGGCGTGCGTCGATGTTCGATCCGGCATGGATGGCGGCCCCGCTTGGTCCCCAGCACCGGAGCTTCCTCTGAGGCGATTTCAGAACTCGGTAGCAGCCGACGTGAGAAGGCTCAAACTTCAAGGGAAACAGAGCCTCCTCACGTCGGCTGCTACGGTTTTGAAAGAGGCTTCCTCTAACGCTGTGAACAGCCTGTCAGCAGTCGGGGAACACCGTCGAACAATTTGTGCTCCCTGTGGCGGGCGAAACCCTCTTTACTCCCGGCATGATTGACTCGGTTGACATCCCGACCCCGGAGCCGGCGCCGGACTTGAAGAAGCCGCGCCGCAAGCCGCAGGCGCCCGCCACGCCCGCGCTCCTCGACCGCCTGCCCCCGCACTCCGTCGAGGCCGAACAAGGCGTGCTCGCCTGCGTGCTGCTCTCGCCGCACGAGTGCATGGGCGAGTGCATCGAGAAGTTCAAGGCCGGCGCCGAAGTCTTCTACGACCTTCGCCATCGCACGATCTACGAGGTCTTGGCGGAAATGTACGACGCGAAGGAGGCCATCGACATCATCACGCTCCAGCAGCGGCTCAGAGACCGGAAGCAACTCGAAGGCGTCGGCGGACTGGAGTATCTGGCCCCGTTGCCCGACCGCGTTCCCTCCGCGGCGAACCTGAAGTACTACCAAGAGATCGTCTGGGAGAAATACATCCTCCGGCAGATGATCCGCACCTGCACGGAAGTGGTGGGGCAGATTTACGAGCACGAGGGCGAGGTCGATGCGCTGGTCGATGAGGTGGAGACGAAGATTCTGCGCATCAGCGAGGAGAAGGAAGCCAGCAAAGCCGGCAGCGTCTCGATCAAGGACCTCGTCCACACGGCCATCGGCAAGATCGAGGAGTATCACGCCAACCAGGGATTGTTGAGCGGCATCTCCACCGGTTTCCCAGACTTGGACAAGATGACCACTGGGTTGCACGGCGGAGAGATGATTGTGATCGCAGCCAGGCCAAGCATGGGCAAATGCCTCGCCTTTGATTCGGAAATTCTATTGGCGGATGGCCGTCTGGCGACGCTGGAAGAAGTCCATCAGGCCAAGCGGGCCACGCTCTTCACGTTGGGCGACGACTTCAAAATCACTCCCACCGCGCCTTCGGACTACGTGGATGACGGAACGAAGCCGGTCTTTCGAGTGACGACGAGTTTGGGGCGCGTAGTGGAAGCCACTTTCCCCCATCCTTTCCTGACGCCAGACGGCTGGCGGAAACTGGCGGAACTCAAGGCCGGCGACTTCATGGCCGTGCCGAGGCAGCTTCCGGTGTTTGGCACGCAGAGGCGGCGCGAATGCGAGGTGAAGTTGCTGGCTTATCTGCTCGGTGACGGCTGTCTCACCAAGTCCAGCCCATTGTTCACCAACTCCAACGCGCGCGTTCGGCGTGAGTTTGCGGAAGCGGCCGCCGAGTTCGGAGGGTTGACGGTGCAGGAGTTTGATTCGCGGGGAACGCGCACGCCTTCATTGCGCGTCTCGGCCGATGTGGCGGTGCTGGAAGCTGGGCGGAGCCGATTTGCCTTGTGCCTGAAACGACGGCTGCAGGAGCGGAGGGTTTCGGCCCGGAGCGTGGCCTTGGCCATCGGCGCCAGTCCCGCGTCTTTGACGGCCTGGCAGCGCGGGCAATGTGTGCCGGACCAGCGGCATTGGGAGAAGCTGTGCGGTTTCCTTGAAGTGGAGGGCGACGCACTCGCCTCCGCCGGGCGCGAGGCGATCAGCGCCAACAGCAAGAACGCCCTGGCTCTGTGGCTGGAGAAACTCGGCTTGTCTGGAGCGGACGCCTGGGAAAAGCAGGTGCCGCCGTTCGTGTTCACCCTGCCCCGTTCGCAAATGGCCCTGTTCCTGAACCGGCTTTTCGCCACGGACGGCTGGGCCTCGGTCCAGCGCAACGGCACGCCCCAGATCGGCTACGCCACCGTCAGCGAGAAGATGGCGCGGCAGATTCAGCACTTGCTCCTGCGTTTCGGCCTCATCGCTCGGCGACGCCGCAAACCGGTGCGCTACGCGGGTGGGGAGCGCTGCATTTTCCAGTTGGAAATCACCGACCACGAGTCGCAATCCCGGTTTGTCTCCGAGATCGGCATCTTTGGGAAGGAGGAGGCCGTGGAGCGGGTGCGGCACAGTTTGGCTTCGCGCCGGCGGCAGACCAACGTGGACCTGATTCCCGTCGGAATCTGGCGTCGTCTCGCGGAGGTGAAGGGGGCGGAATCCTGGGCTTCGCTCGCGCGCCGCGCGGGGATCCGGGGCTGGAGCAACCTCCACGTGGGCCGGCGGGCGTTGAGTCGCTCGCGTCTGCGTCAACTCGCGCAAGCCCTGGACGACGATTCCCTCGTGGCGTTGGCTGAGAGCGACGTGTTTTGGGACCGCATCGTGGCCATCGAGCCGGCCGGACTCAAACAGGTGTACGATCTGACCATTCCCGGCACCCACAACTTCATCGCCAACGACATCTGCGTTCACAACACCTCGCTCGCCATGAACATGGCTGAGGCGGTCGCCATCGACCAGAAGCTGCCCGTCGGGGTGTTCAGCCTGGAAATGTCCGCCGAGTCGCTGGTCCTGCGCATGTTGTGCTCCCGGTCCAAAGTCAACCTGCGCAAAATCCGCGACGGCTTTTTCAGCGAGCGGGACTTTCCCAAGCTCACCGGCGCGGCGGGCAAGCTGGCGGCCTCCCCCCTCTTCATCGACGATTCGCCCGGCCTCTCCATCCTGCAACTGCGGGCCAAGGCCCGGCGCATGTGGCAGCAGCACGGGATCAAGCTTTTCGTGATTGACTACCTCCAGTTGCTCCATTCTACTGCGCGCCGAGCCGAGAACCGCCAGCAGGAAATCGCGGACATCTCCAATGGCGTCAAGGCTCTGGCGAAGGAACTGAACGTGCCGATCGTCGTCCTCAGCCAGCTCAATCGCGAGCTGGAAAAGGACAAAAGCCGCAAGCCGCGGCTGAGCGACCTGCGCGAGTCCGGCGCCATTGAACAGGACGCGGACCTGGTCGCGCTGCTCTACAAACCGAGCGGTGAGGACGACGAGGAGACGCAGGAGCAGGACGGCGTGCCGGTGAAACTGCTGATTGCCAAGCAACGCAACGGCCCCACCGGCGACATCGACCTCACGTTCCTCAAGCCGTACACGCGCTTTGAGAGCGCGGCCAAAGTCAGCGATGCCGATGTGCCCGAGACTTAAATAATGAACCGTTTGCTTCGCCACGCATGGCTGGCCGGAGCGGCCTTGCTGCTCCTGGCCGGGGTCTTCCCTGCCGCCGCCCAGGTGCGGGTCAAGAAGATCGACGTCCGCCACGTCGGCCCCCCGGCCGCCAGCGACGAACTCGTCAAGGCCAACATCCGCGTCAAGGAAGGCGAACCCTACAATCGCGCCGCGGTCGATGACGACGTGCGCAACCTCTACGCCACGGGCTTCTTCTTCAACATCCGGGTGGCCGAGGAATCGACCGGAGAAGGCGTCCTCCTGACCTATTTCGTCCAAGGCAAGCCGCGCATCTCCGACATCAAGTTCCAGGGCAACAAGAAGTACTCGACCGCCAAGCTTTCCAAGAAGGTCGCCGTCAAAGTGGGCGAGCCGCTGGACGAGCAGAAGCTCTTCACCGACACGCAAAAGCTCCGTGAGATGTACCAAAAGGCCGGCCTCCAGAAAACGGAGGTCAAGTATTTGCCGCCGGCGGTGGACCTCAACTCCGGCAAGGCGGTCGTGACCTTCGAAATCATCGAAACCCCCAAGGTGAAGGTCATCGATGTTGTCTTCGACGGCGCCAAGGCCTTTCCCCAAAAGAAGCTTCGCAAGGTCATCAAGACCCGCCGCTCCTGGATGTTCGGGTGGATCACCGGCGCGGGCAAACTCAAGGACGAGCAGTTTGAAGACGACAAAGACCGCCTCTCCGAGTTCTACCGCAACGAGGGCTACATCGACTTCGAACTGAAGGACGTGAAGTTCGAGCAGCCCACCGCGACCAAGATGTTGTTGCGCTTCATCGTCTCGGAAGGGCGGCAGTACAAGGTCGGGGCCGTCTCCGTGAAGGGCGTGTCCTTGTTCCCGGTGGAGGACATCATGGGCGTCCTCAAAATGCACGTCGGCCAAACCTTCACCCCCAAGGGGCTCAGCACCGACCTTGAAGCGATCCGGGATTTCTACGGGGCCAAGGGCTACATCGGGACCGCACCTGGCGCCACCGGAGTCGATGTTCTTCCACGCAAGAACCCCAACGTCGAAACCGGCACCATGGACCTCGTCTATGAGATCTCCGAAGGCGACAAGTCGTTCATCGAGAAAATCGAGATCAAGGGCAACGTCAAGACCAAGGACAAAGTCATCCGCCGCGAACTCTCCGTCGCCCCCGGCGAAGTCTTCGACATGGTCCGCGTCAAGCGCAGCAAGAGCCGGCTGGACCAAATGCAGTACTTCGAGCGCATCGACACCCGGCCCGAAGACACGGACGTGCCGAACCGCAAGAACCTCGTCGTGTCGGTCGATGAGAAGAACACCGGCAACTTCACCGTCGGCGCCGGCTTCAGTTCCGTGGACTCGCTGGTTGGTTTTGCGGAACTGACCCAGGGCAACTTCGACCTCTTCAAGCCGCCCACCTTCCAGGGCGCCGGCCAGAAATTCCGCCTGCGCGTTTCGCTCGGCTTGGAGCGGCAGGACTATCTGGTTTCGTTCGTCGAGCCGTGGTTCATGGGCAAGAAACTGGCCTTCGGCGTCGATCTTTACCACCGCAACTGGAACTTCCTGAGCGACTTGTTCGACGAGCGCCGCACCGGCATGAAGCTCAGTCTGACCCGTGCGCTCGGCAGCGACTTCCTGATCGGCAGCGTGAGCGTGGGCGCGGAGAGCATCGGCCTGAACAACGTCAACTACGATTCACCCAGCACCATCTACCACAGCTCCGGCGACTACTTTGTCGGCCGCGTCGGGGCCTCTATCGCCTACGACACGCGCAACAGCGTGACCCTCCCCGACCACGGCCAGCGGACGGAACTGTTCGGGGAATTCGTCGCCGGCGACTTCCAGCTTTACAAGGCGGAGTTGCGCAGCGCGTGGTACTTCCCCGGCTTGGCCGAGGGCCACGTGATCGAAGTCATCGGCCGCCTGGGCATGGTCGAGAGCCTCGGCGACGGCATCAAGAACCCGGAAGCTGGCCAGGTCACTCCCTGGTGGTCCACCAACACGGTGGTGGATGCCAACTCCGGCGCCACGAACTACGTCGCGGTGCAGCACTTCAGCACCAACCTGCCGCCGAACCAGGTGCCGTTCTTCGAACGCTACTTCCTGGGCGGGCCGTACTCCCTGCGCGGCTTCCGTTACCGTCACGTCGGCCCGCAGGAGCAGGGCCTCCGTGGGATCGGCCGGGAGCCGATCGGCGGCAACAGCTACTACATGTTCTCGGTCGAGTACAGCGTCCCCATCATCGACAAGCTCCGCGTCGCTACGTTCTACGACATGGGCAACGTCTTCTACAAGATCAGCGACTTCGACCCCAGCCGCTTCAGCGCCAACGTCGGTTTCGGCATCCGGCTCAACTTGCCCATCGGGCCGCTCCGCCTCGACTACGGCTATCCCATCCGTGAAGCCAACGGCGAAGGCCGCAGCGGTCGCTTCAATTTTACCGTCGGCTACACCCGCGAGTTTTAATCCCATCGCATGACCAAGAAACACCTCCTCCTCACCCTCACCCTCGCCGCCACCCTCGTCCTGCCGCTCTCCGCGCAGACCACCAAGCTCGGCGTCATCGACCTGCGCAAAGTCTTCGACAACTACTGGAAGACCAAGCAGGCCGACGCCAACCTCAAGGAAGAAGCCGGCGGCCTGGACAAGGAGCGCAAGGCCATGGTGGACGACTTCCAGAAGAAGCAGGACGAGTACAAGAAACTCCTCGACAGCGCCAGCGACCCCGCCGCCTCCACCGACGAGCGGGACAAGCGCAAGAAAGGCTCCGAAGACCTGCTGCTCAAGCTGAAGGAAATCCAGAACAACCTCGAGCAGTTTGACCGCCAGGCCCGCGCGCAGTTGGGGGAGAAGCAGCGGCGGATGCGGGACAACATCCTGGTGGAGATCAAGGACGTGATCAAAGCCAAGGCCAAGGCAGGCGGGTATTTCTCGGTGGTGGACAGCGCGGCGGAGAGCGTGAACAACACCCCCATTCTGCTCTACACCAGCGGGGAGAACGACATCACCGACGAGGTGCTGAGCCAGCTCAATCTGAATGCCCCGCCTCCCCCTCCGACAACGGAGAAGAAGGAAGAGAAGAAAGACGACAAGAAATAGCAGACGAACACACTGCCGGCGACGACGCGCGGACCCACGGGGTCCGCGCGTTTTATTTCACGGGAAAACAATCTTGGAGCCGCTTCCGGTATGCCGTCAGAAACGTGAGCCTCCTTCAAAGCTGTAGCAGCCGACGTAAGGAGGCTCAAACTTCGAGGGAATCAGAGCCTCAGAACTCCTGACCCCACGCCTTGAAGTTGAGGCCGTGTGGAATACTGCTGATCCCCAATCGCCGGGTCTGGGGACCCGGCCTACAGCTCTCGCGCGACCCTGTAGGCCCGGTGCCCTCACCGGGCGGGCCACGCCATTTCCACGGGATCAGGAGTCCAGAGCCTCCTCACGTCGGCTGCTACGGAGTTTTGAAATCGCCTCATGCGATTTGGGATTTCGAGCTTCGATGGTCACTCCTTGCGCCGCAACACGAGGAACGTGCCGACGATCAGCGCCCCCGCGCAGACTCCAACCGCCACCAGAACGGCGCGACTCCATCTCGCGGATGAAGCGGTCCGCGGCACGGCCATGTTGGTGGATGCCGTGTTTGAACTGGCTGGCTTCGCCGGAACTCCGCCCGCGACTTGGTCCGCACCGGAAGGCGCGGCGAGACTGGTCAGCCCAGTCAACTCCGGCGGCTCGGATTCAGAGGTGGCGGTGAGGCGCACGAGGCGGTCCCAGTCCGCGGCCAACAGCAGATCGAAGCCCGGGTTCTCTTCCTTCACGATGCACGAGCACGGGCCGGTCAGAAACGATCCCGCCTCGTCGATGTTTTCGTCGTTGATTCCGTCGCCCACCAGCGCATAGAGGACGCGGCCGCGCCCGAAAACCGGAAAGGCACACGGCTCTTTCGACTCCGCGAGGTCGTCTTCCGAGCGCAGCAACATCCGCACGAGCAACTCCTCCGCCGGGTCGGTGCGCGAAAGGCGGAGCAGACCGAACGCGATCTTCAACTCGGACTCGGCCACGGAGATGACGCGGTTGGTCACGTCCTCTGCGTCGAGCTTGGGTGGCTTGAGCGTTTGCTGAAGGTGATCAAGGCGCTTCCGCAGCACCGCACCGGCGGCGTCATCCTTCGCCTTGTCGCCGCCTTCCAGCAGAATCCAGACGGCGCTCTCGCCGCGGAGCAAGCGTTGCGTGAGCCGGCGGCGGAAGGGCGAATCGGCCAGCCGGCCGGCCGCCGCTTCGTCGAACGCGCCGGACCAGACCGCGCCTTGCGCGAGGCCGCCGCGCGGATAGACCAGCACGCCGGCGGGCAGGGCATCGGACTGGTGCTGGCCCCAGAGGCTGGCCAGTTGGGCCGGCGGGTCGGCGTCCAAATCCACAGCGCGGGCGACCAGATTGGCCGGCATGGCGTTCGTGGCGTCAGGACTGAAGCGTTTCATCAACTCCTGTTGCGCCGGACTCAGTTGGCCGCGATGGAAGACAAACAACTCGTAGGGCGACGCCGGCCAGCGTTCGAGCGCATAGCGGAAGACGGGGACGGAACACGATTGAACTGGAATTGCGGCCAGACAGAGAAGCAGGAAGAACAGGCACGGCTGCATCCAGTTCGAACCGGTCGCTCTCGTAGCGCAGACTTTCCGGTCTGCCGTTTCGCCGGTTTTCCAACCGGCGATCAAGCGAGAAAGGAAGGCGGATTGGAAGTTTTCAAGCCCTGCCGACTGGAAAGTCGGCGAAACGGCAGACCGGAAAGTCTGCGCTACGACGAACTGCAGGCTAGACCTGGATGCAGCCCCGCAGAACAGGTGAGCGCAGCGTCTGCGCTCCGGCGGGAAGTTGCTCGCGTTCCGGCTCACACGTCACCCGCCTCCGGGAAGGTCGGTGTCCCTGGGGATGGTTTTCTCCAAGATCATCTCCACGCCGTTCAGGATCGGGCCGGACTTGCTGTTGCGCGCACGGCTCAACGCAATGGCCAGTTGCTCCTTCACGATCACGCCGCGGAACTCCTTCACCAGGCCGCGACGGCTGCCGCCCGCTGCGGCCACGATGTCGAACTCCTCCAGCACGGCGCGGTCTTGCAGCTTCACGCTGAAAACGCGGTCGCCCGCCCGCAAGTCCTCCGGCTCGGCAAAGTAAAGCCGCACGGTGTAGGGCGCGTCGGTGAGCTTGGACTTGTAGGGCGCTTCCACCTTGTTGGTGCTGGTCAGCGCCGTCGCACCCTTGGCGGGCGGGGCGTTGGTGGCCTTCGCCGTGGTCTTGCTTTCGTCTTCTTTGTCTTTGTCTTCCTCTTCCTCCTCGGTCTTCTTCTTGGCCGCGGGCGGCGGCGGCGGTTGCTTGCGCGATTCGGGGCCGATCAGGATGGTTTCCGCGTCAGCCACGCCCGAAGCCATGACCCAGGCCGGACCTTCGCCAGACAATTGCACCGAATGGCGGCGGAAGTAATTCGTCTTGGTCCCCTTCACGATGACCGAGAGGTTCGGCGAACTCCCGCTCACGTTGGGATGGTCCACCCAGAGCGTGCCGGTTTCGGAAAGGCGGTCGCCGGGCGCGCCGAAGTTGATGCCCAGGCGCTTGACGCGGACACCGTCTTTCGCGTCCGCGCCGTATTGGTTATGCGTCCAGACTTCCAACTCCCGCGCCAGATCCGGCACGTGGACGAACGCCAGCGAGGTCTGGTTCTGATACGGACAACTGCACGTGCGCGTGTAATCGGGCGCGTTGAGGACGCCGTCCGCGGCGATAAGGTTCGCGCTGCAACCGGACTTGAAGCCGCCGAAGTTGCCCGTGCCGCTGTGGCTTTCGAGGTCGTAAAACCCCGCCGCGCCGGAACGGAAAGTGACGAGATGCTCGCAGGCCACCGGATAGTTGCAGCCGTAAGTGCGGTAAATCCGCAGCGGCTCGCTCTCGCCGGTGAGCGGGTTCTTCACCGTGCGCGCCTGGCCGTCGAGCAAGCCAAACGCGCCGGAGTTGGTCTTGTACGAAATGGGCGTGGTCAGGATGGTGTCGTTGTGCAGGATGCACGGGCCGGTGTACTTCACGGCGAGATTCGACCAAAGCATGGAGCCGCTGGCGCCACGATAGGTGATCATGCCGCGCTCGGCTTCGTCCTTGAGGCGGTCAGTGGCCGTCGCGCCGGCTTGTAGCAGCACGTCGTGCCGTTCGGAATAGCCAAGCCAGGTGCCGAACACGTTGGTCGTTTCTTCCCAGAGCAGCCAGCCCGTGCGTGCGTCGAAGGTCAGGAGGCGGTAATCCTTCGTCGCCGTGCGCCCCCGGCGTTTGAGTTTGTCCTCGGTGCTCTTGGGCGCCCGGTCGAGGCAATAGACGCGTCCGTTGCCGGCCACGATGCCGTTGTGAACGAAACTGTGCCGGGCTTCTGCGCGCCACAGGAGGTCGCCGGTGTGGCGGTTGAAGGCGACCAAGCCGCGGCTCGCAGACAGGTCCACGATCGACGGCGAGGGATTCGTAAACATCAGACTGTTCGTGGGCCAGAGGTTCAGGCGCTTGGTGTAATGCGCGAAGCCCGATCCGGCCAGCAGCACGTCGCCATAAACGCCGAGGTAGCCCCATTGCGGCGGCTCCGGGTCGTTGGGACGCGGCGGCAGTTCGATGGTGCGCAGCGGCTGCCCCGTGCGCGCGTCGAGCACCCGGCAGGCGTTGCTGACGACGACATACACCTCGTCTTCCGTGGCCACGAAGTTTGCGCCGCGCGCGTTGGCGCCGGCGATGTGCCTCTGGTTGTAGGCCGTGGCGAGCGGCAAGTTCGTGTAAGTGAAATCGTAGTACACGCCGTAGTTGCCGAGGTCGCCGAACTCCGTGTTCCACAAGACGCGCCCCGTGTACACGTCGCGGGCACTGAGATTGTTCATCCCTTCGAGGAACAGTCGCCCGGCCACGACTTGCTCGGACGGCCCGTGGCCGTGGCGCGGGAGCACGTTCGTGTGCGAGACGCCCCCGAACCAGAGCACGCCGAGCGGCAGCTTCACGAGGCGGTCGTCGGATTTCACCGTGTTGCCCACGTTGCCGTACTGGTGGGTCCAGCCGGCCGCGCCGGGCAACGCGCCTTCGCGCGCCACCGTCACGCCGTTCGGCTCCAGTTCCAGGCGCGCGTTGGGCAGCGCCGCGAGTTTGATCTGCTCCGCGAGGCCCGGCGCGTCCGCGGGCGCGGCGAGCACCCAGAGCAATCCGCCATACGGGCGTACCGATTCGTAGGCTGCCTGCAAGAACGAGTGCTCCGCCACACGCGACGCGAGGGGCTGACCCACGACGACCAGGTTCGCGATGTAGGGCGGCGCCTTGAAGCTGGCCGGGTCGCCGACGTGCAACACGACGCGCCGGCCGTAAAGCCCCGCGGCGTCAAACCGCCGCCGCCACGCCTCGACCTTTGCCGCGTCTTCGTCCACCGCGGTCACGTGAAGTTTGGAATGCCGGAGAAACGCTTCCAGCAACTCGCCGTTGCCGATCCCGAACCACAACGCGTGGCCGTCATGGGAAACTTCTTGTTCCTTCTGGTCCTGCTCACGGTCCGTGAACTGGTGGGGCGAGCGTACTCGCGAGCCGGTGGGAGCCGGATCACGGCCCGGCTCGCCAGCACGCTCGCCCCACCTGTCTGGCTCCGGCGCCACGGGCTTGCGGCCAAAGGCCATGATGCGTCCGTCCAGCGTCACGGCGAAGAGCTTGCCGTTCGCGGCGAGCAACCGCGCCACGCGGCCTTCGACGTGGTTTGACCAGACCAAGCGCGCCGCGGTTTTGTCGGCCTGCAATTGAAACGCCACGATGGCGTTCGTGCCGGCGAGGTAGAGACGCTGGCCGGCTTTGATGAGGTCGCCGGAGCCGTCAGCACGCACTTCCCAACGGACTTTCTTGTCCGCGCCCACCGCCTGCAACACGCTGCCCGGCCAGTTGGTCCCCAGGTTTTTCCTGGCCGTGGCCAGGTCCGCCTCGGCGCGCGAGATTTTGCGGCGCGTGCTGGCGAGAGAGTTTGTCGCTTTCTTGTAGGCTGCGGTGTCGGCGTCTTCTTGCGCTTTCGACACATCGAGCTTGTTGTCGAATTCCGTCTGACGCAGGCCGGCCAACTTGCCTTCTGCGTCCAGCACCGCGGTTTTCAAAAACGGAGCGTCCTGGGCCGAGTACAGCCGGTTCGTGGCCAGCACCGGCTCGTTGAGCGTGAATGTGCTTTTCTTGCCGTTCTTCAACTCGAAGCTGCGCGTGCCGCGCTGACGGGTGTGAACGAAGAACTCCGTTTCCGTGGCCAGCACGAAGGAGCCGCCGTTGCCCTTGCCGTTATCGTCGAGTTGGTAGTACAGGAACTTGCCGCTCTTGCGGTCGAACGCCGCCGGCACGGAGCGCCCGCCGGGCACGAGCAGGAAATCTTTCGTGGCCACCAACGCGCCCTGCGGCGCCACGCCCGCGAATGACGGCGCGCTGTGCGGCTGCTTGATGTACTGCGCGCCGGTGCCGTCGTTGACCCAAATGATGCGTCCGGTCTGCGCGTCCAGCGCATAGATGAACGTGCCCATGAACGGCCACAGGCTCGCTGCGAAATACACCTGATCGTCCCGCACCACCGGGCCGCCGCGCGCCGGCCACGCGGACACGACGCGGCCATTGCCCAACGCTTTCCGCGCCGACGGCCCGCCGCGGAATTTCCAGACCAGCGCGCCGTCGTCCGCGCGCACGCAGTAGAGATGCCCGTCGTCGCTGACGAAATAGACCTTGCCCTTCCAGGCGGCAGGCGGCAGTCGCACCGGGCCGTCGGTGAAGAAGCTCCACCGTTCACGTCCGGTCTCGGTGTCCAACGCCACGACCTTGTCGCGGTCATTGAAGCCGATGAACATCCGGTCGCCGAGCACGACCGGCTCGAAAGTGCGGTCGTAGGTCATGAGGTCGTTGTTGAGCGGATCGTCCCAGGCCTGGAGGCGTGGGGCGAAGGCGCGCGTCCACTGGAGGTGGAGTTCGGCGGGAAGGTCTTCGGGAGAATCGGCGCTGCGGTTGGCGTCGAAACGCCACTGAGGCCAATCTCCGGCCGGCAAGCTGGTTGCGCCCAGCATCGCCAGCCCGGACAGAGCGAATACGAAATCTCTGCACTTCATGCGACGGCGGAAGGTTGCCGAGCGCGGAGCCGTTGCCAACAAGAAACTGGCGGCAAGTAGAGCCTCTTTCAAAACCGTGGCAGCCGACGTGAGGAGGCTCTGTTTCCTTTGAAGTTTGAGCCTCCTCTCGTCGGCTGCTACGGAATTTTGAAATCGCCTCAAGTAGTGGGGCAGCCGACCCGGCGGCCAAAGTCACGGCCACCGACTCGGGTGCCGGGCGGTACGACGGGCGAGTCGCCTGCCCGACTCTCACAGGCGAGATCGCCTGCGCCACTACGGCGGCAGTGTCAACTGGCGCACGCCGCCGAAGCTGGGCCAAACAAACGCTTGACACCAGGCGCGGAGGAAGCTGGAAACCGAAAACGAATTCTTGGCAACCGGACAGGCTTGCGATAGAAAGGCGCCCGTCCGAGACGGAGAAGTCTCCGAAACGAATGAAGTAAAACATCACAACACATATTTTGCGTAGCTTTGGCTACAGGGCCGACTGAATACCGCGAATTTTCTCCAAAGGCCTCCCAGAAACAAGCCGCCCCCGGGCGCGGCTTGGCGTGCTTTCTGGGAAGGCGCTTCGCGGTGCCTCAGTCGGGGCGCGTTGAGTTCGCGCCCTTTGGGTTCCGAGGCCGGGGGGCGCAAGGGAAAGGGTTAAACAATGAAGAGTTCAGAAGGCAGGGGCAGTTGGCAGGCAGTGGTGGCAACCGTATTGGTGTTCATGCAATGTGAGGTGTGGGCGGTGACAAACGATCTCCTCATCACAGCGATCTCGCGAGACGGCGAGTTCACGACGCTCTCGTGGACCAGCCGGCCGGGCGAGTTCTACACGGTCTATTGGACGGACGAGTTGAAAGCGAATCCGTTTTGGCGGATCGCTGCGGTTGGCGTGCCCAGCGGCGGGACGAACACGACGTGGTCGGAGGGCGGCGAGGATTGGCTGATGAGCCTCCAAGTGCCCGGCGGCATATCGATGGCAAAGGCCGCCTTGACGGCAGAGGAGATGACGGCGCGGCAGGAAGCGATGCGCGCCAACGTGGCCGCGGGCCGTGCGTTTCTGGAGCGGCAGTTGGAGGAACTCAAGGCCCGTGCGGCGGAGGCCAGGCAGCGGAGGTTGCAGCGCCAAGCAGACCTGCAAGCTGGGCGCGTGTCCGTGGAGTCGGGCGGGGCGCTGGCACCGACGGAATTGACGCAATTCACAGAATCGGGCGGGACGGTCATGGAAACGATGTCGTCGCCGCCGGAGCCGCCGGGCGATCCGGGCGAGGGCGGCACCAATGCCCCGCCCACAGCCAAGTTTTATCGCGTGGCGCGCACGGCGGGCACGGGCTTCGTGGATGGCTGGGGGCCAGGCGCGGTGAGCAAGCCCAGCGGCTTGACGAACATCATGGCGGTGGCGGCCAGTCCGTGCGATTCGGGCGCGCACAGTTTGGCGGTGCGGAGCAATGGAACCGTCGTCGCGTGGGGCAACAATTTCTACGGTCAAACCAACGTCCCTGGCAGCGCCACGAACGTGGTGGCGGTGGCGGCGGGCGGACGGCACAGCATCGCGCTCAAGCGGGACGGTTCGCTGGCGCTCTGGGGCGACAACAGTTTCGGCCAGATCACCAACGCACCAGCGGGGCTGACGAACGTGGTAGAGGTGAAAGCCGGCCTGTGGCACACCGTTGCGCTCAAAGCCAATGGGCAGGTCGTCGCGTGGGGCGACCAGTTTAATCGGAGCAACGCGGTGCCGAGCGGGCTGAGCAACGTCATCGCGATTGCGGCCGGGCCGCGGCATTGCCTGGCGCTCAAGAGCGATCACACGGTCGCGGCGTGGGGCTTCGACATCGTCTTCCGCGGCTACTACCGGCTGACGAACGGGGAGCCGTACGCACTCTTCATGGGGACGAATCCGCCGGCGGGCACGAACGGTTTGGTGTGGCTGGATGCCTACAGCGCGACGCCGACGAACTTGCCGGCAGGGCGGACGGTGTTCGGGAACTTTCTGCCGACGTACGTGCCCACGACCTTGACCAACGTGGTGGCGATCTCCGCCGGCATGGAGCACAACCAAGCGTTGCGGCGCGATGGCTCGATCTTCGTCTGGGGCCGCACGAATGCAGCGGTAGTGACGGAATCGCCGCCGATGACGAACGCGGTCGCCCACGGCGCGGGCTGGCATTACGGTGTGGCCGTGAATCCGGAGACGCTGCTGATGAGTTGGGGCCAGGACGACAGCGCGCTGAGCATGGACGCGGTGGTGGGCTTGTCCGTGGGCGCGCTGCACACGCTGCTGGTCCGCACCAATGACCAAAGCCCCGTCATCCGCCGCCAGCCGCGCCATACCGCGGCGCCAGTGGGTTGGCCCACGAACGTGACGGTGGACGCGACCAGCAGCGCGTCGCTCAGCTACCAGTGGCAGCGGTATTATACCAACAGCGGGTGGAGCAACTTGGTGGGCAAGACCAGCGCCACGCTGGCGTTTGCCAGCTTGCAGGATTCGGACGATGGCCTCTATCGCGTACGGGTCAGCACGGCAGTGGGCACGGTGACCAGTCGCGAAGTGACGGTGGAGACGATCCACGCGCCGGTCATCACCAACCAAACGCCGGCGTTAGACGTTTGGCGACCTCAAGGGGCCAGCCTAGAACTGGCGGTCTGGGTGCAGAGCAAGGGGAGTTCTCATGTTGCCTTCAGTTGGTACAAGGACGGCGGCCCGGCACCAGGGCTTACCGAGCCGGCTGCGCTTACGTCCGCGCGAGTCATTTCCTGTGTGAACAGCAACTTGGAAGGTCGCTACTGGGTGGTGGCGTGCAACGAAGCTGGCTGCGTGACGAGCGGCGTGTGGCAGGTTCACATCACACTCACGGGCGAAGCCACCACATGGGGCGGTGGCTACAGCGGTGCGACTAACATCTTCCGCAACGAGACCAACTTGATCGGCATCGCGGCTGGCGGCGGCCACACCCTTGCCGTGCGCGAAAACGGCACGGTGCTGGGCTGGGGCGCCAACGACTACGGCCAAGCCAGTCCTACCAACACGCTGACCAATGTGGTCGTGGTGTCGGCGGGCTACTTCCACAGCCTGGCTCTGCGCGAGAACGGCACGGTCGTGGGCTGGGGCTACAACAACAACGGCCAATGCACGCCACCGGCGAACCTGACCAACGCGGTGGCGATTGCCGCGGGCGGCTTCCACAGCCTCGCCCTGCGCAACAACGGGACCGTGGTGTTCTGGGGCGGCGATTACTGGGGCAACGGCAACGTGCCGAGCAGCGCGACCAACGTGACGGCGCTGGCGGCCAACTACTGGCACAACCTGGCGCTGCGGAGCAACGGCACCGTCGTGGCGTGGGGCAACAACGATCACGGCCAATGCACCGTGCCCGCCAGCGCGACGAACGTGGTGGCCATCGCCGCTGGCTACTACCACAGCATGGCGCTACGTGCCAACGGCACGGTCGTGGGTTGGGGCTACCCTGATGCGGCGGTGACGAACATCCCCGCGAACCTGACGAATGCGATGCGGATCGCGGCCGGCTACGGCTGGGGCATGGCGCTGCGCAACGACGGCACGGTGACAGCGTGGGGTGTGAACACCCACGGCGAAACCAACGTGCCCGCCGGCCTGAGCAGCACCTACGCCATCGCCGCGGGCTACTACCACGCGGCGACGCTCGCCTACAACCCGCTCCTGAACTACCCGGTGAATCCCGCGCAGGACTTGCTGCTGGTGGCGAACAGCAACTCCGCTGACAGCACAAACTTGCTGAACTACTACCTGGCGCACCGCCCGATGGTGGGGAATGCAAACGTATTGGTCACTCCGATGACGGCACTCTCCTACGGCGGACACCTCATCTGTGGTCCGAACGGTTATTGCGAAACATTTTACTACGGAACGAATGAATGCTTTCCGTCTCGGCCAGCTTTCGAGACGCAGTTGCGAGAACCGGTGCTGGCTTGGCTGAGAAATAACCCCACCAAACACCCGCAGTACCTGATTCTCTTTCTCGACGTTCCGACGAGGATTTACGACGGCACAAACGGTACGGGCGTGAGCGTTTCGCTACGGGATGCCGTCCCCGGTCGAAAACCGTTTATCACGCACATCAACATGGGAACGGTGGCGGACTGCACAAACTACGTGAACAAGCTGGAGGCGTTTGGGAACACGTATTCACCTGGCAAGGTGGTCATCCGAGCAAACACTGCTGGATACGCGAACAGTCACTACTACTTTGACGACGCACAACGGATCTACGCAAACGAACACCCGGGAGCGGCTGCCACTGCTGGCGTACTTTCCTGTGGAGCTGGGTCCAATTCGGTGGTTTTCGTTCAGGAGAATGAACACATTCTTCTTGCCACAAATGTGGTTGGATACATGGCATGGGGATGGAACGGCTGCATGGGAGGAAACTACGCAAATGGCAGTGGCCCAGCGAGCCAATGTGGCGGAGTTTTCCCTGGTGTTGTTTTCTGTGGGAACAGTGGCTGGTATTTGATTCAGACAATCGAGTCGTTCAACGGACGACGAGTGACTCACCAAGGGAACATCTTTGATTGGTTCGCGAACAACGCGTTCGGCGGAATAGGATATAGCAACACGCCTGTGGCGGCGGTATCCCACTTGGAGGAGCCGATGGTCGGTGGTGTCAACGACAGTGGAGCCTATTTCGGATTGTGGCAATGCGGCAAATATTTCGCTCTGTGTGGTTGGCATTCTCGGAAAACGGTTTTCTTTCAAGCTGTGGGTGACCCGTTCGTCGCAAAATGAATTTCGCCCTTTATGAAAATGAAAACACAGTTCGTTCTTATTGGCACACTCGTCATTGAGACGCTTGCGCCCGCAAACAGGCTGTCTGGTGCGGGTTTCCAGAATCTGGACTTTGAAGCTGCCAACGTACCAATCACCTCTCCAGGCCAGTTTGGGGGATACGTCTCTGCAAATGCGGCTTTGCCCGGATGGACTGTGTGGATTGGCTCCAACCAAACAAGCCAAGTCCTGCACAACAATCTCAGCCTCGGAACAGCGGTGGTGAATATCTTCGGACCAAACCTGTTCGACTACGTTATTGAGGGCCGATACTCAGTCGGCTTCTATCCTGGGACTGATCCTGACAATTCACTCAGTCTGGTCACTGTATCGCTAGGCCAAACGGGTTTGATCCCATCTGGCACAAAGTCACTCCTTTTCACAGCCCTCTTCACCCCGAACTTGCCTGGGGCGGAGAACCGCATGGGCGTTTTCGTTGACGACCAACGCCTCAATGTTGTCGCCCTGGAGACGGGTGTAGGCTTTACGACCTATGCGGCCGACGTCTCGGCCTATGCGAATCAAGAACGACTGCTTCGCTTTACCGCCTATTCTCCTTTCTGCCAACTGGACTCGATTCGCTTCGAGGTTCCTGAAGCCACGCCGCTCGTGTTCGCCCTGTGGGGAGGGCTTCTCTTTGGCACGTTCCGAGTGGTGCGGCGCCTCCGGAAATGAGAAGCGCTGTCGCATTCGGTCTTTTCTTCCTTTGCGGTCATGGCTGGCTGTGTTCTGCCGTGCCGTTCGTGAACCTTGATTTTGAAGCCACCACGATTTCGCTGGCCTCGCCTCCCGGCTATTTCTCCAAGTCGGATGCCCTGCCTGGCTGGAACGTTTTTTTGGCGTCCGAGCCGCAAAGCCAAGTCTGGTACAACAACCCCCGGCTCGGCGCGGAAGGAGTCACCCTGTTGGGAGCTCAAGTCGGCCCCGTGATTGAAGGGAGTTTCACTTTGCTGCTTCAAGGCGGATACGTGACGCCCGTGACCATCGCTCAAACCGGGTTCATTCCGGCGAAAACCGCGTCGCTTCAAATCAAAGCGATTTTCGGCACCTACCCGGCTGGAGGCGAAAATCGTCTCGTTCTCTCGCTCAACGGCCAGCCGTTGGCCACCACAGTTCTGGCCACAGTGCCTGGAGCGTACACCTTGTATGCGGCCGATGTCTTGTCCTTTGCCGGAATGAACGCCGAGTTGCGGATTACGGCGCCACCCTGGCCGGAGTCTGGGAACTACAACTATTACCTGGACAGCATTGAGTTCCGCCCCGTGCCGGAGCCAAGCATGTGGGCGCTGCTGGGGCTGGGCAGTGTGCTGCTGGCCGCGTGGCACGTGCGGCAGAAGAGGAATCCGTGAAGCGATTGTTCCTCAGCGCCCTCGTCGGCTTTGCACCCGTGAGTCGGCTCTCGGCCGCGTCCGAGTTTCTAAACTTGGACTTTGAAAGTGCCATCCAACCCGTGCCTGTGATTCCGGATTCTCACATGGTCGCAGTCTCGGCCGCTTTTCCGGGGTGGCACATGTATGCGCGAACCCAGGAACTCTCGTACACCTTCTATAATGGCCCTGGCCTGACATCCGGAGAAGTCGCCCTGTACGGTCCAGATTCGCCATACGCTGCTCCCATTCAGGGAAGCTTTATGGCCTACGCGTACTCTGGGATTGTCTTGGCGTACCCCGGCGTGGGTCCGGGCATCGTCTCCCTGGCCCAAACCGGTTACGTGCCCGCCGACAGCCGCTTCCTGCTCTTCAAAACCCAAGGCGATCTGCCGCTGGTGTCGCTCGGTGGCGACACGCTCAGTCTCACGCCGCTGCTGGTGGGGCTGAACTACACGCTCTACCGCGCCGACGTGAGTCCCTACGCCGGGCGGGAAGCGGAACTGCGCTTCACCGCAACACTGGACGACAGCCGCCCCTTCCCCTATCGCACGGCCTTCTACCTCGACGACATCCGGTTCTCCAACGTGCCGGAGCCCAGCACGTGGGCGCTGCTGGCTCTGGGCGGTTTGCTGCTGGCCGCGTGGCGCGTCCGCCAGAAGACAAGATGAGGCGACGAGCAGAGCGCCCTTTCCGTGTTCTTGGCGCCAGGGTAACGGCGGTTCTCAAGAGGCAATTTCAAAACTCGGTAGCAGCCGACGTGAGGAGGCTCAAACTTCAAGGGAAACAGAGCCTCCTCACGTCGGCTGCTACGGTTTCGAAAGACATTCTCAGGTTTCCACGCTCTGCGCCCCGCTGCTCGCGGCGCTTTCCTTTTGCGCGTAGCTCAACGGGATGACCAGCACCGCGCAGTCAGCCTTGCGCACGATCTTTTCCGCCACGCCGCCGAAAAGCGCCTTGGACACGCCACCGTGTCCATGCCGGCCGATGATGATCAGGTCGATGCTGTTGCTCGCGGCAAATTCCAGAATGGTCGGCGCGTCCGGCCCGTCGCGAACTTCGATCTTCACTTCGAGGCCCGCCGGCAGGCGCGAGAGGTACGCGGTGCGGATCTTCTCGGTGATGGCGAGGCGGGATTGCTCCTCCACGTCGTCCACTTCCGCAAGGTAAGAGCGCCAGAACTGCGCGTCCGCCTCGTGCATGACGTGCAGGAGGTAGAGCGTGGAGCCGGGCCGGCGAATCGTGGCGTCGATCGCGAAGTCAAAAGCGGCATCGGCGCTCTCGGAGAAGTCCGTGCAGAAGAGAATGCGTTTGAAACGCGTCTCCGTGTGTTGGGCTGGATTCATGTTGGCCTCCGTCAGTGGATCAGGTTCGGCAGCCAGAGCGCGATTTGTGGGAAGGCGGTCAGGAGGATCGCCGCCGCGACCAGCGCCCAGAGGAATGGCATCGCGCCTTTGAAGACTTTCTCCATCGGCACGTCGCGCGTCATGCCGCTCACCACGTACACGCACACGCCGACCGGCGGCGTGATCACGCCCATCATGGTCACCACTACGATCATGACACCGAACCAGATCAAGTCGTAGCCCAGCGCTTTGATGACGGGGTAGAACATCGGGATCGTGAGGATGTCCAGCGCCAGCGCGTCGAGGAAGCAGCCGCCGATGAGGTAGAAGATGACGATCAGCCCGATGATGATCCAGCCGGGCAACGGCAGCGTCGCCAGCCACGAGGCGAGCTCGGACGGCACCTGTGTGCGCGCCAGGAAGTGCCCGAAGATGATCGCCCCTCCCACGATGGTCATGACCATGCAGGAGGTGCGGATGGTTTCGTTGAGGCACTGGATCAACTTTTTCCAGTTCAGTTCGCGCTTGACCAGGCCAATTACCATCGTCCCCGCCGCGCCGATGGCCGCGGCTTCCGTCGCGGTGTAGAAGCCAGCGAACATTCCGCCCATGACGAGCACGAAGAGCATGAGCGTTTCCCACACGCCTTTGAGCGAAGCGAACTTCTCCCGGAGCGTGAACTTGGGTCCGGGCGGGCCAAGCAGCGGATTGCGGACGCATTGCCAGTAAATCACGACGCAGAACATCACCGCGATCATCAAGCCCGGCACGATGCCGGCGATGAACAGTTTGCCGATGGAAAGCTCCGTGAGGATGGCATAGACGATGAACACGATGCTCGGCGGAATGAGCATCCCGATGCCGCCGCCCGCCGCCACGCAGCCCGTGGCCAGCGACATGTCGTACTTGTAGCGGCGCATTTCCGGCAGCGCGACGGAGGCCATGGTCGCGGAGGTCGCCGGCCCCGAACCGCAGATCGCGCCAAAGGCCGTGCAGGCACCCACGGTGGACATGGCCAGACCGCCCGGCAGGCGGCCCATCCAGTGGTAGGCCGCAGTGAAGAGACCGCGGCTGATGCCCGTGTGAAACGCGACCTGTCCCATCAGAATGAAGAGCGGGATGGTGGTGAGGTTGTAGTCCGAGAAGGTTGTGTAGAGGTCGATGGTCGCCATGCTCAGCGCGGCTTGCGGATTCGTCAGCATCGCGAAGCCGACCAGGCCCACGACGGCCATGACAAAGCCCACGGGCATGCTGCTGGCCAGCAACACCAGCAACAGGACGAAGCCCAGGATGCCGACTTGGGTGGGCGTCATGGCTTCATCAACTCCTTTCCGGGATGGGTCAGGTGGTAAAATGTGATGAGCACGACGAGCACACACGACGCGGCCAGCACGTAGGGCACCCAAAAGATCGGCAACTGCACCGTCATGCTCACCGTGCCGCTGCTCTTGAGCGAGTTGCCATACTTCACGCTCTGCCACGCCAGCAGGCAGAAGAGCGCAATCACCAGCACGCGCATAATCGTGTCCACCACCAAGCGCCCGCGCCGGCCGAGCTTGTGGAAGAAATACTCAATGGCGACGTGGCCCTTGATGGCCGTGGTGTAGGGCAGCGAAGCCGCGACGGTGAGCGCGGCGGCGATACAGACGATGTCGTAGGCGCCCTTGAAGGAACTGCGGAAGATGCGGAGCACCACATCGCAGGTCGTGACCAGTACCATCGCCATGAGGCCCGCGCCGGCGATCCAACCCAGGAAATGGATCAGCGCGCATAGGCCGCGATGATACCAGCCAACTGGGCCGGCGGGTTCGGAGGTCATGGCAGGGGATGACATGGAAAGGAAGACGAATCGGATTCAGGAAGGAATTGGATGAGAGGAGGCAGAGGCGATCTCACGGCTACGTAGCGGCGTCTCGGCAGAGCGCCGCGCCTGTTGACCTCATGTCGGAGAATGGCGGCGCTCTGCCG
>JACRJZ010000058.1 GCA_016219875.1 Verrucomicrobiota bacterium | reverse complement strand
CGGAGCCAATCTCCTTCAGCGGGCACGGTGGCACCAGACTCACGTCGGCCAAAGCGGCGCGCCCAAGCCCGGACGCGCGCCAGCCTACCAAGTTCCTTGGCCCGATCCAGCAGCGTTTTCTCGCTGCTCAGACTCTCCTCACGTCGGCGGCTACGCTTTCGTGGCGTGAAGAAAAGGGGCCGTGGCGCGTCAAAACCCCGATCATGTCGCGATGGATTCAACCTCTCCTCGTGGGCTTGCTGGTGTGCTGGGGCGCTTGCCTCGGCCTGGCAGCTTCAAACGCCCCCGGCCACTACGTCCGCAAATCGAACTGGCACGAGAGTCTCCTCGCGTCACTCGAGGCTCTCGCCGCCCGCGGGATCGAAGACGGCCTGACGCCGTTTGAGAGCGACAGGCTGCGCGGCGGCGACCCCGCCCAGCGGATCAGCGTTCCCCTGGCGGGCGCGAAGGAACTCTATCTCTTCGTGACCGGTGTGCCGGACGTGAAATGGGCAGTGGCTGACTGGGCCGAGGCGAAGCTCATTCGTGCTGACGGCTCGGCTGAATCCCTCACCCAGCCCACCAACTTCACCGTCCTGCTGGGCCGCTGGGAAAAAGACCTCACCCTCAAGAGCGGGCTTTACCAGAAGATGCGCCTGAACGGACAGACCTTCGACCGCGGGCTGAACGTGCAAGCCGACAGCATCATTCGTGTCCCGCTCGACGGAACGTTCGCGCGGTTCGAGGCCGTCATCGGCGTGGATGACTGGGCCGGCACGAACGGAACGGTGCGTTTCAGCGTGCTCGGCGCGCGCAGTGGGGCGGTGAAGCGGCTGTGGGCGCCGTTGATGCGGGACTTCCCGACCGGCCCCGACCGTGAGAAGATGAAGTGGGAAATCGAGGATCGCATCTTCGAGTTCGACTGGCGCCCAGGTGATTGGGGCGCGCTGGCGCGTCGTTACGCCCAAGCCTGCCGCCGTGTGCCGCCGCTGGCCACGGAAGCCGCCGGGTTGGCGACAGGGGTGAAGGATCAGCACAGCCTGGAACGCCTCCGCGCGAACTACCATCGCTCGCGGGAGCTTGGGGCCGCGTTGACCGCCGCGCGCAGTTTCGACTTCGACGCGCTCCGGTCGGCGCTGGAAGACCTCATCACCGGTTTTCCGGGGAAGTATCCGCAGGAGAACTTGACGCGCTTCGTCCGCCTGGAGAAGGCCGTCGCCGCGAGGCTGGACGCGTTGCAGCCGGATCGGCTGGAGACGTGGACGGCGCTGGCCGAAGCCGTGACCGAGTTGGAGAGTTTCCAGCGTGAGGCGCTCTTGGCCAATCCGCTCCTGGACTTCGACCGGTTGCTCGCACTCAAGCGCGTTCCGCTCGGCGGCGCGCGACGCACCGGTTGGGAAGGTTACGGCCACGGGGAGTTCCTCGGCATCCCGCGCCAAAGCTCTTGGAATTACGGCACCATGCCCAACGTGACGGGGTGGACCAACGAGATCGCCGTGCTCTCGCCGGTGCGGCCGGAGGGTCAGCTCGCCACGCTCTTCAAGCCGGCCGGCACGCCCCTGGTCAACGACCTCGAACTGCACTGGGATGCGGACAAGCTCCTGTTCTCGATGCCCGACACCAATCGCAACTGGCAGGTGCATGAACTGGCGCTTTCTCCCTCAACTCTCAACCCTCAACCCTCAACCAAGCTGCGCCAGCTCACTCCCAGCGTCCATCACGACGTCCACAACTACGACGGCATCTACCTCCCGAACGGCGAAATTATCTTCCTGTCCACCGCGCCGCTCCAAGGCGTGCCCTGCAACGCCGGCGTCATCGTCGGCATGATGTACAAGATGGGGCCGAACGGGGAACGCATCCGCCAGCTCACCTTCGAGCAGGACCACGACTACACGCCCAGCGTGCTGAACAACGGTCGCGTGCTCTACCTGCGCTGGGATTACACCGACACGCCGCACGTCTGGAACCGGCTGCTAATGTCCATGAACCCGGACGGCACCGGGCAGATGGAATACACCGGCGCGAACTCGTATTGGCCGAACGCCATGTTTTTTGCCCGTGCCATTCCGAGTCACCCGACGAAGATCGTCACCATCGTCACCGGCCATCACGAAGGCCGCGTGGGCGAGTTGTTCCTCTTCGATCCCGCCAAGGGCCGGCACGAGACGGATGGCGTCGTGCAACGCATCCCGCGCAAAGGCCCGCCGGTCGTGCCGAAGATCGAAGACAAGTTGACCGAGCACAGTTGGCCCAAGTTCCTTCATCCCTGGCCGCTTTCAGACAAGTATTTCCTCGTCGCCTGCAAGCCCAGCCCGGACGCGCTCTGGGGCATTTACCTCGTGGACGTGTTCGACAACCTGGTGCTCGTGAAAGAGGAAGAAGGCGTGGCGCTGCTCGAGCCCGTGCCGTTGGCCAAACGGCCCAAGCCGCCGGTGATCCCAGACAAGGTCCAGCCGGAGGAGAAGCAGGCGCTGGTGTACATGGAAGACATCTACAGCGGCCCCGGCCTCAAGGGCGTGCCCCGCGGCACGGTGAAGGCGTTGCGCTTGTTCACCTATCACTTCGGGTATCAGCGGCTGGCCGGCATCGACCACCGAGTCGGCGCCGACGGTCCGTGGGAGGCCAAGCGCGTGCTGGGCACCGTGCCGGTGGAGTCCGACGGCTCGGCCCTCTTTCATGTGCCGGCGAAGACCCCGATCTCCTTCCAACCTCTCGACGCGGAGGGCAAGGCCGTGGCGCTGATGCGCAGTTGGATGAGCGCGATGCCCGGAGAAAGCGTCTCCTGCGTGGGCTGCCACGACCGTCAAAGCGGCGCGCCGCCCGGCACCGGCCGGCGCCTGGCTCTCACCGGTCCCACGCGTGAAATCACTCCCTGGCGCGGGCCGGTGCGCGGGTTCAGCTTCAGCCGGGATGTCCAGCCCGTGCTCGACAAGTATTGCGTCGGCTGCCATGACGGGCGAGGCGAGGCGTCAGACCGATCCGCCCCGTCCGACCGCCCTGCCCACGCCCTGCCCGACCTCCGCCGCGACCAAGGCGGCTTCGTGGTCTATCGCGGCGGGCAGCTTGACGGCCAGTTCCAGCGCATCGAGCGGAAGGGCCTGCTCGGCAAGTACGGCGCGGTGTTCGATCCCAGTTACGTCGCCCTCCGCCAATTCGTGCGCGTGGGCGGGCTGGAAAGCGATCTGCACCTCCTGCCCCCGCGCGAATTCGCCGCGGACACCAGCGAGCTGATCCAGATGCTGGCCAAGGGCCACCACAACGTGAAGCTCGACGCCGAGGCGTGGGACCGGCTCGTGACCTGGATCGACCTCAACGCGCCGTGCCACGGCACCTGGGCCGAAACCGCCAAGATTCCCGGCGACCAATGCCAGCGCCGCCTCGAGTTGCGGCAGCTTTACGGCGGCGTCGCGGAGAACTGCGAGGAAATTCCCGACATCGAAACCGATTACGATTTACCGAAACCTGTGCTCCCCGAGCCGGAACCCGCGCTCCAGCCGGCCACGCTCGCGGTGGATGGCTGGCCGTTCAGCGCCGCCGAAGCCAAGTCCCGGCAAGCCGCCGCCGGCCCGATCACGCGCCTGGTGGACTTGGGCGGCGGGCTGATGATGGAATTCGTGCGCATCCCGGCGGGCGCGTTCATCATGGGCGACACGAACGGCGCGCCCGACGAGCGGACCCTGAGCGTCCAGCGGATTAACCAGCCGTTCTGGATGGCGAAGTGCGAGGTGTCGAACGAGCAGTTCGCGAAGTTCAATCCAGGCCATGACAGCCGCTTCGAGCATCGCAGCTCCTGGTGGTTCGACGAGGAATACACCGGCTGGCCGCTCAACCGGCCCCGGCAACCCGTGGTGCGCGTCTCGTGGGAAGAGGCTGTTGCGTTCTGCCGCTGGCTGTCGGAGAAGCTCGGCGAGGAAGTCACCTTGCCCAGCGAGGCGCAATGGGAATGGGCCTGCCGGGCCGGCACCGCCACGCCACTGAGCTACGGCGACCTTGAGGCGGACTTCTCGCCCTTTGCCAACTTGGGCGACGCGAATCTCCGCAAGCTGGCCGACGAAGGCTGGCGTCCGAAGTCGCCCGACTTGGTGGCGAAGGAGAGCCGGTTCGACGACGGCGCGCTCGTGACGGCGGAGATCGGTCGCTACGCTGCGAACGCTTGGGGCCTGCACGACCTGCACGGCAACGTGTCCGAGTGGACGCGCTCCGACTACGGCGCCAGCGGCAAGAAAGTCATTCGCGGCGGCTCGTGGCGGGATCGCCCCAAGCTGTGTCGCAGCGCCAGCCGTTGGGCCTACGATCCGTGGCAGAAGGTCTTCAACGTCGGCTTCCGCGTCATCCTCGATCCCGAGGCCAGACGCCTGGCGGCGAAATAGTCACGTCCGCGTCCTGATTGTTGGGCATGGCCGGCTACTTCGCCGGTTGGCCGAGGCAATAGAGGTTCTTGAAGCTGCGCAGAAACATCTGGCCCCCGCTCAGGGCCGGCGAGGCGTAGGTCTTCTCACCGAGTTCGTTTCGCGCCACCAAGTCGAACTTCGGGCCGGCCCTGACCACGTGCATCACCCCGTCGTCATTCAGAAAATACACCAGGCCGTTCGCGGTCACCGGCGAGGCATGGTGCAGGCCCATCGGTTCCTTCCAGAGAATCTTGCCCGTGGCGGCTTCATAGCAGTGCGCCGCTTTGCCGGCGTAGGACGCGGTGAAGAACCAGTCGCCCACCGCAATCGGCGAAGGCACATACGGCGCGCCTTCGGAGGTTTTCCAGACAACCTTGTTGGACGTGACGTTTCCCTCCCCATCCGGCTTGACGGCCACGAGCACCTTGCTGGGCCAACTGGTGCAACTGAGGACCAGGTCCGCCTTCGCGTGGTACACCGGCGTGATCACGGAATCATCCGCCAAGCCGTCCACGACCCACAGCACTTTGCCGGTGCGCGGATCGTAGCTCGTGACCGCTTTGTTGCCCGGCGTGACCATCTGAAACCGCCCGGCCATCTCCCGGATGAGCGGCGGGCTGTAGCTCTGGGTGGGAGTCTCGCAGGCCGTTTTCCAGAGGGTCTGGCCATCGGCCCGGCTCACGGCGACGACGAAGTTTTCGCCCTTGCTGTAACAGACGACGATCACCTTGTCCTCGAACAGCAGCGGCGTGTGACTGAAGCCCCACTGGCTCTTGAAGCGTCCGGGGCGGGCCAACCAGAGCTGTTTTCCGCTGAAGTCGTAGGCCCCCACCACCACCTCATCGCGGTCGAGGAACGTGACGTACACCTTTTCGCCATCGGTGGCGGGCGTGGCGGAAGCGTAGCTGTTCTCGTTGTTCTTGGCTTCCAGGGGTGATCGCACCACGGCTTGTTGCCAAAGCACGGCCCCGGTCTTGCGGTCGAACGAGAGGAGGACGCGGTCCTGAGCGTCCTTCAGGGCCGTGGTGAGAAAGATCCGATTGTTCCAAACAATCGGAGAGGAATGTCCCTCGCCGGGCACGGCGGTTTTCCACACGACGTTGTCGGTGCTGCTCCAGCGGGTGGGAGGCTCCGTCTCCAAGCTGGTGCCGTCGCCTCGCGGCCCGCGCCAGCTCGGCCAGTTCTCGGCGCAGACGGCGCCGGCCGCGAGAGTCAGGCAGCCAAGAAGGCCGGCACGCTTGACGAAACAATGACTGTTGATTGGTTTCACGGCCGGAGTATGAAACGGCGCCAAACGCCGTGGCAAGCGCCGAGGAAAGCGTCGCTTGCTGGAAACAGGCTTGGCCTCGAACCGAATCTGGCGTTCAATGCCGGGCCAACGGGAAGCCTCCGCCCAACGAGGAGGTTTCCCAAGATGACTATGAAACGAAGACGATTCATCAAGGCCGCTGGCATGGGCGTGGTCGCGGCCAACGCCGGAGGGCTGCTGGAAACGATCGCCAGTTCGGCGCCCGCATCGGTGCCCTCGTTCCACACGCGCGGGGTGGTGCTCGTGCCGGAGGATTTCTCCTTGCGTGATTGGCCGGAGCGGGCGGCGCGCGCTGCTCTGACCACGCTCGCGCTGCATCATGGAACTTCCCCGCAGGCCGTGGTGCAGTTTGTTGAATCTGACCCCGGGCGGGACGCGCTCGCGCGCTGCCGGCGTTTGGGGCTGCAAGTCGAATACGAGTTGCACGCGATGAAGGAACTGCTCCCGCGCGCGCTGTTCGCCAAGGACCGCAGCCTTTTCCGCATGGACGAGAAGGGCGAGCGCGTCGCTGACTACAACTGCTGTGTGCATTCGACGCGGGCACTCGAAGTCCTGGCGGAGAACGCGGTCCGCCTCGCCGGGAAGCTGCGGCCCACCACCGGGCGCTACTTCCTCTGGGGCGACGACGGCGTTCCCTGGTGCCGCTGCCCCAAGTGCCGCAGCCTCTCCGACACCGAGCAAGCCGTCGTGGTGGAGAACCACTTGGTGAAATCGCTGCGGACGGTGGACGAGCGGGCGACGCTGGCGCACTTGGCTTACCAAAACACTCTGGAGCCGCCGAAACAGGTCAAGCCACATCCCGCTCTCTTCCTCGAATACGCTCCGATCCACCGCCGCTACGACCTTCCCTACGCCGACCAGAAAGGTCCCGACACGCAGGACGGTCTGCCCGGGCTGGACCGCAACCTCCAGGTGTTCCCGCGCGACACCGCCCAGGCGCTCGAGTACTGGCTGGATGTCTCCCTCTTCTCGCAATGGAAACGTCCCGCCCGGAAGCTGCCGTGGCGGCGCGACGTGTTCCTGTCCGACTTGCGCACCTACGCCGTGCGCGGCCTCCGGCACGTGACCACCTTTAGCACGTGGCAGGACGCGGATTATGTGAAGGCCTTCGGCGAGCCGACGTCGATCGCGGAGTATGGCAAGGGATTCGCGGAGGTAAGCCAGTGACTCGGAAAGGTCGTGCAGCGATCCTCGCTGGTTCGCTGCTCGCCGGGTGCGCACACCTTTCAGCGCCGAAGCCGGCAGTGCTCGGCCTGGTCCGCCTGACTGAACCACTTCGCGTGGATGGCTGGCTGAATGAACCCATCTATGAACGCCTCCCTCCCGTGACGGATTTCAAGGTCGCCTCTCGTCCGGGCGCCACTGCGCCGGCGACCAAAGCGTGGCTGCAATGGGACGAATGCGGGCTGTGGTTTGCGTTTGCGGCTCACGACACGTCGCTCGTCACGACGCCGGCCACGAGCAACGAACACGAGGTGGATGCGCAGGACCGCGTCGAATTGTTCCTGTGGCCGGAAAGCTCGGGCCGGTACTTCTGCGTGGAGTTTGCGCCCTCGGGCGCGGTGCATGACTACGCGGCGCGGGTCTATCGGCAGTTCGATGACTCCTGGAGGCCGGCGGGCGCAACGTTTGCTGCCAGGCGCACAGCAGAGGGGTACGCCGTGGAAGGATTCATGCCTGTCGCTGTTTTGCGGGAGATGGGCGTTTGCTCCTGGCAAGCCGGAGCGCGATTTCATCTCGGCCTTTACCGCGCAGACTTTCGCCCTGAAGCCCCGGACGACCCCGTGTGGCTGACGTGGATCGAGCCGAACCTGCCGCAGCCCGACTTCCACGTTCGGGCCACGTTCGCCCTCGTGGAGTTGGCACCCTGAAGTTGGCCGGCTCGCCGCCCGGGCAACCCTGCGTTCGGCGGAGCAAGACCGGGAACCACAAGGAAAAAAAACGAAGAGTGTTTGGTGCCCGCGACAGGATTTGAACCTGTACCCGGTTAAGGACTAGAACCTGAATCTAGCGCGTCTGCCAATTCCGCCACGCGGGCAACCTGACTGCTGTTCGCACTCCCAGGCAAACGCGTCGTTTGGCCTGAACACATCCGAACCCGACTCCCTTGGATGGTCCCACATCGGGCTGTCTGCCGGATGAACGGACGAAGCCGTTGCTTACAGCGCCGCAAAAGCTACACGAAGGTTCCGAACCGACGCAAGCCCCCAATTGATGACATCCGCGCCATCAACCTCCGCAGCTTTTCGCTTCCGCAACCCCGCGCTTTCGGCTATGACAGGCTCCGATGCAACCGCCAGACAGCGTCCAGTTCAGAATCATCGGTTCGGACGACCGAGTCCACGGCCCGGTCGAATTGCCCGTGCTGGTGGATTGGCTCCGCGAGGGCCGGGTCACAGGAGACACTTGGGTCCACGCCTCGCAGCAGGATGCCTGGAGCAAAGCTTCGCGGCTAGCGGAGCTGCGTTTTTTCTTCGAGCGCCGAGCCTCCGCGGGCGGGAAATCGCCGGCTCCGGACGGATCGGCCGTCCAATTGGCCGATTTGCGCAAAGTGAAGGTGCTGGCCAATCTCACGGACGCACAGCTCCAGCGTTTCCTGACCTACACTGAAGTTCAGACCTTGCCCGCGCGGGCCACCGTGGTGAAACGGGGCGACCACGGCGATGCCATCTACATCGTGCTGCGGGGCGAACTCCGCGTGAGTCTCCCCAGCAGTGGCCAGGAGCGGGTGTTGACGACGTTAGGCCCCGGAGATTTCTTCGGCGAGGTGTCCCTCTTTGACCACGGCCCCCGCTCCGCCGATGTGGCCGCCTACTCCACCAGCACGCTGCTGCGGTTTTCGTCAGCCTCCTTCGATCGGTTGGCGGTCGAAGCGCCGGACATCGCCGCCTCGATTCTGCTTTGCATGGGCAAGACCCTGGCCAGCCGGATTCGCGCGGACAACAAACGGTACCTCAGCTCCGTGGCATTCAACGAGGCGCTGGGCGACTGAGTTGTGGGATGCAGTTGGAAGGTGGGGCAACGCCTCATGCCGTTCTCGCGCCAGCGACATGCCTAAGTGGCAAGATGCGGCCAGGGACAGCGTGGACTTGCGTTCAGTGTCCTCGCTCCACAACAAACCTCACCGCCGCGCCCAAATCATCGAACACGAAATCCGCCCGCGCGCTTTCCTTCCCGTCACTCCCGCCGTAGCCGGTGCGCACGAGGATTGAGCGCAGGCCGGCGTTCTTCGCAGTCTGGAGGTCGGTGGTGGTGTCGCCGATGAGCCAGCTTTGCGCCCGGTCAATGTTCAGGTCGCGCACGGCTTGTTCAATCAGGCCGGTCTTGGGCTTGCGGCAGGCGCAGTCGATCTTCAGTTCGACGCGCTCTCCGGGGAAGCCCTTCTCCGGGTGATGCGGGCAAAAGTAAATGCGGTCGAGGAAGGCGTGTTCGCGGCCCAGCAACGTTTCGAGTTTGTTGTGGATGACCTGGAGTCCGGCCTCGGTGCAAAAGCCTTTCGCGATGACCGGCTGGTTGGTGACGACCACCGCGCGGAGGCCGGCTTGGTTGAGTCCGTGAATGGCTTCCGCGACACCGGGAAGCAGTTCCAGTTGGTCGGGCGAAGAGAGACCTTGCCGGCTCACTTCCTTGACCAGCGTGCCGTCGCGGTCGAGAAACACTGCGCGCTGCGGCGTGGCCAGCGAACTGCGCTGGATGATGCCCGCCGCGTATTGCGCGCAGACCCAGTCGTAGCGCGCGGGCGTGCCGATGTCTTTGATGAACTCCGGGCTGTTGTAGCCGTGCAGAGGGACGCCGCGCGCGAGCATGGCGGGGAAGAGGTCTTTGCCGAAATCGAGCGGCGGCCCGGAGTAGCAGCCAACGTGAGGAGGCTCTGACTTGAATTCCGCATTCCGCATTCCGCATTCCGCGTTGAACAGAGCCTCCTCACGTCGGCTGCTGACGAAGGCTTGGAGTGTCCGCTTGTTCAGCACATAAAGCCCCGCGTTGACGAGGTTCTGAAAAAAGCGGCCCGCCGGATGCGGGCGGTTGTGAAAGGCCGTGACGCGGCCGTGCGCCTCCATCTCCACCAAATCTGAGTCGAGCGGATGATTGTTGGGATGGAGCAGCAGCGTGGCGTCGGCACGGCTTTGCTCGTGGGCGTGACAGAGACGGGGCAGATCGACGTTCACCATCGTGTCGCCATACATGACGACGAATTGCTCCGCGAGCCTGTCCAAGCCTGCCAACACCGCACCCGCCGTGCCGAGCGGCTCCTTCTCGACGACGTAATCCACGCGCAGTCCCCAACGCCTGCCGTCGCCGAAGTGGGTCTGGATCAAATCGGCGCGGTGGTGGACGAACATCAGCACCTCGGTGAAGCCGTGCTGGCGCGCGAGTTCAACTTGGTGTTCCAGCAACGGCCTGCCGGCGATAGGAATCATCGGCTTCGGCAAATCGCCGAGCCGGTCCTTAAGCCGCGTGCCTTTGCCGCCGGCGAGGATGACGAGTTGTCGAGTCATTTCTGCCGGCTGACTTCCGCCACAATCTCGGCCACGGCTCGATCCACTGCCTGGTTTGACGTGAGCCGCGGCGACCAGCCGAGTTGCTTCAGCTTCTCGACGGAGTAGCTGAACTTCGGGACATCGCCCACCCAGCCGCGGCTGCCGCCGGTGTAGCGGATGCTCGCGTCCGGCGACATGCACTTCACCACCGTTTCTGCCAGGTAACGCACGGTCGTGATGCTGCCGACGGTGCCGATGTTGAAAAAGTTCAGCGGCTCCCGCGCCTGGTCCACGATGAACAGCATCGCGTCGATCAAGTCGGCGACGTGGAAATACGGTTTCTCCTGCGAGCCGTCGCCGAGCACTTCGAGTTCGGCGGGGTTCTTCTTGAGTTTGAGCGCGAAGTCGTAAATCGCGCCGTGGGTGGCGCGGCTGCCGACGACGTTCGGGAAGCGGAAAATCCAGACGCGCTTGAGAAAGCTCTCCTGGGCGGCCGAAAGCGCGGCCTCGCTGGCCAGCTTCATCGCGCCGTAGTTGGAGATCGGGAACAAAGGTCCCATGTTCTCCACCAGCGCCGTGGGTTGCACACCGTAGATGGCCGACGTGGACGCGAACGCGACTTGGAGAATGCGATGCTCGCGAAGGACTTTGAGCAGGTTAAACGTCGTGAGAAATGTGTCGCGCAGGTCCACGTCAGGATCAGCCACGCCGGCGCGGATGTCGGAGTTGGCCGCCAGGTGCCACGCCATGTCGAACGGGGCGGCTTGGGACTCCTCGGCCACGAGGCGGGACAGGGCAGGCACGTCGTTGACGTCGGCTTGGATGAACTTGCAGCGCGGATTGGTCAGCGCCTGCGCCAGGTTCTCGCGCCGACCCAGTTTCAGGTTGTCGATGCCGACGACCGTGGCGCCGCGTTCCAGCAAGCGGTCGATCAAGTGGCTGCCGATGAAGCCCGCTGCGCCGGTGACGAGGCATTTGGTTTGAGTGCTCATCTTGAGGCGGGGATCAAAGCGGTTCGCAGCAGGTTTGTCGATGGGTTTGTCCGTCGAGCACGGTTCGAGAACCCTCCCCCTGGCCCTCTCCCGTCCGACGGGAGAGGGAACACGCTCTACGCCTTCAATGAAAGTGGCGCCTCTTCCGCTCGACGCGCGAAACACGTCTCCCTCTCCCATCGGATGGGAGAGGGCCGGGGTGAGGGCGGGGTGAGGGCGGGGAGCCGTGAACAGTTCCACGCGAGATCTGTTGAACTCGGTTCCCGGCCTTCGGGCCGCCGGTTGAGTCGGCCCGCTTCCGCCCCGTGTCACGCCCGGAACAACTGCCCCATCTTCTTGCCGAGAATCTTCCCGGCGATGAGCAGGCTCGCCGTCAAGATCACCATGCCGACCACGCCCAGCGCGCAGGCCACACCCGGTGCGTTCGGGTCGATCCGCCCCATCAGCGTGTAGATCATCTTGGTGAGCGGATAGTACTGCTCTTTCATCGCCAGGATCAGGCCGTCGCTGACTTCGAGCATGGCAAACGAGAACGTCAAGATCGTGCCCGCGATCAGGTTGGCCATGACCAGCGGCAGGGTGATCTTGCGCAAGGTGCGGAACGGCGACGCGCCGAGGTTCGCCGACGCTTCCTCCAGCGTCACGCTCGTCTGCTGGAAGCCCGCGTAGGCCGAGCGCACGATGTAGGGCAGCCGGCGCACGCTGTAGCTGATGATGAGCAGGAGCGTGGGATTGTTGCGCGGGTTGAAATACTCGTTCAGCCACCGGCTCTGGAAGTTGTCGAATCCGGCCACGTAGCCGAACGCCAGCACAATGCCCGGCAACGCCAGCGGCAACATGGCCAGCGCGTCCAGCAAGCCCGCCAGCGGAATCCGCCGCCGCGTGAGCAGCCAGGCGATGATGACGCCCAGCGCCAGATCGAGCAGCGCGCTGAAGCTGGAATAGAACAGGCTGTTGCGGATGCTCGACACCGTCAGCCCGTGGCCAAACACGTCTGCGTAGTTCGCGCCCGTCCAGTCGCCCGGCAGCACGCTGAAGAACCACTGGCTGGCGAAGGATTCCACGATCACCGCCAAGTGTGGCAACAGCGCCACCAGGACCACGCCGCCGAGCGCCGTCCAGATCAGCAACGTTTGCCGGAACGTGGCCGGCGTTTCCGCGCCGAGCGTGTGCCCGCGCGCGAGCATCTCGTAGCGTTTTCCCGCCAACACCTGCTTGCTGACCACGAACAGCGCCACCGTCAGCAGCAGCACAAAGACGACGAGCGCGTAGCCCAGCGGGTTGGTGTTGATCTCGTTCACCGCGTCGAAAATCTGGACCGGCACCACGCGCGAGAATCCGAAGATCAAGGGCGTGCCCAGATCGGTGAACGCCCAGATGAACACGATGATCGCGCCGGCGAAGTAGCCCGGCAGGATCAGCGGCAACGTCACTGTGCGGAAGAGCCGCCATTGGCCTGCGCCGAGGTTCTGCGCCGCTTCGCGCATGGCGGGGTCGATGTTCGCCATCGCGGCCGAGACGTTCAGGAACATGATCGGATACAGGTTCAGCACCTGCAGCATCACGATGCCCCAAAAGCCGCCCTGGCCCAGCCAGTCGATGGGTGCGTCCGGGGCCACGAGGCCGAGCTTCATCAGGAGCAGGTTGACCGAGCCGTAGCGCGCCAGCAATTGTCGCAGTCCGATGGCGCCCACGAACGGCGGCATGATCATCGGCACCAGCAGCAGCCCGCTGAGCAGCGCCTTGCCGCGGAAGTCGAACCGCGTCATCAGCCACGCCAGCGGCAGAGTAAGCAATGTCGTCAGCCCGGTGGTGAGCAGCGCGATGAGGAAACTGTTCGCCAGGCTCTCGCGCTGGAGCGGACTCGACAGCAGCAACTGGAAATAGCGGAAGGTGAACCGGCCTTCCGCGAAGAACGCGTTCTTGAGCGAGAGGCTGACGGGGTAGAACAGGAACGCGCCAAAGAAGGCCAGCAGCAGCGCCAGAAACGCCACGGTCGTGAGATTCAGGTCGTACTTCTTCATCCGCGCGCGCGGCAGAGTGCCCTCCAGGCGGCGGTTTGGGAAGCGCGGGCTTGGGCGAACCCGCGTTGCTCACCACCTCCTCGAAGAGCCGACAAGTTGGAGCGCCGGTTTGAACCGGCAATGGGTAGCACAGGCGATTCGCCTGTCCCGTCCATCAACCCGCCGGACGGAACGGGAAGAGCGTGCCAAGCCAAGCCTCAGAACTCCTGAGCCGTGGAACGCGCCTGGGCCGCCCGGTGAGGGCACCGGGCCTACAAGGCACGCCTTTCCTGTAGGCCGGGTCCCCTGACCCGGTGAACGCCGCTTCATTTCGATTCCTTGCCTCCATAAAACCGTGCGGACAGCTCAGGATGTCTGAGCCTGACGCGGCTTTCGTTACGGTGCCACTCCCATTCCAGTCGGCGGGTCGCCGACCGGGGCGGGCGAGTCGCCCGCGCCACCCGTCTTTCAACCAGCCTCTCAGAGAAACAATGGAGACAGGCGAGGACGCGCTGTCCTACGGGCGGCTCCCGCGGTAGAAGCGGCGGGGCACGGCAGGGGCGTTGGTGTCGTCAAAGACGACGATCCCGTTGGTGTCGGCGGTGTTCGTGGCCAGAGGGAGCCAGCTTTGGAGGTTGCTGCTGGACTCGAAGGCGTAGGGGGTGCCCGGTGTGGTCAGGGTTTGCAGGCGCATCGCGCCGTCGGAGCGGCGTTGGATGTCGAGGCCGGGCTGAGTGTACTTGAGGGTGACGAATTCCGTGCCGCCGTTGGTGGTGGCGCTGTAGCCGGTGACATAGACGCTGCCGCTGGCGTCCACCACCAGGCCGGTGGCGATGTCGTCGCCGTTGGCCGGGCCGTTGTAGCGTTGCACCCAGAGTTGGGTGCCGTTCTTGTCGTACTTGAGCGTGAAAATGTCGTGGCCGGTGCCGCTGCCGAGGGAATAGCCACAAACATAGACGCTGCCGGGGGCATCAAGAGCAAGGGCAGTGCCTTGGTTGGATCCATTCACTGGCCCGTGATAGGTGCTAAGCCAGAGCATTGCACCATTGGTATTGAGTTTAACAGTGTCACACTTGTAGTCGTAGAGAGCAGCACCCGTGGGTCGAGAGCCTGCCAGATATGTCCTGCCGTTCTCATCAACCAGCATACATCTGCCTTCACCACCAGCAGCTGCTATGTGGTAGTCCCACACCAATTCCAGACCAGCGTTGAACCTGCGGGTGAGATAGATGCTCCGATCTAGACAATTCCCCATCACACAGAACCCTCCCAATTTATCGACCAAGATTGCCTTCGCCTCGGCATTGTCGTTTCCACCACCGTACGGTGAACCGTCATTGCGGACAGTCCACAATGTCGTGCCGTTGGGATCATACTTGATCGTCGTCAAATTGTGGTAAATGGACCATCGTGGATCGTAGTACCAGATTTCGTCGCCGGCCACATACACGTTGCCGGCCTCATCCACCGCCATCACCTGGGAAAGGTCAGGCTGCCCGATCAAGTCATGCGTCCGGGTCCACTGGTTGCTCCCGCTCGCTCCGTCCAGCTTCGCAGTGGCAAAGTTCACGTCCGAAAAGCCCGTCACGTACACGTTGCTGGCATTCACGGCCACGGCTCGGCCTTCATACGGAGCCGCCCAAAGGAGATTGCCGCCGTTGTCGAACTTTGCGGTCTTGGAGGTGCCGGTCACCACGAGGCAGCCGTTGCTCCCCAGCACCAGGCTCCGCATCTGATCGTGCCCGTGCGTCGGCGAATCGTAGCGCGTCAGCCACGCTTGGGTTCCGCTGGGAGTGTACTTCACCAGCACGTAATCCAGGTCCCCGTTGGTGCTGGCCGAGGAGCCGCCCACGATCACACCGCCGTCCGCCGCCGGCACGATGCCCAGCGTCTGGTTGATCTTCGCGGCGTCCACGTTGTAGCGGTTCACCCACGACTGGCGGGCTGCGAGCTGGGCGGAAAGCGAATCGGCAAAGAACGTCAGGAGCAGGAGAACCAGCGGAACGGAGCGGCGCAGGGATTTCAACCCGAATTCTGCTCTCGCAGCGGGTGAGGAGAGTGGCCGTCCTCGGCCACAGCAACCTGCTCCAGAAAGCGGG
>JACRJZ010000059.1 GCA_016219875.1 Verrucomicrobiota bacterium | reverse complement strand
TTCCGCGACACCCTCATCGAACAAGCCGAGCAAGGCGTGGATTACTTCACCATTCACGCCGGCGTGTTGCTGCGCTTCGTGCCGCTCACGGCGAACCGCATGACCGGCATCGTCTCGCGCGGCGGCAGCATCATGGCCAAATGGTGTCTCGCGCATCACCAGGAAAGTTTCCTCTACACCCACTGGGACGACATCTGCGACATCATGGCCGCCTACGACGTCGCGTTCAGCATCGGCGACGGCCTGCGTCCCGGGTCGATCGCCGACGCCAACGACCAGGCGCAATTCGGCGAACTCGAAGTGCAGGGCGAACTCACCAAACGCGCATGGGCCAAAGGCGTGCAAGTGATGAACGAAGGCCCGGGCCACGTGCCCATGCACATGATCGAGGAAAACATGGCCAAGCAACTCGAGTGGTGCGGCGAAGCGCCGTTCTACACGCTCGGACCGCTCACCACCGACATCGCGCCCGGCTACGATCACATCACCAGCGGCATCGGCGCGGCGATGATCGGCTGGTATGGCTGCGCGATGCTCTGCTACGTCACGCCCAAGGAACACCTCGGCCTGCCGAACAAGAAAGACGTGAAAGACGGCGTCATCGCCTACAAGATCGCGGCGCACGCGGCGGACTTGGCGAAGGGACATCCCGGCGCGCAATACCGCGACAACGCATTGAGCAAGGCGCGTTTTGAGTTCCGCTGGGAAGATCAATTCAACCTCAGCCTCGACCCCGTCACCGCGCGCGAGTTCCACGACGAGACGCTGCCGCAAGAAGGCGCAAAGACCGCGCACTTCTGTTCCATGTGCGGCCCGCACTTCTGCTCCATGAAGATCACCGAAGACGTGCGCAAATACGCCGCTGAACAAGGCATCGCCGAGGAAGAGGCGCTGAAGAAGGGGATGGAAGAAAAGTCTCGCGAGTTCACCGATAAAGGAAGTGAGCTTTACGCCAAAGCCTGATTACGGCACAATGCAACCCATGCCTGACAGCCCGGCACTTGATCTCAGTCGCCTGTGCGAAATGCACCCACGGCTTCCGGGCGATTTGGCTGCAATCATGGTCGTCCGCGCGGCACTTGGCCTACAACGGAACAAACATGCCGACGGGGTGAACCTCCACATGGCCATCGAGAACGCAGTCTCAGGTTGCCCATTGACGTGGCCCGTCGCTGACCTTGCCCACGCCAAACAACACGATCACAACCGAATCACCGAGGATGGCGCGGAGGCCATCGCCCTTGCGGTTGCCCACGAGACGAATACTTGGCGCGTGGTGCGACGGATGCAGCGGGAGGAGCGCGCTGATTGGCTCTTGGAACACGAATCTGACGGAAAACGCAAACTGGTTGCGTTTGAGGTGAGTGGAGTTGATCGAGGGAGTATAGTGCTGCGGATGCGAGAGAAGCTGGCACAAGTTGCCCAGAGTTCCGATGTTGACCACCGTTGTGCCGGAGTCGTCGGATTCGAGCGACCAGAGGCAGCATTGAAGTCTGCGAAAGCGAAAATATATGGACGTTAACACACTGAACGCGCTGGTCAGCAGCGCCATTTGGCGAGCCGAACAACTCGAAGATTTGGAGTTGGACACCGCGTTGTCAGCGTGGTCCGAGGTTTCCAAACTGGAGGAGGAACTCGCCAAGCTCAAACCAGCCGAAGACGCAGAGGGGCGAATCGCTCGACGCGGGGCGGTTCGCGCTGCGGTCAAAGCGAATGATTATGCCCGGGCTGAAGCCCTCGCCCAGCAATTTGCCGAAGACGGAGCTTCGCGGGCATTGCGCAAGGAACTACGCGACGTTCTGAAAGTTGAGGCGAACGGACTCTCTGAGCGGTTTCCGTCTGCGTTAAGGCATCACAAGACAAGCGATGTCATGCGTCTCGCCAGACTCGTTTTGGAGCGCGGTCCTTTTCTGCTGGCGGCTTAACGCGTATGCAAACCATCGCTTTCTATTCCTACAAGGGAGGTGTTGGACGGTCGCTGCTCGTTGCAAACGCAGCACGCTTCCTCGGTATGCTCGGCAAGCGGGTCGTTGCTCTGGACTTGGATGTCGAAGCGCCGGGGCTTCATTACAAGCTTGGCCGCGCTACGGATTCGGACAGCAAGCCGGCTATTGCGGGAGGTGCTGTTCCATATTTGGTGGCTACCGCCAAAGGCGCGAAGAACCCACCGCCTTTGCAGGAACACATGGCCAAGTTGGCATTGCCGGAAGGCACTGAAGGTTGGCTTCAACTCATGCCTGCTGGCCCAGCGCCGCGCCGCGAATACTGGACCGCTTTGAAGCAACTCCGGGAGCGCCTTCGCTTTGACGAGCCGAGCGGAAAAGGCCTCGCCGCGCTTCTGGATCTTCACGCGCGCATTGAGGACGAGTTAAAGCCGGACTATTTGCTGATTGATTCGAGGACAGGTGTCACCGAACTCGGTGGATTGGCCACGACAGCCCTCGCGGATTGTGTCGTTTGCCTTCTTGTTCCGAATCAGGAGTCGGTTGATGGCACTCTCGCTATTGTTGAAGCGCTCAAAGCATCCTCGAAACAAACGGGGCGTGATTCCATTCGGATTGTGCCGGTAGTGGCAAGAACGACAGATGACCTTGCGAGCGAAGGGCGGTTATCAGACGGCATAAAGCGCCTTGTCGAGGCCGGAGAAGGGCGTGTTACCGAAAACAGGAAAAAGCCAGAACCGTTTGTGCTTCCTCACGACAGCGCAATTGGTGCGACCGACAAGGTGGTTGGCGGTGATCGAAAGGCGAGCGCGTTCTCGCCGCTTCACAAAGCATACCTTGAGTTGTTCCAGAATCTCTTTCCTCAGTCGCGCAAGGAAGCTGAAGATGTGCTTCTTCGGATTAAGGCGGTTGCAGAATTAAGGGAGAGGCTCACAGAGCGTCGCCAGCGGCGCTCTCGGTCAAACGGTGGCGGCGCATTCGATCCTTGGAAAGAAGACGCGCTTGAGGAGGGCGTGATTATCAAGTCCAAACAGGATTCCAAGACGAGCCGTTACGCCGACCTTGTTGGCCGCAGCGAGAGTGGTGAAACGTTGCTGATTGTGGAATATGTCCCTGAGAGCATGGAATCAGAGGCATTGGGATTCTGGTCGGAACACAGCAAGGCGCGTTGCGTCATCCTGCTTTGCCAAAAGGAAAAGAATTGCTGGAATGAAACAAAGATTTACTGTCGGTCAGATGACTGGAATGCAAAGCTGCAACCCGCCGAGCGCTATGAGCCGCCTGCGCCGCTAGAGTTTGAGATTTACGAAAACCCGGGACATCGGTCTGTTGATGAGATATTGGAAGCTCTTCATCGCGGCAATGAGAATCTAGTCAGTGAAATGATCGCCCAATGGCGGGAGTGCATGACGGTTGATGAGATGAAAGGCCCTGGCCGCTGGCGACCAATCGAAGCTCGCAGAATATTGGACGGTCTTGCCGCAACCGAGAAGACAGAGGTGGCCGTGCAAATTCTGCGACAAGCTGCCAGAGTTCGCTCTCTGAGATCGGACTACGACGATTTCGAGATGAGACGCGGAAGCTGGATGTTGACTGCATTAGCTACCGACGAACTGTTCGCTCCACTGTTGTGGCGACTGCCAGTGGAAGCGGCATTTCGTTATCTCGGCCAACCAGAACACCCCGGCTGGATGCCTTGTCTCGCTGCTCACCAATTGTTGGCGGAGGAAGTAATGGGATTGCGCTACGATCCAGTGCGAAGCGCAATGAAAGAAGCGGACCTGCTTGCGGCCCAAGTGCAGGAGGAAAAGCCCGACAGTGGCGACGATGACGAGAGAGCACTTCATCGGATTTGTCGCCGGTTGTTTCATGACAAACCATTCCGCTTCTCCGAAGATCCGCCTCCGCTTTTGCTTTGGGACGAGCAGTTTCGAGAGGAGCGTTATTGGTCCGGGGACTTCGAAGACATCAATGAGAAAACACGCGCCAACGCGAAGAAACTGCTGGGCGAAGCATCGCGTTTGCGGAACTGGTTGCGTGGCAAGATTGGCAGAAACGCACTTATCACGGGAGGCCTGCTTGGCCGTTACGACCCCTCCTCTAGGCGCATAGAACTCTATTCGGCAATACTAGACGCGCTCGGCCCATTGCTCGGCCTACAGCCGAGATATTTGAAAAATGTGGTTTTCATCCAACTTTCTGTTTGGGCGATTGCGCATCAGGCTCACGATTGCGATGGGCAACCGGGCTTCGGATTCGCGGTCGCCTCCGCCGGAAGCCCGTTTCAGAGAGAAAGTCCATCCCACATCGCGCTCACTCAATACTTCGCGTTTCGCCTTATCGAACGGCTGGGAGATGTCAGTCTTATGGGAGCGTTTGAAAAGTTGAGCGAGAAGCAGCCCGAGCCTTACCGGCGATGGCGTTCAATGCGACGCGTCCCTGTTGAACAAATGCGTGCGACACTTCTCCGCGCCCGTTTGGGTGAAGCCGCGTTGGGATTGCCCGGTGCGGAATCAGATTAACTCGATTGCGAGTTCCGGTTAAACATTTTGACGGTGTTCACCGAGAATTTTGCCGCGAGTTGAATTTGAAAAGTCTTGCCCAAGTTGAACCACGTTGCCGCCAGTTACCCATGCACATGATCGAGGAAAACATGGCCAAGCAACTCGAGTGGTGCGGCGAAGCGCCGTTCTACACGCTCGGGCCGCTCACCACCGACATTGCGCCCGGCTACGATCACATCACCAGCGGCATCGGCGCGGCGATGATTGGCTGGTATGGCTGCGCCATGTTGTGTTACGTGACCCCGAAAGAGCATTTGGGATTACCCAACAAAAAAGACGTTAAGGACGGCGTGATTGCCTACAAGATTGCCGCGCACGCCGCCGACCTCGCCAAAGGCCATCCCGGCGCGCAATACCGCGACAACGCGTTGAGCAAGGCGCGCTTCGAATTCCGCTGGGAAGATCAATTCAACCTCAGCCTCGACCCCGTCACCCATCAGCGGGCCACACTCTAAACCCCCTTCATGCATACGCGCTGGGCATTACGGCGCCTCGGGAATTTCCCTTGCCACGACCGCGATGCCCTCGAACAATCCCGCCGACATAACCAGCAGATGAATTCGCAACGTCAGCGCCGCGAGCGCAACACCCAAAGAATGGAGCGACCATGAACACCCTGAACCGGCGTGAGTTTTTGAAACAATCCGCAGGGACGGCGGCCACCCTGGCCGTCCTCAGCACCACGAGGGCTGCGCCCGCCAACGACAAGATCGTTGTCGGCGTAATGGGCATCGGCGGGCGCGGCACGGCCTTGGCCGGCATGTTTGCCGCGCGCAAAGATGTCGAGATCGCCTGGTTGTCCGATCCGGACTCGCGGCGATTTGCTTACGCCCGCAAAGTGGTCGAGGAGGCGCAAGGCCGGCCCGTGAAGTTCGTCCAGGATTTCCGCCGCATTCTCGAAGACCGCGCGGTGGATGTAATCATCAACGCCACGCCGGATCACTGGCACGCGCTCGGCACGATCCTCGCCTGCCAGGCGGGCAAGCACATCTACGTCGAGAAGCCCATGTCGCACTACCTCTGGGAAGGCCGGAAGATGATCGAGGCGGCGCGCAAGTACAACCGCGTCGTCACCGTCGGCATGCAGAGCCGCAGCGCACCTTACGCGAAGGCGGCGCGCGAATTCATCCAGTCGGGCAAGCTGGGCGACATCCGGTTGGTGCGCGTGTTCAACATGATGCAGCACCCGCTGCAAAAGCTCGGCCCGGAGCAGCCGGTGCCGAAGGAATTCGACTACGACCTCTGGTGCGGCCCGGCGGCCAAGCTGCCCTACATTCCCGGCCGCTATTGGCTCAACATGGCCGAATACAGTTGCGGCCCGATCCCCGGCGACGCCGTCCACCAACTCGATCTCGCCCGCTACGTGATGGGCGATCCCCCGCCGCCGAAGAGCGTCACGCACACCGGCGGCATCATGGCCCTGCGGGATGGCCGCGACACGCCGGATACGCAGCTCGCCACGTTCGAATATGACGGCTTCACGCTCCTCTTCGAAGGCGCGCTCTGGTCGCCCTACATGAAGAAGACCCCGTTCAACCTGCGGGACGATGACGCGTTTTCGGATTGGCAATTCAACGCCACCAAGATCGAGATTTGCGGCACGAAAGCCTTCATGTATGTGGGCCGGCACGGCGACGGCTGGCAGGTGTTCGATCAGGACAACAAAATGATCGACCAAGCCTTCGGCCGCCAAGGCGACAAGTGGCACATCGAGAACTTCCTCCAGTGCGTGCGTTCCGGCGCGCGGCCGAACGCCGACGTGGAACACGGCCACAACTCTGTGCTTCTCTCGCACTTGGCGAACGCCGCCTGGCGCGCCGGCAACACGAAGCTCGTCTTCGACGCCAAGACCGAGTCGTTCCCGGAGACGGCGGACGCGAACCGTTTCCTCAAGCGCGCCAGCTATCGCGCGCCGTGGGTCGTGCCGGAGAAGATCTGAGGGGCGGTGGAGCCTGGACTCCGCGCCTCTTTCGGAACGCAGCAGCCGACGTGAGGAGGCTCGAACCTCAAGGGAATCAGTGCCTCCTCACGTCGGCGGCTACAGTCTTGAAAGAAGCTCGTTCAAAAGACCAATTTCCCAGCTTGACCCCCCACCGGAGGGGGACTATAACCTGACTCGCAGCGTCAGAGCGAACCGATCAAACACCGCCATCTTTATGAAACAACGCGCGCCATCGCCAGGCACCGTCGATTTGCTGGAAGACGAAGATTCACCCAATGTGACCAAGCGCAAGCTGGTCATCGACATCGCCAACGAAATGGCTCGGGAAGCGATCCAGCGCGCCGAAACGACGGGGGCCGCGGAAGTGGAGCCAAGCCCATCGCAGTTGCAGGTGCTGGCCATCATCCAGAAGACGCTGGACCATATCGCCGCCGCCCTGGCCACGGGCCAGAAAGTCGAGTTGCGCAACTTCGGCGTGTTCGAGGTGAAGATCCGCAAGGCACGCGTGGGGCGCAATCCCAACCGGCCGGAAGTGGACGTGCCCATCCCCCAGCGGGCCATCGTGAAATTCAAAGCGGGCAAGGAAATGCGGGAAGCCGTGCTCAAACTGACCCCGCCTCCGCCTCCGCCCGCCAAGAAGAAGTAGTCAGCCCCATCCATCCGAAGGGGCGTTCCTGCGGACCCGCAGCGAGCGCCCCTTTTTGATTTCCGAATCCAGCTTTTCATCCTCCGTCAGCCCTATGGAACGTCTTCCCGGTTTTCGCGACTTCTATCCCGAACCACTGCCGCACTCGGACGTGTGGAGCGCCGACGCCCGCCACTACCTCTTTGAGACCTGGCGCGCCGCGGCCCGCCACTACGGCTTCCGCGAATACGACGGCCCGCCCCTCGAACCGCTGGAGATGTACACCATGAAGAGCGGCGCGGAGATTGTGGGCCAGCTCTACAACTTCACCGACAAGGGCGACCGCGCCGTGTCGCTCCGGCCGGAACTCACCCCATCCCTGGCCCGCATGGTCGCGGCGCACGAGCGCAACTACAAGAAGCCGATCAAGTGGTTTGGCCTTCCGCAACTCTTCCGCTACGAGCGCCAGCAGAAAGGCCGCCTGCGCGAACATTTCCAATTCAACGCCGACATCCTCGGCGAAGCGGACCTGGGCGCCGACGCGGAGATGCTGGCCCTGGCCATTGACGCGCTGCGTGCGTTTGGTCTGACGGCGGACGACTTCGTCCTCCGGCTCAGCAGCCGCCAAGCCTGGCACGACTTCTTTCACCAGCGCCACCCGGACTCGACCCGGGAATACGAGTTCTACCAGATCATCGACAAGCTGGAACGTGAAGCGCCGGAGGAAAGCTCACACAAGCTGGCCGCGCTCGGCTTCTCCTACGACGAGATCCGGGCCTTCATCAACGCCGGGGAGCCGACGCCGGAGTTGCAGTCCATCGTGCAAAACCTTGCGGCGCGCGGGCTGGCGGCGTTCGTGAAGGTGGACTACGGCGTCATCCGCGGCCTGGCCTACTACACGGGCACGGTCTTCGAGGCGTTCGACAAGAAAGGCGAGTTCCGCGCCATCGCCGGCGGCGGGCGCTACGACAATCTGGTCAAACTGATCAGCGGCGGCAAAGTCGATCTGCCAGCGTTGGGTTTCGGCATGGGCGACGTGGTGCTGCTGGAACTGCTCAAGGCCCGCAAGCTGTTGCCCGCCTTCGGCGCCAACGTGGATGTCTATTGCCTGATCGAGGACGAGGCGCTTCGCCTGGAGTCACTGCGGCTGATCCAGCACCTGCGCGCCGCCGGCCTCGCAGTCGAGTACAGCTTCACCCCGCTCAAGCCGGACAAACAGTTCAAGCGGGCGCTGGAACTGCGGGCCAAACACACCGCAAAGGTGGACCGCAGCGGAGCAGCGCCTGCCGTGCGGGTGAAAGATCTGCGGAGCCGGGAAGAAAAGCTGGTCGCGTGGGACGACGCGGTGAAGACGCTGGCGGGCGAAGGCGGATGAGCGAAAGCCAGATGTGAGCAAAGCAAGAAGGCCGGGGAATCGCTTCTCCGGCCTTCGCTTGTTCACTTCGCCGGACGAGGCGGCGGCGCCTCATCCGCGAATTGTGTTCTCACGTTCTCCGCCGATCGGAGAAATCGCCGTCACGGACACGGGCTGGTCTGATGTTTCGTCCGGTAGAACGCCGGAGACGGCGGGTTCGTATCCGTGAAGATCATGCCGCCGAAGTTGGTGCCGTTGCCGGGAGTCGGATTGCCGATGCGGACGGACAAGTTCGACCAGGAACCGCCGACCAGTTCTTCCGCGCGCTGCAGTTGGTATTCGTAGCCGGCGATGCCTTGCGCCTTGATGGTGGCGATGAGGTTCGAGCCGACGATCCGGTAGGAGAGAGCGAGGCTCGTGCCGGTGCTCTCGGCCGGACCGACTTTGACCACGGCCATCCCGACGCAATTCTGGTTGGTGAACCAGAAGGCGTCCGTGCCCGCAAAGCACGCCGGCGGCGTGTAGGTGACGGTCTGGCTCACGGGGTCGTAGTTGACGGCCACTCCGTTGGTGCTCGCCGAGACTCCGGTGAGGGTCGATCCCGCGCAGAAGGTGCCCGCCGTCAGCTTGGTCACCGAGAGGCTCAGGGAGCTGTTCACGTTGATGTCGAATTGCTTCAGCGTGCGAAGACTGATGGTGCCGTCGAGCGCCAGTTTGGAGAAGTCCCAGGAAAGTCCCGGGGCCAACGGCGGCAGGCTAAGCTCCGCGAAGCTGCCCACAAACTCGGCCGCGTCGAAGAGATCAAACGTGTCGCCCGCGTTCAGCGGATCGCCGGTCACCACCAGGGTCAGGGTGCCGCCGTAGGTGAGCGTGCTCACGCCCACGATCCGGTCGGTGGCGAAGGCCGTGCCGGTCTTGTTGACTTCCATCACGGTGTTGCCGCCCAGAGTGAGCGGGCCGCCGATGGTGAGAGTGCCGAGGGAGGCGCCCGGAGCCAGCGTGCCGCCCGGCTGGACGACCACGGGGGCGTTGATGGCGCCAGTGCCGGCCAACGTGCCGCCCGCGACGGTGATCTGGCCCGCGCCCGCCGCCAGAGAGCCGCTGTAAAGCAGCGTGCCGTCGTTGACGAGCGTGGCGCCGAAGTAGGTGTTCGCGCCGGAGAGAGTGAGCGTTCCCGCGCCGTTCTGGATCAAGCCTCCGTTGCCGGAGAGCGTGCCGGACAGGCTGATGCTGTAGCCGGCGGGGTCGAACTTCACGTCGCCGTTGGTGCCGGTAAGGTTCATGGCCCGGCTGGAAATCCAGTTGGCCGACGCTGAAACCGTGCCGCCGCCCAGGTAGATCTGGTAGGTCGTGTTCGCGTCCGTGCTGCCGCTCTTGATGCCGTAAGGGCCGAGGATCAAGGTGCCGCCTTCCATGGCGTAGGTATCGACCACGCCGCCCAAGGCCGGAGTGGAACCACGGCTGTCCAACACCATGCTGGGGGTCCTCACCACGCCGCCGGTCTGGGTGAAGACGCCGATGCCGTCGATGCCGAGGTAGATCACCCCGTTCTGCTCCGCCACGCCGCTCTGGTTCACTTGCGCGCCCGGGACGCCGATGATCGTCAAGGTGCCGCCGCCCATCACGTAAGGGCTGATGTTGTTGGGCCAGTGGCCGACACGGACGTGATTGCTGACGATGATGTCGCCGCCGGCTTGCACGACCCTGCCGGTCTGCGTGTTCTGTTCGCCCAGGAAGAAGTTGCCGGCGGCCACAGAGGCGCCCGGCTGGATCAAGAGGCTGCCGCCGCCGTTGGCATCACCGACGGCGATGGCAGGCGTGCGGATGTTCGCGCCGGCCGCGAAGACCACCGGATTGGCCAGGTTGCCGCTGCGGGCGCGAATGATGCCGGCCTGCAGGGGACCACTGATCGTCAGCGGCGCCGCGCCGAGTTGATGGTTGAAGTTGCCGGTGCCCACCACGCGCGCGAGGAGTTCGGTGGCGTTGGTGTTGAAGACTTCGATGGTGCCGGCGTTGGTCACGATGCCGCTGCCCGGCGTGCCGGAACCGGAGAGCCGAAGCGTGTTGGCGCTTTGGATCATCCAGTTGCCGCTGAAGGTGGCGTCGTTGTTGGCCACGAGATCGACGAAACGGCTGTTCGCCCCGAGGATGTTGTACCACGACGAGCCATAGAGATTCCCGGCCACGTGGATGTTGCCGTTGCCGTTGATGCCGAGGACGCTGAAGGTAGCCGGGCCGAGGTTGGTGATGGGGCCGAGCCACCAAGCATCGCTGTTCCCACCGTCGTTGTAGTTGGTGGCGCCGCCGAAGAGCGTGATGGCGCTGCTGTTGGTGCGCGTGCCGTAGGTGGCAATCGAGGCGTTTGAGTAAACGAGGATGTTCGTGGCGAGGTTGAAGTCGAAGTTCTCGCCCTTGAGGGTACCGCCGGTGACCACCGCGGACGGGAAGTTGACCGAGGGGATGCGGATGGTGACCACGCCGGGACCTGCCTTGGTCAGAGTGAAGTCGCCGGCGTCGAACAAGCCGTATTGGCCAGCGACAGTGGTGCCTGTGCCGAAGTCGAAACGACCTCCATCGGCTCCGGCACCGAACGCGCCCACCGCGGCGTCGGCGCTGAGGGTGACGTTGCTGATGCCGCTGTTGCCCAGCGGGCTGGCTCCCGAGCTGAGCAGCGCGCCCCGGCCATCGGGGCCGCTGCCGGCGAGAGTGTAGCTGTAATTTCGGTTGGCCATGGTGGTTCCATTGAAGTCCACCGCGCCGCCGCCGTTCACAGTGATGCTGTTACCACCGCCGCCAAAAGCAGCGTTATTGCCTGGGCGAAGAGTGCCCGCCGCCACAGTCACTGGCCCGGTGAAGACACTTGCCCCGGAGAGCGTGAGGATGCCCGAACCTTCTTGTCTGAGGCCGCCGATGCCGTCGATCACATTGGGCACGGTGATCGCGTCCGAGCGCTTGAAGATGAGCGTGGCCTTGTTGGTGACGATGGACGCGGCCGAGAGATTGCCGCTGGTCCCGCCGTTGCCGACTTGCAGGCCGCCGGAGTCGATGACCGTGGGGCCGGTGTAGGTGTTGAGGCCGCTGTTGGCGAGCGTGAGCATGCTGCTGCCGGCTTTGATCAGAGAGCCGCCCGCGAGACTGCCGGGGCCGGTGATCGTGTAGTCCGCGTCCTGGACGAAGGTCATGGAAGCCGCATAGAGGCTGCCGACCAAGTTCACGGTGAAGCTGGATGCCGTCCCGTCGAACATGACCCGGTCGCCCGAGGAGAAGTAATCCGGCGAGCCCATCCCGGTGTCCCAGTTGGGGGTGATCTTCACGTCCCAGTCGGCCTGCGGCAGTCCGCCGCTCCAGTCTCCCAGCCAGAGCGCGTCGGCGGGCGTGCCCGAGGTGACGCTGCAGCGAATCTTGCCCGGCACACTGGTGTCCAACGCCAGGGTGTAGCGGCTGTCCGTGACGACTTGGATTTCGGCCGGATTGCCCAGCAACGCGCCGGAGTAGTTGATGAGGGTGTAGTAGCCGCCGGTGGTGTCGAGCGCGCCGGTCCACGGTTCGATCTTCAACATGGTCGGGCCGCTCACGACCAAGTCGCCGCCCACGTTCAGGAGGTCGTTGGCCGTGCCGCCTTCGTTGGTGACGCTGCCCATTTCAAAGAGAATCCGGCCGCCACTGAGGATGAGGTCGTTGCCCACCGTCAACGTGCCGAGGCTGGTGCCCGGGGCGAGCGTGCCGCCCGGAGCTACAGCCAGGCTGCCGGCAACCGTGCCCGCGCCATTGATGGTCTGGCCGGCGGGAATCGGGTAGGCGGGCCGAAGGGAGGCGTCGAAGAAGGCGCCGCTGGCAATCGTGATGACCGGGCTGGTGTTGATCGAGCCAAGCGCGCTGAGCAACAGCCGGCCCTGACTGATCGTCGTGTTGCCGGTGTAGGTGTTGGCCGCGTTCAAGATGAGCCGGCCGCCGTCCGTCTTCACCAAGTTGCCCGGGCCGGAGATGACGCCGTTGACGGTGACGTCCTTGACCCACCCGACGTAAAAGACGCCGTCGCCGTTATCCAGCCGGAGGCCGCGGTTGGGGTGCAGACTCAGGTACGAGTCGCTGTTCTGGAGCACGCCGCCGTTCTTGAGGGTGATGTTGCTGGCGTCGAAGGTGGCCGGCACGGCGCCAAGGAACCAATCGTTCGCGGCGCGAAGGTGGCCGTTGTCGATGGTCAGTCCGCCGGTGAAGAAATTCGAGCCGGTGAAAACCTGAAGGTTCGAGTTCTTGGCGCTGGAGTTCTTGACCACGACCGCCAGATTGCCGGCAAGGGTGCCGCTGAAGGTCGGCGTGCCGCTGGGGTTGGTGAGAATGAGGGTCGCCGTCGTGGTGGCGGAGTTGCTCAGGACCGCGCTGCCGATCAGGGCGCGCACCGCTTCGGTATTGCCGTTCAGATCGAACATGCCGCCCGCCAAGTTCAGGGTGGAGCTGTCGCCAAACTGGTCGCCCGTGCCCGCCGCGAGCTTCAGGATGTTGGCGAGGTTCTTCACGATGTTGCTGCCGCCCAGGATCGTCCCGGTGAACGCGTTGTCGAAGTTCTGGTTGAACTCGACCACGCCGTTGTTGGTAACAACGCCGGTGCCCCAGGTGCCGCCGTTGACCAGGCGCAGGATGGTGTGGTTGGACACAGTGATGCCGCCGGTGAAGGTGGCGTCGTTGTTGGCGTAAAGCTCGAAGGCCCTGCCGCCGCCGCCCATGAGGAAGATGGAGCCGGGTCCGTTGAGTAGGCCGAAGTGGCGGATGTCCTGCGGCGTGGTGCCGGCGCTGGTGCCGAGCAGTTGGACCGTGATGGGCGCGTTGATCGTCACCGGGCCGAGCCAGTGGGCGATGTTGTTGCCGGTGTTCTCCCATGTGCCGCCGTTGAACACGAGTTCAGCACTGTTCGTGCGGAAGCCGTAGGAGCCGACGCGGCCCGGAGCGTTGATGGTGACCTTCGCGGCCAGGTTGAAGTCACGGGTTTCGCTGTAGATCAGGCCCTCGTTGATGATTAGCTCGGGCAGGTTCGTGACCGTGCCGTGGAACGGCATGGGAGCGATGCCGTTCTTGGTCAGTTTGAAGCCTTGGCCGTTGATCAAGCCCGCGCGCACGCCGCCGGCATCGTTGATGTCAAACCGGCCCGCGGCGAAGATGGCCGCATCCGCGTTCAGGGTGAGGTTCTGCAAGCCCACAGCGCCCGGTCCCGTGGTGCTGTTGTTGCGCAGGGCACCCAACCCATCCTGGCCAAAGCCGCTGATGACGTAAGTGTAGATGCGCGGCCCCATGCCGGAGATGCCGTTGATGTCCACCTGGCCTCCCGGGTTGATGGTGATGGTCTGGTAGAGCGAGCCGAGGGCGCTGTTGTTGCCGATGCGCAGCGTGCCGTTGTTGACCGTGACGGGGCCGGTGAAGTCGTTGGCCGTGCTCAAGGTGAGCGTGCCCAGTCCGTTCTTGGTGATGCCGACGCTGCCGCTGATCTTGCCGGCGCCGCTGATGATGTGGTTGAACGTGGCCGGGGCGTCCGCCGTGAAGGAGGCGGGGAAGACGGTGGCGGTGAGGTTGACAAGCGAATTGGCGGTGGTGCCGTCGAACAACACCTGATCGTAGTTGACGAACTTGTCCGGCAGCCCACCGTTCATCCAGGCCACGGCCGCATTGACGTCCCAGTTGGCACTCGCGGCGCCAGACCAAACTAGCGATGCGGCGTTGCCGCCCACGACCAGCAGAACGCTGCCGGGCGAGGAGGTCACGTCCACCGTGAAGGTCTGCCGCGCGCCGTTGGTGCCGGCGACGGTCAGGTTGGCCGTGCTGCCCGACGCCAGGGCGGTGCCGCCACTGATGAGCGTATAGGTGCCGGCCGCCAGCGGGCCGGCGTAAGGATTGAGTTGGATGGTGGTGGTGCCGGAGAGGTTCAGCGGGCCACCGATGGCGATCAGGTCGTTCACGCCTGCGCCTGGAGTCGTGGCACCGGCCAAGTCGAAGTTCAGCATGCCCCCCGCCAAGTTGAGGCCGCCACTGATGGCCAGCGTGCCAGGAACAGCCGCGCCGGCGACGGTGACCGTGCCGGTGCTGACGACGTTGCCGAGGATGTCCGGTCCAAAATCACTGGTGCGGCCCGCCATGAGGAGGCCGCCGGATTTGTTGGTGTAGCCGGACTTGGCGGTAACATCGAGTTGTGCGCCGGGCAACAGAACGAGGTTGTTCAAGTGGTTGCTGAGCACTCCGCTGGCGGCCACTTTGACCACGCCCTGCAAGTTGGTCAGGCCGACGAACAGGTTGGTGCCGGCAAGGGTCAACTGGCCAGGACCGCCCTTGGTGATGGTGCCAACGCCGTAGAGGTTGTTGTAGATGGTCACTTGGTTGTTGGAAATCGCGAGGTATTTCATCTGGCCACCGTTGTTGGCCAGCGGGCCGCGGAAGATCAAGTCGCCCGATCCGGGCGTGCCCAGCACGGTTGGGGTCGGATAGTTGGCCGACACGGTGAAGAAGTTGGTGATGGTGCGGGCATTGGCGTCGGCGGAGGTGAGGCCGCCGCCGTTGAAGTTGATGTTCGTCGAGCCGAAGACGTTGTCTGCCGCCAAGGCCAACCGGCCAGCATTGACGTTCGCCGTGCCCAGATAGCCGCCGGCGTCATTGATCGTCACGGTGCTCAGGCCGGCTTTGTTGAAGGCGCCGGCGCCCGTGATCGGGCCAACAAGCGTGCCGTCGAACGGTTGGTCAATGGCCAGGGTGCCATACACAGCGACCGCGCCCGGCACGCTGAGCGTGGTTCCGGTCACTGTGCCCGCGCCGTTGGAGATGCCGCCGGTGAAGGTGTTGTTGCCGGCCAGGATCAGGTTGCCGGTGTCGATCTTGTTGAAGCCGCCCGCGCCGGAGACGGTGTTGCTCAGGGCGAGCGTGTTGCCGTCCGGGTCGGCGATGATCATCCCGCTGTCCAGCGTGACCTGGCTGAGGATGCGGCCGGTGCCGTTGTTGACCCAGAGGATGGCGCCGTTGGTCAGGACCATGTTCTTGGTCAGCGAATTATTCCAACCCCAGAAGCGGAAGGTGGCGCCGCTGCCCACGTAAATGTTCTTGGTGGGATCGCCCAAGGAGCCGGAGGTCGTGGTTTCCGGCCCGAAGCGGCCGGCCAAGACTTCGATGTCGCCCAGCGCGGGATCGACTTCGACGCCGACCCAGATGTGTTCGTTGGGGCCGGTCTTGGTGAACTTGAAGGGCTGGCCACCACTGCTCAGGCTGGCCAAGCCGCCGTCGTTGCGGATGTCGAAGCGTTGCGCGCCGCCCACCGTCGTGTCGCCCGCCAGGGTGACGACGCGGAGGGCGCTGTTCTGGCCGCCGGCGCCGTTGTTGACGATCGCGCCCGCTCCACCGACGCCCGCACCGCTGACCACGACCGGTTCCGCGGCGAGCAAGCCCACGCGCTGGCTGTTGACGTCAAGCGTGCCGTCATTGGTAATGATGGTGGCACCGAGTGGGCTGCCGACCGCTTCGGCGCGGCCCAGTTTCAGCGTGCCGCTCTCGATCAGGGTGGCCCCGGTGAAAGTGTTGGGGTTGTTGACCGTGAGCAAGCCGCTGCCCTGCTTGGTGAGGCCGCCGCTGCCCGCAAGGAGGCCGCTGCCCGCGAAGGCATAATTGCCAGAGGAGTTGACCGTGACGCTGTTCGGAACGATTCCGCCCACCAAGTTTGCGGTGAGGTTGCTGGTGCCAGTGTCGTCGAAGACTACGTTGTGGCCCTGGAAGAACAGACTCTTGTTCGCGCCGTCGAACCAGTTCATCGAAAGGCCCGCGTCCCACAGGTTGGCGCTGGCGTCGCCGGTCCAAGTGAGCGTGGCCGGAGAACCTGCGGCAAAGGTCACGCGGACTTCGCCCGGCACAGAGGTATCGAAGGTGGCCGGGTAGGGTGAGTTGGCGACCAAGTTGGCGGCGCTGCCGGTCAGGGTGCCAGCGTAGCGGATGAGCGTGTAGGGCACGCCGAGGGCGGGCGCGCCGTTGAGCAGGCCAAAGTTCACAGCCACGGTGCCGTTGAGCGTGAGGTTGCCGCCAACCGCGAAGTGGTCGTTGATGCCGCCGTCGATGACCGTCACGTTGGCCAAGTCGAAACCGAGGGAACTGCCCGCTTCACACGTGAGGTTCTGGAGCAGGCTCAACGTGCCCGGTGCTCCCAACTGACCAGGAGTGAGTGTGCCCGAGGAAGACACCGTGACGTGGCCGGAGATCAGGCCGTCGCCGTAAGCGAGCGCGCTGGGCGCAATCGTGACGCTGCCCAGCACCGTGCCGTTGTCGATGAGCGTTTTGCCGGGCATCAGGATCCAGCCACCGCCGACCGCCGCGACGTCAAAGGTCGAGGCCCCGTTCACCGTGATGAGGGGGGAGTTCGAGATGGAGCCGTTCACTCCGAGAGCCAGGGTGCCGCTGTTGAAGTTGATGGTGGTGTTGCCGGAGTAAGCGTTGGTGCCGAGGAGAACCAACTTGTGAGTGCCTCCTTTGACCAAGCTGCCCGTGCCGCCCAGCGGTCCCAAGTGCGTCATCTCGGTGCCGTTGCCGCTGAAGTTCGCGGTGCCGTTCAGCGTGATCGGGCCGCTGAAAAAGAGGGTGCCACTGTTGTTGTTGAAGCTGGCGCCGCTCTGGATGACCACGGTCTTCACCAGCGGCGCGGCGAGGGTGTTGTTGACGGCCCAGAAGTTCAACGCGCCCGCCGTGACGGTGGCGGTCTTGGCCGGGTCGCCCATCGTCGTGGTGCCCAGGATGGTGAGCGTGCCGCCATTCACCTGGATGTCGCCCAAGGCGCTGTTGCCGAGGTTGGCGAGGGCGATTTCGTTGGCCCCGACCTTGGTGAGCTTGCGGCCGTTGCCGTTGAGTGTCGCCGGCGTGTAGATGTCCCAGCGGTTGGCACCGCCAATGGTGGCGTCGGCGGTGAGCGTCACCGGCCCTTTGAGGCCGTTGTTGACCAACGCCGCGCCGCTGTTGATGACCACGCCCGCGCCGTTGGTGCCAACGCCCGCGAGGACAAACGGCTCACTGCCGGGACTCAGTCCGTTGAGGTCGAGGGTGGAGCCGTTGGTGACCGTGGTGGCGCCATTGACCGCGCCCAGGCCGGTGGCGTTGTTAAGTTTGACCAGGGTGTTGCTGGTGATGAGCACGGCATTCAAAAAGGTGTTGGCCCCGCTAAAGAGCACGCCGGGCCGGTTGCTCACGATATTGCCCAGGATGTTCGAGACGATGAGCGTGGCGCCGCCCGTGCCGGTGATGGTGGACTTGAAGTCCACGCTCCGGTTGTTGACATCGGTCGCCACCCAACAGTTGGTAGCCGGGTTGAGTTGGATGGTGCCGTAGTTGGTGATGTAACCGCCGTTCGCCGAGCCGCCCAGCCAGAGGGTGCCGCCGTTGAAGAGGAGGTTGTTGTTGGTGAAGTTGCCGTTGTGCTTGCAGTTCATCTGCCCGCCCGGATCCATGGACAGGGAAGCCCCCGCGAAGGCCGAGAAGGCGGTCGCATCCGCCGGCGTGCGGATGGAGAAGTTCTTCGTGAAGTAGTTGTTGCCGGAACTGGGCGCGGCGTTGTTGTCCCAGTTCGTCGAGCCGGTCCACGAGGTGGTGCCGATCTGGTCACTGGTCTTGAGGCTGACGTTGGCCGCCCAAGTCATCGACGGCATGGCAAGCGCCAAGACCGTGAATAGGAGGGCCAGCAAGGGTTGGTAGCGACGGATTGTTGTACTCATAGTTTCTCTTTGGGTGGGGTGGTTTTTGGCAAAAAGGCAACGAAGTCACCAACGACTCCGGCACGGGTGTGGAGTTGGGTTGACGATCTGACTGGCGCACTGCGGCGCACGGATGTTTTCCACAAGCATCTGGTTTCGCGGTGGGGTAACAAAAGTCCCGCTGGCTGGCAAGCGCGGAATTGAGATGAATCGGAAAACTTTTGACGCCTGCGCCCGTTCTCCGCACCTTTCCGCCATGTCCTCAACCTTGAAATCCTCGGTCCTGGCCAGCACGGCGATGTTGCTCCTGGCCGGCTGCGCTGAAATGTCTCCGAAGCTCTCCTACCCCGGCACCGCCCAGACGAATCAGGTGGATGTCTATCACGGCGTCTCCATCGCCGATCCGTACCGCTGGTTGGAGGACGACAACTCCGCTGAAACCAAAGCCTGGGTCGAGGCGCAGAACCGCGTCACGTCTGCCTGGCTGAACTCCGTCCCCGAACGCGCCGCCATCAAGGAGCGCCTGACGAAGCTCTGGAACTACGAACGCTACGGCATTCCCTTCAAGCAAGGCCGCCGCTATTTCATCTCCCGCAATGACGGCCTTCAGAACCAGAGCGTCCTCTACACGCTCAGTGCGCTCGACGCGGAGCCGGTCCTGCTCCTCGATCCGAACAAGCTCTCCGCCGACGGCACCGTGGCCCTCTCCGGCTACGCCATCAGCGACGATGGGAACTTGATGGCTTACGGGTTGTCCACGGCCGGCTCGGACTGGCAAGAGTGGAAAGTCCGCGACGTGGGCACCGGCCAGGACCGGCCGGACTTGATCAAGTGGGTGAAGTTCTCCGGCGCCTCCTGGACGAAAGACGGAAAAGGCTTTTTCTACAGCCGCTACGACGAGCCGACGGAAGTCGCGCGCCTGACCAAGGCCAATTATTTCCACAAGCTCTATTACCATCGGCTCGGCACGCCGCAGAGCCAGGATGCGCTCGTGTTCCATCGTCCCGACCAGAAGGAATGGAATTTCTACGGCCACGTCACGGACGACGGACGCTTCCTCGTCATCTCATCGTCCCAGGGCACCAGCCCGAAGCGGCGCGTGTTCTATCGCGACTTGCAGAAGGACGATTCGCCGGTCGTGCCGTTGCTCACCGACTTCGACGCGGCCTACGATTTCATCGACAACGACGGCCCAGTCTTCTGGTTCCGCACCGACCTCAACGCGCCGCGCGGCCGCGTCATCGCCATCGACACCACCCAGCCTGAACGCGCGAACTGGAAGGAGATTCTGCCGCAGACCGCCGAGACGATCGTCGGCGTGAACGTGGTCCACAGCCAGTTCTTCGTCACCTACCTCAAGGACGCCCGCAGCCAAGTGAAGGTCTTCGACCTGGCAGGCCGGCTGGCGCGCGAAGTGGCGTTGCCGGGCATCGGCTCCGCGGGCGGCTTCGGCGGCAAGCGCGCGGACACCGAGACGTTTTACTCGTTCACCAGCTACACCGTGCCGGGCGTGATCTACCGCTACGATTGCCGCACCGGCAGCAGCACGGTCTTCCGCCAGCCCAAAGTGGATTTCGCCCCGGCGCTCTACGAGACGACGCAGGTCTTCTACACCAGCAAGGACGGCACGCGTGTGCCGATGTTTATCACGGTGAAGAAGGGCGTGAAGCTGGACGGCTCGAATCCCACCCTGCTCTACGGCTACGGCGGCTTCAACATTCCGGTCACGCCGGCGTTCTCCGTCTCCATGCTCGCGTGGCTCGAATGGGGCGGCGTCTATGCCGTGGCCAATTTGCGCGGCGGCGGCGAGTACGGCGAGGAGTGGCACGAAGCTGGCACGAAACTGAAAAAGCAAAACGTGTTCGACGACTTCATCGCGGCGGGCGAGTGGCTCGTGACCAACCGTTACACCTCTCCGAAGAAACTCGCCATCGCCGGCGGGAGCAACGGCGGCTTGCTCGTAGGTGCGGTGCTGAACCAGCGGCCCGACCTCTTCGGCGCGGCGCTGCCGGCCGTCGGTGTCATGGACATGCTCCGCTTCCACAAGTTCACCATCGGCTGGGCGTGGACCTCTGACTACGGTTCATCCGACAACGCCGACGAGTTCAAGGCCATCCGCGCCTACTCGCCGCTGCACAACATCAAGGCCGGCACCAAGTATCCGCCCACGCTCATCACCACTGCCGACCACGACGACCGCGTGGTCCCGGCGCACAGTTTCAAATACGCGGCCACGCTCCAGGCGGCCCAGGCCGGCGCGGCGCCGATCTTGATCCGCATCGAAACCAAAGCCGGCCACGGCGCGGGAAAACCAACCTCCAAGCTGATCGAAGAGGCCGCCGACCGGCAGGCCTTCCTGGTGAAGACTCTGGCCGTCAAACCACCGAAGAAATGATGAACATCGCGCTCCAAAACTGGGCCGGCCTCCGGCCTGCCCGTCAGTCTCGGTCCTCGCTCTGGAAGTCAACAACCGGCCGGGGGCCTTTCCTGTTGGCCCTCGCCCTCGCTCTGGCGGCGGGCGCCCAGGAAGCCCCGCGTTCCGAGTTCAAGGTGCCGGACAACGTGGAATTGCTCCGCGATGTCCAGTTCGGCACCGGCGGTGGACGTGCGCTCAAGCTCCACATTCTGCGCCCCAAGTCGCCGCCGAAAGAACCGATGCCTGGGATCGTGTACGTGTACGGCGGAGCGTGGCGCGCGGGCAGCCGCGAGGCCGGCATCCGTCCCCTGGTTCGCTTCGCCCAGCGCGGCTACTTCTGCGCCAGCATCGAGTATCGGTTGAGTCAGGAGGCGATCTTCCCCGCGCAAATCGAGGACTGCAAATGCGCGCTCCGCTTTCTGCGCGCTAAGGCCAAAGACTACCACCTTAACCCCGACCGCATCGGCGTGTGGGGACCGTCGGCCGGCGGGCACCTCGCCGCGTTGCTGGGCACCAGTGGAGGCGTGCCGGAGTTCGAGGGCCGGGGCGGCTGGCCGGACCAATCCAGCCGCGTGCAAGCGGTGGTGGACTGGTTCGGTCCGAGCGACTTTCTGCAGATGAACAAGGCCGGTAGCACGATGAACCACGACGCCACCAACTCCCCGGAGTCTCAACTCATCGGCGTGCCCATCCAGGAAAACAAAGCCAAGGCCGCGTGGGCCAATCCCATCACCTACGTTTCCCGCGACGATCCGCCCTTCCTCATCATGCACGGCGACCAGGATCCGCTCGTGCCGTTCAACCAAAGCGAATTGCTCGACGCGGCGCTGAAAACCGCCGGTGTGACCGTGACCTTCCATCCAGTGAAAGGCGCCGGCCATGGCGGCCCCGGCTTCGCCAAGCCGGAGGTGATGAAGCAGGTGGAGGAGTTCTTCGACACGCACCTCCGCGCGGCTGGCCAATCGAGAAAGTGAGTCCGGCGCATTCATCCCGTGGGCCAGTGCGCTCGCGTCTCGTCCTGCAGACGTTCAGCAAGCGCGGCGCATGAAGCCGCCGCCAAGCCTATGACCCTGCTGCCGGTGGTGGAACGGGAACTGCGCGTGGTGGCGCGGCGGCGCAGCACCCATTGGGTGCGGTTCTTCGTCGGGCTGGTCGTGCTGAGCACGTGGATTATCCTGAATTTCACTGCGCGGCAGCAGGTGCGACCGGCGGAGTTGAGCTTGAACCTTTTCATCGCCACCAACGTCGTCGGCTTCCTCTTCGCGCTGCTCTCGGGCGTGTTCCTGACGGCGGACTGTCTGAGCGCCGAGAAGCGCGACGGCACACTCGGCCTCCTGTTCCTCACCGACCTGCGCGGCCACGACGTGGTGCTGGGCAAGCTGGCCGCCACGTCTCTCAACGCAATCTACGGACTGCTGGCCATTTTCCCCGTGAGCGCGCTCTCGCTGCTGCTCGGCGGCGTGACAGCGGGAGAGTTTTTCCGGCTCGCGCTGGTGCTGCTCGTGACGCTGTTCTTCTCACTGTCGCTGGGGATGTTCGTCTCCGCCCTCGTGCGCGAGACGCAGCACGCGATGCTGATCGTCTTCGCCGGTCTCCTCTTCGTGTCGGGACTGGTTCCGCTGATCAGCGGGATGTTGCAGGTGTATCGAGTCGTGCGTTTCGAAGAGAACCCTCTGAACTCGCTCAGCCCGGTGTTCTCCTTCGCGCAGGCGTTTGACGTTCATTGCCGGAAGCCGGCGGAGCTGTTGCGGTTCTACATCTCAATCGCCGTCCAGGGCGCGATGGGCGCCACTCTGCTGACGTTGGCCTGCGTCGCACTGCCGCGCCGTTGGCAGGCGCGCGTGGAAAGACCCCGGCCGGCTGCGCCTCCGTCAGGAGCCAGTTCTCAAGCGGAGTCGCTCCCAACGCCCCGGTCGGCCAAGGTCGGCTCCGACCCGTTTCTTTGGCTGGCTAACCGGCTCTCGCGGGCGTCCTTCACGGTCACTCTGCCGATGGCGGTGTTGTGCGCGCTGTGGTTGTCCATCTTCCTGCTCACGTTCACGCAACGCGGTGAGCGATTCGCTTTCGTTTGCAGTCTCTTCGGCGCCTACGCGGTCCATTTCTCGTTCAAGTGTCTGGTGGCCGTCGAAGCCTCGCGGCGGTTCAGCATGGATCGCCGGAGCGGCGCGCTCGAACTGCTGTTGGCCACGCCGCTCGGCGTGAAGGAGATTGTGGACGGCCACCGGCAGGCCCTGCTACGGGCGATGTTCTTTCCTCGCTTGCAGGCGCTGGTTCCGAACATCGCGCTCCTGCTCGCGGTGCTCCGCGATCACCCGCACAACATTGGCCGAGAAGGTGGCCTCTTTGTGTTCCTCCTCCTGGGCGGCGCCGTCGTCCTGTTCGCCGACACTTGGGCTTTGCAGTGGGTGGGCATGGAACAGGGGCTGGTCCGGCGCCGACACCATTGGGCCGTGCTGGCCACGCTCGGCAAGGTGATGCTCGGCCCGTGGATCGGAGTGTTCCTTTTTGTGTTTCTCACGATCAACGGAGCCGTCCGCAACGAGGACACGGTGGAGGTCCTCGCGGGGATTTGGCTTGTTTTGGCTGGAGTCCTTGATGCGGTCGTCGGCTTCGCGGCGCGAAACCGCCTTCAGGATTCGTTCCGCCGACTGGTTGCGCAGGAGAAGTAGCCGCTCCTGATCCCCAACGCCGGGTCCGGGGACCCGGCCTACAGCTCTCTCGCGACCCTGTAGGCCCGGTGCCCTCACCGGGCGGGCCACGTCATTTTCACGGGATCCGGAGTCCTGAGCTTCTGCTGTGCGCCCGACCGACGGTAACAGATTGCTTCTTTTCGCCGGCCACGGTAGCAAGTTCCCCACGCAGAGTTCCGCGCAATGTCCCAAATGTTGAAATCCTCCGGCGCGCTCGCCGCTGCCACCATGACCAGCCGCATTCTCGGCATGGTCCGCGAGATGGCCTACGCCGGCTTCATGGGCGTGGGCTGGGTCACGGACGCGTTCATGATGGCCTTCATGGTGCCGAACCTGTTCCGGCGGCTGCTCGGCGAAGGCGCGCTCACGGCGTCGTTCATTCCCATCTTCAAAGAAAAGGAGAAACTCGCCGGCGAAGCGGAAATGTGGCGCGCGTCGAACGCCGTCATCTCGGGCCTCGTGGTAGCGACCGCCGCCGTGGTGGCGCTGGGCGCGGCCGGCGTCTCGGTGGCCCTGGCCACCGTAAACTTCGAGGGCCGGGAGGAGACGCGGCTCATGCTGGAGTTGCTGCGGGTCATGTCGCCCTACGTGTTGCTCGTCTGCCTGGCGGCGATCCTGATGGGGATGTGCAACGCCCGCGGCCACTTCTTCGTGCCGGCGATGGGGGCGACCACGCTCAACGTGGTGATGATCGCGTCGGTGTTCCTGCTCACGCCGCTGTTCGGACGGGAACTGCACGAGCGCATCTTTGGCCTGGCGGTCGGCGTGCTGATCGCGGGCGTGGTGCAGGCGGCGTTTCAATGGCCGGTGCTGCGCGGCGAGGGCTTCCGCTACCAGTGGGTGACGCCGTGGTCCGATGACACGGTGCGGCGCGTGGTGCAGCAGATGGTCCCCGGCGTCGTCGGCGTGGCGGCGTTCCAGATCAACATGCTCATCACGCAAGGCATCGCTTACTTTGTGGAAAAGGGCGTCGTCTCTGCGTTCGGGTTTGCGGTGCGCCTGATGGAATTGCCGCAAGGCGTTTTCGGCCTCTCGCTCGCCACGTATCTGCTGCCCACGCTGTCCGGCTTGGCCACGGAGAAAAAGTTCCCCGAGTTCCGCGACACCTTGCGGCAGGGCGTCAGCTACCTGGTCTTCGTCAACTTGCTGGCGTCGGTGCTGCTGGTCGTGTTGGCCGAGCCGATCATGCGGCTGCTGTTCGAGCGCGGACGGTTCGACGCCGTGGCTACGGTGCGCTCGTCGCAGGCGTTGATGTGTTTGGCCCCCGGACTGGTGATGTTCTCGACGGTGAACCTCCTGGTCCGCGGCTTCTACGCGCTGGGCGACATGAAGACGCCGATGAAGATCAGCATCGTCTGCCTCACGCTGAACGTGGTCCTCAGCGCCAGCCTGCTGTGGGAATTCAAGGAGCGCGGTCTGGGTCTGGCCAACACGCTCACGGTGTGCGTAAACGTGACGCTGCTGGTCTTCGCCTTCCGCCGCAAGATGCCCAAGCTGGACTTCGGCGAGTTGCGGCGGCAAATGCCTGTGCTGCTCAGCGCCGCCGCCGCCGCGGGTCTGATGGCCTGGGGCTTGGCCCGGCTTTGGGAAGCACGGCTCGGTCACACGAACCTGGCGCTGAAGCTCGGGGCGGTGTTCGTCCCGGCGCTGCCCGCGTGCGCCGCCTACTACGCGCTGGCGTGGTGGTGCAAGATTCCGTCGGCGCGCGACGTGATGGAACTGGCGCTGGGCAAGCTGCGGAGACTCAGGCCGCCGGCTTCGCGGCAACAGTGAGGTTGAAGCGTTGAAGGGTTGAAGGGTTAAAGGGCTGAAGAGTTAAAGAGGCTCCAGGCAATGGCTTTTGCCCTCTGCCGTGGCCTCTTCAACGCTTCAACCCTTCAACGCTTTAACCCCTCCAACCCGTCAGCCTCTTCACGCTCCAACCGGAGGCCCGCGCTTTCCTCACGCTGGCGAAAGGGAACGCGACCCGATGGAACCCCGCCTTTTGATTTGATTGCCTGCGGCAACCGGCTAGATTCCGCCCGTGAACACAACGGCCGTCATCACTTCGGAACGGAGGACAAACCATGCCTAACGCCGCCCGAATTGGGGACAAGGTCCTTCAGACCGCGCCGCACTGCCACGCGCCCATTCATCCGCCGGCCCCGGTGCCCACGCCGGTGCCGCATCCGGCGATGCCCCTGGCCATCATCAAGGGCGAACCCACCGTTCTCATCGGCAACATGCCCGCGGCTCGCGTCACTGACACAACTCAACCCTGCATGTTGGCCGGATGCGTGCCGGCGGGACCGGGCATGATCGCGTTAGGCTCCTTCACGGTCCTCATCGGCTTCATGCCGGCGGCCCGCGTGGGCGACATGACGCTGCACGCCTCCTGCGTGGCGCCCATTCCCAGCCCAACGGGAAAAATCCTGCCGCCGGGCTGCCCAACCGTGGTGATCGGAGGCTAGGCAACCGTGAGACGCCGGCACTTTGAAACGCTGCGGCCGGTGTGCCCCGTCTGCCGCGCGGCGGGGGCCGACGGCTTCCCGCTCCGCATTGCCACAGTGGCCCGCGAGGCGGACGGGCACCTTGTGGAAGGCGTGCTGCATTGCACGAACGCCAACTGCCAGCGCGAGTTTCCCGTCATCGACGGCGTCCCGCTCCTCGTCGCAAACATCCGCCAATACGTCGCCGACAACGCGCTGGCGATTTGCGGACGGCGGGACTTGAGCGAACTGATCGAAACCGTGATTGGGGATTGCTGCGGTCCAGGCTCCGCGTTCGACACCACGCGCCAACATCTCAGTTCCTACGCCTGGGACCACTACGCTGATCTTGACCCAGCGGAACCCGTCGCCGAGCCGCGCCCTGGCTCGATGCTTCGCAGCCTTGAAACCGGCAAGCAACTCGCCGGTCCGCTCGCGCCGGGGCCGGTGCTCGACGCGGGCTGTTCTGTCGGGAGGGGGACCTTCGCGTTGGCGGAACAGGGTGATGAACTGGTGCTGGGTGTCGATATGAACTTCGCCATGCTGCGGCTGGCCGGCGAGGTCTTGCGCGGCGGGAGGGTCCGCTATCCGCGGCGGCGGGTGGGGTTGGTGTACGAGACGCGCGAGTTTCCGGCGGAGTTTGCCCGCCGCGAGAACGTGGACTTCTGGGCGTGCGACGCCACGGCGCTGCCGTTTCCCGACGGGACCTTCTCGCTGGCCACCGCCCTGAACGTTCTGGACTGCGTGAGCACGCCGCGGGAACTTCTGGCCTCCTTCGGTCGCGCGCTGAAGCCCGGCGGCAAAGCCGTGCTCGCCTGCCCCTACGACTGGTCCGTCGCCGCGACGCCGCTGGAAGGCTGGCTGGGCGGGCATTCGCAACGGTCGCCGCTGGCGGGATCGAGCGCGGAGATGCTCCGACGCCTGCTGCGACCCGGAGCGACTCCGGGTTCCGTCAACACGCTCCGACTCATCGCCGAGCGTGATGACCTCCCGTGGCGCGTGCGGTTGCACGAGCGGAGCACGATGACCTACCGGCTCCACTTGGTGGCGGCGGAACGGGTGAACGAAGAGGATGGAGGAGTCGTTGAAGGGTTGAAGGGTTGAAGGGTTGAAGAGGTGTCGGCCTTGGGTGAAAGCCATCCGTGAAGCCTCTTCAACCCTTCATCGCTTCAACGCTTCAATGGGTCGCACCCGTCACGCCCAGGTGTTCTTGCCGCTGGCGACATCTTTGCCGAGGTCGATGAACGGCTGGTGAACCTTGGCCTGCTGCTCCAGCACGTTGGGGGGAACCTCCAGCACCGGCGGCGCGAGCGTCGGTGCCGGCGGCGCGGCCAATTTCGGAGCCGCCAATGTGGGCGCGGTCGGCAGGGCGGGCGCAGCCGGGACCGCGGGCACCGCCGGCTTAGCGGCCATCGCCGCCGCGATATTGACGGAGCCGGCCACGGCGTCCCCGGTCGGGCCGGTGGCGGGCGCCGTGCCGCCGGGACTTTGCGACCACGCCGCACCCTGCGCGGCCCAAGCGCCAGGACCGTGGTAATCGGTCTGCGACGCCGCGGTAGCAGCCTGGGATTTTGTGGCGTCGCAAGGGTTCTTCACCCACGCCTCCGCAGCCCCCAGCGCGTTCTTGTCCGCTGGCGGCAACTGGCCATCCACTTTGCGGGAGCTTTGGCAGGCCCAATGGACCGACTCGCGCTCCGGCATGCCGTGCGAAAGCAAGTTGATCTGGTCGGTGGAAAGGTTCTTCTGTTCGAGGGCCGACATGTACTGCGCCGGCGTTTGGCTTGGCTGCAAGAGCGCCTGGCCTTGGGCCGACGGCTGGTAACTTTTGCAGATGCCGGCGGCGGTGGGGACTCGAATCTTGGGCAGTGCCATCGGCACGGCGGGCTTGGGCGCCGTCGGAAGACCGGGGGCTTTCGGGGTCGAGAGTTGGCTGAACAAGGACATGATCACTGCAGCGCCACGAACCTGGGACCCACCGCCGGATCGAGGGTCAGGAGGTAAAAGGCCTGGGAGCGGGGCAGGAGTTCCAAGGGCACGGCCGGCGGGTTTTCCAAGCGGCGCGGCTGGCCGCCGCTGTGCAGATGAATCACTTGGCCGTTCTCCAGCAAGGCGGCCCAGCCCAGTTGCGCCTGGGCACCCGCGACGGCAAACGCCGCGGTCGCTGTCTTGACGGCGGTTTCCAGCGGCGTGAGGACCGTGAGTGTGGCCGGCGCGAGCAGCGTGCCGTCCGGGGCGAAGTTGGCGGAAGCCAGCGCCAGCGAACGCTCTTTGCGGCGGGGATCTTCGTGCGGCTTTTCGCAGAGGACCGCAACGTGGGAGTTGCCCGCTGCATCGATCCACAAGCCCGGCTCGGAATCCGCCAGCGCCCGCGCCTCGCGCACGCGGACGGTTTTCAGTTCGCCCGGACCGTCGGCCTTGCTCGTGTCAAGCAGGGACAAGAGCAGCGTGTCAGCGTCTTGGGAGACGAGCGCCGCGCGGCGCGCGTTTGGCAACGACGGGGGCGCCAGGGCGGCGCGGGCGCCCCGCAGCGGCCATGGCAGCGGCAGGCGCCAGAGCACGTGGCCGGGCGCTGGGGCGCCTTCGCCGGAAGGCGCGGCGAAGCGCGTCGCGAGCAGTTCGCGTCCGTCGCCGGACAGCACCAGGATGTTGAGATCGCCGGACGACGGCAGCAGGGCCGGGCGGAGGAGCCGTTCCGGAGGACGACCCAGATCCAGGGAAAGCGGTTCCTTGGCGAGCAGCGAACGCGCGAACAGGCGGCTGCCCTCGCGCCAGGCAAACCAATGATGGAAGCTCTCGTTGCGGTCGTAGTTCGTCCACGGCACGAGCAGGTCGGCGGCGTCGGCGCCCGTCTCTTGAAGATACGTCGCGGTGGGAGGGCCGATTTCCGCGAGGTCAGGGCGCTCTTCGGTGAAAACCGCAGAGTAAAGCCGGCGCCCTTTGCCACCTTGGTGGAGCCAGGCGGCCGGGATTTGGCGCTTGGAGGCAACACCCTCGTCCACGCCAACAGCAAGGGCGACGGGGTTGAGTTTCTCCAACGTGAAGGAGACGGGAGCGGAACGCGCGGTGAGGCCGCGCCACTCGAGGTTGCCCGCGATTTGATACGGGCCGGGAGCCGAGAGCTGGAGCCAAGCGTGAAGCGGAAGCTGGCGCTCGAAATTCTGGCCAGGCTCGATTTTGCGCAGCACGGGCGCGACGCCGTCAGGCGACGGCGAAAGGTCTCCCAGCACGGCGGCGCGGGCGCTCATGACGCGGCCCGGAGGCGGAAGGCCCGGCCCGGTGAGGGTGAAGGTGGGCTGCCAGTTGGCTTCGTGCAGCGGGTCCGGCACTTCCACCGGCGCGGCGCCAGCGTTGGTCATGACGACGCGCAAGGGGAGGGCTTCCGAGGTCAGGAAGGAAGCTTTGGGCAGAGTGAGGTGTATTTCCATAACGGTTTTTTTCCTTTCACGCGAAGTGGTGGCGCTCGGAGCGGTGCAGGCGCAGAGCAGGGCCAAGCCGAACTGCGGCAAACAAGGCGCCAGCAACGCCAGTCGGGCAGGGAACAGGCGGCGCATGGGTCAGGGGTGTTTGTTGGGGCCGGTGTCCTTCACGGTCCGAACGGCCGGGTTGACTTCAGCCCCGGTGGCGTCCGTCTGGAATTTGCTCCAGCCGCGCAGCCGCAGCAGGCACAGGCCGCAGAAGCGCCGCGTTTTGTCGAACTCGTAGGACATGGTGCAGGCGTTGTCGTTCCGGTCGTGCGAGCCTTGCGGATCGTGGGCCGGGCTGACCTGCCAAGTGTGGGGCAGGAAAAGTTGGTGGCCAATCTCGTGCGTGCAGGTCTGCTCGCGCGTATTGAGGTTGCCGGCGCCGCCATAGTTGCTGCCGCACTGAATGAAGCCACACTTGCTGCGGCCCGAGCCGGGCGGGTTGGCGGCAAAGCCGTTCAAGTCCGTGGCGCGGGGGTAAGCCGAATTGAACAGATTGTGGAACTGGAAAATATTGATGCCGTCGCCGGCGGCCATGAAGCTGCCGCACACGGTTTCAATGATCCCGATGGCCCAGTCGTAGAGGAACTGGTAGTAAACGGCGGCGTTGGTATAGGGATCCGAACCGGCGGCGTTGCTTAAGCCGACGGACCAAGCCGACTTTTGCACGTTGGTCCAGCCGGCGTTGGTGGCATGGGTGTCCACCTCCGTACGCCAGCCGGCATGGTCCCGAAAATCGATGAAATAGCCCCCGGCGTCGTACTGGTCATTGGCGGAAACGGCCGCCCTGATGTGCCAGCCCTTGGCGCTGACCGCGTTGGTCATGGCGGTGTTGTAGGTCGCCTTGGCCATGGCCCCCGGCGCCCCGGCGAGGTTCTTCATCAGGACGTTTGCCTTCTCGTAATAGTCCGCCACCGTGGCCAGGTTGATGTTGGGCGTCACGGTGTTTTTCTTTTTCTGGTAGTTGACCACTTCGAGTTGCCGCCACATCTCGAATGTGCCGGTGGACTTCTTGATGACGTCGGCGGCCTTCAGTGGGGCGGCGGTCACATCCAGGACGAGCTTCTCCTTGTTCTTGACACTGTCGAAGCACCGGTCGTTGGCCAGATAGACGGTGATCTTGAATCCGTCCCCGGCCTGTCGCGCCGGCTGAAAGACCACGCCGGTCTGGCCCTTCAACTTGCCTTGGGTCCAACCGAGACTCTGGGCGGCCCAGGTGCGGGTGTCCGCGGCTTTGACTTCGAAGGGAAACTTCCCGGCGTCCAGCGTGTCTTTCGGGGCGTAGCCGGCCTGGGCGGGAAAGACGGGGTGGCCGTTCGGGCCGCGCTTGCCGCCGCGGTCCACGTGGGCGTTGTCGCCTTTGGGCTGGGTGGTGTTCTTGTCGTAGTTCAGGGCGTCGTTGAGAAAGGTCTTGGCCTTGGCGTGATGACGCGAGGTGTCCTCGGCCACGTCTTCCCAATCCCAAAGGAATTTGGCCTTGCCCAAGGCTTTGGCGCCGGGGCCGTCTTCCAGTTTCACCACGGCATCCGCGGAATCGGCCAAGTGGATCTTCGCGAGGACCGGGACATTCGGCCCGTCGGCCCAGAGCGTCCTGAACTGCTGGTAGCCCGTGTTGTCACTCATCTCCGCCGAGGCGGTCTTGTAGAGGTTGCTGACAAGATAGATCTTCCGTGTCGCACTGGCCGCCGGGAGTCCGCCATCGTCGGCGATCTGCTTCCGCACGGCCTTGTCGCGCTTGTGACGGTCATCATCCACGGTGGCGGCGGGCACGGCTTCCTCCGGCCCCAGTTCCAGCACGATTTCCTTGATGAGGATGTGGAAGAAAGTCCACGCCGTCAGGACGCCATGGTCATCCTTGTCGCTGACGGTCAGCTTGAGCTTGTAGGGTGTGTATTCCAGCGTGATGTAACCGTCGGGAAAACTGTCCGGCTTGATCGTGGCGTCGGGATTGTATTGGGTCAGGTCGTGTTCCAGGCCGTCCTTGCCGGCTTTGCCTGCTTGGACCTTGTCCGGGGTGACCACGCGGCCATCCCATTTCAGGCTGTGCTTGCCGTGGCTGTAAGCGTCGGGGCCGAGCTTCGCCAAGTCCAGCGTCCAGAGCGGGGCCGGCTTGAACCGGCAGAAGAGTTCCAGCTTCGCCTTGGCCACCACGCCGCAGACGTCGTCGATCTCGTAGGCAATGCTGCCGGTTTCTTTCTCCGGGACGAAGTGGAAGCCGTCGGTGCCGCTGTCTTTTTGCTTGGGGGCGCCCGATTGAAGGTAGGACTTGCTGGCTTTGCCGCCGACAACCACGCAAAGCTTCAGGAGGGAAACCTCCGGCACGCGCAACCGGTTCAGGTTGGTGTCTTCCCTCAACGTGAGCGCGACTTCAGCGTTCCGATTCATAGGTGTGCTCTAGGGCTGGTCGTGACGTTTGCGCAAGTCGGCCTGGATGTCGCTCAGTTTGCCGGAGCCGTTGTCCTGCTTGAGGTACTGGCGCTGGTAACACCGCACCGCCGGGGCCGTGTGCCCGGCGTCCGCATCCGGTTCACAGACAAAACCCAGATTGCGCAGCCGGCACTGGTCGCCGCGCTCGTTGTCCAGGTCTTCGAGGAACTTGGCCTGCAGCTTCCATTCCACCGAGACCTCGGCCGACTCAATGGCGGCCCGTTCGTCGTCCTTGATTTCGAAGTCCGTCGGTTTGAGCGGCGGGGGGTACTTCGTGGCGTCGCCGGAACTGCTCTTGACCGTGCTGGCTTTGCCGGAGGGCGCCTTGGGCTGCTTGATCTTCAGGGTGGTCTTGAGGACGTAGCTCTCGGCCCGGGGAAGCATGTCTTTCACTTCGATCAGGCCGTCACCCTTGGTCTTGCCGTTGCCGATGACGAGGCGGCTGAGGTCCCACGGGACGCCGGAGAGGGGCTTGTCCTCCTTGTCGATCAAGACCACGCGCAGGCGGGCCAGCATCTTGACTTCGAGGACGACCTCTTTGGTGGCGCCCGGAGGCAGCGGGACCTTGGTGGAAGGCGGCACGCGGTACTTCTTGGCGTGGCTTTCCATGGAGGTGACGCTGACGGTGTAATCGGAGGACTTGAGGTTCTCGAACAAGGCCCAGCCGTCCGGGGCTTTGGTGGTGGTGCCATCGCGCTTTTCGCGGCCGTCGATGTGGACCTTCACGCCGTCGAGGACGGTCACGGTTTCCTGGCCCTTGGCGTCTTTCTGCTTGAACACCACCTTGACCTTCAGCGTGGCCAGCCGCTTGATCTGGAGATCGCAGACGGGGCACGTGCCGAGCGCGACCGCTTGGCCTTTGGCTTCGGGCAGTTCGTAAGCCTTGAGGGTTTGAGGCAGCTTGACCGCCTTGACTTGATAGTTCGCTGGATCGACGGGCTTGAAGCGGGCGAGGCCGTAGTTGCCGCTGGTCGTGGCGGACTTCGTTTTCTTGAACACCAGCGCCACGCTCCGGGCAATGTCCACGTCCGCGCCACCCACGGCTTCTTTGTCATCGTCCTTGTACACCAGCACCAGCAGGCCGGTCTTGAGTTTGGGGCACTTGACCTTCGGGTCCCCGACCCATTTGTCGGCTTCCTCCTGGGCAGCTTTGAGTGCGGCGTCGTAGTTCATGGGGCGCTCAAGACGGGCCGGCGGCAATTTCCAACCGCTTGTAGATCAGGTTCATCTTCTCCTGCTCGTCCATCTCCGGGTCCTGCAGAAGGCCCAGCATCCATCGACGGCTGGGGTGCTTTTCGAAATCCGGCCCCAAGTCTTTCACGAGGAAAATAAACAGGCTCGTTTCCCGCTCGCGCCCGATGCCGTAGGCCGCGGCCCTGGCGATGCCTGCTTCAATGATCGGACGCATCGCGGCTTCCTCTTTGGCCTTGGGGTCTTCGGGGAACACCTTGGGCAGCTTCTGGAGCGTCTTCAGGATGAAGCCTTCGCGCGAGTAGGCGCTCAGCACCGCCATTTGTTCTTTGCGGATGGTCAGCATGGCAAAGGAATCCACCGGTTCATCCGCTCCCTCCGGCCCCGTTCGTGGCCAACAGGGTTGTCGTGACCTTCAGTTCCTGCTCCTCGAAGGCGAAGGCCAGCGCCTCCGCGGCCTTGGCTCCTTCGCAGACGTACCGGCCAGCCGGCCCATAGACGAACTGCAATTCTCTGACATTGCAGGTGGGCAAGTAAACGCGCAGCACCCGCGGGTCGTAGTAGCGGAAATAGAGAATCTGGCCCGCGGGATCTTTCACGCGCAGGAAGTGGCGCAAGTGACGGCGCATTGCCTCCAGGCCCACGGGCGCGGTCGTGAAGATGCCCCAATGGTTGCCCCAACCCTCGGAGAGAATCCAGTCGGTGAACGGGGATTCCTGGCGCAGCTTGACCAGATACGGCGCCATCCGGGCGAGGTCCGGTCCCAGTTCGCCCCGATAGAGGCAGACGTGTTCTTCCTTCGCGATCGCCAATCGCTCCAGCAACTCGGGCACCGACGCGCCATCGAGGATGGCATAGACCGGCTCCTCTTCAGTTGTGAAGAGAAGTTGCTTGAGCCGCGCCACACGCGGCGGCGTTGCCTCGGGAGTGTTCACTGAACGGCGACTTGGATGGTGATCTCGTTCGACTTGAGATTCCCCAGTTCGGCGCGGACGCGGTAGAGGCCCGCGGCGCGTGGCAGCTTCACGGTGGCCACCAGGTCCGCATTGAAGAAGCCGGAGAACACCATCCGCTTGACCACTTCCGGGTCCGGCTCTTCCGTCTTGGGCGGCGGCACATCAGGGCTGGGATCGCGCTGGCCGGCGGTGCCGGCGTATTCCTGCTTGGTGGCCGCGTCCACCGCCACGAGGCGAAGCCGATCGTTGGCCGGGTAGTTGGTTCCCTGGATGCGATAGGTGCCGCGCAGAATAATCATGGGCTGCTTGAGGCTGAGCACCGCTTGCGCCGGCGCGTCGATGAGCACGCCCCGCCACTGCGGGTTGGGCGGCTTCGGACTCTCGGGCAGTTCGTCGGTGTTGTAGAACGGACTGTTCAACAAGCTGGCGCCGGCAAGGTCAGGGGCGTTCATAGGAGGCGAAGAGGTTTTGGCAGAAGGGGCCGAGTGGCAGCCGCCCAGCACCAGGCACGCGGCGAGCATTCCGAGGACCGGCCGGATTCCGCGCAGGCAAATCTGGGTGAAGCGAAGCATGACTGGGCATGGGATGAGTTCACTGGATATGCACGGCCGGGATCACGCGGGCCAGCCGTCGCTGCAATCGACTTTGCGCACGGCGGGCGCGCACTTTTCGCAAAACGCGGAAGGGCCATCCTCACTGACGGCGCCGAACATGACGCACTGGTTGCCGTTCGCGCCGGCGTAGGTGTCTTGCACCGGCAGATCGAAGTGGCAGTGGTTGCCCACGTGGCCCTTGCCGGTGTAGAGCGTCTCGACCTTGTCCGGCAACTTGCCGGTGCCGTCCACGACCATGCTCACCTTGTGCCCCATTTCATGGATGGCCGTGGTGTTCTGCTCGGCTTCGGTGATGTTCTGCCACCAAGCCTTGGTGCAAACGCAGATCAGGTTGCCGCCGGGGAAGGAAAGCCCGCCGCGCATCCGGTCCACGACGTGGACCTTGAGCTTGATCGTGCCTGCGCCCGCAGGCAGACCGGTCACATCGACGCGCACCTGTCTGCACGAGGAAGCGCCTTCGGGCAGCGCGGTGCAAGAGGCCTCCGGGATGTTCCGCGGGGCCCCGCCGCCATCGGGGACGAAGGAAGCCGAGACGAACCAGCCTTCGCCCGCCACGAGGTCTTTCCACAAGCGCCGCGCTCGCAGCCTGTCGCCGGCGCGCAAGCCACGGGCCATGACCGGCACCTCCACCGCCGCCTCGTCGGGGCCGACGGCGACACCAGCCAGTTCGAGGTCTTGGTTGGGGTTCTTGACCGCGAGATGCTCGGTGAAGGCGATGGCGACGGAATACGGCGACTTGGCCTTGCCTTGCGAGCCGTCGAAAGCGGTCTTGCACCGGGTCTTGAACGTGTTCTCGTCGGCGGTGCTGATGTTGGACATGCGGTCGATTTCCGCTGCCGGCAGTTCCACGATCTCAATGCCGTGCTTGGCGTACTCGCCCCGCAGCGTGCCGAGGTCTGCCACCGCGGCCATGCCGGTCATCTTGATCGGCACCAAGTAAGCCAGCCGGCGCGTGCGCAGCCAGCCCGTTTCAACTGTCGGGCTGTTGTTCTTGTCTTCGGCCACGAGCTTGAACTTGTCCTCGCCAGCACAGGTGGTGAAGAAGTCGGAGGCGACAATCTTGGTGCCGTCGCCGTCGGTCGTGTAATCCTTCGCCTGGTCCATCCACTTGAACTTGGCGTTGCGCCCTTTCTCCGCGTTGGAGTAAGCGGCGTTGTCGTTGTCCGCGGCCGGCGTGACCTTGAAAGCGTGGCTGCCGGGCTTGGAGAACGTGACCCTGAAACGGGGCTTCAGGCTGAGCCGATCGATGTTGGCGACGCCGTGGTCCGCGTCCACCCACTTGGCCTCACGCGGCAGGTTGACCCACTGGTCGCCGGCGGCCGTTTCCTTGTCGTCGGCCCCGTCCAGCCACGCGATGCTGGCGATGACGGGCAACTCTTCTTCCGGCGGCTTGTCTTTGTCCTTGTTGCACTCTTCGCAAAAGGGCGTGCCGGTTTCGGCCGCGTACTCGAGCACCTTGGCCGCGTCGCTGAAAGTCTGCGGCTTGGGGGGCGTGGGTGCGGGCGGCGCTTCATCGACTTTGCCGGGGTCGGCTTTGTCGGCGTCTTTGGCGTCTTTCGGCGGATCGGGAGCCTCGGGCGCAGCGGGCGCCGTGGGCGAACTGCCGCCGCCAGAACCGGCGGCCCCGCCGCTGTTGATCATCACCATCGTTCCCTTGATGAAGACGCCGCCGGGATTGATGTCGATGAAGTTACCCCCGACCTTCAGCGACAATTGCGTGCCCGCCTCGACCACCACCGTCGCGCCGCCCTTGATATGCACGGCCATCCCGGCGTCCACGGCGTAGTTCGTCCCGGCCTTGATGTGCAGGTCCGTGCCGGCCTTGATGGAAATCTTCTGGGCGGCTTCCTCGTTCAGGTTCTTGTCGGTCTTGAAATTGGCGTCGCCGCCGACCTTGATCGCCTGATCGCCTTTGACGGTGAGGTTGTCGCCGCTGTCCACCTGGACGAAGTGCCCGCCCTTGATCGTCGCGCCGCGGTCGCCCTCGACTTTGGAAAGACTGTTGCCCTTGACGAAGGAGTGTTTGTCGCCCTCGACCTTCTCCAGTTGGTCCTTCTTGACGATGAGATGCCGCTCGTTGCCGATCCACTCGCGGGCGTCGTTCTTGACGCGGATGTCCTCGTCTTTCTCGGCGTGAACGAAAATCTGTTCGCTGCCTTTCTTGTCTTCGAGGCGGATTTCATTGAAGCCGCCGCCGCCCTTGCTGGAATTGGACTTGAGCGTCGATTTGGTCTTCTCGTCCGGCAGCTTGTAAGGCGGCATGGCCACGTCGTTGTACACGCGGCCGGTGATGATGGGCCGGTCGGGATCGCCTTCAAGAAACTCGACGATGACTTCCTGGCCGATGCGCGGCGTGTAGATGGCGCCCCACTGCTTGCCAGCCCAGGCTTGCGAAACGCGAATCCAGCACGAGGCGTTCTCATCCGCTTTGGCGTAGCGGTCCCAGTGGAAGAGGACTTTCACGCGCCCGTACTTGTCCGTGTAAATCTCCTCGCCGGAAGGGCCGACGACCATGGCCGTCTGGGGGCCTTGCACGAAAGGCTTGCGCGTGAGCCGCGCCGCGCGGAATTGCTGGGCTTTGTCGATGCACGTGAAGTTGCAGGCAAAAAACTCGCCCTCGCCGCCGCCGGGCGCGGAGGCAAACTCGCCGGCGTCCGCGTGCAGGTTCACGCCGGTGATGAGGTAGTCGCGGTTCTGGTCGTCGCGGGGATGGCCCTTGAGCTTGAAGACGCTGCCGGTGCAAAGGCCGCGGGTGTTGGCCTGGCCGCGCAGGACCTCGTGCTGGGTCTGCAACTCATCGAGATGCACGCCGGCCAGCCGCTCGCCTTCGCCCACCTCCAAGTACTCGCCGGGGTAGTCGTACCTCTCGTACACGGCGCTCCCGTATTGGCGGGTGACGGCGGAACTGGCCAGCAGGGAGGTCTTCGGCTTCTTGAAGTCAAAATCGTTCAGCGCGCAAGCCACGGGCTGGACTTCCTTCTCCATCACCCAGTCCGTGATGACCTCGCGGCCGGTGGCGCCCTTCTCCAGTTCGTGGAACTTGACCTCTTCGTAGCCCGGAAACGGATTGTGGGCGCTGATGGAGTCGGCCAGCACCAAGGTGTGTTTGCCGTTCTCGTGCTCGAAATAATAGTAGATGCCTTCTTGCTCCATGAGCCGGCTGACGAAGTTGAAGTCCGTCTCGCGGTACTGGACGCAATACTCCCTTTTCTCGTAGGTGCCGCTTAGCTTGAGCTTGTAGTCGCTGAACCCGTGCGCCTTGAAGACTTCCTCGACAATCTCCGGCGCTTTCTTTTCCTGAAAGATCCGGCAGTCCGAAGCGCGGGTCAGCAGCCAGAGCCACGGCACCAGCGTGGCTTGGTAATGGGCGTAGCCGCCGCGGTTCCCAGCCTGCACGAAGCGGCTGACGTAGCCGTTGAAGTAGCGGGTGCCCTTCTGGCCAATCTGGAGGCGGAGGGTGGCGTTGTGGCCGACCACCTTGTCGAAGTCGATGTTGCCGTCCTCGCTGCTTAGCTCGGCCTCGATCTGAAACAGCCGGCTCAGTTGCTCCTGCACCACGACCTTGCGGACGCCCAACACGTCTGCCCCCAGAGCAGTGTCCATCGCCAGCAATCTTCTTTCTTGTTTCAAAGGCATGGTCGGATGCGTTGTCGGCGGAGGATATGCAAAATCGCGGCCGGGCGGCAAACCAATTCTGGGGCAGACAAATGGCAAGCGCCGGCACCAGGAGGCAATCGCAAAACCCCGTAGCCGCCGACGTGAGGAGAGTCGGAGCCGCCACCGACGGTTGCTGCCTCGGGCCAAGGAACGGAGCGCGGTTGTGGTTGAAGACCCAGCCGCAGCACGCTCCAGAGAACGAAGTTCGGACGTGCTCCCACGCCTCACGCCTGGGTGGCTGCGACGGCTGGTCCTGCGGACCCAGTCGCGCTCCGTTTCTTGGCAGGCTCCAACTTCCATTCCGCATTCCGCATTCCGCATATGAAATGAGTCTCCTCACGTCGGCTGCGACGGTTTTTCAGGAAGCTCCCGGGTGAATTTGGGAACGGGTCCATCGGATTCAGAGAGGAATGGGAGAAGGCTGGGCCGTGATGGGCGGAACAAAGGTTCAGCGAATCACCTTCATCGCCTTCCTCCCTGAGTCCGATGGCATCGGCCCTCCTCTTCCGACTTCTGGGCCTCCCCCACGTTGTCGGTCCCGGTATCAGCGGGAGGCTCGCCCGTTAGCCACTCGGGCGACTGGCGGCCCAACTTGGTGGCCCGGCCTTCCATTGCCGACGCGACCTTCCGCCAAGCTGGGCGCGTCCTCCTGGCGTTTGGGGGCGGTTTCGAGGCGCAGGGCCTCGTGGTGGCCTTCCAGGGTGAATTGCGAGACCACATTGTTGAGGTCGGCCGCCAGCCGCGCCAACTCGTTGGCCGCGGCCGCCGTGCTGGTCGAGGCTTCCGTTGAACTCCTGGCCGCCTCCGACACGCTCAGGATGTTCTTCGCAATGTCCTTGCTCCCTTGCGCCGCTTCCGTCGAGTTGTTGGAAATCTCATTGGTCGTGGCCGCCTGCTCTTCCACCGAACTGGCCACCACCGACTGAATTTCGTTGATCTTCTTGATGATCTCCGAAATGTCCCGGATCGCCGACACCGAGGTCTGGGTGTCCGTCTGGATGGACTCGATCTTGCCCCGGATCTCTTCGGTGGCTTTGGCGGTTTGCTTGGCCAGTTCCTTCACCTCGCCGGCGACAACCGCGAAGCCTTTGCCCGCTTCGCCCGCGCGGGCCGCTTCGATCGTGGCATTCAAGGCCAGGAGGTTGGTCTGCTCGGCGATGGAGGTGATGACCTTGATGACATTGCCAATTTCGGCACTGCTTTCGCCGAGCTTGATGATGGTCGCGTTGGTTGTTTCTGCCATCTGGGCGGCCCGGCTGGCGACTTTCGCCGCCTCGGTGGTCTGCTTGGCGATTTCCTTGACGGTGGCGCTCATCTCCTCGGCGGAGGCGGCGACGGTGCTGACATTCTTGCTGACCTGCTCTGCGGCAGAGGCCACCACGTTGGCCTGGGCGGAGGTTTCTTCGGAGTTGGCGCTAACTTGCGTGCTGGTGGCGCTCAACTCTTGCGAGGAGGCGGCCAGGGCCTGGGCGTTCTGCGCCACTTTGCCGATGCTCGTCCTCAATCCCTCAATCATGTGGTTCATGGCGTTGGCGAGCTGGCCGATTTCATCCTTGCGGTCGAGGTTCAGCCTTTGCGTGAGGTCCCCGCGCGCCACGCGTTCCGAGAACCCCACCCCCCGTTGGAGCGGTTTGGTAATGGAGCGGGACATGAAGACGCCAAACACAAAGGCGGCGACAACCCCCAGGAACGTTGCCAGCACCATGGTGAACTTCACGCTCTTCTCCAATGCCGCCGCCTGGGTTTTCTCGTGCGCCGCAACCTGCGCATTGATCTCAAGGAGTTGGCCCAAGACCTCGGCTGCTTTGGCGAACGTCTTCGGGTTCACGACCAGCGCCTGCTCGACCAGTTTCTTGCGCCGAACTCCCGAGGTGGCCGTATCGCTTTGGGCCGTTTTCTTGGCGTCATAGTCACGGGAGAGCTTGATGAAGTTTTCATGGTCGGCCTTCCAGGCGTTCCATGCCGGCACAAACTCCTTCCACGTCTTCGCTTCTTCCACGGTTTGGGGCAGCGGTTCATAGACTTTCCAGCCTTGGTCCACCTGCATCCATTTGTCAGCGACCCGTTTGTAGGCGTCCAGGCGACCCTGCTCGCCAAGTTCTTCGCAGAGCAGCGCGTTTTCGGCCCCATCAATCGCGGTCTGGGCTTCCCTGATCAGGTCCAGACCTTGGATGCTCGGAAGCCGGTTCGTGCAGACCTCGTCGAGAGAGGTTCCCAGTTTCCCCACGCTGTGGTACCCCGCACTGCCCATGATGGCCGCAATGAGAGCGCACAGGCCGAACGCGCCGACTAGTTGACTTTGGAGTTTCATAGAATTGGGATAGGAGAGGTTGAGGGAGGGAGAACGTGAGAGCTATTCCGTCACCGCCAGTTCCGTTTCGTGGGAGCGGTCCTTTCTGGTCGGGTGGAAGTAGCCCGCGATCCCCAGCCCGACCGCGATGAGGGTCAAACCGCCGAAGCCTGCTGCGAGTTTCTTGCTGAGTTTCATAGTCTGGTTGGTTGTCTCTGGGAGGCGGAGAGCAGGTCAGCCCCGCCGCATCCCTCTCACTCGTCCTGCGGGATCCCTTCCCCGCTGAAGGAGGGGGACAGAGTGAGGGGGGTGCAGCTCATGGGCCGGAAACAGGATTCACCCTCCAGCGTGGGAATGGAGCACTCGCGTGCCTTTGCAGCGCGGTTGGAGTCTGAATCAACTGTCGGAGCCGAGATGTTCACGTCTGCCATATCGGCGGGAGACGGTGGGGCTAAATTAGGGAGTTCCTGAACGAAGTCGCGTTATTCCTGAACGCGCTCCGCATAATCGCAGGCCGCGAGCCGAGGAGCGGTTGCAGGCACGAAGGCATTTCGGCCATGGCCCCCAAAGCGGACAGAGTGTCGGCACGACCCCGCCGGGTACGACGATCGTTCGTCGGCGTTTACGGTGAGGCGGCCATGGCCCGGTCAGACACTGGCGCGCCTCTCGGAGCATCTGAATCCGGCCCCGCCTTCGGACGCAGATCTCGACAGCTTGCCGACTCTGGGCCGGGGAAACGCCCGCGGGTTCAGACCGAAGTGAGTCCCAACCGAATGGCGTGCTTCGTCAACTCAGCCACGCTATGCACGCCCAGCTTTTCCATGATCCGCAGCCGGTGGGTTTCGATCGTCTTGGTGCTCAGCCCCAGTTCATCGGCGATTTCCTTGGTCGTGCGGCCTTCCGAAAGCAGTCTGAGCACGCCGCGCTCTCGCTCAGAAAGATCGCCGGGGCTGGGCCGGTTGGGGGTTTCCAGGAGCCGCTTGTAGCCGGTGAGCATGGTCGAACAAAGTTCGGGACAGAGATACATCCGGCCGGCGGCCACGGCGCGGAGGGCGCGCACCAATTCGTCGGACGAGTTGGCCTTGAGAACATAACCGGAGACGCCGGCCTCGAGCGCCTCCTTGAGCAAGTCCGGGTCCCCCTGAGCCGACAGGATGATGAGGCGCGCGGAAGGTTGATGCTCCAGGATTCGCCGTGCCAGGTCCGTGCCGTGGGCGTCCGGCAAGCCGAGATCCAACACCACCAAGTCGGGATGCAGACGCCCGGTCAGTTCCAGGGCCGTCCGCGCGTCCGCAGCCTCGCCCACCACCTGCAAATCCGGTTCCCGCCCGATCAGGAGGCGCACTCCCTCCCGCATGATCTCGTGGTCTTCCACCAACAAGATCTTCGCGATCCGGCGCTCGGCAGGTTCAAGCATGGCGGGAGTCTGCAATCAAATCGTCCGGCTGCCAAGCGCCCGGTGAAGGGAGGCGAGCAGCCGATCCGAGGTGAAGGGCTTCGAGAGAAACGCGTCGGCCTTGGTGTGGGGTCCCATCGCTTCTTCCTGCTGCGCGTGCAGGCCGCTCATGGCCACCACGGGCAAGCCCGGTTCGATCTGCCGCGCGGCCCGGATGAGAGTGGCCCCGTCCAAAATGGGCATAACCATGTCGGTGACCAGGAGGTGGATCGCTTTGGACTGGGCGCGGAAGGTGGCCAGCCCCTCCGCCCCATCCGCCGCGACGAGCACGTGGTAGCCGTGGGATTGGAGGGTGCGCCGCGCGATCTCGCGGACGGATTCCTCGTCGTCCACCAACAAGACCAGTTCCCCGCGGCCCCGCCATTGGGGCGGGCGGGCTGTGACCTCAGACGACGGAGCGAGCAGGCCGCCGATAGCCGGCAGGTAAGCGTGGAACACGCTGCCTTGGCCGGGATGGCTCTGCACCTGCACAAACCCGCCGTGGCCCTTGACGATGCCCAAGACCGTCGCCAAACCCAAGCCTGTGCCCTTCCCCGGGTCTTTGGTGGTGAAGAAGGGATCGAAGATCTTGTCCATCACCTCGGGCGGAATGCCGGTGCCGGTGTCCGCGACCAGAAAGACAACGTAGGGGCCGGGCTTGGCCTCGGGATTGAGGCGGGCATAGTCCTGTCCAGCACCAGGTTCTCGGCGGCCAGGGTAAGCCGCCCGCCCCGGGGCATGGCGTCGCGGGCGTTCACACACAGGTTCATCAGCACTTGGTGGATCTGCGTGGCGTCTGCCCGGAGGGTCCACAGATCTTCCGGGAACCGCTGTTCCAGGGTGATCGACTTGGGAAAGGTTTCGTGGATGACCTTGGCCATTTCCTTGAGCAGGGTGCGCGGCTGCATCTCGACCCGCTCGCCTCCCAGGCCGCGCCCAAACGTGAGCAGTTGTTTGACAATGGCGGCGCCGCGCCGTGCGCTGTTCTCCAGGAGGTTCAGCATCTGCTCGTCCTCGGGTCGCTGGCTCAAAGGGCGCAGCAGGTCCACCGCCAGCAACATGGGCGCGAGAATGTTGTTGAGATCGTGGGCCACTCCGCCGGCCAGGGAACCAATGCTCTCCATGCGCTGGGCCCGGAGGTAGCGGGCCTCGAGCGCCTTCTGCTCCGTCACGTCCGTGCTGACAACCAGGATCGACTTGGGAAGACCGGCGGGATCTTGCACCAGCGTGGCCCGGCTTTGGGTCAGGACCCGCGTGCCGCTTCTCGTCACTTGGTGCAGTTCGCCGTTCCATTCGCCGCGGGCCAAGACCGTTTGCAGAAGGTCCCGGAATTCGGGCGAGGCTCCCCCGAAGACCAGAGTCTCGGCTTCGTGGTCGAGAGCTTCCTGGTGAGTCCACCCGTAGAGCCGTTCTGCACCCCGATTCCAGAAAAGCACTTTGCCTTTCAGGTCGAGCACGGAGATGGCGTCCTGGGCGATTTCCAGCAAAGCGGCCTGCTCCCGCGTCTTCTCTTCGGCTCGTTTCTGTCGGGAGATGTCTTCCAAGCACAGCAGGACCATCGGTTTGTTCTCCAGGACAAGCCGGGCCGTCGAGGCCAGCAGAGTCACATCCCAGTTTTCGCGGCCGTGGATGAGACTGGGCCTGGCTTCGACGCGCCGGTGGCTCTGGCCGGTCTGGAGGGTGTCACGGATGCTCAGCCGGAGCGGACAGGTGGTGCATGCCGGGCCGCAGCCGCAACCGCGTGGATCGTCCAGCGCATGGAGGCAACCCAGCAGGTCCCCGGCGCGCGTCCCCAGGACTTCACCTTCGGGCCGGCGGGCAAACTCGATCGCCGCCTGATTCAAACGCCGCAGGCAAAGGTCTTCGTCGAGCAGGACCATCATGACCGGCGCGTGATCGTAGATGGCGGACAGTTCCGCTTCATCGCGCTGGAGGGCCAGCTTGATCCGGTGACGCTCGGTGATGTCGCGGGACACGCCGATCACCTGGACCCCAGTCTTGGCGTCGCCAACGAAAGTGGAAACCACCTCGGTCCAAATCAGGCTTCCGCCTTTGTGCGTCTGCTCGAGAATGTCGGTCTGGGTCACTGCGCTGGTATCCCCGCTCAGATAGGCTTGGAGGCGCGCCGGAAGTTTCGCCTGGACCATGTCCAACGAGCCGGGGGTCAGCCGCTCGTCCAGGGATTGGCTCAGAGCTTCTTCACTCGTGACCCCCCGCAGTTGCGCGATGGAGGGGCTGACATACGTAAACCGCATCGAGTTGACGTCGAAGGCCCACACGACATCCGTAATATGCTCCGCCAGGAAGCGGTAGCGCGCCTCGCTCTCGCGGAGCGCTGTCTCGGCTTGCTTGCGGGCGCTGATGTCCATGGTCACGCCCGCCATGTGCAAGGGCTGGCCGGCGGCATCGCAGAACACCCGGCCCCGGGAAGCGGTCCAATGCACTGACCCGTCGGGCCAGATGACGCGCTTTTCCACCTCGTAGTCCACCCGGGTCTCCACCGCCTGCTTGAGCGCAGCGACCACGCACTCGCGGTCGTCCGGATGCACGAGCGCGAGGAACTGTTCATGGTTTACGTCCGCGTCGGGAGACAGGCCGTAGAGCGCCTTGCACTGTGCTGACCAGGTGATTTCGCCGGTGACGATGTTCCACCGCCAATCCCCCAGGCGCCCGGCCTCCAGGGCGAGTTGGAGATTGGCTTCACTGGTTCGGAGCGCTTCCTCCGCCCGCTTGCGCTCGGTGATGTCCACCATCACGCCCCGCAATCGAACCGGCTGGTCGTTCTCGACCGTGACGGTCACGATATCCCGCAACCAGACGACGCGGCCGTCCGCCGCCAACATGCGGTACTCGAAATCGTGCGACCGCTTTTCCCGGACGGCCTTGGCACAGAAGTCAACGGCCCATTCCTGATCGTCGGGATGAAGATGATCCTTCCAGAAGGTCGGCTCAGCCAGCCAGCGCTCCGTCGGATAGCCCAGCAGCCGTTCGGCTGGGTGGCTGACAAAGCTGAAGGCGAAGGTCTGCACGTCGGCCTCCCAAACGATCCCATCGATGGAATTCACCAGCGCCACATAGCTCTGGTGCGTCTGGTTTAGCGCTTCTTCCGCCTGTTTGCGCTCGGTGATGTCGCGCGCCACGGAAACCAGATAATCGCGGTCCAGACGGATATAGTTGACGTTGACTTCGACGGGGAACGTCGAGCCGTCCTTGCGCCGATGCCTCCCTTCAAACGGCTTGAAACCTGCGCTCCGGACTTCTTTCATCCACTCTGGCCAAAACTCGCGGTTCGTTGGGTCGAGGCTGATCTCGATGTCAAACACGGTCAGCTTCAGGAACTCCTCGCGCGTGTACCCGTGGGCTTGGCAGGCCTTTTCGTTTACGTCGAGAAACCGGCCTGTTTCAGGATCGAGAACCTCGACAGCGTCAGTCGTTCGGTCGATGAGCGCCCGGAACAGGGCCAAGGCCTCTTCCGCGCGTTTGCGCTCGGTGATGTCACGATTGCTGCCCCGCACGCCGAGGAACCGGCCGGTTTCGTCATGGACGGCTGCGCTGACATGGCCAATCCAGCGCTCGGTGCCATCAGGGCGAACCACGCGGAACTGCTGTTCCGGTTCCTGACGGCCGCTCAGCGCCTCCCGCTGGTAGGCCGCAAAACGCTGGCGATCGTCGGGATGAATGAGTTGATCCAGCAGGGTGGGGTCAGCCTCAAAATCCGCCGGTTTGAATCCGGTGATCCGCTCGCACGACGGCGATGTGTACAGGAACCGCCCCTCGGGGCTTAGCCAGAATTCCCAGTCATAGGTGTTGTCGGCCACGATGCGGTACTTGAGTTCCGAGACGCCAATGGCCTCCTCCGCCTTCTTGCGCGCAAGCTGGGTGCGCACCGCCGCAACGCCAAACGCCAAATCGCCGGCCAGTTCTTTTAAAACCTCCACCTCCTGGGCGTCGAAGGCATCCACCTCGGCGGCATAGATGCCCAGCGCCCCGAACGTCTGGCCTTCACTGGTCAAGGGTAACGCGATGATCGACTGGAATCCGCACCGAGCGGCCATCTCCCGCCAGGGAGCGAAGGCAGGATCGTTGGGGATGTCGCGGACCAGGCACAACTGCCCTGTGCGGATCACGGTGCCGCCCGGGCCTCGACCGCGTTCGGTGTCCGCCCAAGTTAGGCCAGCCGACTCAACATATCCTGAGTCGAGTCCCGCGCGGGCCACCGGCCGCAAAGTTTTCGCTGCATCCTGCTCGGCGAATCCCACCCACGCCATGCGATAGCCCCCAACCTCGACGACAATCCGGCAGACCTCGTTCAGCAGGGTGGCTTCGTCAGTGATGCGGATCAACGCCTGGTTGGAATCGCTGAGCATGCGCAGGGCCCGGTTCACCCGGCGCAGTTCCTCCTCCGCATGTTTGCGCTCGGTGATGTCGCGGGCAATGGTCGAGGCCCCCACGATGCTCCCGGCGGCGTCCTTGATCGGCGAAATGGCCAGGGAAACGTGGATATCCCGGCCGTCCTTTCTCCGTCGGACCGTCTCGTAATGCTCAAGGTGCTGGCCGTCCGCAAGCCGCGCCAGGATCCGGGGCACGTCGTCCTCGTATCCCGGCGGCGCCAACCGCGTCATCGACCGGCCCACCATCTCCGTCGCCGTATAGCCGTAGATTCTCTCCGCTCCTCGGTTCCAACTCGTGATGACGCCCTCCAGGGTCTTCCCAATGATGGCGTCATCCGAGAACTCGACGATGGCCGCGAGCCTGGCGGCTTGCAGGTGCTTCGAGTGGCTCTCAATCTCGTGCTTCAGGACCAGGGCGGCATAACTGAAGAAGGTGGGCAATTGCTGGGACAGCTCGCACATGGCGAGGTGCAGGCTTTCCAACTTGAGCACGCCGATGACCTCGGAGCCCACCAGGAGCGGAACCGCCCAGGTGTACGCGCTGGTGAATTCCGGCGTCAGCATCCGCGTGTCGCTGAAGGAGTGCTCACGCTCGACGGGTTCGCGAGTCTCAAAGGCCCGCCGGACAAGATCGTCCTCCAGAACGCTGAGTTGCTTCCGGTCGCCCCCGAGATTGGCAGAGTGGAGCTCCCCACCGACGCGGTAATAAAGGATGAGGTTCACGCCGCCAATCACGTCGCCGACGGCCTGCAGCATGTTCCCGACCGTGTTCTCGAGTCCGGCGGCGGCGCTCACCCGGTTCATCAGTTGGAGGATCAACTGGAGGTTGGACTTGTCGGTGGCGAGCTTCCGGAGGCGCTCTTCCAGATTCGCCAACTCGGCCGTGGGGATGGTCGTCAGGTCGCTCATCGAATCCTCCCATTCTCGTCACTGCCGAATTCGTACGCGGCTTCGAGCATCGTCCGGATGTTCGCTTCGGGAATGCCGCAGGGCATGACCCCCGTCCCGAAGAGAAACCTGCCTCCGGGCCGGCCCGCCTCAATGATCCGCTTCACCTCGCGGCGGATTTCTTCCCGCGACCAGTCAATGAGCCGGATGTCATTGATGACTCCGCAAGTGAGGGCGCGTCCGGCGAGGATCTCCTTGCCTTCTCGCACGTCATCGAACGGTCCCAAGTAATACACTCCGATCCCCGTCCGTTCGAGCACTGTGGCCAGCACCGGATTCATCCGCGACATTCCGCAGTAATAGACAAGCCCCGGCGTGCCCACCGCGCGGACGTCCTTCTCGATCCACGGCAGCGAATGCTCCAGGAAGAACTTCCTCGGGACAATGTCCGTGGAGCCGAACGGATTGGAATAGACCAGCACATCGGCGCCGGCGTTCCGGTAGGCGAGCAGTTCCTTCACGAAAAACTCGTGGCACCTGGCCAGCAGCTCGTCCCGCACGCCAGCGGGGCCGAGGAAGAGCAGTTCCATCCATTTCTCCATGCCCATCAACAGGGCGGGGAGCGCCATGGACGCCGTGAGGTAGGCGCAGATGGGATACTTGCCCCCCACTTCCTGGCGCAGGAGGCGCAGACACTTCAGTCCCTCCTCGAAGGCGGGGTGGCTGGACACGTCGCTCGGAACCTGGAGGCGTTGGACGTCGTCGAGGGATTTGATAACCCATTCCTCGACGTTTGGCGGGCCGTCACTGGCGAAGAGGATTTTCCGGCAACCCAGCAACTCCGCTTCCTTCCCGACGTAAAACAGACTCCAGACGTTGTCGTGCCCGTACTTGTCGCGCATCCTGAGTTGCGCCTCGGCCACGCATTCGCCGCGCGAGTAGTACTCCTCAAGCGGCATCCCCAGCGCGCCGGCTCCCTGGTCCAGCAGGTTGCAGAAGACCGGAATCCGGTCGGACTCGGTGCCGTTGATCGCCGCCGCCAGACGTTGCATCCCTGTCATCATGGTCGCACCTCTTGAAAAAGCTTGGTGATCACCTTCCCTGCCTTGATGCCGTCTTCGGCCCATGCATCAGCCTGAATCCGCTGGCAAAGCTGCGGGTCGAACCGGAACGGAGCGCCGCCGACGATGATCTTGATCCGGCCTTCGAGTCCCTGCTCCTTCAGAAGCTGCCGCACCTTGAGGCAGCCGTTCTCCCCCAAGGCCGTGTGGACCATCATGGCGGAAATCGCGATGACCGGAGCTTGTTGGCTCACCGCCTCCGTCACGAACCGTTCCGGCGGAACATTCACGCCCAGGTCGCTGCATTCGATCATCTGGGCGCGGAGGCAGCTCAGGACGATCCTTTTTCCGAGCGTGTGCAAGTCGCCCTGGGCGCTGCCTATGACGACCCGCCCGGTGAGAGCCGGGGCCCGCGGGAACCGGGGAATGCCGGCGACGCCCTGCCCGATGAAGGCTGGTGCCCGCTGGAATCGAGAAACCATCTCTTCCGTCACGGCGGCGGCGATCTGCGAGGTCAGGAAATGCTGAGCCAGGTTCAGTTCGAGGGTTTCGCCGAGCGCGGTGGTCTGCTGCTCCAGCGCCGGGATGACCACGTCAAAGACCACCTCCTCCGGCGTGATCCCCTCGTTCACCGCCTCGCGAGCCAGCCGGAGCGCCCGCTCCCGATCCGTATCGAACAGCGCCTCGCTGAAGACGGTGATGAGTTGCGGCAGGTTCATCCGGTTTCATTCGGATAGCGGGGCGGTTCCCCCAGCCGCGCCGACAATGAGTTGATCTCCCGCTTGAGTTCCCGTCCTCGCTCCTGCGCCTGACCAAGGACATGGACCTGGCGCGTCATGCAGGCGGGGTTCACGAGCGTCACGGCGGGTCCGTGCGTGGTGGCCCGTCGGCGATGGACGAGGTTTTTCTGAATGCTGAAGCGGGTCTCTCTACTTGCCAGATCCTCCGCATGCTTCCTTGATTCCATCCACTCCCATGCCAGGGCGGCGAAAACGATCCCAGTCCAGAATGCAGCCGCGCTCCACACGAAACCGTCCAACCGACGCACGCACATTGTCGCCAGAGGTGGGCTCATGGCCCGGATTCAAGCCAATCGTGCCCGTGCCGGCAAGGTCCAAATGGCAACCAATTCTGGGCAACATCGCCTATGCATGAAGGTTTTTGAGGCTGGGGCGTTTGGCGGTCGCGTTGGGCGCGGGACCAGCCGATCCAGGCGTCAATCTGTGCTGGACCAAGTGGCGGAGAAACCCGAACGTCGGGCCGTCAGGGCCTTCGGTGAGCCAATGAGCAACATTGAACGAACGCAGCGCGCCGAGCGTGGTGGAAGACTCGTTCCACCGGTGCTGGGTCGCGACGCGGGTTCCACTCTCAGTCGGCGCGCGGCGCTGGTGAGGTTGGGAACCGCGCTGCCCATTGTGCTGGGCGGGCTGCCGGGCTTTTGGCGTTCCGCGTCCGCCGCGCCGGCGGGCCTGCCGCTCACGCCGGCCGATGACCGCTTCCTCGAAGACTTGGAGCGGACCACGTTCCGCTTCTTTTGGGAATGCGCCGACCCGCGCACCGGCTTGGTGAAGGACCGCAGTCGGGCCACGGAGCCTGACGCCCGCGAGATTGCCAGCATCGCCGCCACCGGCTTCGGCTTGACCGCGCTGTGCATCGCAGACCAACGCCGCTGGCTGGAGCCAGGCCAGGCCCGCGAGCGCGCCCGCGCCACGCTGCGGTTCCTCCGGGAAACGCTGCCGCACGAGCACGGCTTCTATTTCCACTTCGTGAACTGGCGCACCGGCGAGCGCGCCTGGAAATGCGAGCTTTCCTCCATCGACACCGCCCTATTGCTCTGCGGCGTGCTCACTTGCCGGCAACATTTCGCCGATGCGGACATCCGCCGCTCGGCGGGCGAAATCTACGACCGCGTGGACTGGCGCTGGATGATGCAGGGCGGGCCGTTTCTGCTTCACGGCTGGAAGCCGGAGAGCGGTTTCCTGAAGGCCCGGTGGGACACCTACTGTGAGCATTCGATGCTCTACCTGCTGGCCCTCGGCGCGAACCAGCATCCGATCCCGGCTGAAGCGTGGCACGCTTGGAAACGCCCGCCGTTCGAGTACGCCGGGTTCCGCTACATCAACCCGCGCGCGCCGCTCTTTATCCACCAGTTCTCGCACGCGTGGTTCGACTTCCGCGACCGGCGCGACTGCCACACCGATTACTTCGAGAACTCCGTGAAAGCCACGAAAGCGCATCGCCAGTTCTGCCTCAGCCTGCGCGACAAATTTCCGCATTTCAGCAACGACGTGTGGGGCATCACGGCTTCAGATTCTGCGAAGGGTTACGTGGCCTGGGGCGGGCCGCCGGCCCAAGGACCGTTGGACGGCACCCTTGTGCCGTGCGCGGCCGGCGGATCGCTACCGTTTCTGCCGGGCGAATGCCTGCGCTGTCTGCGTACCCTGCAGGACCGTTACGGCGAACGCGCGTGGAAACACTTCGGCTTCGTCGATGCTTTCAATCCGGCTACGGGCTGGTTCGCGCCGGACGTGATCGGCATCGACGCCGGCATTACGCTGCTCATGGCCGAGAACGCGCGCACCGGCTTTGTCTGGCGCACGTTCATGAAGAACGAGGAAGCCCAACGGGCGATGGCGAAGGCTGGGTTCAGCGAAGCGGTCCCGAAGTAGCAGGCGATCAGGCCCTCCCCTTCCTTCCTGAATCCGATGGGCACGGCCCAGCCGATCGCGAGTACTTCCTCCATCGGATTCAGGGAGGAACGGAAGGGGCCAAGCTTCTGGTCAGGCCGCACTTCCGGTCGGGAGCCGCTCCAAGTCTCAGAACTCCTGGTCCCGCGCCTGGGAGTTGAGGCCGCGTGGAATCTGGCTGGTCCTCAATCGCCGGGTCTGGGGACCCGGCCTACCGCTCTGCGCGACCCTGTAGGCCCGGTGCCCTCACCGGGCGGGCCAAGTAGTTTCCACGGGGTCAGAAGTCCTGAGGCTCCAAACCGTTCCAGGCCGCTGCGGTTGGTTGAGACGACACCGCCGCGCTCCAGGCTCGTGAGAATTGCTACCGACCTGCTTGGCAACCGCCCAGTCGCCCCCTACACTCCGCGCCATGAACTCTGCCGTTACTGCATTTGTGCTCCACGTTCGACGCGGTTGCCTTGCCTCCGCTTTGCTTCTGGGCGCGGGCCTGGCGTTGTCGTCAGCTTTGTTCGGCGCCGCGCCCGCCGCCTCGCTGGACGAAGTTGTTCGCTCCGTCCAAGCTGCATCCGGCGTTTGTGTTCACGTGGGGTGCGGGGACGGCACGCTGTCGGCGCGGTTCGCGGAGAAAGGCCGGCTGGTCGTTCACGGACTGGAGCCTGACGCCAACAAAGTGAAGTCCGCCCGCCAGACTCTGCTCGCGCGCGGCCTTTACGGACTCGTTTCACTGGAACAATGGAGCGCGCCGTGGCTGCCGTACGCGGACGACCTCGTCAATGTCGTCGTCGCTGAAAACCCCGACGGCGTCCCGCCGGCAGAACTCCGGCGCGTGCTCGCGCCCAACGGCGTGGTGTGGATCCAGCGCGACGGCGCGTGGACTTCGTGGCGCAAGCCCTGGCCCGCGGACTTCGACGAGTGGACCCATTGGCGGCACGGCGCGGATGGCAACATGGTGTCTCAGGACGCCGCGGTGGGCGTGCCGGTGGGCTTGCGCTGGGTCGGCGGGCCGGCCCAGGACGCCGGCGGCAAGCGGTGGTACTACGATCATTTCCTGGTTTCTGCGCGCGGGCGGAACTTCTATCTCACCGAAGAGAGCCTGGCGGCCCGCGACGCTTTCAACGGCGCACTGCTTTGGTCCAAGCCCGTCAAGGCCGCCACGTTTCGCGAAGTGGGCGCCGATGTGCCGGAGTTCCTCAAGCCAAAGACGAAACTCGGCACGCGGCTCACGAAGGTGAAGCCGGTGGTCATCGCAGACCGCCTTTACCTCGCGACGACGAACCGGCTGCTGGCGCTCGACGCCGCGACCGGCGACACGGTGGCCGACTTCGGGCCGGTCAAGAACCCGCGGGAACTTCTCCTTGAGGGCAGCACGCTCGTCCTCTGCGAAAGCAACCAGGTGCGTGCGTTCGGGGCCGCCAGCCAGGCGGCGTTGTGGTCGGCTCCGGTGACCGCGGAACGTATCGTCGCCGGGGATGGCACCGTGTTCTGCCTTGCGAGCAATCTGATCGTCGGCCTGGACCTCGCCACTGGCCAGACGCGCTGGCGCACGGAAGACGCCGCTGCCGCGCCCGCCACGACCTGCACGTTTCACGAAGGCGTGCTCGTGCTGGAGACGCCCACCTATCGCGATGACGGCGAGGGGTGTGGCGTGCAGGCTTATTCTGGCAAGGATGGACGGCTCTTGTGGGCGAAGAAGTACGTGCCCGACATGACGCACAACAAGGAGGCCCGCGCCTTCTTCGCGCGCGGCTTGGTCTGGCTGCAGATGGAGAAGAACACCGTCGTGGCTTTCGATCCCCAGACCGGGAAACAGAAGCGGTCCCTCGGCAGCCGCGGCAAGCATTGCGCGTCGCCGGTGGCCACGGAGAACTACTTCATCGCGCCGGAGTGCGAGTTCACGGACCTGGACACCGGTTCGCGCACCCGCGCCCGCATGTTCCGCGGCGCCTGCCGCCTGCCCTTCATCCCGGCCAACGGCTTGCTGAACACCTTCCCCGTCCAGTGCGAGTGCTTCCCCATGCTGCGCGGCTACATGGGACTGACTTCCACCGAAACCCGTCCAGGACTGGGCGCGACGCCGCGCTTGGAGAAAGGCCCGGCCTACGGACGCCTGGGTCCGGTGTCGGTGGCGCAAGGGTCCATCGAGGAATGGCCGATCTATCGCCACGATGTGTGGCGCAGCGGCAGCACGCCGTCATCGTTGGCCGCCGGCTTGAAAGAGGCCTGGTCGGTGGCGGTGGGCCGCGCGCCGAAAACGCTTCCGGAAAACGACTGGAGCGGGAACCCGTTCACGCCCGGCCTGGTCACGGCCCCGGTCATCGCCGCCGGCAAGGTCTTCGTGGCGTTGCCGGATGAGCATCGCGTGCTGGCGCTCGACGACCGGAGTGGCGCGCAGCGGTGGACGTTCGTCGCCGGCGGACGCATCGACACCCCGCCCACGATTCAGGACGGCCTGTGTTTGTTCGGCGCGCACGACGGCTGGGTCTATTGCCTGAGCGCCGACAACGGCGAGATGGTCTGGCGGTTCCGCGCCGCGCCGCGCGAAGCCCGCATCATGGCGTATGGCCAGATGGAATCGCTCTGGCCCGTGCCCGGCAGCGTGCTGGTGGACCACGGCGTGGCCTATCTCGCGGCGGGCCGGCATCCGATGTCCGACGGCGGCCTGCAACTCGTGGCGCTCCAGGCCCGCACCGGCGCCTTGGTTTGGGAAAAGAACATCCACGATCTCACCATGACGAACTGGTACAGCCCGCTGCTGCCGAACAAGAAGAAAGTGGGCCTCGACTTCGAGCCGGTGGACATGCTGGTGAAAGACGGCGACGCCGTCGCCATGTCCCGCTGGCAGTTCGATCCGCGCAATGGCCACTACAAACTCCACCTCGCCAGCGCAGAGTATCAGACGCCCGGACTCGAAGTGCCGCGCGGCTTGTGGAGCTACGGCGTTCGCCAAAACAAGAGCGTCGAAACCAAGCAGCCCGCCGCGTTCGATCAGACCAAAGTTCACATTGGAACCACGAACGACGTCGCGCTCGTGCTGGCCGGCGCCACCGTGGTAAGCGCGGCGCGGAACGGCGAGTTGAAAGTGGGCGACCGGAGCCTGCGCTTGGATTCACCGCCGGTGCATGACGGCCTGGCCGTGGCCAACGGACGGCTCTATGTCTCGACGCGCAACGGACGCCTCGTCTGTTTCGAGTGAGAGTCTTTTTGAGAAGTAGCCGCCGACGTAAGGAGGCTCTGACTTTCTCCGCCACTCCGCGCTGACAACCGTGATATTTGAGCCTCGTCACCTCGGCTGCTACGAGACGACGAGGAATCCCCCATCAAATTCCGAGGCGAGTTCCGATCTCCACGGCGTCGTCACGTTCCCCCGCAAACCGGACATTGCGGATCACGCTTCACCCGCAGCGTCCTGAAGCAGTTGTTCCGCAAGTCGAACGTGAGGAGTTTTCCCGCCAACGGTTCGCCCAGGTCCGCGAGGACCTTGATCGCCTCCATCGCCCCCATGCAGCCGACGCTCCCGGACACCGCGCCGAACACGGGAAACTGCCGCTTCCAGTCCGGCGGCGTCTCGGGATAGAGGCACGCAAGACACGGCGTAGCGCCTGGCAGAATGGTCGTGAGCCGGGCTTCGAGATCGAACATGGCGCACTCGACGAGCGGCTTGCGCTGGCGCACGGCTTCACGGTTCATCGCGTAGCGCTCTTCGAACAGCGGCGCGCAATCGACCACCAAATCCACGCGCCCAACCAGCCGGGCAGCGTTGGCTGGTGTGACGTTCTCGGCCACGGCTTCGATCTCGATCAACGGGTTCAGCTCGCGCAACCGGCGCGCGGCGCATTCGACGCGCGGTTGGCCGAGCCAATCGTGCGTCATCAGAAGTTGGCGGTTGAGGTCGCCGGGCTTGAGGTTGCCGGCGTGCGCCAGCACAAGCCGGCCCACGCCCGCCGCGGCCAATTGATACGCCACGGCTCCGCCCACGCCGCCCACGCGGGAAACCAGCACTGAGGAGGACTTGAGTTTCCGCTGGCCCGCTTCGCCGAAACCAGGCACCCAGATTTGCCACTCATAGCGGCTGCGCTCGAAGTCGGTCAGGGCGGCGCTCATGGTGAAGCCTGCGGTGAAATCGCTTTGCGACCCGGCCTCGGTTCGATCCGCCCGTCCTTCAGCACGAAGATCACGTCCGCGAGCCGTTCCGCTTCGCCCAGGTGATGCGTGACGTGGAGCGTGGTGACGCCGGTGTAACGCCGCACTGAGTCGAGCAAAGCATACATCTCCTCACGCGTGTCATCGTCCAGCGCGCTGAGCGGCTCATCCAGACAGAGGATGCCAGGCCGTGACGCCAACGCCCGGCCCAACGCCACGCGCTGCGCTTCTCCGCCGCTCAGCCCGTTCGGCTTGCGGTCCAGGAGGCCATCCAGACCCAGCAACTTCGCCAGTTCCGCCACGCGGCGGTCGATGTCGGCGCGCGGCCAGCGGCGGATGTGCAGTGCGAAAGCGAGGTTCTCCCGCACAGTCATCGTCTGGAAGAGCGCGCGGTCTTGCGGCACGTAGCCGATGCCGCGCTCGCCGGGCGTGAGGCGGGTCACGTCGCGTCCCGCCAACGCAATGGCGCCGGCCATGATCGGCTTCAGCCCGCAGATGGCTTCCAGGAGGGTCGTCTTCCCGGAGCCGGTCTTGCCCATGAGCACGGCGTAGTGGCCATTGGGAATTTCAAAACGGACACCGCTCAAGGCAAATGCCCCGGCCCGCACGGAAAGGTTTTCGACCTGGATCACGGCTCCATGCCCTTTCCGAACGCCGGCTCCGAGCCGAAGAAGCGGACCAGGAGCAACACGATCACGGCGGCGAGGATCATCAGCAGCGACACCGCCACGGCGGCTTGCAGGTTGCCGATGCTGAGTTCTAGAAAGACTGACGTGGAGAGCACCTCCGTGCGCATCCGCGTGGCGCCGGAGAAAACAAGAATCGGCCCGAACTCGCCCAGCGACCGCGCCCAAGCCAGCGTGACGGCGGTGAGCATCCCGCGCCGCGCCTCCGGCAGCGCGACCAGCCAGAAGGCCTGACTGCGGTTGCACCCCAGCGTGAGCGCCACCTGCTCGCTGCGCGGCGAAATCTGGTCGAACGTCACCCGCATGGTCCGCACGGCAAACGCGCACGCCACGGCAAACTGCGCCAGGATCACGCTGGGGATGGCGTAAGTGATGGGCACTACTTTTTGGATGGCCCGTCCCGGCGGCGTCTGAAACAAGATCAGCAGGCTCAGCCCCACGATCAGCGGCGGCAGCACAATCGGAATGTCGAGGACCGCATCGACGAGGCCCTTGCCGGGAAACTTGTTCCGCGACATCAGATAACCCGTCGGCACGGCGACCCACAGCGAGAGGATCGCCGTGATGCTGCACGAGATGAGGCTGAGTTTGATGGCGTAGCGGATTTCCGGGCTGCCCAGCGTTTGCCAGAGATTGCGCGGGGTCGTGAAGGCGGCATCCGCCACGACCATGGCTACGATCAACCCGACGTAGAGCACACCGATGGTCGCGAGGCCCAGCAGAAACGGCCCGTCCGACCGGCCCTGCCGGGCCGGCTGCTGACCGGGCTGCGCGTTGTCTGCCACGACCGGACTTTAGGCAGCCGGACCGCGGAGGGCACGGAGAATTTCCAGCCGGCCGGACTTCATGCAAAACTGTAGCAGCCGACGTGAGGAGGCTCTGTCTGAGGGTTGAGAGTGAATGGTTGAGAGTTGAGAGTCGGCAGATTTGAGCCTGCCAAGGAACGGAGCGCGGCTGTGTCCGCCGGACTAGCCCAGGCGCGGGGCGTGGGAGCCTGTCCGAGCTTCGTCCTCTGGAGCGTGCTGCGGCTGGGTCTTCGACCACAGCCGCGCTCTGAGCTACGGCAAATCCGTCCGTCCCATCAAGAAGCGGTCGCACTCGCGCGCGGCGCCGCGGCCCTCGTTGAAGGCCCAGACCACCAGGCTCTGGCCACGGCGGCAGTCGCCCGCGGCGAAGACCCCTTGGACGTTGGTGACGTATTTCTCGTAGTCCGCTTTGGCGTTGGAACGGGCATCGCGCGCGACGCCGATCTGTTCCAGCAGCGGCTGCTCCGGGCCGAGGAAGCCCATCGCCAGCAGCACGAGTTGCGCGGGCAGGACCTTGTCCGTGCCGGGCACTTCCTGCGGCACGAACTGGCCCTTCTCATTTTTCTTCCACTCGATCTGGACGGTGTGGACGCCCTTCACCGCGCCTTGGTCGTCGGCGATGAACTTCTTCGCGGTCGTGAGATAGATGCGCGGGTCGCTGCCGAACTTGGCCTGGGCCTCTTCTTGGCCGTAATCCTGACGCCAAATCTTGGGCCACTCCGGCCAGGGATTGTCGGCGGCGCGTTCCAGCGGCGGCTTCGGCAAAATCTCCAGTTGCACGATGCTCTGGCACCCGTGCCGCAGCGAGGTGCCGACGCAATCCGTGCCCGTGTCGCCGCCGCCAATCACGATCACGTCCTTGCCCTGGGCGGAGATGAAGTCCGGCCCGGGCTTCCGGTTCAGCACCGACTGGGTGTTGGCCGTGAGGAACTCCATCGCAAAATGAACTCCCTTCAGTTGCCGGCCTTCGACCGGCAGATCGCGCGGCTTGGTCGCGCCGGTGCAGAGGACCGTGGCATCGAATTCCTTGAGAAGTTTCTCTGCGGGGAAGTTCTTCCCCACCTCGGTGCCGGTCACAAACTTCACTCCCTCCTGAGTCAGGAGGTCAACCCGCCGCTGCACCGTGGCCTTGTCGAGCTTCATGTTCGGGATGCCGTACATGAGCAGACCGCCGATGCGGTCGGCCCGCTCGAAAACGGTGACGGTGTGGCCCGCCCTGTTGAGTTGCGCGGCGGCGCAGAGGCCCGCCGGACCGGACCCGACGACGGCCACCTTCTTGTCCGTGCGGGTCGGCGGCGGCTCCGCCGTAACCCAGCCTTCCTTGAAGCCCCGGTCGATGATCTCCAACTCGATGTTCTTGATCGTGACGGGCGGCGCGTTGATGCCCAGCACGCAGGAACCTTCACACGGCGCGGGACAGACCCGGCCGGTGAAGTCGGGAAAATTGTTCGTCTTGTGCAGCCGGTCGAGCGCCTCGCGCCAGAGGCCGCGATAGATGAGGTCGTTCCACTCCGGAATCAGGTTGTTGATCGGGCAGCCCGAGGCCATGCCGCTGAACAGCCGGCCGGTGTGGCAGAACGGCGTGCCGCAATCCATGCAGCGCGCGCCCTGCTCGCGCAGCTTCTTCTCCTCCATGTGGAGGTGGAATTCGTTCCAATCGCGAAGGCGCTCCAACGCCGGACGATCCAGCGGGAGTTCGCGCAAATACTCAAGAAAGCCAGTCGGCTTGCCCATTTCAATCTTTCGGTTTCAGGCGACACGCGCCGGCTCCAACACCCGCGGCCGGCTCCGTCTTGGCGCGGCCCTCCGCGACAAAGCCCGGATTCATTATCACGCGCCGACGCTGTTTCAATGAAATTCTTCGGAGGCCCAGAACGACGGGCGCATCTTGACACTGCCGCCGTCGTGGCGCGGGCGACCCGCCCGTCGGGCCGCGCGGCAACCGAGTCGGTTGCCGCGACTTTGACAGCCGGGTCGGCTGCCCTACTACTTGGCGGCAGTGTCAAGAACGTCGGGTCTTCCTGCGAACGCGCGTTGCCAAGAGATGTTTGGTCTGGGTATGGTTTGCGCCGGCATGACGTTGACCATCTCAGGCGAACGACCTAGCACTGGGGCGGTGGATGATCGCGTGGTCCAACTGAAGAGCATCGCCGCCCGGTTGATGTGGTGGCTGGCGCCGGAGGCCGCGCTGGCGCGACCCGCGCGGTTCGTCATGCAAGTGATGGCCTTGGGCACCTGGCAGGACGTGCAGACGGTGAGCGAGGCGTTTGGTTGGGAGGCCTTCCACCAAGCCCTGGAGCAGGCGGAACCAGGCGTGTTTGACGGGCGGTCCTGGGCCTACTGGCACGCCTTCTTCGGACTTCCGGAACCCGATTTGCCGAGGCGCCCCCTGACATGAGCTTCGCGCCCCAACTCCACGCCCTGCCCGCCGCACAGCGGACGCTGTGGCCGAACTTGAAACAAGTTCCCCGGCATTTCGTCCTCTATGGCGGCACGGCGCTGGTCCTGCGGCTGGGGCATCGGCAGTCGCTGGATTTTGATTTCTTCACCAGCGCGCCGGTCGAGCCATCGGCCTTGAAATCCTCACTGCCCTTCCTGGCCGGAGCCACGGTCTTGCAGGTTGCGCCCAACACTCTGACGGTTTCAGTGCCGTGTTCCGATCCGGTGAAACTTTCCTTTTTCGGCGGGCTGAAGCTGGGACGCGTCGGCGATCCGGAAACGACCGACGACGGCGTGGTGCGTGTCGCCTCGCTGCTCGATGTCGCCGCCTGCAAAATGGCCGTCCTGCCGGAGCGAGCCGAGGCGAAAGATTATCTGGACGTGTATGCGCTGCTCCAGCATGGCGTGACGCTGCCCCAAGCCCTGGGCGCGGCCCAGGCGGTGTACGGCGACACGTTCAATCCCATGCCCGCCCTGAAAGCCTTGAGTTATTTCCGCGATGGCGACTTGCCGACGCTGCCGGACGCGGTGAGGCAGACCTTGCGGACGGCGGCAGCAAGGTTTCGCGAGATCACCACTCTGGAGCGGCGACCGGGCGGTCTGGTGCCTGCGGGAGAATGAACCACCCGACTTGGCGGCCGCGCCAGAGGCTGTCAATGGCGGGGACGATTTCGAGGTAGATGATCATCACGGTGCCGGTCTGCGCGGCGAGGCCATCGAGTTGAAAGCCGATCTATTCGACCAAGTGTAGAATTCGACGAAGCGGCAAGGCATTACCGAACAACTCGGCTTCCCATTCCGATGCTGTTCCGAGTGCGTTGCGTCGGAGCCGAATATGCCCTTGCTTTCCCGGTTCGATCCCTATTGAAAGCGTTGCCTCTTGAACGGTCTTCATCACCGCAGCGTCTGGATGACGAAACTTACCTAAACCGCGCGGAGAAGTGATGAAGGAGTCCTCCGTGTGTGAAAGTATCCGCCGGCAATCCTCTGGCGTGGGGAGTTTGGTGCCCCGGTTGCACGGCGTCAGAGTCGCCCAAGCTTGTTGCGACATCAGGCGGGACCATTGCTGAGGATGGTGGCCCGTTTCTGAGCCGTGGTGGGGAATCTTCATGCCCTCATACCCCTTGGCGTCAGTTTCATATTCATCGAGAATCGCCTGCCAACCCAAGCCTGGACGACCGCGTTCTTCGAGATCAGCCCCTAGCAGAACCGAAGCGCTGCCAACACGCATCGAGAGCACCACCGAACCGTCATTCTCTCTGAGGTCGGGGACGCGCAAACGGCGTTGCTTCTCCTGTGGTAGGAGGCGCTGCTGGAGGTGTGCCTGCATCACCGCCACCGCCGCATTGGAAGGCGACAGGGCAACAACCTCGGCGGGCATTCCGTTGGCCCGGACGTAAAGAGGCTGTTTGGCGAGCGCGAACTGCGGTGCAACCACTGCGTTGGCGGCATTCCGCCGCTTCAGCTCTTGCATTGTTTGTCGAAGTTCATCGACGCCCGATCCCCCAGCTTGCAGGTAACCACGATAAACCTCGCTCAACGCGAACCACTCCTCGCAGTTGAGGGCCATCGAGCAGACGAACTTCGCGCTGCGACAGGCTCGAAAGAGATCGGCAAGGCCATCCATGTGGTCGTCGTGCCAATGCGTCGCAACCACCAACCGAACGGAGGTCGCAAGATCAACATCGAGCTTCTGCAGGTAGTCGATGGCCGCGGGAAGCCCGGTATCAGCGTCGCGACATGAATCCACTACCACCCACTCGCCTTTCCCGAGATGAAGGACGACGCATTCTCCAAACCCCGGGCCAAAGAGGGAAACCTCAACCTCCTGCGGATTGGGAGGACTATTCTGTACCGTTCCAGCCAATTGCCTCATGCAGCTTCTTTCCGAGAGTCCTGCTGACAGCCAATTCCCCCTGCTCCCATTTTGGAAGGCGGCGAAAGTAGATTACAGAGTCTCTGTGGCGTGTCGTGCCAATGAGGCGGTAACCTATCGTCCAAACAAAGGGCGCACCCTCCTCGATCTGATCGCGTTCGTGAGGGGACAGTTCACATTTTGAAAAAACGGCCTGCGTGGCTTGTCCTCGATTGCCTGTGCGGTAGAGTCGAGCCGTGAAAGTTTCGGCGTCGGCGGCTACTACCACGCCTTCCCACTTCTCCAGCAACGCGAAATCCTCTGAAGGCATTTCGGTTTTCGGCATGACCTGCGGAAAGCGACGTTTGGGCCTGGACGCCTCTCCTCCCGTCTCAGGACTGCTTTGGATAAAAGCAAATCCCCCCGTGCGATCTTCGTCCTCTGACGTAAATGGGAAACGGTTGACAACAACCGGACGTTCGCTGACCTCTGAATTCAGAGGTTCTACAGCCGACTCCATCAAGGTTGATGGAGTCGCAATTGTTGGCTCATTTCGCATCTTTTGAAATCGAATTGAACAGACGGTAAGCGACACGCCTAGACTGTTCAAGCGCCGTTTTCCACTCTGCGGTGAGAAAACTGATGGCTTTCTCAGAGCAGGGCATTCCAGAGTCATCCCGAGGAACCGGGAAGTGGCTGTTTGAACCCACACACAGGCCAAATCGGAATCGTTTCGATGGCTGCACAGTGACGTTCACTTCGCCGGGGAAATCGCCAGTCCGAATACCCTTGATGGTGAGCGACTGAAGTCCTGGTTTTTCAAGCACCTCGTTCCACACAAGCTCCTTCGGAGCAAGCGTGTGGCCAATCTTGTGCCAGTAGGCCTCATCGCCCAGGTCAAAGTGGATCTCGTTGTTGATGCCACAAGCAGTCACTGGCGTATGCGGCAGGCGGTGAAACACCGCCAAAACAATATCGTGAAGTTTCTCGGCACTGGAAGCATCTTGCGTGCGAAACACAAACCGATCAGGCAGGACATCCAGTCTCATATCGAGGAAAAGAATCTCGGTGACATCCGGCGTTACTACCCGTACCTGCGCCTGCTCCGCTTCGGCAGGCAACAGTATCTCCTGGCGACGAAACCATTCCGGGTGGAAAATCCCCGGATTAAAGGAGCCAACAAGAACACAATTGACTTCTTCGGCATCTGGATGGCGTTGGTTCATATCTGGGCAAGAGTATCGGCACTCGAACTGGAATCATCAAGTCCGACTTTAATCCTGGAAACCGTTCCGCCGCGCTCCTCCTTCTCCATCTCAATAAACTGGTGGCTGAGTTCATCCCACGTCTTCTTCGGTGGGCGGGGGCCATTGATCCACTCGACCTGGCGGCCACGCCAGAGGGAGTAGATGGCGGGGACGATTTCGAGCGTGAGGATCGTGCTGGTGATGAGGCCGCCGATCATGGGGGCGGCGATGCGCTGGATGGCTTCGGCGCCGGCGCCGTGCGCCCAAAGCGCGGGGACGAGGCCGAGGGTGATCATGGAGACGGTCATCAGCTTGGGGCGGACGCGCTGGACGGCGCCGTAGGTGATGGCTTCAAAGAGATCGTGCTGGGTCTTCATGCGGCCGGCGCGTTGCCAGGCGTGGAAGGCTTCGTCGAGATAGATGATCATCACGGTGCCGGTCTGCGCGGCCAGGCCGGCCAGTGCGATCACGCCCACCCACACGGCGATGCTCAGATGATAGTCCAGCAGCCAAAGGAGCCAGATGCTGCCGGTCATGGCGAACGGGATCGAGAGCAGGATGATCAGCGTCTCGGGCACGCTCTTGAAGTTCATGAAGAGGAGCACGAAGATCAGCGCCAGCGTGAGCGGCACCACTACTTTCAGCCGCTCGCGGACGCGCAGCATGTATTCGTATTGGCCGGTCCATTCGAGGCGGTAGCCGGAGGGCAGGAGGCCGGCCTTCTCAATCTTCTCGGAAACCACTTTCTTGGCGTCGGCCACGTAGCCTCCGATGTCGCGGCCGGCCACATCGAGGTAAACCCAGCCGGTCAGCGCGCCGTTTTCGTTCTTGATCATCGGGGGACCGACGGTGGTGCGGATGTCGGCGAGCTGGCCAAGGGGGATTTGGGCAAGTTGGGTTCCAGACATCGAGGCTGAAGAGGCCATTCCTTCTGAGGTGGATGGTTTGCCAGAGATGGAGACAGGCGAGGACGCCTGTCCTACGCTGACCGGCACGAGGACGCGCTTCAGCTTCTCCGGATCGTCCCGCAGCTCGCGGCTGTAGCGGACGTTGATCGTGTAACGCTCGCGGCCTTCGATGGTCCGGGCCACGGCCATGCCGCCGATGGCGATTTCGACCTGCATCAGCACGTCCTCGACGTTCAATCCGTAGCGCGCGATCTCGGCGCGATCCGGGATGATGTCGAGGTAAAGGCCGCCGGTGGTGCGCTCGGAATAGGCGCTGCGCGTGCCGGGCACTTGGCGCAGCACCGCTTCCAGGTGCTCGCCCAACTTGTTGATGACGGCGAGGTCGGAGCCAAAGATCTTGATGCCGACGGGCGTGCGGATGCCGGTGGAAAGCATGTCAATGCGCGCCTTGATGGGCATGGTCCAGGCGTTGACCTGGCCGGGGATGTTGAGCGCCTCGTCCATTTCGGTGACGAGTTCGTCCCAAGAGAGGGGCCGCGCGTCGGGCCAGGCCTTGCGGAGCAGCTTCGCCAACCACTCCGGCGCCCAGCGCGAATACCAGCGCGGGTTCGGCACATGGCGCCAGTCTTTTTCTGGTTTCAACTGCACCACCGTCTCGAACATTTCCATTGGCGCGGGGTCGGTGGCGGTTTCGCTTTTGCCGGCCTTGCCGTGGACGCTGACCACCTCCGGGAATTGCTTGAGGATGCGGTCCTGGATTTGCATGAGGCGCGTCGCCTCGGTGATCGACACCGTGGGCAGCGTGGTCGGCATGTAGAGAATGGTGCCTTCGTTGAGCGGCGGCATGAACTCGGAGCCGAGCTTCTGGTAGATCGGAAAGGAAGAGCCGACTGCCACGACCGCGATGGCGATGGAGAGCAAGCGTCGCCGCATCAGCGCGCTGACCCACGGGTAGTAAAGCCGGTGCAACAAGCGGCTGATGGGATGTCTATGTTCGGGAATGACCTTGGCGCCGGTCATCAACACGATGAGCGCGGGGCCAATGGTGATGCTGAGGAACGCGGCCCAGGCCATCGTGAAGGTCTTGGTGAAGGCGAGCGGCTTGAAGAGGCGGCCCTCCTGCGCTTCCAGTGTGAACACCGGCATGAAGCTCACCGTAATGATGAGCAGTGCGAAGAAGAGCGGTTTGCCGAGCTGCTTGCAGGCGGCGATGATGATCTCCTGGCGCTGCTGGCGGTTCAGTCCGGGCGGCGCGTGTTCGAGTTTCTTGTGGACGTTTTCCACCATGACCACTGCTTCGTCGCACAAGACGCCGATGCTGATGGCGATGCCGGCGAGCGACATGATGTTCGCAGTGAGGCCCATGAAATACATCGGGATGAAGGCCAGCGCCACCGCGATGGGCAGCGTGACGATGGCCCGCGCCGCCCCGCCGAAGTCGAGCAGGAACACAATCACGATCACCGAGACGATGATGGATTCCTCGATGATGGTTTTCTTGAGCGTGCTGATGGAGCGGCGGATGAGGTCGGAGCGGTCGTAGGTCGTCACGATTTCCACGCCGGGCGGAAGCGAAGGTTTCACCTCCTCGATCTTCTTCTTCAAGCGGTCGATGACCTGCAGAACGTTTTGTCCGTAGCGGACGACCACGATGCCTCCGACGGCTTCGCCCTCGCCGTTGAAGTCGCCCGCCCCGCGCCGCATCTCTGGGCCGAGCGTGATGTTTTGCGCGACGTCCTTCAGCAAGACCGGCGTGCCCTTCGCGTCCGCGCCCACGACCACGAGGCGCAAGTCGTCGAGCGACTTGATGTAGCCCTGCCCGCGAATCAAGTAGGTCGTGCCGTAACGCTCCAGTTCACGTCCGCCGACATCGTTGTTCGCCGAGCGGATGGCGGAGACGATGCGGCTGATCGGGATGTTGTAGGCGAGCAGCTTGTTCGGATCGACTTCGACCTGATACTGCTTCTCGAAGCCGCCGAAGGTCGCGACTTCAGCCACGCCTTCGACACTTTGGAGCCAGTAGCGCAGGTGCCAGTCCTGGAAGCTGCGCAGGTCTGCAAGGTCGTTGGTGCCGCTTCGGTCGATCAGCGCGTATTGGAAGCCCCAGCCCACGCCGGTCGCGTCCGGGCCAAGAGTCGGCGTGACGCCGGGCGGCAGGGAGTTTGCGAGGCCCTGCATGTATTCCAGGACACGGGAGCGCGCCCAGTAAATGTCGGTGCCGTCCTGGAACACGACGTACACGAACGAGAATCCGAAGAAGGAATAGCCGCGCACGACGCGGACGTTGGGCGCGCTGATGAGCTTGGTGACGATCGGGTACGTGATCTGGTCCTCGACCAAGTTCGGGCTGCGGCCTTCCCATTGCGTATAGACGATGACCTGCACGTCGCTGAGGTCCGGGATGGCGTCGAGCGGCGTGTGGCGCAGGCAGTAAATCCCGCCCACCAAGAGCGCGCCGACGAGCATGAAGACCATGAACTTGTTCCGCGCGCTCCAGTCGATGATGCGCTCGATGAGGCCTTCCGAGTGGGAAGGAGCGTGGAGATGGGACGTTGGTTCGGACATGGCGGCGTTTCTTCAGTGTTGGTGTTCGCCATTGCCCGTCATTCCCGAGATGGCCGACTTCAACTGGCTTTCGGCATCCACGAGGAACAGCGCCCGCGTCACCACTTTCTCCCCTTCCTTCACCCCGGCTTGCACCTCCCACCAATCGTCGGTTCGCGCGCCGATCTTCACTTCGCGCGGTTCGAGATGGTTGTCTTCCCGGAGCACGAAGGCCACGTGGCGCACGCCCGTGTCGATCACCGCGCTGGCCGGCAGGACGAGCACCTCGCCTTCGCTCGTGCTGATCTCGACGTTGGCCCACATGTCAGGCCGCAACTGGTGCTGCGGGTTTTCGAGTTCGAGCCGGATTTGGGCGCGGCGCGTTTGCGGGTCGATGTGCGGATAGAGGAACGCCACCTTGCTCTCGTAGCTGGCGTAGGCCGCATACGGCAAAATGACCTTCGCCTTCTGGCCCACCTTGATGCGTGGGAAGTCGGACTCCTGCACCAACGCGCGCAACCAGAGGCTGGACAGTGCGCCCAGCTCGTAGAGCGTCTCCCCCGCCATGAAAGCCTTGCCCTGCACGGCTGTCTTGGCGAGCACGTGCCCGGACACCGGCGCGCGCATGAGGACTTCGTCATGGGCCTGGCCGCTCTGTTCCAGCACGCGCAACTCCTCGTCGCCGACGCCCCACAGGGTGAGCCGACGGCGCGCAGACTCGACCAGCCGGCGGGAGGACTCGGCGTCCGCGCCGGCGGCGTTGGTCTTCAACTGCTCCAGACGCTGGCGGGCCAGCAGATACTCGTTCTCGGCGGCCACCAATTCCGGACTGTAAACGGAGAACAGCGGCTCGCCCTGTTCCACGTGCTGGCCGGTGAAATTCACGAAAAGCTTCTGCACCCAGCCACCGAAGCGCGGTGCGATCTTGGCCTGACGGGTTTCGTCGTGTTCCAGCACCGCGCTGGCGCGAACGACGCCGGCCAACTCCCGCTTCGCTACCACCGAAGTCTTCAGCCCAATCAACTGCTGTTTCTCCGGCGAAAGGGCCACCGCGATCCGCCCGGCTGCGCCCGCCGCCGCGGCTTCGTGGTCGGCGTGGCCCTCGGGGTGGATCGGTTCCAGCTTCTTGTTGCAGATGCCGCACACGCCCGGCTGATCGAAGATGAAATCCGGGTGGTCGGGACAAGCGTACTCGCCGCTGGCACCGCTGGGCTTTTTCTGCTCCGAAACGGCGGGCGCGGCCTTGGCGTCCTTGATCGGCACCAGCTTCATGTTGCAGATCGGGCAATCCCCTGGCCGGTCGCTGACGTAGGTGGGGTGCATCGGGCAATGATACTTCGCGCTGCCGGCCGCGGAGCCGGTGTCCTTGCGACAACTTGTGGCGGTGAAGCCCAACGCCAGTAGTGCCAAGCAGACGAGGACTTGCAGGAATCGGGTTCTCATGCGAGCCGATTTCAAAACTTCGATAGTGTAGCGGCGACTCGGCAGAGCGCCGCTGTTCTCGCGCGAAAACAGGGAGTTGGCGGCGCTCTGCCGAGACGCCGCTACGGGTTTCTGAAATCGCATCATAGGTGGATCATTTCGCAGGCGGGTTGACGACTGGAGCAGGCGTGGCGGCGTCGGTGATCACGCCGATGACGAAGAGCGCGTCCAGTTCGCCCAGGCCGCAGCAGAGGACGAGTTCGGCGAGCATTTGCCATTGCTCGGCCACGGCGCGCGCCGACATCAAGCGGGCTTCAAGCAGCATCCGATAAGCGTCGAGCAAGTCGCGCAAGGGACGGCGACTGGTTTCCCAGTCGGCCTTGGCGCTGGCCAGGGCCTGCTCCGTGCGCGGGAGGATTTCATCGCGATACAGGACGGCTTCGCGGCGGGCGGCGTCGATGGCGATGGTAAGCTGGAGGACTTCCTGCCGCACCGAAAGCTCCTGATCGGCGACCTCGAATCGCGCGGCACTCGCGCGCTCCTGCTCGCGCTCCATGTCTTTGCGATACTTGCCGCGGTTGCCCCAGGGCAGCGAGACGTTCAAGAGGAACATGCCCTGGCGGAAGTCGCCGCGGCCCGTGTAATTGCGGCCTTCGAGGTCCACGGCCACGTCGGGATAGCGCTGGCGGCGGGCGACCTCGACCATCGCCTCACTCTGCTTGACCTGCTCACGCAGCACTTTCGTCTTCGGCTCATGCCGCAACGCCAAGTCCACAAGAAGAGGGCTGAACGGGACCGGGGCGGCCAGCGGCGGCAGTTCCAGGCGCGGCCAGGGTGATTCGAGATCGCGATTCAGGAGGCGGTTCACAATGGCGCGCGCGTTGTCGCCGAGGCGCAGGTCCGTGCGCAACTGATTGGTGCGTTTGGCGAACTCGTTCTGCACTTGCACGAGTTCGGCCAGGCTGGCTTGGCCGACGCGATATTTGGCGTCGGTCGCGGCGACGATGGTTTCGAGCCAACCGCGGTCTTGCTCGCCCACCTGGACGACGCGGTCCGCGAGCGCGGTCTTGAAGAGGGCCTGGGCCAACTCGCGACGCAGTTGTTGAAACTGGTAAGCGGTGCCGGCACGTTCCACAGCGATCTCCGCCTGCGCCGCGCGGCGCAGGGCTTGGGGCTTGCCGAAGAGCGGGAGCTTCTGCTCGACGCCGTAGATCAAGTCGCCCTCGTCCGCGCGCATGGCGGTTTCCGCCACCTGGCTGCCGAGGCGCACCATCGGGTCTTCCCAGGTACGCACCGCGGCGGCGCCCGCGCTGGCGGCACGGGTCCGCGCATCCATCGAGCGGAGGGCGGGATGGTTCGTGCGCATCTCGTCGGCCAGTTGGGAGATGAGGGCCGTCGTTAGGGGAAGCGCACCCAGGGCCACGCCGGCGTTGGTGTCCGCGCGGGCGACGGCGCTGGAAAGGACACAGATCAGAATCAAGAGACAGTTTTTCTGCATGAGAGCTTGGGGTTGCATAGGGGCACGGAGAAGGTGACACCGCGTCCGCGGCGGACGCACGGGTACACAATTCGAGCGCGGGGGACGGAAGACTCAGATCAATTGGGCGCAATGCTGGATATAGAGCGGCGCACCAAGGGTCCGGGAGAAAAGGGGAACGAGAGACACGGGAGCTGAGACCACCTCAGCAGGCGTGAGCGTCCACAGCGCAGCCGGCCGAGCCAGAAGGGGGAAAAGGGATTGCGCGGAGACCGTCGTGGGCGCGGCCGCCGCGGGCTGCGAAGGGGCTTCGGGAGCGCCAACTTCGCAACCGCACGAGCAAGCCGTCGAACTGGGCTGGCAACAACACGACGGACGGCTTGCAGTGGGAGAAGGGCAGCACGGTGAGGCGAAAACCGCCGGCGCGCCCGCGAGGAGCGCGCACAAAAAAACTACCAGGGCTGTTCTCGCCGCAGTCATGAGGCCAGCGGGCTATTTCTTTTCTTTGTCGGCGTCCTCGATCTTCTTGAGGAACTTCTTCGGATCCTTGTTGAAGTCCTTCAAGCAGCTCTTGCAGCAGAGCTTGATCTCCTGGCCCTTGTAGGTGAAGACGTAGGGGTCGCCCATCTCGCCCAGCTTCTCATCCGAGACGAGGCAGTTCTTGAGCGGATAGGGTTTGGCCTTGGGCTTGGCCTCAGCGGCCAGCGCGGTGAACGGCGCGGCGGCAAATGTGGCGGCCAGCACCAACGAGGTGACGAGCTTCGGTGTTTTCATAGTTTTCAAACTTCGCGATATAATACACCAGCCCGCAAAAAATCCCGCAAGAACTTCTCCTCTCCACGCGGCGGCGCATGGACGGAGGGCGGAGGCACGGCTGCATTTCACGGTCTGTCCGGCGGATCGGGCAAGCCAGCGAGCGGAGCGTTTGTGCTCGGACGGCTTCCTCCCGCCGGCTACGGTGTGAGCACGGCGCGGTAAAACTCGTAAGGCAGGCCCGGCGGCTGGTTTTCCAGGAAGAGCAGCGTGCCGGTGCCGTCGAGAAATTCGAGTTGGATGTCCGGCGTCCAGTTCGTGAGGGTCGTACTGCGCAGCATTTGGATGCGCTGGTCGGGCCGGCCGCCCAGGAGAAAAACGTTGCGGCTCGAACTGCGCGTGTAGCTCACGAAAGAAACCGGCGTCAGGTCGGGTACAACTTGGGCGCGCAGGATGACGCCTTCCCCGCCCACGGCCACGAGTTGGCTGGCGGTGGCAGCGATGCCGAAGAGTGACTTCCGGGTGAGCGTGCCAATGTTCGTCCAAGTCGTCAGGTTCGTGCTGGCCACCACGGCGCCAGCGGTGCCCACCGCGAACCACGCGCCATCCACAAATGCGGCGTCGGTGAGCCATTCGCTCGTGCCGCTGGTTTGCGGGGTCCAGGCCGTGCCGTTGGTGCTGGTGCGGAGGGCGCCGTTTTCGCCCACGGCCAGCAGCACACCGTTGAGCCAGCGCACGCGGTAAAACCAGTTCGTGGTGCCAGTGCTGACGGCGCTCCAGTTCGTGCCGTTCGTGCTGGTGAGCAAAGCGCCATTGTCGCCCGAAGCGACGAAGCCGCCGGGAAAGGTTTCGAGACCAGACAGGAAAGTCGTGGTGGGCGTGGTGCGGCGGGACCAGTTCGTGCCGTCGATGCTGGTGAGGATGGTGCCGCGCGAGCCGGAGGCGAGGAGCAGGTTGCCGCGCGAGGTGAAACCTTGCAGGTCGTTGGTGGCCGGGCGCGGGGAAATGGCGTCCCAGGTCGCGCCATTGGTACTGCGCAGCATCGCACCAGCGGTGCCGAGGACGAAGTAATGGTCGCCGGCTGTCGCGCCAACGCCGAGGAAGGTCGCGTTCGTCACCGAATTGGGAACCGGCAACAAGTCCCAGTCCACACCGTTGCCGCTGGTCAGGACCACGGCGCGGTCGCCGGCGGCCAGGTAAAAGGACGGCGTGCGCAGGACGGCCCAGAGCCAGTCGCGCACCGAAGTGCCGACTTCGCCCCAGAATGTCTGGCTGGTGGCGTTGGTCTTGTAGCCTTCCACGAGCATCCCGCTGGCACCGCCCAACCAGAAACCGCCACCGTCCCACACGGAGGCGTAATAGTTCCACGGCGGCGGCGGGTAAAGTTGGCCGGCGCCCAACTGGTTCGTCCACGTCAAGCCGTCGTGCAGGCGCACGGCCTTCTCGCCGGCGACGACCTCCAACGCGGCTCTGCCGGCGGCGGCGAAAAGTGAGTTTGTCGCGCCGGAAGTTTGTGGCGACCAAGTGGTGCCAGTCGCGCTCGTGAGGACTTTGCCGCTGTCGCCCACGGCCCAGAATTGATTGCCGATCCAAGCGACGCGGTTGAGGTGTTGCGAGACGCCGCTGGCGCGCTGGGTCCAGTTCGTACCGTTGGCGCTGCTGGCGATGAAGCCATTTTCGCCCACGGTCACGAAGCCGGGCGCGCCCCAGGCCACACTGCGCAGCCAGGTGGTGAAGGACACGCTGCGCCGCTGCCAGGATACCGCGTTGGTGCTGGTGTAAATGGCCGCGTTGTCGCCCACGGCCACCAGCAGATTGGTGGAAGCCGCCACGCTTTCCAACCAGTCCGTCGTGCCGAGGTTCACGACAAAGAATTCCGCCGGATCGTCGGCGAACAGGACGGTGCCGCTTTCGGCGGTGACGACAAGGCGCCCGCCGAAGAACGCGACTCCGCGCAACGAGCGCGTGGTGTGGCTGTCGCGTGGAATCCAAAGATCGAAGTCGGTGCTGGTGAAAATCTGGCCGCGCTCGCCGACCTGCACGGCCAGGCCGTTCGTGGAGTAGGTCATGTCGAGGATGTTCGCGCCATGGGGCGCCGGATTGGACCAGCGCCAGTTCAGCGGGAAGGTGACGGCGGGGAGGTTGGGGCTTGTGTGAATCAGCACCAGCGCGATCAGAGGCAACCAGAAACGAAGAAACGGAGAAACGGAGAAACGGCGACCGCGTCCGTCATCGCCGTCTCGCCGTTTCGCCGTCTCCCCGTTTCGTGCAACAGGACAATCTTGGATATGGAGATGACCAGACATAGACACTTCTTCAATTCTGCCGCGTCGAGGCGGCGGTGGCGTGGGCGGGGTCTGTTGACACGGGCCGTTCCAGCGGGAGCCCGAGCGTGAACACGCACCCCGCCTCGCTGCTGCGCTCCAGTTTCAGTTCCGCGCCGATGTGCCGCGCCAACTGCTGGCTGATGGCCAGGCCCAGGCCGTGGCCGCCGGTTTTGGTGGAATGGCACGGGCGGAATAGTTCTTCGCGCACGGTGGCGGGCAGGCCGGGGCCTTGGTCTTGCACGCGGAACAGCAGGTTGCCGTTGGCGGCGGCGATGCCGAGCCGGACGACTTTTCCGCGCGGCGTGGCTTCGATGGCGTTGCGGAGCAGGTTCTCCAGCACCAGCGTGAGGAGGTTGCCATCGCGGCTGTCTAGCGTGGCCGCAGCATCGAGGCGGGATTCAAAGACCACGCCCGCCGCCTGGGCCAGCGGTTGGATGCGTGCGACCAGCACTTCGACCAACTCGGCTAGCGGCAGTTCGTAATGGCGGTTGCCGCGTTCTTCGCTGAGCAGGCGGACGGTTTCGCCGATGAGCGCCTGCATCCGCTGCGTGCTGCGCAAGGCGTCCTGCGCCTCGGCGTCATCGGGGGCGCGGCTCGTGACGTAGTTGTGCAAGCCGGTGAGCGGGCTGCTCAGGCCGTGCATGAGGTGGGCGGTCACGCTGCCCAGCGCGGAAGCCTTGGCGGCGAGGGCCAACTCCTGGTTGGCGCGGCGCAAATGCGCGGCTTGTTCCTGGAGGCGGCGGTTGATTTGTCCGAGCCAGCGAAAGGCCCACGCCAGCGCCAGCGCGAGCACGCTGCCGCTCAGGGCAAACGCGGCCAGCCCCTGGCGCCAGAGGTGCCGGTCCAGCCGGGTGAACTCGCGTGCGATGGTATGGCCTTCGACGATCAGTTGCGCGACCGCCAGGAGGTTGGTCTGGCCGGGCGCGTGCAAGGGAAGGAGAACCAAGTGCAGCGGCTCCGGCTGTCGCGCGGAAGCGGAGGCCGGAGCGAGGAAGAAATAATCCTCCAATCGCGCCGCCGGCTCGAAGCGGCTCACGGGTTGCAGTGCCGTAAGCTGGGCCAGTTCCGCGCGTGTCAGGTCCGTCTCCAGAACGGAAGCCGGCGCGGCGGCGACACATTGGCCGTGGGCGTCAAAGAGCCGCGCGGCGAGGACACCTTCCTTGAGATTCGAGAGCCGCAGCGCCAGCGCAAACTGGCCGGCAGGATTCTGGAGTTGCCAGTCCAGTTCCACCGCAGGAGCCTGGCTTTGCTCCGCACGGGCCACGGCCATGAGCACTTCGCCATCGTGGCTCACGATCTGGCTGCGCAAGCCGGGACGGAGCTGCGTGGCGCCAAAATAGATCGTGGCCGCCAGCGTGGTCAGCGTCAGTGCGATGACCAGCGGCGCCAGCCAGCGGGCCCGGCTCAATTGCTGTGCGATGGGGAGAATCTTTTCCATCTCAGGTCGGATGCGGTTTCACACTAGAACGAGAATTCGACTCCCGCCAGTGCGACATTGGCGCTGTAGCGTTCGGACTCCAAGTTCGAGAGCGAGTGCTCGTGGTCATAGGTGGCATAGACTTTCCAGTGCTGGGAAAGCTTTTTCTCGCCGCGCACATTGAGAAGGACGGTGGTGCGGCTGGTGGTTTCCGGGCTGCCGACGGCAATCGCGCGATGGAGGAAGTCGTAATGTCCCAAGGAAGCCTGCGCGCTTAGCATCCAAGTTCCCCTGCTGTAGCGAAGCTGTTCCGTCAGGCGGTAAAGGCGGTAGTCGAAGTAACCTGGCCCGTTGTCCTGGTTCATCTCGAAGCTCAGCCGCGTGGTGGTGCGCCAGCGGCGCCGGGCGTCCCACTGGTGCTGCCAGTTGATCTCGGCGTTCTGCACGGTGAACTCCAGGCTCGTGTCCGGAAGGAGCGAGCCGTCCACCTGGGCTTGTTTGTAAGTGTCGAAGAAACTCCGCTGCGCCTGATAGGTGAGCGACACTTCGGAGCCGTAGCCGTAACTTCGGCCCACCGCGAGCTGCGGGCCGCCCTGCCAGAAATCATCGAGCGGGAAATTCAACAGGTTGCGCCCCGCGCCGAAGCTGGCCTCGATCCAGTACGGCGCGAAATCCTTGCGCCAGCCCTGGCGCGCGGTGACGGCGTGCCAGAGCACCTGCTGGCGCGTCGATGCCACGCGCAAGGTGGTCAACACATCCAGCACCTGGTTCATGTAGGTGTATTGCAGCGTGGTCAGACTCTTCCAATTCCTGCCGGGCAACCAGGTGAATTGTGTGGAAGCGGCGGCGTTTTGCTCGGTATCGATTCCGATGGTTTGGTCGAAATACCGCGCGTCGTTGGCCGAGCTGAAGAAGCTAAACTGCCAGTCGTTCCACGGCAGCCGGAAGACCATCAGGTCCAGTCCCGCTTGCTCGAAGGCGCTGCCGCGTGGCTCGCTGGCGGACAAGGTCACATTGTCCTTGTAGCCAACCCCGGCGCGCAGGGTGGCGGACTCGTGCCAGAGTGAAAGGGCGGGAGGCAGTTCGAGTTTGTCTGCCGCCCGCGTCATCCCGGGGCCGTGGACGAAAAAAGGGAGAAGCGCTGCGAGGACGCTTCTCCCTCTGCGATGGAATGACATTCAGATGAACAAAAACCAGGCGGCTAGCCGCCTGGAGTGAGTGGGGGGATGCTGTGTTCAGGGCTGGCAGTGCCGGCTGGATTACGGCCTCCCGCGCATGCCGCCAGACTGACCCGCCTGCTGGATGAGGCGTTGCTGGTCCTGCATCTTCTGCATCATCTGCTGCATCTGTTCCTGCATCGTCTGGCGCAACTGGGCGTGCTGTTCCTTCATCTGCTGCATTTGCTGCTGCATCTGGGACATCATGGCCTGGCGTTGCTGTTCGGTCGCGCTTTGCATCTGGGTTTCCATGGTCTTCTGCTTGGCCATGAACGCCTGGCGGTCGGCCTGGAATTGCTGCATGAGGGTCTGCATATCGGCGGGCATGGTCATGTGCTGGCCGCCGGGACGCTGCGGCATCGTCCCATGCTGCATACGAGTCGGGGAAACCACTTGGTGCATGTTGGTCCAGGTGCCGGAGCCCATCATGTTGGTCATGCGGGCAGTGTTGGTCCACCACATGCCGCCCATCTGGTTGGTCATGAACCCGCCGCCCATGGTGTTTGTTCCACCCATGGTGTTCGTGCCGCCCATCGTGCCGCCGCCGCCCGGCATTTGAGCCGCCGCGGTCAGGGCGCCGACTCCGAGGGTGGCGAGGAGGAGAAGTGTTTTGGTTGTCTTCATCGTGCTGGTCAGTTTTGTTTCGTTCAATTCTAGCGGGAACATCTCCCGCGTGTGGCGGGTTCCTTTGCAGGAGCCGTGCCAGCTCGCCGGCTTGGAAAAAATCGCGGAATTTACGGCGATCTGACGCTTTGGACGTTCGGGCGCAGCCCGCCCCAGGCTCGGTTTTGGGAATAGTGCCAAAACCGGCGGGGTGGCCACCATCGTTCTGTTTGGGAGTATTCCCAAAGCGAACGCGGTGGAGGAGAAAAAGGTTGAAGCGTTGAAGCGTTGAAGCGAGATGAGTGCTCCGCCGCAAGGAGCGCTTGAACCCTTCAACGCTTCAACGCTTCAACGCTTCAACCCGTTCAACGCCGTTATCGCGTCCCTATTTCCCTTCCAGTCGGTAGCGCACATAATCGCGTGGCACCCCCAGCAAGCGCGCGGCCGCGGACATGTTTCCGCCGGCTTGCTTCATGGCGTGGTGGATGATGCGAAGCATGGCTTCCTCAATGGAGAAACCTCTTTCGGGAATGACGAACTCCGCGTTGAACCAATCTCCGGGCTTGAAGGCCGGCGCCACCGCTGCCTCGCCCCCGCCGCCAAGATGCGCGAACTCCAGCACGGGTGCGTCCTCGAACACGATGGCCCTCTCTAACTCGTGCGCCAACTCCCGCACGTTGCCCGGCCAAGCGTACGCCAGCAGCCGCCGCCGGCCGGCCTCGGAAAATGCCCGCGCCGGCAGCCGGTGCCGCCGGCACAACCGCTGCAACAGCGCCTCCGCCAGCGCCACGATGTCCCCGCCCCGCTCCCGCAACGGCGGCAGCCGCAGCCGGAACAAATCCAGCCGGTGATACAAATCCTCGCGGAACTGGCCGGCGGCCACGAGTTCCTTCAAATCGCGGCTCGCGGCGGCAATCAAACGCACGTCCACGGCAATCGGTTTGTTGCCCCCCACGCGCCGGATGCGGTGGTCTTCAATCGCGGTCAGCACCTTGGCCTGCAATGCCGGCGAGAGGCTCGGCAACTCGTCGAGGAAGAGCGTTCCGTCGCTGGCCGCCTCGAACAAGCCCAGCCGTGTGGCCCGCGCATCGGTGAACGCGCCGCGTTCGTGGCCGAACAACTCCGACTCCGCGAGCGTCTCCGGCAGGGCCGAGCAATTGACTTCCACCAGCGGCTCACTGGCGCGCGGCCCCTGCTGATGAATCCACCGGGCGATGGTCGTTTTGCCCGTCCCGGTTTCGCCCTGGATGAGCACGGGCGGCGGGGTGCCTTGCACGCGGCGGTCGGCGGCCAGGATTTTCTCCAAATGCTCCCGCAGCCCGGCGAGCGCGCTGCCGAAGAAAAACTCCGCCGCGTGCGTCTCCTCCCGCGCGTGCTCCTCGCGCCGGGCCGTGTGCCGCGCCCGCCGCGCCCGCTCGATGACCAGCGGCAGTTCATCGGGATTGAACGGCTTGACCAGGTAATCCAGCGCCCCCAGCCGCAACGCTTCCACGGCGCTGGCGATGTGGCTGTTGGCCGTCATGATGACGACGCCGGTGCTGGCGGGAAAAACGCGCTCGCGCAGCAGGCTCAAACCCAAGCCGTCGGGCAGATTCAGATCCAACAGGGCGAAATCGAAATCGATGCCGGCAGCCAACCGCCGCGCCGCACCCAAGTCCGGCGCGAGCGTCACGTCCACGCCGAGGCGCTCCAGCACGGCAGCAATCTGCCGCCGCAACAGCGCGTCATCTTCCACGATGAGCAAGCTCGCCCCGATCAAATTCGCGGTTTGCACGACGGAAATAGTCGGCGCGGTCGGACCTTTTGGCGACTGCAAAGCGAAGCGCGCTTGGGCGTCGCCGGATTCCGACGAAGAGCCGTGCGGCGGGGTTGCATTGCCCAGACCAGGCGCTCATACTCCCATCGCGCACAAACCTATGACAAAGCAGCAGGTCCTGGACCTCTATTTCCTGGACGCCCGGTCGAAGTTGATCGACTTGGCCGCCTTTCTCGATCGCATGGAACGCGCCGGCGGCGAAGCGGATTTCCGGCACCCGGCCTTGCTCCAAGCGGCGGCGGAACTGGGCAGGCCGGGAGCCGGACGCGCGAAGAACGTGCTGCTGGTCCTGAGCGATCCCACGACCGAACCGATCCCCACGGCGCCAGGAAAAGGAGCCAGCGGGGCGTGGCCGGGAGAGGAGTTGAGAGGAAGTTGAGTTGAGAGTTGAGAGACACAGAGCCAATCCCATGTTCAACTTTGAGAAACTGGAGGTGTGGCAGAAGGCGATTGATTTCGCTGACGTCATTTACAGCCTGACCCGCGGCTTTCCCGACTCAGAACGGTTTGGTCTGACCAGCCAGATGCGACGGGCTGCCGTGTCAATCTCCTCCAATATCGCAGAAGGATCGTCCCGACATTCCCGTAACGATTACGCGCGATTCCTGGAGATCGCGACGGGATCGGTGTTCGAAGTCGTTTCCGAATCGGTCATCGGGCGACGCCAAGGCTTCTTAAGCGAAGCCGACTACCGGCGGATCTACGCCGCTGCGGAAGAACAAAGCCGGATGCTCAGCGGCCTGCGACGATCTCTGGGCGTTGACTGAGCAGGCCGGCTCTCAACTCTCAACTCAGCCTCCTCTCAACTCCCTCATGCGCTACATCGAACCTCACGCCCACATGGTCAGCCGCGTGACTGACGACTACGTCGATATGGCCGCAGCCGGTTGCGCCGCGGTCTGCGAGCCGGCGTTCTGGGCCGGCTTTGACCGCAGTTCGCCCCAGGGCTTCTACGACTACTTTTGCCAGATCAGCGACTACGAGCCGAAGCGCGCGGCGAAGTTCGGCCTGCCGCATTTCTGCTGGCTGTGCATCAACCCGAAAGAAGCCGAGGACGTGAACTTGGCGAAGGAAGTCGTCGGACTGATCCCGCAGTTCCTCGACCGGCCCAACGTGCTCGGCATCGGCGAAATCGGGCTGAACAAGAACTCCCGCAACGAACTCAAGGTGCTGGAAATGCACGTGGACCTGGCCGCGCGCCACAACCAACTCATCCTCGTTCACACCCCGCATCTCGAAGACAAGCTCAAGGGCACGCGCCTCACGCTGGACGTGCTGAAGGCCGATGCGCGGATCAAGCCGGAGCGCGTCATCATTGATCACGTCGAGGAGCACACAGTCAAGATGGTGCTCGACGCTGGCCATTGGGCGGGCATGACCCTCTATCCCGAATCGAAGTGCTCGCGCCCGCGCGCCATCGACATTCTGGACGTCTACGGCACCGAGCGGCTTTGGATGAACAGCGCCTGCGACTGGGGCGTGAGCATACCGCTGTCCGTGCCGTACACGGCGCTCGAAATGCGCCGGCGTGGCTGGACGGAAGAGGCCATCGACCAGGTGATTTACTGGAATCCGGCGAAGTTCATGAGCCAGTGCGCGAAGTTTCGGCTGGCCTGACCGCTCCGCCCGCACCCCCAACGGCGCTCTTGCCGGCCGACGTCAACCCCACTAAGCTCCCGACATGCTCACAGCAGCGGCACCACCAAAGCCCTCGGCCCGGCGGCTCTTCACTTCGGAGGAGTTCCTGGCATGGCTGCAACCGGGCGTGTTTGCCGACTTGATCGACGGAGAAATCGTCATGCACTCACCCGTGAACCTTCGCCACGCGGATTTGGTCAACTTCGTCGAACGTCTGCTGGCCGCCTACATCGAACACGAGGACCTCGGAGTCTTGCACCGGGAATCCGTTGCCGTCCGGCTCAGTACTCGCGAGACCTTTCTGCCGGACCTGGCGTTTTTCACCAAGGGGCAAGTGACCCGCCTCGCCCCGTCGCACGCCCCGTTCGCGCCGACGTTCGTCCTGGAGGCGCTCTCGCCTGGCACGGCCGACCGCGACACCGGCCAGAAGTTCGCGTCCTACGAGCTGCATGACGTGATGGAGTATTGGATCCTCGACCCGCAGAAGCTCGACCATCGCTTCTACCGCCGCGAAGGCGACATGCTCAGCGAGTTCGCCGACGCCGCCGACCGCATTGATTCAGCGAGCATCGCGGGTTTCTGGGTGAAGCGCGCGTGGTTGAACCCGGAGAAGTTTCCGAAGGTCAGCGCGTGCCTGACGGAGATTCTGGCCGCGCGAAAGGCCGAACGCCGGCGGCGACGCGGCTGAACCGGGGCCGTTGAAGCATGATAACAACGGAGCGTTGAAGCGATGCCAGTTCCCCGTTTTCAAGGCTTCGGCAATTTGACGCTCGGTGCGCAGGTGTGACATGGGCGCGGGGGCGAAACAGTTCCGGGCGTGGCTGGTCTTGGGCCGCGTGTCAAACCTCCCGACCGTGTGGTCGAATTGCCTCGCAGCCTGGCTGCTGGGCGGTGGCGGCGCGTGGGGACGGTTCGCGCTGCTCGGCGCCGGAGCGACGCTGCTTTACTTGGGCGGGATGTTCCTCAACGACGCCTTCGATGAGGAGTTTGATCGTGCGCACCGCCGCACTCGACCCATCCCGGCGGGCTTGGTGGCCGCGAGGACGGTCTGGCTTTGCGGCTGGAGCCTGCTCGGCGCCGGACTGCTTGCGCTGTGCCTTCTTGGCCAAGCCGTCGTCATGCTCGCCGCGCTGCTGGCCGGGACCATCGTGGTCTATGATGCGATCCACAAGCGCATCGCGTTCGCGCCGGCGCTGATGGCGGAGTGCCGCTTTCTGCTTTACCTCGTTGCCGCCTCTGCGGCCAACGCCGGCGTGTCCGGCCTGGCGATGTGGAGTGCGCTGGTCTTGGCGCTGTACGTCGCCGGACTCTCGTTCGTGGCACGCGGCGAGGGCCTCGGACAAGCCGTCTCACGCTGGTGGGCCGTCCTGCTGGCCGCGCCCGTGGTGCTGGCGCTGATCGCCAACAGCGGGCCGCTCCGGCAAGACGCGGTGTTGTTGGCGGTCGTGCTGGCCGCGTGGACAGCCCGTTCGTTGCGACCGCTCTGGTGGGCGCAGCCGCCTGACATCGGACGCGCGGTGTCGGGTCTGCTCGCGGGCATCGTGTGGGTGGACTGGCTGGCGGTGGCGGACCAGGGACGCGAGTTTGGATTCGTGTTCATCGGACTCTTTCTCCTCGCACGGGCCGCGCAGCGATTTGTTCCGGCGACTTGAGATTCAACCTGCAACCTACATTCACCATGTCGAACGAAAGCCACCAATTCCATCCCGGGGCCGACCCCAATTCCCGAATCCTTGGCGAATCGGAGCGCGGACGGCTCGTCCGCGTGGCCCCGACGTCAAGTCGCGCGGACGAGCCATCCGCGCTCCGATTCACCGAACGGTGCATCCCTCAAGCGCGTTGCCAAGAATTCGGGCCCAATTGGCGCCTGTTCTGTCTGTCTGGAACCGTCTTGGCTCTCTTGCTCTGCCGCCTCGCCGCGGCGGAGAGTGGAGAGTTGACCGTCGATTTCTCGAAGACCAACGGCCTCATCCGCCCGCTCCACGGCGTGAACTTGGGGCCGCTCTGCTATCGCGGGACCGTGGACCTGTCAGCCTATCACCGCGAGATCGGTGTGCCACTGACCCGGCTGCACGACGTCGTGTGGCTTAACGCCGAGGCGGTGGACATCCACACGATCTTCCCGGACTTCCGCAACGACCCGGCCCGCGAAGAGAGCTACGACTTTCGCCAAACGGACGACTACGTCCAATCCATCCTCAACGTCGGCTCCCAGATCGTGTATCGCCTCGGCGAAAGCATCGAGCACACCTCGCGCAAATATCGTGTGAACCCGCCGCCTGACCCGGAGAAATGGGCGGCCATCTGCGTGGGCCTCATCCGCCACTACAACGACGGCTGGGCTGGCGGCTTTCGGCATCGCCTCCGGTATTGGGAAATCTGGAACGAGCCGGACGTGCGCCCCTCCATGTGGACCGGCAACGACGCGCAGTTCTTCCGCCTGTTCGAAGTCACGGCCAAAGCGATCCGGGCACGCTTCCCGGACGTGAAGGTCGGCGGGCCGGCGGTGGGGGGCACAGGGCACTTCGCTCCAGACGCTTTCCAGCCGGCGCCGTTCATGACGAACTTCCTGGCCTACTGCCGCGCGCACGCGGTGCCGTTGGACTTCTTCTCCTGGCACCGATACACGAGCGATCCGTGGGACCTGCCGCGCCGGGCGAAAGCCGTCCGCCAGGTGCTGGACAGCTTCGACTTCAAGAACACGGAGAGCCATCTCAATGAGTGGAATTACCTGCCGCGCGATGACTGGCGTCCGATGCTCAAGGACGGCCAAGGCGCGTCGCGCGCGGCGTGGTACGCGGAGATGGGCGGGCCGGCGGGCGCGGCCTTTGCAGCCACGGCGCTGATGTTACTTCAGGATGCGCCGCTCGACGCCGCCAATTATTACACCGGCGAAATCCAGGGCTTCGGCCTCTTCGACATCCACGGCGTCCCCAAGAAGACGTTCCACGCCTTTCGCGCTTTTCGCCGTTTGCTGGACGCGCCAGTGCGGGTCGAGGCGCAAGGCGCGGCAACATCGGAGCGCAGAGCCATCTGCGCCGGCGTCAACCTGGACAAGAGCCAAGCCACGGTGTTGGTAAGCTGCTGCAAGTCCGGGCCAAGCCCGCTTCACCTCACGCTGAAGAACCTGCCGTGGAACGGCGCGAGTGACTTTGAAGTGCGGATGGTGGACGCGGCGCATGATCTGGAAAAAGTCCGCGAGGGCCGGATCGAAGGCCTCGCTGCTTCGCTGCCTCTGACATTCGAGACACCCGGCGTGGCGCTCGTAGTGTTGCGACAGGCGCGGCGCTGACAAGGCTGCACCAAGCTCCCACCCGGCGCACCGGGTAGCGCAGGTTTTCAACCCTTGTCATTACCCACATCTTTTCAGTCTCCCATTAGCTGGACGCCTTCACTCATCCACATCAGACGCTGCCAGCCGCGCCAGATCGTTTGCCAGCCGGGCAGCCCGTCCTGCTTGC
>JACRJZ010000063.1 GCA_016219875.1 Verrucomicrobiota bacterium | reverse complement strand
TCGGCAGAGCGCCGCCGATCTTCAGAAGTGGAAGCCGCGGCGCTCTGCCGAGACGCCGCTACGCCGAGGTTCATGACTTCGAGCGCAAACTTCACCGGCTCCGAACTGTCATGCGCGAGATGGAGTGAACGGCGGTCAAAGCCCGCGAAGAGAAAAGGCTCGCTTGGCACGCCGGCCTTCACGGCGTCGTCGAGCCACACCGCGCCGCGGCCCAGCGCGGGGCCGAGTTGATCAAGTTCCTCCGGCTTCAGGAAGCGCAGGTTCGATTGCGACTGGCCCGGCCCGGGGAGGTTGCCCTTGAGCTTGCGCTTGTTGAGGAACTCGCTCTTGGCGGTGTCGTCGCAGCCGAGGACCACGCGGTCGTTCCAACGACAGAAATCGCCGACGACCTTGAGGTAAGTGGAGCGCGGCGCGATCCCGGCCAAGTTCGCCAGCGAGAACGTCTGCGGAAACCGCCAGAACATCCCGTGCATGGTCATGAGCAAATCGGGCTGGCCGTCGGGGCCGATGTCGCGGATGCGCGGCCACTCGGTGTTCCAGCCGTGCGCGCCGTCGTAGCAATGCGAGGCTTTCGGCAGGCGGAAGGGGTGCCACTGGCCGCGGTCGAGCAGCATCAGGAGGAGCGAGCGATGGTCCCAGCCAATGCTCCAGAGCGGATCCGTGTCGGGATGCGCGTTGCCGAAAATGCCGCCGGGGCCGGAGACTTCGCAGAATTGGTTTCGGCGCACGAGTTGCCAGTCGCCCGCGCCGCGCCATTCGCCCAGCGCACCGGAGGGCATGGCGGGATCGCGCAGGGCCGCCGCGCCGTGCTCGCCGTTGTTCGCATACACAACGCGCCCCTGGCCGGAATTAAGCCCTTTGCCGTGATAGCCCGGCAGCTTGGATTCGAGGGTCGCCGGACGGGTTTCGTCGGTCTGGCCGGGCTTCGGTTGGTTGCCGTCCTTGATGCGGCCAACGACCTCCAACGTGCGCACATCGACTTCGTAAAGGCCCTCCTCCATGGTCGCGAAATAAACCTTGTTCGCCGGATCGGTGAGATGCCGCGCGTTGCCGGTGTGGCGGCCGGGCATCTTCGCCGGCGGAACGACGCGCACGCGACGCTGCTCGTCGATGAAGTAGGGGCCGATGAGGAGCTGTTTCGACTCGCGATGGATCATGCGGTTGGCGGGCGTGCCGCCGACGCTTTCCGGCCGGATGATCTGCCGCAAGTCCGGCGTGATTTCGTAGAGCTTGTCCGAGGAGCCGAACGGCAGGTGCGGCCCGTAGCTGATGACCCAAAGCCGGTCGGCCCACGGCACGACCGCGCCCGTGCCGCACTCGGCCTCGTTGTTGAACGTGGCCAGGCTCGGATAGATGCCGGAGACGCTGACGGGTTCCGCACCGGCGAGCGCGCGGGGCGCGAGGGTCAGCAAGGCGAGGAGAAAAGCGGTGGCGCGCGCGGCGATGGATGTTGGCAACAGTCGAGTTTTCATCGGTGTCGAGGCGGCGATACTGGGCAGGGGTCCGGCGCGAGGCAACAACAAGAAACAGCCCGGCCGGACAAGACTGCCTCCAACTCGTTTCGGCGCGCGGCTGTCCCAGCCGCCGCGGCCACGAACGACCGGGCGACTCGTGAAGAGGACTGAGCCGCTGGGTTTCGAGCGTGGCTGCGGCTGAGCCAGCCGCGCGCCGGGCGACGCCAGACCGAGCTTCAGGCAGCCCCGGCACGCCACCCCCTCGCTACGACTTCTTAATCGAATCTTAACCCGGTATTTGGCAGAGTCCGCCCCGCAACGTCCGGCGTTGGCGCGGTGGTCGGTTTGACTGGCCGCTTCGGCGGCACGGCCCTGCGTGAGAGATGAGAGTGCTGCTCGTGGAAGATGAACCGCGGTTGCTCCGCAGCCTGGCCCAGGCCCTGCGCGAGGAAGGCTACGCGGTCGATACCGCCGACGCCGGCGACGACGGCCTCTACAAGGCGGAAAATTACGACTACGACGCCATCGTGCTCGACATCATGCTGCCGCGGCTGGACGGCTGGGGAGTGTTGGATCGGCTCCGCCAACGAAAGCAGACCCCCGTGCTCATGCTCACCGCGCGCGACGCGACACGGGACCGTGTGCGCGGGCTGGACACCGGCGCGGATGATTACTTGGTCAAGCCGTTCGATCTCTCCGAGCTGTTGGCCCGGCTGCGGGCGCTCATCCGCCGTGCCGCCGGCCAGGCCCGGTCGAATGTCGAAGTGCGGGACGTGGTCATCGACACACGGTCGCGGGTGGTCACGCGCGCCGGGCATCCGGTCGCGTTGACGGCGCGGGAATACGCCATCCTTGAATATCTCGCGCTGCACCGCGGGGAAGTCGTCACGCGCACGGCGCTTTACGAGCATCTCTTCGACGAGAGCGACGACACGCTGTCGAACTTGGTCGATGTGCATGTCTTCAGCATCCGCAAGAAGCTGGGTGCCGAGTTGATCGCGACCCGGCGCGGGCAGGGCTACTGCATCGAATCCTGAGCCGCGGCCATGTTCACCAAGTCCATACGATGGCGGATGCAGTTGTGGCTGGCCTTCTTGCTGGCCTGCATTTTGAGCGGGTTCGGCATCACTGCCTACCAACTGCACCGCACCAATCAATTCAGCCAGATCGACGAAGAGTTGGAGCGGCGGGTGGCGGCCCTGGGGGGTGATGTCCGCCGGCTTCCGCCCTTCGGCCTGCCGCCGGGACGCCCGCCTTTCGATCTGGAGCGCACGACCAACGCGGACGCCTTCGGCTTTGGCGAGCCTCCTGGACATCACCCGCCCGATGGGGGGCCAGGTCCAGGTTCCCGTCCGCCGCGACGCCCTGGCCGCGATTCCAAAATGCTCCGCGGTTGGCCGGATGATCTTTGGGAGTCTCGTGAAATTCGCCTTTCCGCGCGGACGTTCAGCCTGTTCGACCAGACGGAGACGAACGACTTCTACTTCGCGATCTGGTCGCGCGGCGGCACGCTCCTGAGACATTCGACCAATGCTCCCGCTGGTCTGCCACTTCCGGCTCGCGAGGAAGCCGACACGCGCGTCCACACGCGGATGCGGGACGCGAACCGCGAGGCCTTTCAGTTCACCGAGATCGGGGATTGCGTGTTGGCTGGCCGGTCCATCGCGGCCGATGTGCAGGCCCTGCGGCGCTATGCTTGGCTGCTGGCTGCCGTTGGCGGCGCGGTGCTGGCCCTCGGGTGCGGCGGGGGATGGCTGCTGGCCAGCCGCGCCTTGCGCCCGGTGGAGGAGATCAGCGCCGCCGCCAGCCGGATTTCCGCCGGCAACCTCTCGGAACGCATCAACGTCACCGACACGGACAACGAATTGGGCCGATTGGCCGGCGTGCTGAACTCCACCTTCGCCCGGCTCGAAGCCGCCTTTGCCCAGCAGAAGCAATTCACCGCCGACGCCTCCCACGAACTGCGCACGCCGATTGCCGTCCTCATCTCCGAAGCCCAAACCGCGCTGGCCCGCGAACGCAGCGCGGCCGAATACCGCGGCACGGTGGAAGGTTGCCTGGAAACCGCCCAGCAGATGCGGCGGCTGACGCAATCGCTGCTGGAACTGGCCCGCTACGATGCCGGCCAGGAACCCATCGAGCGCCGGCCCGTCGATCTCGCGGAACACGCCCGCGCCTGCGTCGAACTGATCGGCCCGCTGGCCCGCGCGCGCGGCGTCCAGATTCATTGCGACCTTGCCCTCGTCGAAATCCTCGGCGATGCCGACCGGCTCGACCAAGTCCTGACCAATCTTCTCGCCAATGCCGTTCACCACAACAAGGACCACGGCGAAGTGCAGGTCGCGACCCGCGCCCAGCAGGGTTTCGCCGTGGTCACCGTGGCCGACACTGGGCCAGGCATTTCCGCGGACGATCTGCCCCACGTCTTTGAGCGATTTTATCGCGCCGACAAATCGCGCGCCCGCGCCGACGAACGCAGTGGCCTGGGGCTGGCCATCTGCAAGGCCATCGTGGACGCGCATGGTGGCACGATCGAGGTGTCGAGCCAACCGGGTGCCGGCGCCACGTTCGTGGTCCAACTACCCAGATGAACTGCCAAGGCCCACGGCGGACGGTGGCTTCGGTTTTCAACCTTCAACCCGCACCGGCTCCGGTTTGCATCGCGGGTCCACCCGCCGCGGGTGTTTTCCGCAACGTCACCATCAGAAGTCCCGCGGCGAGCAGTGAAATGGCGAGCAAGACGTAGGCGCTGCGAACCGAGCCAGTCAGGTCTTTTATCACTCCGGTGAAGTACGGCCCCAGAAAGCCGCCGACGTTGCCAAACGAGTTGATCAGGCCGATGGCTCCCGCCGCCGCCGCGCCGGACAGAAACGTCGTCGGGTAAGACCACCACACGCCGAACGCGCCATAGACACCGATCCCCGCCAGACAAACGCAGGCGAAGCTCCCGAACGGATCCTTGATGAATGGGCCCAGCCCCATGCCGAGGGCGGCGAGGAACAGCGGAATGGCCCCGTGCCAGCGTTTCTCTCCCGTCCGAGCGGAGGAGTACCCGATGAATACCATCCCTCCGAGCGCCAGACTCATCGGGATCACCACCATCCAGCCCACGCGCCAGCTCGACCAACCGGACGTTTCCTGGAGCACCGTCGGCATCCAGTAGTTGTAGCCCCAGAATCCGGTGATCCAGAGAAAGTAGATCAGGCAGAGCTTCAGGACTTCTCGGTCGCGGAGTGCCTGCCAGACGGTGAACTGACGGCGCGCCCGCTTCGCCGCCACTTCCCGTTCGTAAGCCTCCGAGAGGTGCCGGGATTCGCTGTCTGAAAGCCACGGAGCGTCTTTGGGCCAGTCCTTGAGCCAAACCGCGATGACGAGTCCGAACAGCAGCGCCGGGATGGCCTCCAGCACAAACAAGGTCTGCCAGCCCTTCAGGCCAAAGACATTCACGGTCAGCAGCCAGCCCGCCAGCGGCGAGCCAAGGATCGCCGACACCGGCAAGGAAGTGAGCATCAGGGCCAGGGCGCGGGGCCGTTCTGCGGCCGTGAACCAGCGCGGGATCACGCTGGCGTAGGCCACTGGATAAAAGCTGGCCTCGGCGGCGCCCAGGAGAAACCGCAGCGCGTAGAACTGCCATTCCGTCCGGACATACGCCATCAGCCAGGAGATGAGGCCCCACGACACCATGATCCGCGCCAGCCAAATCCGCGCGCTCCAGCGTTCCGCGATCAGCGCCCCCGGAATCTCGAAGAGCACGTACCCGGCGAAGAAGATGCCCGCCCCCAGACCGAAGACCGAAGCGGTGAAGCCCAGATCCTTGTTCATGGTCAGGGCCGCGTAGGCCAGGTTCACGCGATCCAAGTAGGCAATGACCGAGCCGAGGAAAAGCGGCAGGATGACCTGCAAGAGTCTCTTCGCATTGAGCGACCTTTCCACCAAACTTCCGGCGTTCATCGGGGGAGTTTTTCCATGATGGGAAGTATCTGGCGAGATTTCTCTCGTCATTTTGGACGCCCCGTCCGCCAGCCAGAGCGGCAGTGATGGGATTCATCGAAGGGAAGAGTGCGATCCACATCGCCCGCGTGTATGTGGGCAAACGGCGCAACTTTGTCGGCCAGCACTTTTGAGCCAAAGGGTATCTGGTTTCGACGGTGGGCAAAGACGAAGCGGCGGTGCGAAAGTAGATCCAAGAACAAGAGAAGGAGGACCAGCGCCTGGACCAGCTTGAGATGTTCCGGGGGCAAGAGCTGGTTTGACCGGCTCCAGTTCCAATCCGCTTTGAGCGGTTCACCTTTTCAAGCCACCGGCTTTGCCGGTGGTCGCTGACTCAAAGGGTAAGCCTCCGGCTCTGCCGGAGGACTCGCAGAGTTTGACTTGCAGCGGTTCAAGCAGGCCGAGTTCGGCGGCGCAGGTCACGTCATGGCCCGAGGAAACCAGCAACTGAGCCGTGACGGCATAGACGTCCTGGTCGAGCAGGAACCTCATGCCGGCACGGGGCTCAGGTGAACGTCCTCCATGGCCGCCAGGTCCATCGCGTATTGGATGCAGACTTGGATGTCCTCCACGGTCAGGTCGGGATAGTAGTCCACCCTGATCTGATCGAACGAATTACCATCGCGGACCAGTTCAAGGACGTTCTGCACGGGAATTCGCGTGCCCGCCACACACGGCTTGCCGAAATGAATCCGCGGATCAACTGCAATTCGCGCTGTCATACTGCGAAAACCCTACCACGGGCCACGGCGACGGCACGGATTCTCTGGGCGAAGAGAAGTGGGGCTGGCGCAAATGACGGAGTCAGGCTGGAATCGCTGCCCCACGTGTTCAGCCCCGCTTCAACTCCTGCACGAGTTGCCGATTCGGGCCGAAGATCTTCACGGAGAGCGGGAGGTGGCCGGGGAGCGAGTGCGTGGCGCAGCCGAGGCAGGGGTCGTAGGCGCGGAAGGCCATCTCGACTTTGTTGAGCAAGCCTTCGGTCACGTTGCCGCCTTTGATCAGGCCCTTGGCGGCGCGCTCGACGCTCATGGCGATGCGGGCGGTGTTGTTGCCGGTGGCCACCACCATGTTCGCCATCGCGATGCACATCTGGGTGTAGGCGGCTTGGGCCTTGGGCGTGTCCATGCCGGCGGCGGCATTGAGGCGGGCGAGCGGGCCGACGCTGTAGTTGCTGGAGTCGGAGCCTTCCACAATGCCTTTCCAGCCGCGGCTCTTGAGGAAGGTGAACAAGCTCCACGGCTCGACGTGTTCGGCCACGTAGTCGCGGTATTGCTACGTGTCAAATGTTCAGACTTCCTTGCTGTTGCAGTCCTGAACAGCAGAACTGTGCGACACCACGCCAAAGTCTTCAAGACTGCAGCCGAGTAACGCCAGAAAGGCCCTGCCAGCCGGAAAGGCCCTGCCAGCGAACTTGACGTGAAATAACGATGAAGAGCATCATCCGCTCAAGTATCCGGCCAGATGAAGGTCTATCAGAAATACGCGGACCAACTTGATGTACTGCTCGACAAAATCGAGTGGGGCAATCGGATTCGCTCGCACCGGACGGAGGTGGAAAGCTCCCTGAATGGCCAGGCGGCGAATGTGCTTCGCGAACTCGCCAAACCGCTCGCGATCTGGAAAACTGGCGCGTACTTCACTGGACAGGAACTTGCTGGCAAAGCCATTGGGCCGCTTGCAACAAGGGCCAATCTCCTGGACGAACCAGTCTATGATCCGACCTGCGGTGCCGGAGACTTGCTGCTGCGCTGGTCCGATGCCCTGTCCGCCACGGTGGATTTGATTGCGACTCTTGGCCGATGGGAAACGCTCCTCCGAGGCCGCGATCTTGAGCCAGAGTTCATCGCGGTGGCCAAGCGGCGATTGATCTTGAAAGCCATCGCCAAAGGAGCGCGGTTGCGCGGCGGCAAACCGCCAAATGCAGACCACTTGTTTCCGAACCTGCAGGAAGGCGATGCGCGGACCGCGAGCGAAAAGCCTCCGCGCTTCACATTGGTGATGAACCCGCCATTTGGGATGGTCCAAGCCGCCGACAAATGCTCCTGGGCGTCAGGCAAGGTTTCGCTGGCGGCGGTGCTGTTTGAAGCATGTCTCAAGCAAGCGGCTCCATCGTCGCGGATCGTCGCGATCTTGCCTGATGTCCTCCGCACCGGAAGCCGCTATGGCCACTGGCGGGAATTGGTCGAGCAGAAGCTTCAGGTGGTGCGTGTTGAACCCTACGGCAGGTTTGACGAATTCGCAGACGTGGACGTTTTCATCCTTGAAGGTGTCGTCTCCGCTGGCAGGAAAGGCTCAGTTTCATGGTGGCCCTCTGCCGGTTCGCCCACGAAGATGGCTGTCGAGAAGCTGTTTGATGTGAGCGTTGGCGCTGTCGTCCCGCATCGCGATCTGCACACCGGCCCTTGGGTGCCATTTATTGCGGTGGGCGACCTGCCACCGTGGGAGAGCGTCCATCACGCTCAACCGCGCCGCCGTTTCAGCGGCACCAGGGTCATGCCGCCTTTCGTTGCTGTCCGGCGCACGTCCAGTCCCAGTGATGGCCAACGCGCCATCGGCACAATCGTTACCGGCAACGAATTCGTAGCGGTAGAGAACCACTTGCTGGTTCTGAAGCCGCACGACGGAACCGTGAAGTGTTGCGAGTTCGTTCTGCAAAACCTCAAGAACCAACGCACCCGCGACTGGTTGGACAAGCGCATCCGTTGCCGGCATCTGACTGTATCTGTGCTCCGCGAGTTGCCGATTTGGGAGGAAATCATGTGAGCGCGGAGAAACTACGATTCTCAACGGCGATCCTTCGACTACTCGGCGAAGAACTGAATCCAAACCCAGACCAAGGGATTTTGGAATTGGTGAAGAACGCGTACGACGCGGACGCGAAGACTTGTCGGGTTTTTCTTCAAGAAGCACATTTATCAGGTGGCACCGTTCGAGTCGTGGACGATGGAGATGGCATGTCGCCGAACGAAATTCGGGATGGCTGGCTGGTCGTCGGCGAATCAGCAAAGGCTGCTGCCAAACGTAGTCCAGGTGGGCGGTTGCTGGTAGGCAGCAAGGGGCTTGGAAGGCTCGGGGCGTTGCGCCTCGGAAGGCGGGCGACTCTCATCAGCCGGCCCAAAGCACAGCCCTCGGTCGAGTATCATGTCAAACTCGACTGGAAGGAATTCGATACAGCTCAGTTGGTCGAGGAAATTCAGTTGGAAGTGCAGGAGCAAAGACGGCCCTCCGGAGCAGGCAAGGGTACGGAGGTTCTCATCGAAGAAGTGACTTTTGCTTGGCGACCAGAGGATGTGAAGCGATTGGCAAGATCCTTACTTCTTTTGGCTGATCCGTTCGGCAGCCCTCTTGGTTTCAAGCCCAGCCTGGAAACAGAAGAATACGCTGACATCGTGAAGCGAGCCGGCGATGGTTTCTTTGCCGATTGTGATTACCGCCTTAGTGCGAAGGTCGACTCGTCGGGACGCGGCAGTGCAGAAGTGCTTAACGCTTCAGGAGACATTCTCTTCAAGGCGGACCACCGGGAACTCCGAAAAGATGACGAGAGGCCAGCTTACAACACCCCTCCATTGAGCTTCGACTTGTGGGAGTTTTTGCTTGAGGGACGGCGCTTCTCCACCCGGAATGTCAAGCTTCCTGAGGCCAAGAAGTGGTTGAAGGAATTCGGCGGAGTTCATTTCTACTATCGAGGCGTCCGTGTCGCTCCCTACGGTGATGCCAACAATGACTGGCTCGACATGAATTTGCGGCGGGTGAGAAGTCCCGAAGTCAGGCCGAGCACCAACAATTCAGTCGGGCGGGTCTGCATCGAAGATCCCAAGGCCCTGCTTCAACAAAAGACAGATCGTCTCGGCTTCGTCGAAAACGAAGCCTTCCGTGAGTTATGGCAGTTTGCGAGCGATGCACTGGAATGGATGGCCGACCAGCGTCTCCAGCAACGGGAAAAACGCAGGCGCTCAGAACGGCAGGATACAGAAAAGAAGAAGTCCGAAGCAGAAGCCAAGCTAGCAGAGGTCGTCAGGAAATTGCCCAAGGAGTTGGGTGAATCCGTCGAGAAGGCTCTCACAGCCCAAAAGGAAGCCCAGGAAGCTGAGGTTTCTTGGCTGATGGATGAGCGACAACTTTACCACACTCTTGGCACTATCGGCACCACTGCCGCCGCCTTTGCACACCAGACCAACCAGCCTCTGAGCATCATTCTGCGGTCTGCCAGCATCTTGGATCACCTCCTTGGCAATCCCAAGCAGGCTTCATTCCCGGAGATGAGTCGTGAAGCAGTTCAGCAGGTTCGCCATGCCGCAGATGCGCTGCTTGCTTTCGCCCAGGTGACTTTGAAACTCTTGCAACACGAGAAGCGCCGCCGGGAGCGAAGGTCTATCCATGATCACATCACTGGAGTTACAGAGTTGTTGAAGCCATTCCTTGATTTGCGCCACGTGAAAATCGACTGCGAATTCACTAAGCAACCGGTAACCGTTTGGGGAAGTCGAGCGACGTATGAGGCGGTGTTCACCAACTTGATTAACAACAGCCTTCAGGCGTTTGCCCGACAGATGGTGGAAGGAAACGAAAGCAGCGCGAAAGGCAGCGATACCAGGCGGATCGTGTTCCGGACACGTCGAATTGCCGATCGCGTCCAGGTGGCTGTGTTCGACAATGGTCCCGGCATTGTCGGGATTTCGGTGGACGACATGTGGTTGCCAGGCAAGACAACCACCGCCGAGGGGACGGGATTGGGACTTACCATCGTTCGTGATGCGGTCGGCGACATCGGAGGGAGCATTTCCGCCGAGGCACATGGGGAACTGGGAGGAGCGCAATTCAATGTCGAATTCGCTGCCAAGGACTGAAATGCGGATTTATGCCAAGCGCAGGTGAAACCATCTTGATAGTCGATGACGACGCCCAAAGTCGCAGCAACTACACGCTGCTTGCTCGCTCGGCTGGGTATCGGGCCGAGCCAGTTCTTGGACCTTTACGAAGCATCGGCCAACTGCTCGCGGTGGCGAAGAAATGCGGAGCCCGATACGCTTTGTGTGATCACCGTTTGAGCGAAGGTCACTACGCATCATTCCAAGGTGCCGAAGCAGTCGCAGGCTGCAACAAGGCGCGAATGCCTGCTGCGGTCCTTACAACCGGGTATCAGCAAACGTACGCTGACACGTCCATTCGCAAGTGGCGGCGCTGGATTCCCAGCTTGATTCCGAGCACCAAGATTACTCCGCAATTGCTTCGCGACGCCTGTGAACGCTGCCGGAAAGAAGTATTGGAAGCGATTGTTCCAATGGAACGACGCGGTTGCCGTGCGGTGCTGACGGTCAAAGAACTCATCCCTCGCGGCTCAGAAACGGTGGTCCGGGTGCGTATCACTCAATGGAGCACAACTGAGTTGGCAGGCTTTCCTCTCTCGATGGTGCCAGTCTCCCTGCAAGAGAAAATCGCTGTAGGCGCATTCCTTTTCGCATCGGTCAACACAGGCGCCAGCTCGGCTGACGACCTGTTTTTCGAGAACTTTGAACTTCCACATCCAGATGACATCAAAGCTATCCACACCCAGTTTGGTGGTCGTTGATGTCGGCCACGGTAACGCTGCGGTTTTGCAGGACACGAATGGTGTCGTTGTCTTTGACTCTGGCAAGAAGGGGCCGGCACTTCTGGAGTTTCTCCGGGAAACCGGTATCAAGGAAATTGAATCACTGATTCTTTCCCACGCGGATGATGACCACATTGGCAACGCGGCCACGTTGCTTCTGTCGGCAGAGGTTTTGGTCAAGCGAGTTTACTACAACAGCGACCCAACAAAGGACACGGACTCCCACCAGCAATTCCAACTTGCAGTCCGCGACGCGCGTCGCAAGCGGCACACTGAAGCTCACTCAGCGTTGACGACAACGCTCAGCGGCAAATTGGACAGCGGAGAGGTGAACATCGAAGTGCTGTATCCTTCTCCGGAGGAATTCGTAACCGGAGTCGGTGGTCGCGGTTTTGGCGGGAAACAGACTACTTCCAACTCGTTGAGCGCGGCAATTCGTCTGAGCCACGACCGCGAGCCTGTAGTCTTGTTGGGTGGAGACGTGGGAGTCGAGTGTCTTGATTATTGGGCCGAGGAAAAGATGTCCGCCAAGGCTCAGGTGCTGGTCTTTCCTCACCACGGTGGGCGTCCGGGAGACTCGGAACCAGGTCCGTTTGCCGAGAGGATGGCGAAATGTGTTTTCCCGGAAACGGTAATTTTCTCGGTTCATCACAGCCGGTTTGATCTGCCTCGCGAGGACGTTACCGCTGCCATACGGAAAGTTCTCCCTGCGGTCAGGTTTCTCTGTACCCAGTTGCCCGAGAGGCTGGTGCCTGAGGTCAAATCATCGAAAGCAAGCCCCTGGTTTCTTCACCGCTGTCCCAAGAAAGGATCCGCTGGGTGGTGGAATGGGCACATTGAAGTGAAGTTCTCCAAGGGCTGCGGAGAGATCGGCGCGTATTCGCCCGCCCCGAAACGGTCGATCAGGCCCCGCAAATAGGGCCTTCCTGATTCAATCTGGCCACAACTCCCGATAAAGGAAAAGGGCACCGAAGATTTTCACGGACAGCGGAAGAAGACCGGGCAGACTGTGCGTGGCGCAGCCGAAGCAGGGGTCGTAGGCGCGGAAGGCCCTCACGCTGGCACCAACTCACGCGGTTGCACACGCAGGGCGATCCGATCCTCCAGTTTGCGGCGGGCCTCCATCAGGTCGTAGTCGCGTTGCAGCCCCAGCCAGAACTCCGCGCTGTTCCCGAAGTAGCGGCTGAGACGCAGGGCCATCGCGGGCGTGAGACTGCGCTTCCCGCGGACAAGGTCGGCGAGCGCCGTTTCGGATACGCCAAGGTGTCCGGCGAGCTCGCTTTGGCTCAAGCGCAGCGGCTTCATGAAATCTTCCCGGAGTGTCTCTCCGGCGTGCGGATTTGGAATCAGCTCGGTTTGCATGGTTCAATGGTAGTCCACAATCTCAACATTGTCAGCGCCGCCTTCATTCCACCGGAAGCAGATGCGCCACTGGTCGTTGATGCGGATGCTATGCTGGCCAGCACGGTTTCCCCTCAAAGCTTCCAAGCGGTTGCCGGGCGGGCTGCGCAGGTCGTTCAGGTCAGCGGCATTGTTCAGATGACGAAGCTTCCGCAGCGCGATGGCTTGGATGTCGTGCGGAAGTCTTCGGGAAAACTCGCCGCGCCACACCCGTTCGGTTTCGCTGCATCTGAAGCTGCGGATCACGGAACCAGAGAATGCCGAATGCTTGGGGTGGGATCAAGGGTAAGCTGGCAAGAAGCTTGGCGCGAACCGCAGTGTTCTTACTGCAAAGCAACACAGGCCGCCATGCGTTTCCACCGGACGGCCTTCGCAAAAGATGGAGGCAGGCTGGAAGCACTTGTCATTACCCACATCTTTTCAGTCTCCCATTAGCTGGACGCCTTCACTCATCCACATCAGACGCTGCCAGCCGCGCCAGATCGTTTGCCAGCCGGGCAGCCCGTCCTGCTTGCGCGCCAGAAAACCTCCCAGGCGCGC